>PEAA01000040.1:10882-12693 GCA_002753275.1 Zetaproteobacteria bacterium | reverse complement strand
TAATATTTCTATGGATGTAACCTTAATTACACCTGTTGCAATGGATAAAGAACTTCGTTTCGCTATCCGTGAAGGTGGCCGTACTGTTGGTGCGGGTGTTGTATCTGAGATTGTAGAGTAATCTGAAGTTGGTTTGAGAAAGATGGCGGCGAAATCGCCGCCATCTTTTATTATGTTAAGGGGGACGATATGCGTGATTTGTTAGCATTAGCATGTGAAGAGTGTAAGCGTCGTAATTACACAACCGATAAGAATAAACGCAAAACAACAGATAAAATTGTTTTGAATAAATTCTGTAATTCTTGCCGTAAGCATACGGCACATAAAGAGACAAAAGTTTAGTACAATACAGGCCAGTAGTTCAATTGGTAGAGCACCGGTCTCCAAAACCGGGGGTTGGGGGTTCGACTCCCTCCTGGCCTGCCACTATTCGCATCATAGATGCAAATCTTTAATGTAAAGGGAGAGCAGATGAGCCGAATCGCAGATATGCAACGATTTATGCGTGAAGTCCAGGTAGAGGCTAAAAAAGTTGTTTGGCCTGATCGTAAAGAGACTGCGCAGACAACCTTGATGGTTGTGGTGATGGTCTTGGTGATCTCTTTATTTCTTTGGTTAATCGATTCAAGCTTAAGCTGGCTTGTTCAGAAGGTGATTTAACAATGGCTAAGCGTTGGTATGTGGTTCAAGTCTATTCTGGCTTTGAAGATAAGGTGAATAAAGCGCTTCGTGATAATGCTGAACGAGCTGGGCTGGCTGATAGTTTCGGTGAGATTATGGTTCCGCGCGAAGAGGTTGTTGAGTTGCGCGATGGTCAAAAGGTTACCTCTCAGCGAAAATTCTTTCCTGGATATATTTTGGTTGAGATGGAAATGAACGATGATACATGGCATGTCGTTCAAGGCACCAACCAAGTCAGTGGGTTTTTAGGTTCTGGGAATCGTCCGATGCCCATGAAACAGTCAGAAATCGATCGATTAATTTCACAAGTTGCTGAAGGTGTTGAGCATCCAAAACCGAAAGTTTTGTTTGATGTTGGTGAAGCAGTTCGTGTCATCGATGGCCCTTTTGCCTCCTTTAACGGGTTGGTAGAAGAGATTGATGCCGAAAAAGGGAAGCTAAAAGTGAGTGTGTCGATTTTTGGTAGACCTACGCCCGTAGAACTCGATTATGTCCAAGTCGAGAAGGGTTAAATAAGGAAGGACGATAACTATGGCTAAGAAAATAGAAAAAGTAATTAAGCTGCAAGTTGCAGCTGGTAAAGCGAATCCATCCCCACCAGTGGGTCCTGCGTTGGGTCAAGCGGGTGCGAATATTATGGAGTTCTGTAAGGCGTTTAACGCAAGGACTCAAGAGTATGAGCCGGGTCTGCCTCTCCCCGTTGTAATCTCTGTTTACGCGGATCGATCGTTTGATTTTGTCATTAAGACACCACCTGCCTCTGTATTATTGCTCAAAGCAGCGAAAATCACTTCAGGCAGTGCTGAGCCGAATAAGAAGAAGGTGGGTAAAGTCTCTTCTGCTCAGATTAAAGAGATTGCTGAAACAAAAATGCCAGACCTGAACTGCTACGATGTTGAAGCTGCAATGCGCATTATCGAAGGAACAGCGCGTTCAATGGGCTTGGAAGTTGAGGGTTAAGGAGTAGTCATGGCAAAGTTAACGAAAAGAATGAAAGCTTCCTATGAAGCGTTGCCTGAAGCGCCGACAACCATCAATGGCGCAATTGATGCAGTTCAAGCACAACCGGCAGCAAAATTTGATGAGTCTGTTGATGTGGCGGTAAAATTGGGTGTTGATCCACGCCATGC
>PEAA01000040.1:0-10386 GCA_002753275.1 Zetaproteobacteria bacterium | reverse complement strand
GGTGTGCGTGTCGATTTGACAACCATTTAATTGATAACCAGTTAGCCAAGGAGGTGCTCATTTTGAGCACCTTTTTTGGCTGAATAAACGATTCGTCCAGGACTGTAGGAGCGTAAGCTTAATCCTTAAATCCTACATAGATGAGCATAGTTCACTTGCACGGATCGAATTTTACAAAGGAGATGAAATTTGAAACGAGATGATAAACAACGCGTTATCGATGAGCTTCATGCTTCTTGGGTAGAGTCAACGGCAGGTGTGGTGACACATTATCGCGGTTTGACAGTATCCCAGATGTCTGAACTCCGTCGTCAGTTGCATCAGTCCAATATTTCTTTGCAAGTCGTGAAGAATACATTGGCACGACGCGCTGCTGATGGCACCAGCTTTAAAGCTGCTGAGTCGCTGTTTAAAGGCCCAGTTGCGATTGCTTATGGATCTGATCCAGTGGCAATGGCAAAAGCGATCTCTGAATTTGCTAAAAAGCATCAAGCCCTTGAAATTCAAGGTGGTGTGCTTGAAGGTAAATTGATTGATGAAGCTGGAATCAAAGCATTGGCTAACTTACCTTCGCGTGAAGTTCTGCTTTCCAAGATGCTTGGAAGCATGCAGGCCCCAATCAGTGGTTTTGTTCGTACATTGAACGAAATACCTACTTCATTGGTTCGTGCGCTTGCCGCAGTACGCGATCAAAAAAACGCATAATAATTTAAAATCATACTAGCAAGAGGAGCTATAGAAAGAAATGGCAATTACAAAAGAAGAACTAATCAGCGCAATCGAATCAATGACAGTATTAGAGTTGTCTGAACTTGTTTCAGCGCTTGAAGAAAAATTTGGTGTATCTGCAGCAGCCCCCGTTGCAGTTGCTGCCGCGGCTGCTGGCCCAGCTGCTGAAGCTGCTGAAGAGCAAACAGAATTCAATGTTGTTTTGACTGGCGCTGGCGATAAGAAAATTCAAGTGATTAAGACTGTTCGTGAATTAACAGGTCTTGGCTTGAAAGAAGCAAAAGAGTTAGTTGATGGCACCCCTTCAGTTGTGAAAGAAGGTTTGTCTAAAGCTGATGCGGATGCAATGAAAGCGAAACTTGAAGAGTCAGGTGCATCTGTCGAGCTTAAATAATCCTTGTTGATTATCCTTAGTATACGACACTAAACGACGAAGACGGTTGTTCTAACAGCGAAAGCTGTTAGAACCCCGTCTTTTTCATATTGTGAGTAAGGTTGATTTGATCCCTTGCTTGCGCATACAGAATGTACAATCATAAAGAAAGAACAGAGGTTTGCATGGAAAATCAACCCGTAGTAAAGCGTATTCGCAAAAACTTTGGTAAAATTGGTCAGGCGATCAGTATGCCAAACATGCTGCACTTGCAGCTCGATTCATACCGCGACTTTGTTGGTGCCGATGAAAGTGCTATCAACGATTCTCAAATGTCGGAAGTGTTTCGTAGTGTTTTTCCAATTCGAGATTTTGGTGGCAATGCAGAGCTCTCTTTTGAAGGTTTAGAGTACCGCGCTCCTCGTTATGATATGGATGAGTGTTTGCGCCGTGATTTAACTTTTGCGTTGCCTGTTAAGGTCAAATTGCGCTTGAAAGTTTTTGATGTTGAAGGTGAACGCACCAAAACGCGTAAAGTTCGCGAGGTGCGCGATCAGTCCGTTTATATGGGTGAAATTCCATTGATGACCGACCATGGTTCATTTATTATCAATGGAACTGAGCGAGCAATTGTATCACAGATGCACCGCTCCCCAGGCGTGTTTTTTGATCATGATCGTGGTAAAACACACGCGACAGGAAAACTCCTGTTTAAAGCGCGTGTCATTCCTTATCGCGGTTCATGGCTTGATTTTGAATTTGATGCAAAAGATAAAATATTTTTCCGTATCGACTTGCGTCGTAAAATGCCGGTAGGTATTTTCCTGAAAGCGCTGGGCATGAATACACAAGAGATTTTAGACTACTTCTATAATCGTAAAACCGTTCGCATTGGTAAAAATGGTTTGCAGATGCGTTTTGATGCTGAAAACTTTTTTGGAACGCGTGCAACAACCTCTATTGAAGTGGATGGCAAGAAGATTGTTGCTGAAGGTAAAAAGTTTAGCAAATCAGTGATTCGTAAGATTGAAGAGGCGGGTATTGATTGGATTGACATTCTACCCGAACATTTGCTCGGTCAAGTGACTGCGGAACCGATTATGCTTGCGGGTGGCGAGATGCTGCTCGATCATAATTATGAGTTAACCGAAGAGGCGTTGTCTGCGATTGATACAGCGGGTGTTAAAGAGTTTGATATTTTATTTGTCGATGCGGCTAAACGCGGCCCTTGGCTTGCAGATACCTTGCGTTTGGATGTGATTCAAAGTAAAGAGGAAGCACGCGTTGAAATTTATCGTATGATGCGCCCCGGCGAGCCACCAACGGTTGAAACCGCAAAAGCTTTGTTTGAATCACTTTTTTCCGATGCCTCACGCTATGATCTTTCAGCTGTTGGTCGTATGAAGCTGAACAGTCGACTGAACATTTCCAATGATGATGTACCGTTGGATCATGGTGTGTTGCGTGATGAAGATATCCTATTCACCCTTGATACCTTTTTGAATTTGCGTGATGGTATTGGTGAAATTGACGATATTGATCACTTGGGTAATCGTCGTGTGCGTACGGTGGGTGAATTGCTTGAAAACCAGATGCGCATTGGTCTTGTTCGTATGGAACGCGCCATTCGTGAGCGTTTGGCTTCGATGGAAATTTCTGAAATGATGCCATCGGATGTTGTCAATGCGAAACCGTTGATTGCATCGGTGAAAGAGTTCTTTGGCTCGTCACAATTGTCACAGTTTATGGATCAAACCAATCCACTTTCGGAAGTGACGCACAAGCGTCGTCTTTCGGCACTTGGTCCTGGTGGCTTGTCGCGTGAACGCGCAGGCTTTGAGGTGCGCGATGTGCATCCGACCCATTATGGTCGTTTGTGTCCGATTGAGACCCCAGAAGGTCCAAATATTGGTTTGATCAACTCCCTTTCATGCTATGCGCGTGTTGATAACTTTGGTTTTATTGAAACCCCTTACCGTAAAGTCAATGCAGGTTCGGTTCAGGATGAAGTGGTTTACCTCTCTGCGATTGAAGAGACTGGCCATGTGATTGCACAGGCGAATGTGGAAGTTGATAAAGAAGGTCGCTTTGTGAACGATCGCGTTCAGTGCCGTCAAGATGGTGAGTTTATCATGGCGTTACCAACGGAGATCTCATTCATGGATGTCTCTCCATCGCAAGTTGTTTCGGTTTCTGCGGGCTTGATTCCTTTCTTGGAGCATGATGATGCGAACCGTGCCTTGATGGGTTCGAACATGCAGCGTCAGGCTGTTCCTTTGCTGCGTTCTGAGAAGCCACTTGTTGGAACCGGCATGGAAGCGGAACTTGCCCGTGACTCAGGTGTTTCGGTGGTTGCCCGTCGTGGTGGTGTGGTTGAGCGTGTGGACGGTAGCCGTGTGGTGATTCGCGTGCATGAGACAGAGCATGTTGAAAAAGATACCGGTGTTGATATTTATCGTCTGTTTAAATATCGCCGCTCCAATCAAAACACCTGTTTTAACCAGCGCCCAACGGTAAAAGTTGGTGATATTGTTGCGAAGAATCAGATCTTGGCCGATGGTCCATCAACCGATATGGGTGAATTGGCACTGGGTAAGAATGTGTTGGTGGCGATGATGCCATGGCGTGGTTACAACTTCGAAGATGCGATTGTAATTTCTGAGAAACTGGTGCGTGAAGATGCCTACACTTCTGTTCATATTGAAGAGTTTGAGTGTATTGCCCGTGATACAAAACTGGGTGCGGAAGAGATTACCCGTGATATTCCTAATGTCGGTGAAGATTCACTCCGTCATCTTGATGATTCAGGTATTGCCTATGTCGGTGCTGAAGTTAAGGGCGGCGATGTTTTGGTGGGTAAAGTCACCCCCAAGGGTGAGAGCCAGCTTAGCCCTGAAGAGAAATTATTGCGCGCTATTTTTGGTGAAAAAGCTTCCGATGTTCGAGACTCATCACTCCGTTTAAAACCGGGTAATGAAGGGGTCGTGGTCGATGTCCAGGTCTTTACCCGCCGCGGAGATGAGAAAGATGAGCGTGCCAAAGCCATTGAAGAGATGGAGATTGAGCAGCTCTATGCAGATAAAAACGATGAGCAGCGCATTTTGGATTCCAATGTTCTGGCGCGTTTGACCGAGTTGCTTGAAGGTAAAACGGTTCTTAAAGCGAAAAGTGCGAAAAAAGGTGAGGTGTTAACATCAGCTTCTCTTGTAGGACTTTCGTTGAAAGATGTTAGTTTGATCTCGGTTGAAGATGATGAAGTGAACGAGCGTATTGCTGAGATTTTGGGTAGTGTGGAGAAAGAGCGTGCACGCCTTGAAAAACGCTTTTCGGAGCGTGTGGCAAAAGTTCGTGAAGGATTGGAACTCAAGCCTGGCACCATTAAAGTGGTCAAGGTTTTCGTGGCTGTAAAACGCAAACTTCAGCCAGGTGATAAAATGGCGGGTCGCCATGGTAACAAGGGTGTGATTTCTGTAATCGTGCCTGAAGAGGATATGCCTTATACGGCGGATGGTCGTCCTGTGGATATCTGTTTGAACCCACTTGGCGTTCCTTCGCGTATGAATATTGGTCAGATTCTTGAAGTGCATATGGGTTGGGCTGCCAGTGAACTTGGCCATCGTCTCAATGAGTTGGTGCAAAGTAATGTGAAAATGAGCCGTTTGCGTGAATATTTAACAGATATTTATGAGGGTGATGATTCAGCAGTGAAAGCTATCGAAGCGATGGATGATGCGGCGATTTATGAACTGGTTGAGAATTTGAAGGGCGGCGTGCCGATTGCAACCCCCGTCTTTGATGGCGCCAAAGAGTCTGATATTCATCGTATGCTAAACTTGGCAGGCCTCCCAAGCGTCGGTCAGACCACACTCTATGATGGTCGTACCGGTGAAGCCTTTGATCGCCCTGTGACCATTGGCTACATGTATATCTTGAAACTTCATCATCTGGTGGATGAGAAGATTCATGCGCGTTCAACTGGACCCTACTCGCTGGTTACACAACAACCTCTGGGTGGTAAAGCGCAGTTTGGTGGTCAGCGATTTGGTGAGATGGAGGTGTGGGCACTTGAGGCTTACGGTGCGGCACATATCTTACAAGAGATGTTAACAGTGAAAGCGGATGATGTTCAGGGTCGTACAAAAATGTATGAATCGATTGTTCGTGGTGATTTGTCATTTACAGCGGGTATTCCAGAGTCATTCAATGTGATGACCAAAGAGCTCAATGCATTGGCAATAGATTTGCAAATGGTGAAACGACCAACTGCTACAGGTGGAGAGGAGTAAGAGATGCAAGAACTTCTAAATATGTTCAGCAAGCCAACAAGTATTGAAGACTTTGATGGTTTGCAAGTTCGTTTGGCCAGTCCAGAAAAGATCCGTTCGTGGTCGTTTGGTGAGGTTAGAAAGCCTGAAACGATCAACTACCGTACCTTTAAGCCCGAGCGCGATGGTCTTTTCTGCGCCAAGATTTTTGGTCCAATTAAGGATTATGAATGTCTGTGTGGTAAGTACAAACGCCTGAAGCATCGTGGCGTGGTGTGCGAAAAGTGTGGCGTTGAAGTGATTCCGTCCAAAGTGCGTCGTGATCGTATGGGGCATATTGAGCTTGCGGCACCGGTTGCACACATCTGGTTTTTGAAATCACTACCCTCGCGTATTGGTTTACTCCTTGATAAAACCTTGAAAGAGCTTGAGCGCATCCTCTACTTTGAATCGTATGTGGTTCTTGACCCCGGTTTGACCAGTTTGGATCAATACCAAATCTTGACAGAAGATGAGTATATTGAGGCCTTTGAAGAGTACGGTGAAGAGTTCCGTGCCGCCATGGGAGCGGAAGCACTGCGTGAAATGCTTGGTTCCATCAACTTGGAAGAGGAGCGTTTAAGTTTGCGTGCGCAGATTGCCGCAACAAAAGCGGTGACTAAACTCACCAAGCTTACCAAACGCCTGCAGACAGTGGAGTCAATGATTGGTTCAGGAAATAACCCTGAGTGGTTGATTCTTGAAGTTTTGCCAGTATTGCCACCAGAGATTCGCCCATTGGTACCGTTGGATGGAGGCCGCTTTGCCACTTCTGATTTGAACGACCTTTACCGTCGTGTGATTAATCGTAACAACCGTTTGCGCCGTCTGCTGGAGTTAAATGCCCCTGAGATCATTACGCGCAATGAAAAGCGTATGTTGCAAGAGTCTGTTGATGCGTTGTTTGACAATGAGCGTCGTTCGAAACCCGTCACGGGCAACAACCGTCGTCCTCTTAAATCACTTTCAGATGTGATCAAGGGTAAACAGGGTCGTTTCCGTCAAAACTTGCTCGGTAAACGCGTCGATTATTCAGGTCGTTCGGTGATCGTGGTAGGGCCGGATTTGAAATTGCATCAGTGCGGTTTGCCTAAGAAGATGGCGCTTGAGCTTTTCAAGCCGTTTATCTATGGCCGTCTTGAAAAAGCAGGCTTAGCAACAACGATTAAAGCGGCGAAGAAGTTGGTTGAAGAGGGAATACCAGAGGTATGGGATATTCTTGCCGATGTGATTCGTGAACACCCCATCTTGCTCAATCGTGCACCTACATTGCATCGTCTTGGTATTCAAGCGTTTGAACCGATCTTGATTGAAGGCAAAGCGATTCAGTTGCATCCCCTTGTTTGTACGGCCTTCAATGCCGACTTCGATGGTGACCAAATGGCTGTGCATGTTCCTTTGTCGGTGGAAGCGCAGACGGAAGCGCGTGCATTGATGCTCGCTTCGAACAACATTCTTTCTCCTTCAACAGGTAAGCCTGTGATTATTCCAACCCAGGATATGGTGTTGGGGCTTTACTATTTGACGCGCGAAAAACCATTTGAACCAGGTGAAGGGATGCTCTTTTCATCGCCTGATGAAGTGTTGCGTGCATTTGATGCGGGTGTTGTGACAGTGCATAGTCGTATCCATGCGCGTATTCGTGGTAAGCGTGAAAAAACAACCGTGGGTCGCACCATTCTATCCACGGTTTTGCCGGATGAAATGCCGTTTACATGCATTAACCGCGTGTTAACCAAGAAAGAGGTCGGCGGCTTGATCGAGCAGTGTTACCGCATGGCTGGCAATAAGGCGACGGTTCTTTTTGCTGATCGTATTAAACAGTTGGGTTACCACTATGCGATGCGTTCTGGTGCTTCGATTGGTCTTGCAGATGTGATTATCCCCGCAGAAAAATATACCATGGTTTCTGCGACTGAAACTGAAGTGAAGACTGTTGAGCAGCAATACCGTGATGGTTTGATTACGGCGGGTGAGCGCTACAACAAGGTGATCGACTTGTGGACCAACACGACAGACCGTGTGGCCCGTGCGATGATGGACAATCTTTCAACAGAAGAGATTGTCTCCAAAGATGGCAGCAAGAGAGAGATCACGCCAACCTTCAACTCGGTCTTTATGATGGCCGATTCTGGAGCGCGTGGTTCAGCACAGCAGATTCGTCAGTTGGCCGGTATGCGTGGTTTGATGGCCAAGCCGGATGGTTCAATTATTGAAACACCTATTACGGCAAACTTTCGTGAAGGTCTTACCGTTTTGCAGTACTTCGTATCGACCCATGGTGCGCGTAAAGGTTTGGCTGATACGGCCTTGAAGACCGCTAACTCGGGTTATTTGACCCGTCGTTTGGTTGATGTAGCGCAAGATGCGGTGATTCGTGAGCAAGATTGTGGCACGGAAAACGGTGTGACCATCACTGCGCTTATGGAAGGTGGTGATATCATCGAGCATTTGAGCGAACGCGTTTTGGGCCGAGTGTTGTTGGAAACAGCCTATGATCCAATTTCAGGTGAAGAGGTTCTTCCTGCGGGTGCCATGTTAAATGAAGCGCTGGTTGAAAAGATGGAAGAAGCGGGAATTGAGAGCGTTCGTGTTCGTTCACCGCTCACTTGTGATACGGATGTGGGTGTATGTGCGGCATGCTATGGTCGTGATTTGGCGCATGGTTCTCCGGTAAGTATTGGTGAGGCTGTCGGTGTGATTGCTGCGCAATCGATTGGTGAGCCAGGTACACAGTTGACCATGCGTACCTTCCATGTGGGCGGAACAGCCTCTCGTTCGGCTGAAAAAGCGAGTGTTGAAGCGAAGTTTAATGGTGTTGCAAAACTTGAGAATGAAGTGTTTGTATGTGACAGTGAAGGTGCGGATATTGTCATTAACCGCCATACTGAAGTGGTCATTTATGATGGTTTAGGCAAAGAGTTGGAGCGTCATCGTATCCCTTATGGTGCGCGTCTGCATGTCAATCATGAAGATGCTGTCAAAGCTGGCGTGATGCTTGCGGATTGGGATCCATATACCATGCCATTGATTGCTGAAGTGGATGGTCAGGTGCGTTATGTGGATCTGGAGACCGATCGTACGGTTCGTGAACAGACGGATGAAGTGACGGGAATGATCTCGCGCGTGGTGATTCAAGCGACGGATGTTCGTGGTCAGACAACATTGCGTCCACAGATGCAGTTGGTCGATCCTAAAGATCCAAATTCTGATCCGATTGTGATTCCGCGTACCCATGTTCCTGCGCGTTATTTCTTGTCGCCAGGGGCAATTTTGAACAAAGATCATGGACTCGAAGTTCGTGCGGGTGATGTGCTTGCGCGTTTGCCGCGTGAAACATCGAAGACCAAGGATATTACCGGTGGTTTGCCACGCGTTGTTGAATTGTTCGAAGCGCGTAAACCTAAAAACCTAGCTTTCATTGCTGAAAAAGATGGCGTGATTTCGTTTGGTAAGGATATTCGTGGTAAGCGCCGCGTTTATGTGACCCCGGATGATGGTTCTGAGAATTTGGAATATCAAATTCCAAAAGGATCGCACTTGACGGTGCAAGAGGGGGATCGTGTTCGTCGTGGTGAGTTGTTGATGGAAGGTGCTGCCGCGCCACAAGATATTTTGCGTGTTTTGGGTGTCGAAGCATTGGCTAAATATCTAACCGATGAAGTTCAAGAAGTTTATCGTCTGCAAGGCGTTTCGATCAATGATAAGCATATTGAAGTGATTGTGCGTCAGATGATGCGTAAGGTTCAAATTATCGAGCCAGGCTCATCGAGTTTTATTGCGGGTGAACAAGTTGACCGTCGTAAAGCGATCCAAATCAATAAGCAATTGAGTGCGGAGGGTAAAATACCCGCTGTGTTTGAACCGATCCTTTTGGGAATTACCAAAGCATCGCTGCACACAGAATCGTTCATTTCTGCCGCATCATTCCAGGAGACAACCCGTGTCATTACGGAAGCATCCTTGTCGGGTAAAACGGATTGGTTAATGGGCTTGAAAGAGAATGTGATTTTAGGCCGTCTGTTGCCTGCGGGTACGGGGCTTGCTGTACGCAATGCTCCCAAACCTGTTAATGTAGATGCAAAAGCTGTGAGCGTGGAGAGCGTCGCGGTTGAAGCTGAAAATACAGTCGCAGATAGCGAGTCACTGTAGTCGTTGCCATAAAGTGATCAGAGAAAAAAGGGGGGCGATTTTCCAATCGCCCCCCTTTTTTTATTGTGATTTTATGGGGTTCGATGAACGACTTTCGTGAGTTATGCGTGCATCAATATTAAATATTTAGAGCGTTTTTTTGATCATGTTGAAGTTTGAACCAAACGTTGACTTTTCCCCGAGCTTCTTCGAGCTGCTTGGGAGTAAGCTTTTTTGTCAGTTGATCGCGTGCTTTGATCGCTTGCTCGATGCCGACCACCTGAGAGTGCATGCTGGCAATTTCTAACCACATCCATGCGGTTGTAATATCTTGTTTGGTATCCTTTCCTTCGCTTAAGATCAACCCCCACTTGTATTGAGCTTCAGGAAAGCCATGGCTTGCTGCCCGTTCATACCACCCCAGTGACTGGTGAATATCCTTGTTGATGCCACTTCCTTGATAGAGCATTTCTGCGACATTAAATTGTGCGCGTGGATCTCCTTGTAATGCTGCTTTGAGATACCAGTTAAACGCATTTACGGGGTCTTTTGGCGTTCCTAATCCATTGTCATGCATGAGCCCTGCATAAAGTTGCGCTTTAATCTCACCAAGTGCGCCCAGTCGTTCAAATTCATGAAGAGCTTGGGGGTAGCGATGTGCATTGTATGCGTTAGCCGCCTCTTCAAAAGAGGCCCATGCATTGGGCACAGAGGCAAGCATCGCTGTTAAGAGTAGCAGCAGGTGGAAGCGTGATTTAGCGTGCATCTTCAGGAATGGCATTGGCATTGTAGTAATCCTTTTTGGGCGCAAGGGATAGGTCAATACGATCGATTTCAGGCCCGAGCTCC
>PEAA01000039.1 GCA_002753275.1 Zetaproteobacteria bacterium | reverse complement strand
AAAAGTCCTTTCACCTGAGCACTACTCAGGCTAATCTCGTAATCGGCCATCTGCTTTCTCTCCTTAGTCATTGATGTGTCGTAACACCAAAACTAACGGAAAGCAGGTGGCCAACCACCCATCCTGAATTTACAGCACTATTGGGACTCAACCTCAGAGTATCCTTTAATGGCTATGAATAACTACAGGAATGGAGTGACCCAAATCAACATTCATTACCCCAACCTCAATATTTTTCCACTCACATCGCAATATATATGCAATTTTGTAAAAAATCGGCATGCTTGCGCTCCCTATACACCCTTTGCTGGAGCCCTTTATGTCATCACTTACGATTGTCTTTGCCTCATCTGAAGCCACACCTATCGCCAAGACGGGAGGTCTTGCCGATATCGCGGGCGCGCTACCGCAAGCTCTCAGAAAAATGGGGCATGAGCTCTTCATCTTTATGCCGTTCTATAAACATCATGTTGAAAAGTCGGAGATCGTGACCACTCAACTGCAACTCAAAGTTGAAATTTTCATGGATCATCAGGTTTTTGAGTGCCCTATTCATTTAGCAATTATCGAAAATGTTCACTACTACCTTGTGGAATATAATCCATACTTTGATCGTGATGGACTCTACGGCCCCCCAGGCGGCGCCTATGATGACAACATTTCACGCTTTACGCTCTTTAACCGAGCCACGCTTGAAACGCTACGCCAACTACGCATCCCTGTTGATATTATCCATTGCCACGACTGGCAAACCGCCATGATTCCCATGATGATCGATTACCAATATCAACATGTTCCAACCCTCGCCCATGCCAAAACGGTCTACACCATTCACAACCTTGCCTACCAAGGGGTGTTTGGCAAAGAGTGGATCACACGACTTGGACTCCCCGAAGCCCCCTTCCATCTCGAAGGGTATGAGTTTCACCATCAAATCAACTGCATGAAGGCGGGGATTTATTCCGCCGATGCGATCACAACGGTGAGTCAAACCTATGCCCAAGAGATTCTTACCGCAGAATATGGCTGTGAACTGGATGGCTTTTTAATCGAACACCGCGACAAACTTTTAGGTATCGTCAATGGGCTGATGATTGAAGAGTGGAACCCGGAAACTGACACCGTCATCGAAGCTCCGTACAGTGCTGAAAATCTACTTGGAAAGTCGCAATGTAAGCGCGCATTACAAACCCTCTGTGGTTGGAAACCCAATTCTGATGTACCCATTTTAACCGCTATTACCCGCCTCGCGGATCAAAAAGGGGTGGATCTTATTCTTGCTGCGGCCATCCCGCTTCTTGAACGCGGATGCCAAATGGTGATCGTCGGTTCAGGTGACCCATACCTAGAACATGCCCTGCATCAACTCTGTCATTCCCACGCCAGTCAAGTCTATTTCTACCAAGGGTTCAACGAAGATTTTGCCCGCATGGCGTATGCCGGTGGCGATATTTTCCTCATGCCCTCACGCTTTGAACCCTGCGGGCTGGGTCAATTGATGGCCATGCGTTATGGCACCATTCCCGTGGCTCGCGCAACAGGCGGCTTAAAAGACACCATCATCAACCACCAATTTAATCCTGAACAATCCACAGGATTTCTTTTTGACCACGCCAATGTGGACGACTTTCTACATTCGGCCCATATTGCTGTCACCACTTGGTATGCTGAGAAAGAGCTCTGGCATCGCATGACCCAACGGGCGATGTTGCGCGATTCATCATGGAGTGCCTCTGCACAGCTCTATAAACAGCTTTACCTTGATCTGGTCCGCCATGACTAAGTCTGTTCTGGTTGCAGATATTGGGGGGACTTTTGTTCGCTGCGCCATCGTGGATGCCACAGGAGCGATTGCAGTTGAGGCGCGCCATGAACTCAAGCTTTCACAGCAAGAGAGTGATATGCATACCGTAGTCAGGACCATCAGCGCACTGTTCAAGAATTACCTTCAACAACACCCCCACATCACGGCCATCGGCATCGGCTTTCCAGGCTTCTTTATGCGCAAACAGGGGCTTCTTTTGGCCTCGCCCAACTTACCCCTGCTGAAAAACATTCCTTTGGCCACAATGTTGACAGAGCAGCTTCAACGGCCTGTCACCATTGAAAATGATGCCCTCTGCGCCGCACTTGGCGAACAGCGATTCGGCGCAGGTCAAGGTGCGTCACACCTGCTCCACATCACTTTAGGGACAGGCGTTGGCGGAGGCCTCATTTTTGCAGGTGAACCCTTTGCCGGTGAACACGGAATGGCGGCAGAGTTCGGCCATCTACCAAGTGGATTCGCCTTCAATCAACCCTGTGGCTGCAGCAAAATGGACTGCATCGAGAGTTACGCTTCTGCAACGGCAATTCGGAACCGTTACCTACAACAGCAAAGCACCCCTTTGGAAGCACACGAAATTTATCAATTGGCCAAGCAAGGGGAGCCTTTCGCCCGACAACTCTTTGATGATGCAGGTGTTGCTCTGGGACGCGGCATTGCCTCTGCTGTCAACATGCTTGATCTTCGTACCGTAACAATCAGTGGCGGATTAATCGCAGCATGGGATCTTCTCTATCCTTCGATCTCCGCTGCCCTTGAAGAGAACCTGATCCCCCCCCATCGCGAAAAAGTCGCGATTTCACCCTCAATATTAAAGGATCAAGCAGGGCTCCTTGGCGCGGCAGCTCTGGTACTCTGACTTATTCAGAGTCATCCCTAACCCTTCACATCGCGTCCGGTTACGGTTGCAAACAGTGCATCAACAGCATGATCTACACTGATATGATTCAGCACATCAATCAATTCAACCTGACTATATGGTTTGCATAGATACCCATCTGGATAGATTAATCTATCCAGATGATCAAACTCATCACGAATCACATCGGCACTGGTCCCTGAGACCATAATCACTTTAACCAAGGGATCAATCGCCCTTAATTGAAGCAAACATTCAGGACCGCTGATTCCTGCCATATTCATATCAAGCAACACGCCATCGAACTGATGGTGATGCTTGTGAAAAAGATCGAGCCCCTCCTCTCCGCTTAACGCCGATTGAGATAAACAACCCAGTTTTTTCAACTGTGCCTCTGTCACTGCAACAATCAACGCATCATCATCGATCAACAATAAGTTGAGCGAACGATGCAATACCAAAGACTTTGACGCTAAAGGTTTTACAACACGCCTGCGTTTTGCTTCTGCAGCAAGAGGAAGTCCAACGGTAAAGGTTGTCCCTTCGCCCTCTGTCGACTGCACGCGCAAATAACCATGATGCCCTTTCACAATTCCCAGGATTGCTGCCATCCCCAATCCATGCCCTGTTTTCTTCGTGGTAAAAAAGGGATCAAACAGATGGCTAAGCACCGAATCACTCATCCCTTGACCCTCATCGCTCACGGTAAGAACCGCATATTCACCCCGCTTCAAATCGGCATCGGCATAAAAATGCGACTGATTTATATCTTGTTTTTCAAGAAGATGCTCTGCTATCGCCACACGAACAACTCCTTTTTTTTGCGAACCCATCGCATCAGAGGCATTCACCACAATATTGAGCAACAACTGTTCCATCTGCGCCAGGTCAATCTGCACTTGATGTGTAAGCGGCGACATTTCCAACACCAATTGCACATGGGGAGCAATCGCGCCATGTAACACCCCTTTCATTCCATCGACGAATTGATCAAGTTCCACAACCTCGACATTGGCCCGCCCCTTACCTGCATAAACCAACAACTGCCGGCAAAGTCGATCTGCATGACGGCTTGCCTCAACAATTGCTTTTGCATGACCATCAGGATCATCATCGAGCAACAACTCCGCATGCCCCATAATCGGCGTAAGTAAATTTTTAAAATCATGGGCGACACCACTACTGCGAATTCCCAAAGACTGCACCCGCTCATTTTGCGCCTGTGTCTGCGCAAACGCTTCTCGTTCCTCAGCAATCATCTTCGCCTGTCGCAAATCAACAGCCGTGATAACGCCACCTAATTGAAAATGATCATGGCCATATAAAATCGAAGATCGATAACTCACAGGGATCAATTTTCCCGATTGATGAATCAGTTGATACTCCATCTCGGCAAACATCAATTGGTAAAAATTACTGTATTGCAATAAATTAAATTCATGGCGTCGAGATTTTGCATCAACCAGCATCGCAAAAGAGAAGAGCTCCCCCTTTAAATGCAAATTCACCACAGAGATGCAAATTTCAACGACTTCGCCATTTTTGTGCAGTGCAGAAAGCAATGGCCTTTCAGACATCGGTAAAGGTTCAAGCTCCGCTTGAGCAAAAAACTTGGCCCGATGCTGTGCATGCTGATAACGAAACGGAGCGGGGATCAAATCATCAACAACCATTTTTTTCAACCCATTCATCGTATAACCCAAAAGATCACAGAGAAGCGTATTGGCGAAAACAATCCTTCCCCCTTGATCAATCAACAACGATGGAATCAGACTGTGTTGCAAGAGCGCCTCAAACTGCTCAACATCATTGTTATACTGCTTTTCAAGATGCTGTGCCAATATTTGCAGATGGCGCCGATCAAAAAGATCACCCAGCTCTTTTTTTCCATCGATATTTGAAAAAGGCAACCCCAACAATTGCGGAACCGAATACCCTGAAAGCTCCGCTGCTGCAGGGTTGGCAAACCGAACAATCCCCTTCACATCCACCACAAACAAGGCTTCATTTAAGGCGTTCAAGATCCCGCGATGATAATCATTGATCATCTCCAAATCTTGGGTTCGCTCATGCAACTGTTGATCCAATGATGCATTCACTTCAACCATTACCTGTTTTTCAATCAACTGCTGTTTGAGAAAGCGTAAACGCATCCCTCCAATGATCAAAACAAGAAGGATCAACATGATACTTCCGACCACAATCAAAAATCGATAATCCGCCCACTCTTGGGCCAAAATTGCTGAGGAGTGAAATGAGACCAATACAAAGTTGGCATGATTAAATCTCGATGCAGGGTCATCCCCCACCGCGATCGTTTCAAAAACATACAATCCATCTTCATTTAACCAATAGCCGTGGGTGCGCTTCTGAATCGCTTGCCACAATAGGGGCTCACGCATGGCTAGGCTCTCGTTTGCTTGCGGGTCCAACATCCATGGCTGAGCAACATCTCTTGAATCATAAATTGTCCACCCCTTGCCATTGAGAAAAAGCATTTGACTACCCAAAACATTAGAGGACGAGACCCCATCAAGCACGCCTTTGGTTTGCCAATTGATGATAAGTCCCCCCACATGTACATCCTGATCATAAATGGGAAAACCGATCCGAATCACAGGCGTGTAAGGATGCTCAATATCTCCATGTTCGACATTCAAATCGATCGAAGAGATGTAAACCTCACCGCGTTCAAGTGCCAAGAGTTCTGGTGTGTAATAGCGCACGGACTTGTCTTGCAAGACGACTTCTGGTTCCAACAACCGATGATCGCGCTGCAACGCGCGAAAACGCTCATGCCCATCCATGCCAATAATACGAACCTGCATCATCTCTGGCTGGAGCTGCATCATATTTTCAATTTCATGCTGCAACGCAAAGCGATTCTCCGCGATAGAACTGTTAAAAGCATCAGCGGTCAACATCATCAAGGGTTGAGATTGGGCAATGGCTTGGGAGCTTTTAATCCACAAATTTAACTTTGAAACCATTTCTATTTTATGTTGTGCCAAGAAATAACTTTCATGTGCATAAATATCGTTCACAGTACGCTCTTTTTGCTGCTGCAACAAAGTATTGGCAAGCAAAACAAGCAAAACAGTGACAACAAAAAAGAGTGCTGCAATCCATAGAGAAGCATGCTTCATTTCAACATGAAAATTACTCGATACTTGATGCTGCAAGGTTCACCTCCCCCATGAGCGCAATGCCGGAAAGTGTACCATCCTCATTCACGCCCAACCATCACCCAAAAGGGTGATAAAAAAAGGGCGCAGAATCAATCTACGCCCCAAAGAACCATCCGGAATCTAAAGAGAAATTACAATGAAACTGGTTTCAACTTCCAAATGTTATCATTGTACTCATGCATCGTTCGATCCGTTGAAAATTTACCGCTGTACGCCGTATTTAAAATACTCATGCGCTGCCACTTCTCTTGATCTTGGAACGACTCCGCCACCTGCTCTTGGGCATCAACATAGCTACGGAAATCAGCCGCAACCAGCCATGGATCATGGGCACTACGAACCGCATTGGAAATACACGAAAATGATCCCGGTTCAAATTGGCTAAAGTGTCCACTCTCAATCAAATGCATCACCCGACGAAGATCTTCATCACGATCAATAATTGCATTGGGATTGTAATGGCCATGCGTCTGCTCAACTTCAGCTGCCGTTAAGCCAAAGAGGAAGAAGTTCTCATCGCCCACCTCTTCACGAATTTCAATATTGGCACCATCAAGCGTGCCAATGGTCAACGCACCATTCATCATAAACTTCATGTTGCCCGTCCCTGATGCCTCTTTGCCTGCCGTTGAAATCTGTTCAGAAAGATCCGCTGCCGGAGCAATCACCTCCATCGCAGAGACACGGTAGTTGGGGAAAAATACCAATTTCAATTTATCGCCGACATCGGGGTCATTATTAATCACCTCCGCAACATTGTTGATCAACTTAATGATCCGTTTCGCCATGTAATATCCTGGCGCAGCTTTGCCGCCAATCAACACAGCACGCGGCGTCCAGTTATGGGCATGGCCTCGCTTGATGCGATCATAGAGATGAATCACATGCAACACATTGAGCAACTGGCGTTTGTATTCATGGATGCGCTTCACTTGAATATCAAACATCGAATCTTCAGGGAAGGTCACCTGACACTCTTTCTCAACCAGCGCGATCAAACGGCGCTTGTTTTCCAGCTTGCACGCCGCCCATGACTTTCTAAATGCGGCATCTTCTGCGAATGGCGCCAGCCCACGCAATTGCTGCAAATCTGTCACCCAGCCATCACCAATTTTTTCAGTAATGAGTGCCGACATTGATTTATTACACATTGCCATCCAGCGACGCTGCGTTACCCCATTGGTTTTATTATTAAACTTCTCAGGCCACAGCGCATAAAAATCAGCAAAGAGCCCCTCAACCAACAGATCCGAATGAAGCTGCGCCACCCCATTGACAGAGAAACTACCTACAATCGCCAGATACGCCATGCGCACCTGCTTGACATCACCCTCTTCAATAATGGACATACGGCGCTGACGCTCGGTATCTCCAGGCCACTTTTTAGCAACATCCGACAAGAAACGGGCATTGATCTCAAAAATAATATCCATCAAGCGCGGTAGAAGTTTGGAGAAAAGCCCTACCGACCAACGCTCCAGCGCTTCTGGAAGAAGCGTATGGTTGGTATAAGCCATCGTTTTTGAAGTAATCGCCCACGCCTCATCCCAGCTTAAACGGTACTCATCCATCAATAAGCGCATCAACTCAGCGACAGAAACCGTTGGATGGGTGTCATTCAACTGAAAGCAGTTACGCGCTGCAAAATGGGTGAAATCTTGACCATATTTCTCAACCCATTGACGCATCACATCTTGAATACTGGCCGAAGCTAAAAAGTATTGTTGACGCAGACGAAGCTCTTTACCATTTTCACTCGAATCATTGGGATAAAGAACCATCGAGATATGTTCCGCATCATTTTTGGCCGCAACAGACTCGGGATAACTACCCGCATTAAACTCACCCAAATCAAACTCATCCGTCGCGCTCGATTTCCATAAACGCAGCGTATTCACCACACCATTTTTATAACCTGGAATCGGGGTATCAAAAGGGACCGCCAACACATCTTGCGTATTGACCCAACGGCAACGCGAAACACCATGCTCGTTGAAATAAGTTTCAGTATGACCTCCAAAATGAATCTTTTGTGTATACTCAGAGCGCTCAACTTCCCAAATATTGGCCCCACGCAACCAATGATCGGGCTCTTCCACTTGTTGACCATCTTTAATCACTTGACGAAACATGCCATATTCATAACGAATACCATAGCCTGTGACAGGCAGTTTCAAGGTTGCACAACTGTCCACGAAGCATGCTGCCAAACGCCCCAAGCCACCATTGCCAAGCCCTGCATCCATCTCTTCACTCTGCAACGCTTCCAAATCAAGCCCCAACGCATACAGCGCCTGCTCAGTCTCATGATCCAATCCTAAGTTTAAAATGGCGTTGCTCAACGATCGCCCCATCAAAAATTCCAAAGAGAGGTAGTAAGCACGGCGATTATCATCCGCATGGGTCGACTCTTTGGTGTCTTTCCAGCACTCCATCAAACGGTCACGAATGGTCAGTGCAAGTGCTTGGTATTTATAGTGATCTGCAGAACTATCATGGCTAAGCCCCAATGAACGCAAGAAATGACGCTGCATCCCTTGCACAAGATCACCTGCTGTTTTACCCACCCGTGGAACATCTGTTAATTTATATTTTTTCACTGTTTTTTTTGTCATATTTATCAATCCAGTTCAATAATTAGCATTCACCATGCTATTTGTATAAAAAATCTTATGAGGCAAACCCTAAAGCAAAAGGTGGTCATATTAAACGAAATCGTTGTTTGGCATTGTTTGTAGTCAATTCCATCAGTGCTTCAATGGAGATTCCCCGCGCATCAGCAACACACGCCGCAACCTGCGCAACATAACTGGGTTCATTGCGTTGACCGCGATAAGGTTCGGGAGCCAAATAAGGTGAATCGGTCTCAACAAGCAGATACTTATCAGGAATCTGCCTGGCCACATTGCGCAGCTCTTCATTGCGTTTAAAGGTGACATTACCAGAAAAAGAGATCGACATCCCCAAATCAATACACGCCTTGGCAACCTCCCAACTGGATGAAAAACAGTGCATCACCCCACCGCAGGGGCGCACATCCGCATCTTGCATCACCCGTAGCGTATCTGCGTCGGCATCGCGCATATGAACAATTAATGGCAAATCAACCTGCTTGGCCGCGGCGATATGGATACGAAAGCGAGCCTCTTGCAGTGCAAGATCAACCCGATGATGATAGAGATCGATCCCCGTTTCTCCTATCGCCTTGCACTTTGGATGGTTGGCAAGACTTACCAATTGATCGAATGTTGGCTCGCGCTCACATGTGTGATTGGGGTGAACACCAACGCTAAACCAAATATTTGCAACGGACTCTGAAAGTGCGCGCAAACGGGAGAGATCGTGTAAATCAACCGCAACCGCAAGCGCCCCTTCCACTCCAACAGATGCCATGCGTGCCAACACTTCCTCTCGATCTGCATCAAAATGGGGAAAATCAAGATGGCAATGGCTATCAAAAAGCGCCATCAATCAAGCCATCAACGCGCGTAGATGCGTCAAAGTAACACATTGCAAGTCTCGCAAACCGTGACGATTGGAGAGAACCTCGATTGCCGCTATACCAGGATCGCCAAGCTCCGAGACAACCAAATCCGCACCTGAAAAATCTTGATCCCGCGTATAATCATTCACCGTAACCACCGTACGAAGCTTCGCAGCCTGAGATGATTTCCAGCCATTGCCAGAATCTTCTAATGCCAAGGTGTTTTCTGGTGCCACCGCCAATTTCTGCATCGCATAATCATAAATATCTGGCGCAGGTTTCTTTGCAGGAACAATATCGCCCGCGGCAAGCACGGCAAAACGATCAAACCATTCATTTCCGAGTGAATGTTCAATCAAGGCATCCAGAGCCGCTGGCGTCGTGGTCGTTGCCACACCAAGCGTGATACCTGCCGCATAGGCCTCTTCCAACAAACGCCGCACACCTGAGCGCAAAGGGATGCCACCGGCAGCAATCAATGATTGATAGAACTCGGTTTTTTTCGCATGCAATTCAGCGATGGTCTCTGCATTCATCTCCGCCATGCCGCCCCGGTCAATGTCAAAGCGAATGCGCTCTTTGCCACCCGTAACTTTAAGCAACGCACCATAAGTGGCGACATCCCAACGACGCTCGAGCCCCGCAGCTTCAAAAGCCATGTTAAAGGCGACCCGATGCCCATCTCGCTCGGTATCCGCCAAGGTTCCATCAACATCCCACAGGATACATTTCAATTCAGCCATCCAGCACTCCTTCATCTTTCCAATTTTTTTAATCCAACTAGCATACGGCAGCATGTCTTCACCGCAATTCGCAAACCCTGAAATTGAAACAGAAAAACCTCAACTAAAAAAGCCACCGGTGTTTAGGGTTATCATGCTCAACGATGATTTCACACCAATGGACTTTGTGGTGATGCTGCTACAGCGTTTTTTTCATAAAAGCGAAGAGCAAGCTATTGAAATCATGCTCGACATCCACCACAAAGGGCAAGGAATCTGTGGCATCTACACCCGCGACATCGCTGAAACAAAGATGACACAAGTGCACCAAGCGTCAGAGCAACATGAGCACCCACTGCGTTGTATCTACGAACAAGTCTAGGTTTCACAAACCTTTTCTTTCAATAATATCGAACCCTGCTAACATGCGCCGCCCAATCCCAGCCGGGGTTGATTCTTCGCAAGCGCATATCTTGCGTATATGGCTTGCCTGAGGTTCCCCAACATGTCTAGAAAACTCCGCAATATTGCGATTATTGCCCATGTGGATCATGGAAAAACAACACTGGTGGATGAGCTACTCAAGCAATCCGGTACTTTTGACAACTCTCGTGAAGATTTAGATATCCGCATCATGGACTCCAATGCGATTGAAAAAGAGCGCGGCATTACTATTCTCGCAAAAAACACTGCGATCGATTATGGTGATATGCACATTAACATTGTTGACACCCCAGGCCATGCGGACTTCGGCGGTGAAGTGGAACGCGTACTGAACATGGTGGATGGTGTAGTTCTATTGGTCGATGCAGCGGAAGGCCCTATGCCACAGACCCGTTTCGTCACCTCAAAAGCGTTGGCGCTTGGTTTAAAACCAATCGTTGTGGTCAATAAAATTGACCGTGATGGCGCAGATCCAGATGCGGTTGTGGATAAAACATTTGACCTCTTTGCTGCACTTGGCGCGACCGATGAACAGCTTGAGTTTCCGGTGGTCTACGCCTCTGCAAAAAATGGTTATGCCATGCTCGACCATACCGAAACATCGGACAATATGACCTGTCTTTTTGAAACGATCATTAACCATGTTGAAGCACCATCTGGCAATCCTGATGCGCCGCTGCAAATGCTCGCAACAACCCTCGATTGGGATGAATACATCGGGCGTATCGTGATTGGACGCATTGCCAATGGACGGGTGAGAACCGGTCAAGATGTGACAGTGATTCACGCCGATGCAAGCCAAGAAAACTTCCGCATCACCAAACTTTTGGGCTTTAAAGGCCTTGAGCGTATCGAAGTCAATGAAGCGGTATGTGGTGACTTGATTGCCGTTGCCGGCTTAGAAAACATCAACATCGGTGAAACCATGGCTGATAAAGCCAATCCGATTGCACTCCCGGTCATTAAAGTGGATGAACCTACTTTAAGCATGGAACTGCATGTCAATAACTCTCCACTTGCTGGAACGGAAGGTAAATTTGTCACCACGCGTCAAATTCGTGAGCGTCTTTTCAAAGAGGTGCGTACCAATGTGGCTATGCGTGTCGAAGAGACTGAATCAGCTGACATCTATAAAATATCGGGTCGCGGCGAGTTACAAATTGGTATTTTACTTGAAAACATGCGTCGTGAAGGGTTTGAAATGGCCGTGTCACGCCCAACGGTAATTATCCGTATCATTGATGGCGTGAAAAAAGAGCCTTACGAACATGTCACCATTGATGTTCAAGCTGAGTATCAAGGTACTGTCATTGAAAAAATGGGCAAACGCGGCGCTGAAATGACCAGTATGGAGACTGCTGCCGATGGCATGACCCGTATTGAATTCATGTCCCCTACGCGTGGCTTGATTGGTTATACATCTGAATTCATGACCGATACCCGCGGTACCGGCGTCATGAATCATGTATTCCATGCCTATGGCGATTTTGTTGGCGCACTACCTGGCCGTCAAAACGGGGTACTGGTCTCAATGGCTGCAGGTGAAACGGTTGCGTTTGGTATGTGGAAAATTCAAGAACGCGGCAAGCTTTTCTTTGGTGCAGGTGTAAAGGTTTACGAAGGAATGATCATTGGTATTCATAGCCGTGATAATGATCTTGTCGTCAATGCAACCCGTGAAAAGAAACTGACCAATGTGCGTGCCTCAGGAACCGATGAAGCGGTCAACTTGATTCCACCGATCAACCTTTCGTTGGAACGCGCGATTGAGTTCATTGCCGATGATGAGTTGGTTGAAATTACACCTAAATCCATTCGTCTGCGTAAACGCTTCTTGACTGAAAATGAGCGCAAACGCGCGGGAAGCAAAAAAGAGAAATAGTTTTAACGCATCTTTGTGTCAAACAAAAAGCCCACCTTCAATGAAGGTGGGCTTTTTATTTTAGGGTTGCTCAATTCGCAGCTTTTTTAAGGTTGATCTGAATCATGACATGATTGAGTCCCAAACCTGCTGTAAATTCGCTTACCGTCAGTTCGGGCATCGTCATTTGATGCTACGCACCTTTGCCTCAGCAGCCTGAGGCTGGCTTTTCTTCCACTCGAAGAACTCTTCCATATCAAAA
Source organism: Zetaproteobacteria bacterium (assembly GCA_002753275.1). Taxonomy (GTDB): domain Bacteria; phylum Pseudomonadota; class Zetaproteobacteria; order Mariprofundales; family Mariprofundaceae. The sequence continues at coordinate 111 of PEAA01000039.1, read as the reverse complement.
TACTTTTTGCCAGAGATCCACACCTCATGCTGTTCAGCGAGCATGGCACCGATCAACCGGATGGCTGATGCCTCGTTCGGGAAGATGCGAATCACCCGTTCACGGCGGCGG
>PEAA01000009.1 GCA_002753275.1 Zetaproteobacteria bacterium | reverse complement strand
TATGCATAATAAGGAGTCCTTGTGGCAGTAGGAAAATCAATACGAATTTACTTGGCTGATGCAACCGTTACGGGCATTAGGTACGCCGAGCTGGTTAACTGGACAGGACACGCAATAGCTTGCCCAAGAAGCAGATTGAATGAACTCAAAAATTGGCCTGAATCTTCGAAGCCTGGAGTTTATTTTCTGTTTGAAGGCCGCTTTGGAAGTTCCAAACCCGCAGCCTACATAGGTGAATCTGAAAATGTAGCACAAAGACTCACGAACCATGATAGGAATAAAGAATTTTGGAGTGAGGCAGTCATTTTCACTAGCAAAGATGAAAACCTTACGAAGGCGCATATTAAACATCTAGAATCCGCGCTGGTCGGCTTATCGAAAATTGCTGATAGGTACGAATTGGAGAATGGAAATACTCCACCCGAGTCCAGTCTGCCGAGAGCTGACCGTGACGCGATGGAAGAATTTATAGAAAATGTCAGAATGGTATTGGGAACACTCGGTTACTCAGTGCTTGAGCCAATACTGAAATCCAAGGCTTTAAGTCAAATCACCGAAGAGCCTAATAAGTCAAGTGAGAGCAATAACATACTTAGTAATTTGTTTTTCAAAGTAAGCAACTTTTCTGCGCAGGGGGCCGTGACAGATGAAGGGTTTGTACTCAAGAAAGGTTCTCAGCTTTCGAAATCCAACTCAGAAAGTATGCCCGGAAAACTCTCAACCATAAAAGCAAAATTACTAGCCGATGGCGTATTGAAAGATGAAGGGAGTCATCTCGTTGCGTCTGAAGATATTCTTTTTAACTCCTCTAGCTACGCAGCCGCAATAGTTGCAGGAACATCTCGAAGTGGCCCCCAGAGTTGGAAGACCGACAGCGGGATAACCATCAAGAAAATCGAAGATGATGAACTATCAAATGCATAACAAAGCGCTACACTCGGATGGCAGTCCTGCATCAGCTAGCCAAGGTTCCAGTCTCATCAGAGCTACTTGAAAGCATTGATGAGAGATTAAAGGGTTTGATTGAAGCAGTTGCATAGCCACAGCTTGCACATGCTTTTTTATGTCAACTTGTTATCATGCGCAGATGAAGTGACTCGGATAGTCGCGTCAGACATGGAAACATGATTCTGCCGAGGAAAGTCCGGGCTGCGCAGAGCAGGATGCCGGATAACATCCGGCAAGGGTAACCTTGGGATCAGTGCCACAGAAAAAAGACCGCCCAAGCTTTTAGCTTAGGTCAGGGTGAAAGGGTGTGGTAAGAGCACACCGCTATGCACGGTAACGGGCGTAGGCAGAGGTAAACCCCATCCGCAGCAAGGCCAAATAGGGAAACGCTAAGTGTGGCTCGCATAGTTTCCGGGTAGGCTGCTTGAGTCTGAGGCAACGAAAGACCTAGATGAATGACTATCATTTTTCGCAAGAGAGATACAGAACCCGGCTTATAGAGTCACTTCATATTTAAAATAGTGTCATGATTGCGTATGCTTGTGCGCAATCAATCTAACTACTGCCATGAAAGGATACTCTCCATGCCGATCCCCTATCAAACTGATGACCTGCGCATTCGCCATACCCGTGAGTTTGTATCCCCCGATATTCTCCATGCGGAATTTCCCATGACCCAAGATGCCTCGAATGTCATTCATCATACGCGGCAAGAGATTCACCAAATTTTACACCATCACAATGATCGCCTTTTGGTCATTGTCGGACCATGCTCAATCCATGATCCAGAAGCCGCCATCGAGTATGCACGCAGGCTGCGTGCCATTCGTGAAGAACTACAAGAAGATCTTCTCATTGTTATGCGTGTCTATTTTGAAAAACCACGCACCACTGTTGGGTGGAAAGGGTTGATCAACGACCCACACTTAAATGGTACTTTTGACATCAATACCGGCATCCGCGAAGCGCGCAAGCTGCTGCTCACCATCAATCAAATGGGTGTTCCTGCAGGCACAGAATTTTTAGATCTTATTTCACCCCAATACTTTGCCGATCTGGTCAGTTGGGGTGCCATTGGGGCACGAACCACTGAAAGCCAAGGCCACCGCGAGCTTGCCTCCGGCCTCTCATGTCCGATTGGTTTTAAAAATGGCACCAAGGGTAGCCTAAATATTGCCGTGGATGCCATCGGTGCTGCCGCCCATCCACACCACTTCATCTCCCTCACCAAAGCAGGCCATTCGGCCATTTTTTCAACCACCGGCAATGAAGATGGCCACATCATTCTACGCGGCGGAAGCGAACCCAATTATGATGCTGCCAATGTCCAAATTGCTGTCGATGCGCTTCTTGCAGCAAACCTTGAACCGAGCATCATGATTGATTGCAGCCATGCCAACAGCTCCAAACAGTTTGCCAAACAGACCGATGTTGCGACCGATATCGCCCAGCAAATTGCCACAGGCAATGCGGCGATTGTTGGTAGCATGATCGAAAGCCACCTCGATGAAGGTCGCCAAGATGTTGAAGACCCTAAAAACTTAAAGTTTGGCGTCAGCATTACAGATGCCTGCCTTGGTTGGGATGATACCGTACACATTTTACGCAACATTTTAGCGCCGGCCATACGCGCACGCCGAGGAAGCAACGCATGAGTATTAATCTCGCAGCCGTTGCCAAAGCCAAACAACTCAATGCTTTTTTACAAGAGCAGGTGCGCATCTATATCATGGTCGATGCAACCCTTGAGGGTGTAGAGGTTCCGCAATTTCTCTTGGGAGATCCAGCGCTTCGTCTCGTACTCAATTTGCGTATGCCGCAAACCATTACCATTAACAGTAAGGGGGTAGAATCCAATCTCTCTTTTTCAGGGCGTGTGCATCAATGCGTTATCCCACTGGATGCGATCTGGGCAGCATGCGATCGGGATGGTGATATTCAATCGGGCATGTTTTGGGAAGAGTCTATTCCTGCAGCCATGCGCGAAGCGTTGCAGGTCGTCGCAGGTCTAAGCAATGAACAGATCATAGCCCTCGATGAAGAGCTCTTTGATGAAGATGATGCTATAGAAGAAGCCGATGAATCAACCTCGCCCATCGTCGCCGTCATTGAAGTTCCCAAAAACAAGTTTGAAGTCGCCCATGAAAACAAAGACCTTCCTAAAAAAGATCCCTCGGACAGCGCTTCTAAAAAGCGTGGTGATCATCTGCGTGTTATCAAGTAATCACATGATAAAATCAGAAAATTGGCGCACCATGCCAAGTACTCGCCTGGTACTGCTATACTCAATGGCCTTCTTTCTGATCATGTCCATCTCCAATAGTGCACATACCCAAGAGTATGATCCACGCATGACCATCACCATAGAAAATCAAACCAATGTCAATCAATCGATGAAATTAGCGATAGAGCAACTTTGGCAACGACTGGTCCCAATCGATGCAATCCCACGCATTCCCCCCACAACTTCCGCCAAATTTTTACCTCGCATCCAACAACTAAAAAATGGCCTTCAAATTCATTTTGATGCCGATCGCGTCTGGAGCTTTTTAAACGAAAAAAACATTCCATCCATGCGTGAACCCCAACCCATGCACCTGCAGCTTAGCGTCTATCACGCCTATGGCCTTGCAGCAACTGAGCTGACTACGGGATTGCAAAACTATGCCGAACAAGTGACTCCTGCATGGGGGATCCAACTGCAACAAGAAAACAACAACGCGATCTCTCTGCTATGGGAATGGCGCAATGATGGTGAACAGGTTCATCTAACCATCAGTCATACAAATGGGCAACCCTCCCATGATGAAATACGCACCATTTCAAGCCAAAATGGACACGCAATTGAAGCATTACAAGCATGGTTACTAGAAATTCTCCTCCACGAGCGAGAAGTGTTATGGCAACGCAATCAACAAAATAGCCTAACAGAGAAAACATTTGCTGAACCCATCCGCAATTTCACCCTCTCCATTGCACGAAATGATGATTTAGCCAGTCAAGTTGCACTTGAAGATGCACTCATGCAATTACCGCAAGTATTAACGCTCACACCGATTGAAATCGACCAACAACAACGAAAGTACATCATAAAAATTCGTGGATTTGATCTTACCTGGCTCTCTGTTTGGTTAAATGAGCATGGACTCGAAGAAGTCACCTTTGAACAAGATGGTTGGCATGCGCAATAACCATGCAAAAGATTCTTAATATACCCAACATTTTAACACTTTTACGCATCGTGCTAACACCGATGATTGTTTATGCACTCTTAAATGGCAATGCCGCCCTAGCGCTAACCCTCATGATCATCGCCGGAATCAGTGACATGCTTGATGGTGCCATTGCCCGCTATTTCAATCAGCGCACAACGGTAGGTGCCTACCTTGATCCCTTTGCTGATAAATTGATGTTGGTAAGCATGTTCGTCACACTCTTCTTTATGGAGAAAATCCCCATGTTTATCTTTCTCGCAGTAGTCTTCCGTGACGCTGTGATTGTCTTTGGCGCATTGGCCTATGAGATGGTGACCAAAAGCCTCAAAATGGAACCTAGCATCATCTCGAAAATTACTACTTTCATGCAAATCAGCTATGTACTGTTAATCTTAATTCATATGATGGGAATGATTGATCAATATTGGATTATCATCGCAACATGGAGCACCTTTATCGTCACCTGCGCCTCCGGTATTCACTACATGATTGAATGGACACGGAAAGCCACCCACCATGAACAGATGTAACCCATGAACCCAAAAGACCTAAGGGAGACGCAACAACCTCGACTACTCTCAGCCACGATCGAACAACCCCACTACGGCAATTGGATCTGGCACAAAGGGGTCGAACAAGCCACCAACCGCATTGCCAATTGGCTCGTTAAAGGTGGAAATTTATGGCTTACTTCAGATAGTGTGTGTGGAAAGACACATTTTATGCAAGCATTAGCCAACGAACACCCGCATCTAGGTTATCTGCATATTACCCCTAACGAGGATATATCTACAGACCCACTTCGTTCTTGGCTAAGCATCATCGAACAGGCCTCATTTTGGGCGATTGATCTTCCTGCAGGCGTTTTAAACCAAGAAACTGCTTACGCGATTTTCCATCTAATTGAGTATGCTAAAGAGCGTCAAAAACCAATGCTCATCTCTTGGCGAAGCTCACAAAATCCATCTTCATCGCAAGAAAAACAAGCGATTCCTCCTGAATTACTCACCCGTTTACACACCTATGAACGGATTGAAATGGAAGCTCCCAAAAGCGATGAAAAATTAATAGCCATCCTACACTCGCTGGCAACAAGCCTGCAATGGCAAGTCAAAGAGCATGTATTAAAAACATTAATCAGCCAATACCCCCGCCAATTGGAGCTACAAACAGAGGCACTGATCACCCTTGAAAAAAACTCCATTGATCAACGAAACCGCCATCTTACCCGTGATAAAATTCACAGAATTATTGTCGAACATTAAAAGAACCAATTCGCACTCACGCTGATTTGAATGAACGAATCAATAACGCCGTAACGGCAACTGAGATATATGCATCAGCAAAATTAAATGCTGGCCAATGGTATTCAATGCCATCAACAATCACATACCAATCAATAAAATCAACAACATAACCAAGGTAAAAACGATCAAAGATATTGCCGGCAGCTCCTGCCAAGATGACAATGAGAATCCATGATTCAGGCCCCATGTTTTTTCGTTCACGCCACCACCACAAAATAACCATCAGCGCAATTCCCATGGTCACACCCAACAAAACAGAGGTGCGCCACTCCGAACCCCAATCGGCTAAAAAAGAGAACGCGACGCCAAAGTTGTGAGCCTGTACCAGGTTAAAATAACCATCGATCACTTCATAAAGAAACCAGACAGGCTGCTGCTCAACCCACCATTTGCTACCCTGATCTAAAACAAACAGCCCCAATAGCAACAAAAGTTGCCATTTCAAACGCTCAGAGACGCTCATTCTCTAGGCCCAACAACGACATCGAAACAGCGCGGGCAAAGCTCACCATGCGTCTCATGCACAGCCTCGGCAACTTCACCGACGACCCAACAGCGGGGGCATTTTGTGCCCGAAGCCGCTTGAACAGAGATCTCATCGGCCCAAACCACATCGGCCACCAAAAGCAACTGCGTCAACGGCTCACCCAGTTGATCTTCCAACGATTGTGCATTGGGCATCGCAAGTTTTGCCGCAATCGATGAACCAACGACACCCTCTTTCTTCGCTTGATCAAGGGCGGTATTGACCTGTTCACGCAGCGCCAACAACGCATTCCAGGCTGCATCATTCACCACGACATTCTCCAAATCAGCAAACGATTGCACATGAATCGATGCACTCGCCGACTCAGGTAAAAATTCCCATGCATCCTCAGCAGTAAATGGCAAAATAGGCGCAGTTAAACGAATTAAGGTATCGGCAATATCATAAAGCGTCGCGCAAGCCGAACGACGACGCTCGGAATCCATCGCATCGCAATAGACACGATCTTTAATCACATCAAGATAAAACCCACCCAATTCAACCGTGCAAAATTGTTGCAACTGTTGCGCAATACGATGAAAACGATAATTTTGATACCCTTCAATCACCGACTTGTTCAAACGAAACAACCGCGACATCGCCCATTGATCCAACGCACCTCGCATATCAACTGCCACACGATCCCGCACAGGGTCAAACCCTGCAAGGTTGCCAAGCAGAAAGCGAATGGTATTACGAATACGGCGATATGATTCAGCCAGCTGTTTCATCAACGCATCCGAAATACGAATATCTGCCGAGTAATCTTCCGAAGCCACCCACAAACGCAAAATATCGGCGCCCATCTGCTCAATAACCTTTTGCGGTGCAACCACATTACCCTTGGATTTAGACATCTTGTTGCCATGTTTATCCACCACAAAACCATGGGTTAGCACTGCCTTAAAGGGGGCAACACCACGCGTTCCAACACTTTCAAGCAACGATGACTGAAACCAGCCACGATGCTGATCACTCCCCTCAAGGTAGAGATCCGCAGGCGTTTCCAACTCAGGGCGCTGCTCCAACACACACGCATGTGTACTCCCTGAATCAAACCACACATCCAGAATATCACTCTCTTTCACGAAATCATCGTCACCACACGCCGGACAAGTCGTTTCCGCCGCTAAAAACGCATCAACGGGGAGGCTAAACCACACATCCGCCCCGCCTTTTTCCACAGCTTGTGCAATAGTCTCCACCACTTCAGGCGTCGTGACAGCATGGGATTGACACCCTCGGCACTTGATCGCAGTGATCGGAACCCCCCATTGGCGTTGACGCGACACACACCAATCGGGACGCTGCTCCACCATCGAGCGAATACGATTCTCACCCCAAGCCGGTGTCCAAGCGGTTTGCGTAATCGCATGCAGCGCTTGCTCACGCAGGTTGTGGGTCTGCATCGAAATAAACCACTGCGGCGTTGCTCTAAAGATTAACGGTGTATGGCAGCGCCAACAATGCGGATAACTATGTTTAATCTGCGCATGGGCAAGTAATGCACCGCACGCTTGCAAATGTTCAACCATCAAGGCATTGGCCTTAAATACATGCACCCCTGCAACAATAGGGGTGCCTTCCACAAACACCCCCTCACCATTGACAGGGTTAAAGGCTGGCAAACCATATTTCAAACCAACCTCATAATCCTCAACACCATGGCCAGGTGCCGTATGCACACAGCCCGTTCCTGCATCCAAAGTCACATGATCACCTAACAAAACAGGGGCATCTTGATCCAAATAAGGATGTGAAAAGCGGAGATTTTCCAACGCATTGCCTGGCACATGGGCAAGCACTTCACCCGTAGCGCCGGTCGCTTTCAGCACATCTTCATGTAAATCGGCGGCAACAATAAGAATTTCACCCACATGCAGATTTGCATTCGCTCCCGCATCAGTAATTTTCAACAAGGCATACTCAATTGCCGGCCCAACGGCCACAGCCAAATTGGCAGGAATAGTCCAAGGAGTCGTGGTCCAAATAACAATAGCAACATCACCCACCAACAACGGGTGAATGGCTGACAAATCTTGCCGTGCTCTAAACTTCACATGAATCGCATGCGATTGATGCTCTTCATACTCAACTTCGGCTTCGGCAAGGGCTGTACGATCTTGCACACACCAATTGACAGGCTTTGCCCCTTTATAAAGCCCACCATTGGCAAGAAATTTACCAATTTCACGCACCGTATTGGCCTCAAATGTATAGTCCATCGTCACATAAGGATTTTGCCAATCCCCCACAACCCCCAAGCGTTGAAACTCGCGGCGCTGAATATCAATCTGCTCAGCGGCATAAGTACGGCAGGCTTGACGAAATTCATCCGACGAGATGCTCTCTTTATCACGCTTCTGCTTTGCAAATGCCTCTTCCACCTTCAGCTCAATCGGCAAACCATGACAATCCCAGCCTGGAACATAAGGCGCATCAAAACCCATCATCGTGCGCGAGCGCACCACAATATCTTTTAAAACCTTATTGACTGCATGACCAATATGAATTGAACCATTGGCATAGGGAGGTCCATCATGCAACACAAATTTTGGTGCACCACTTCGAGAGTTTCGAATCTGTTGATACAACCCATCAGCCTCCCAAGAGGCTAAGCGTTCAGGTTCACGCTTGGGTAAATTGCCCCGCATAGGAAAATCTGTGGCAGGTAAAAAAACAGTTGATCGATAATCAAAACGCTCAGAAGTGGTCAATGTATCTCTCCAGAAATGGGAATTACTCAAAAAATGTAGCAACCCTAAGGCATATTTGCTGCTTTGTCTCAGGTTGCACCAATGTCATCCTTGCAAAGGTGGCGTCAACAAACACTCCATCACGCCTTCGCCAGAATTTCGCGCGCCCTCTGGCAATCCTTGGCAATCTGACACGCCAAATCATCAGCACCGGTGAAGGCACGATCTTCACGAATACGCTGCACAAATGAGACATGCAATCGCTGATCATAAAGATCCAATTCACAATCAAACAAATGGCTCTCCAACATCAATGTTCGACCATTAAATGTCGGTCGATAACCCAAATAGGCTGCGCCGTGAAACTGGCGTTCAATGTCACCGTTTTCAATCAGAAAATTGGCCTCAATCGCATAAATTCCTACAGGAGGGTGGGTTAAATTTTCAACATCAATATTCGCTGTCGGAAACCCGATGGTTCGTCCACGCTTAGCCCCATGAATCACGGTTCCAGTCATCGAATAATCACGCCCCAACAACCGTTTTCCCAGTTCAAAATCAGCCGCCTCAATTGCCGAACGAATGCGACTAGAGGAGACAACCGCCCCCAGCATCTCAAACGCAGCGGCTTCACTCACTGTAAAATCAAGTTGATCGCCAAGTGGACGCAGCGTACTCACATGCCCTTCCCGACCTTGACCAAAAGCAAAATCATAACCGACATGAATATGTGAAAAATGCAACGCTTGATGCATCTCTCGCATAAACTGTTCTGCCGAAAGTGCCGCAAATGTGCGATTAAACGGCAGTACTAAAACAGCATCCACTTGTGCTTGCGCCAACAAGCGTAACTTCTCTTGGCTATCGACCAAGCGACGATGCGCCTCATCGGGAAACAGTACCGCTCTTGGATGGGGTTCAAAAGTGACCACCACCGACAATCCACGCTGCATCAACGCATGACCTTTAAGCTCAGCTAAAACTTGTTGATGCCCCATGTGCACACCATCAAAGTTGCCAATCGTCACAACACAGCCTTGCGATGCTTGCCATTGCGACGCCTCATCCATTGAGTAAAAAATTTTCATAAGCCAGCATCATAAAAAAGTTGACTTGGAATACAAACTTTCAATGAATAAAATTATTACTTTACTATACTTCGGTAAAACTTAAAGTACGATTTCGATACTAACTTCCGGGACTCTTTTCATCACATGTTACAGCGTATATTCGGGGTATTTTCCCGCGACATTTCCATCGATTTAGGAACAGCCAATACTCTTATTTATGTTCGCGGAGAGGGTATTGTACTCAATGAACCCTCTGTTGTAGCGATCAAAGATGGTGGGCCAAGTGATCGTCGTGTTCTTGCCGTAGGCAGCGATGCCAAGCGGATGGTAGGAAGAACACCCGGTGATATTAAAGCGATTCGTCCACTTAAAGATGGCGTGATTGCCGATTTTCTAATCACTGAAGAGATGCTTAAACAATTTATTCGCAAAGTTCATAACCGTAACTGGGGGATTGCACCACGAATCGTGATCTGTGTTCCTTATGGTTCAACCCCTGTTGAGCGTCGTGCTATTCGTGAATCTGCTCTCTCGGCAGGTGCCCGTGAAGTCTATTTAATCGAAGAGCCGATGGCTGCAGCGATCGGTGCAGGTTTGCCGGTGACAGAAGCAGACGGTTCTATGGTTGTCGATATTGGTGGTGGAACAACAGAAATTGCCATCATATCTTATGCTGGCATTGTTTATTCACAATCGGTGCGTGTCGGGGGAGATAAAATTGATGAAGCAATTATCGACCATCTTCGTCGTAAATATAGCCTCTGCATTGGTGTTCCCACTGCTGAAAAAATCAAAATCAATATCGGCTCCGCTTTTCCTCTTGAACATCGCAAAGAGATGGAAGTGAAAGGTCGCTGCCTCATTACCTCAGTACCTAAAGCGCTCCTTTTATCGGATACTGAAATTATGGAAGCCTTGACTGAAACCGTCGATTTAATTGTCGATGGCGTGCGTCACTGCTTGGAAGAGACTCCTCCTGAACTTGCGGCTGATATTGTCGATAAAGGAATTATGCTAACAGGAGGCGGAGCGCTCCTTGCGGGTATCGATCAAAAACTCCGAGAAGAGACAGGATTACCCATTACTATTGCCGAAAACCCTCTTGATTGCGTAGTTCTTGGAAGTGGTGCTGTTCTTGAAGAACTCGATAAAATGCGTGGAGTTCTGTTCGAAGATTGAGCATAAAAGCCCCTTTTAACTGATGAATCGTAAACAACGCTTCCGTACCTTCGTGATTCTCAGCCTTATCATTGGGGCACTGGCTTACAGCGAAACCCAACCGCTGGGTTCGCGTTTCACACTCATATTTTCATCCCTTGTTGAAACAATCAACCGACCGCTTCTTATTTGGCAAGAGGTTGCACTATGGTTTCAAAATCGAGCAGATCTTCAACAACGCTACCTACAATTACAAACCGAGCAGCAGCAAAACGGTGCCCAAGCACAACAACTAAGATACTTACTCGCTGAAAATCATCAGCTTAAGACCCTATTAAAGCTACTCAACCATCACAATGATGCATTTGAATCATGGCAACCCGCATCAATTATTGGTCGAACGCCCGAGAAAAAAAGCCAACGGTTAATGATACAATATCCCAATGGACACGAAGATGATGTGATCATTTCAGGCAGTGGACTTGTAGGGTTGGTTGAAGATGTTAACGCTCAAACTGCCACGGTACGCACGATTCTCGATGCTTCCATTGCAGTCCCCATCTATAGCCCCAAATATCCAAAACTGGCAGCACTGTGCCGAGGGGAGGGCTCCCAGCTTTTTATCGATATGGTTCCTCAAAATATTGAGTTGAATATCGATGATATTCTATACACCAGTGGTGCAGGAAATCTCTATCCGCCAGGAATTGCTGTTGCAAAAGTCACCCATATTGAACACCCTAAAGGAGAAGTGTTCTCTAAAATTTATGCTGTTCCAGCAGCCTTCTGGCAAAATGATCGCTGGCTGATGGTCGCATCGACAAAAGCTGAAGAATAATGGCTACGCTCTCTATTTTTTTACTCGCCAGTGTAGGTATTTTTATTAACTTTACAGTCAATAGCTTCCCGCTTTTTCAACCTGATTGGTGTTTGGCAGTGATCGTTGGGGCCACACTTGCCCACCGAGTTTTTGCACTCTGGTCTATCCCTGTCATCATTGCGCATGATTTAATTTTATATTGGAGTATCTGGATCACCCCCCCCTTAATTCTCATCTATCCTATTATTATTTCTCAAATGGATTACAAACTTGGCCCAGGGCAACCGCAACGATTTATCTGGCTATTGATCTTTACAGCCCCCCTTTTGCTCAATCAATGGCACCCTATTTCAGCAATCTTAACTCTTCTTCTTGCCATCTACACTTGGCATATCTGTTCAAAATATGATTTCCAATAACCGCCATATTCGCCAGCAATTTGATACGAGAACACATATCTTAATGCTATTCTTACTGCTGTTGATGATGACCCTCTTTGCACGATTACTCTATTTACAATGGTATCAACACGAAAACTTACTGTTACAATCCAACAATAATCGTATCAATGTGGTTCCCGTTTTACCTACCCGAGGGCTCATCCTTGACCGTGATGGTATCCCCTTAGCCAGCAATAAAATATCTTATCGTATCCATCTTATTCCTGAACACTGTGAAGATATTCACGCACTACTTGTCGATCTACAAAACAAACTCCTCTGGTCTGATAAAAAATTAAATTATATTGAACGGCAAGTAAAACGATCACGACGAGATCGCCCAATGCTCATCGATGATCAATTAACCTGGATGCAAGTTGCTCCAATTGCAGCAAGAATTCACCACTATCCTGGGCTGGACCTCCTTTCAAGCACCCACCGTTACTATCCATATAAAGAATTAACCTCCCATTTGATTGGTTATCTCTCTCTTGCACGAGACAATGATTTAAAAAATGGATACCGCCACACTGAATATGTAGGTCGTACTGGTCTTGAACGCGAGCTTGAGAATGAACTTCATGGAATTACAGGATCCCAACAAGAAGAGGTGAATGCACGCGGTCAAAGGGTCTCTATCCTACACACCGTTCCCGCAAGCATTGGTGACAATATTAATACAACCATTGATATTGGTTTACAACAAACCATTTGGGATCAATTGGGGGATGAGACAGGTGCTGTAGTCGTCATGGATGTGCATAGCGGAGAGGTGATTGCACTGGTAAGCAAGCCAGGGTTTAACAGTAATCTTTTTATTACAGGTCTTGGACAAGAACAATGGGATGATTGGCGTTTTAACCCGCAAAAACCGCTCATGAACCGTGCCATTCAAGCAACCTATCCTCCTGCATCCACCCTCAAAGTGATTACTTCACTTGCCGGCCTTAAACACCACTCCCCATTGATTCATCAATCCACCTATTGTAATGGTTTTATTGAACTCAACGATCGAAAATTGCGTTGCTGGAACAAACGAGGCCACGGCCAAGTCAATCTTGAACAAAGTTTATCCCAATCATGCGATGTCTTTTATTATAAACTGGGTGAAGAGTTAGGCATGCCTGCACTGGTTGACGAAATGAAAAACTGGGGACTTGGCACATTCACCCATATCGGTCTTACACCTGAATCTGATGGTAATATCCCTACCCCTCTACAAATTCTATCCAATGGTCGAACACGGCCGTGGTATCAAGGCAACATTATGATCACTGCAATTGGTCAAGGGTCAACAACCGTTACGCCCTTACAAATTGCACGCTTTGCCGCAGCGATCGCCAATGGTGGAGATATTTTAAAACCTCAATTGATCTTACATCAACAATCTGAGATTTTATGGCATGCAGATGTTCAACCAGAACATCTGCGTGAAGTTCAACACGCCATGCGCTCTGTTGTAACGCAGCGCCATGGAACAGCACACCGTGTATTAGAGGGTGCAAAATGGGATATTGCTGGAAAAACGGGTACCGCTCAAGTGGTTGCAATGGAACGCGATAAAAGCAAACAAGATACCGTGGTTGAACGACACTTAAAAGATCACGCCTGGTTCATGGGATATGCCCCCTTTGATCATCCACAAATTGCCTTTGCAATTTTGGTTGAACATGGAGAACACGGCAGCTCCTCTGCTGCACCGATTGCCAAAACCATCGTGGATTACCTTGCTGATAAGGAGTCTGCACAGTGATTTCCTATATCCTCTATAGCTTAAAAAATATGGATAAAGTTTTACTATTCTCAATTTTTTCCCTTTTTAGTATCTGTTTTATCAGTGTATATGCCGCGGTTCATGAAGGAAATATGTACATTTGGCAAAAACAGAATATTTATTGGATCATTGGAATCATTATCCTGATCATCGTTTCACTGATTCCCATTCGTAAAATAGCATTCGCAACCTGGGGGATTTATCTCATTGCACTTATTTTATTGTTATTGGTACCTCTCATTGGCGATACCAATATGGGGGCAAAACGATGGATTAACCTTGGTATTGTTAATATTCAACCCTCTGAAGTGATGAAATGGGGAATGATGCTTGCACTTGCCTACTACTATGCTTCGCGTGAAGCCAATAATATCAAAAATGTCTTCATCTCATTTATCTTTGCTGCGATCCCTGCAGGGCTCATTGTACAACAACCAGATTTAGGAACGGCGTTAGTATTACTCTTTACAGGTGCATTTATTATTCTTGCCGCTGGCTTTCCATGGCGTTGGTTATTTGCACTGACTCTCTCGAGCCCTGTATTCCTCTATATTTTATGGAATAATATGAAAGATTATCAAAAAGGGCGTGTCATGATGTTTCTTGACCCTCAACAAGACCCTCTTGATAAAGGTTACCATGTGATTCAATCCTCGATTGCTATTGGATCGGGAGGATTGTTTGGAAAAGGTTTTTTAGAAGGAACACAGTCTCGCCTACACTTTTTACCAGAACAACACACAGACTTTATCTTTGCAGTGATTGCTGAACAAGGAGGATTGTTGGCAGGAGTGGTGTTACTCTGCCTATATACTCTCCTTATTGGTCGAATTATCTACATCAGTTCAATCGCCAGCAGCCGTTTTGCATCACTGATATGTATTGGTGTTGCCGCAATTTTCACACTGTATGTATTTATTAATATTGGCATGGTTTCAGGAATTCTTCCTGTTGTTGGTGTGCCTCTTCCTTTTATTAGTTATGGTGGGACCTCTTTAATCACGGTCCTTGCCGCTTCAGGATTGGTAATGCGCGTCTATATCGAATCAAAAAACAAAATCCCTTGGCAGAGACCAGGAAACCCTCTAAGTTAAAATATTTTTAGCACCAATCTTATGGGTGCCAAACAACCCTTCGTCCACAAAGAGAGAACCCTTGTTTTAAAATACGCGTCACGACTTCTGGATAAAGTCTATGCTCTTCAATTTGAATACGCGCATGCAATGATTCAACGCAATCATCATCGTAAACAGGAACCACTGCTTGCGCTAAAATCGGACCTCCATCCAATACATCATCAACCAAATGCACAGTACACCCAGACACTTTCACGCCATAAGTTAGAGCATCTTGAATGGCTGTAGCACCAATAAAAGAGGGTAAGAGTGAAGGATGAATATTTAAAATTTTTCCATGAAAGCGTTGTACAAATTTCGAAGAAAGAATACGCATATATCCTGCTAAAATGATCCATTCACATTGGCTTTCTTCAATAAAATTGGCGCATGCCATATCAAATTCTTCGCGATTACAATACGATTTTGGGTTAACAAACAAGCTTTTTTCCACCCCTTCTCTATTGGCAATATCCAACGCTGGTGCATTTTCTTTATCAGAAATCACCAACTTCACACAAGCGGGGCAATTACCCGATGAAATCGAATCTAAAAGTACCTGTAAATTAGAACCTCTGCCTGAAGCCATCACTGCTATATTGGCACTCATGCACAACCTACAAGCGTAACAGCCTCTACCCCTTCACTTCGTGAACAAACTTTACCAATGGTATAGACCTCTTCTCCTACGCTTTGGAGAATATCTATCGTCTCCTTCACTTCACTTGGGTCCAAAACAATCGCAAAACCTATTCCCATATTAAATGTTCGGTAACGCTCAGCAATGTCCACTTCAGCAAAAGATAAAAGGTAATTAAAAATAGGAGAAACAGGCCAACTGGAAATATCCACAGATGCGGCAAGACCCTCAGGTAAAATGCGTTCAATATTATCAAACATGCCACCACCAGTAATATGAGAAAACCCATGGACTTTAATTCCAGCACGCATTAATGCATTGACAGCTGGAACATACAATCGTGTAGGTGCCAAAAGCGCATCAACCACAGAACGACCATCATTTAACCACTCTTTTTCAATATCTGATTGACCCAACTCTAACAATTTTCTCACCATCGAAAATCCATTCGAATGAACACCATTAGAAGAAAGACCTAAAATAACATCGCCCTCTGAAATCGTCGATCCATCAATAATTTTGGCACGATCAACAACTCCGACAGAGAAACCACCAATGTCATAATGACCCTCATCATACATTCCAGGCATTTCAGCCGTTTCCCCACCAATCAATGCACAATCACAAATTTTACACGCTTCCGCAATACCCTCAACCACACTCGCCAAGGTTTCGCCTTTCAGAGCGCCTGTTGCCAAATAATCCAAGAAAAATAACGGTTCTGCACCTTGTGCAGCAATATCGTTCACACACATCGCCACCGCATCAATACCCGCCACATAAGGACGATTATATTGTTGCAAAAGAAGTAACTTGGTGCCTACACCATCCGTAGATGAGACCAGAACGGGATCTTCCATCGATTTAAAATCAGCACGAAAAAGACCTCCAAAGCCACCAAGTCCTGCCAACACTTCAGGTCGATGCGTGCTACTTACCGCCTGTTTAATTCGACCCACAAAGGCATTTCCTGCATCAATATTGACGCCACAATCGGCATATGAAAGTTTATCTTTATGATTAGACATCTAAATTCCTTACCTTCAAGGCATTATCTTGAATAAATTTACGACGCGGTTCAACCGCATCGCCCATCAATGTTGAAAATGTCTCATCTGCTTGAATGACATCTTCAAGTGTAACCTGCAACAATGTACGCACTGTCGGATCCATCGTGGTCTCCCACAACTGTTCAGGATCCATCTCACCCAAACCTTTATAGCGCTGGATAGTTAAGCCTTTGCGCCCCTCTTTTTCAATCAATTCAAAAAGATCATCATAATGATTAACGGGCCATTTTTTATCACCCTGGATTAAACAAGCACCCTCTTGAATAATCGACGCAATCGTTTGATTTAATTTAAAAGATTCATTAAGTTCAGGGATACTAATGAACTCTTTATCCAAACGAGAAATAGAGATTCGACCAAAATCCTTCCGTTCAAATTGCACCCAAAACGCATTGTTTTCAGAGTCTTCATAAATTCGCCATGATAAAATCTCATCCACGCGAGATTCTTGGGTAAATTTATCTGCCAATTGATGCATTCGATTTTCAAGTTGCGCTTTATCTCTCATTTCACCCACTGAAATTTTACCCGACTCAATCAACAGCTTTAACATTTTTGCATCAAGGCGTTGAGATAACCGTTGGCGAAGATATTGCAAACGCTGAATACTTTTCACCAAATTTAACAATCGATCACCACTATAAAGTTTCTTATCTTCAGCACCTGAGTCAAACACCTTATCTTGCAAACCACCATCAATAAGGAAGTCATAAAGTTCAGATTCTGAATTAATATATTTAGCCTTTTTACCCTTGGCTACACGATAAAGGGGAGGCTGTGCAATATAGAGGTAACCTCGTTCAACCAAAGGTAACATCTGTCGATAAAAAAAGGTAAGTAAAAGTGTTAAAATGTGTGATCCATCCACATCGGCATCCGTCATAATAATCACTTTATGGTAACGAAGCTTGGAAATATCAAACTCCTCTTTACCAATACTCGTACCCAATGCTGTAATCATCGTACCAATTTCTTGGCTCGACAACATCTTATCAAAGCGTGCTTTTTCTACATTTAAAATTTTACCTTTCAGCGGTAAAATAGCTTGGTTTTTTCGATTTCGGCCTTGCTTTGCAGAGCCGCCAGCAGAATCCCCTTCCACTAAAAACAGTTCACTGAAAGCAGGATCTTTTTCTTGGCAATCTGCCAATTTACCAGGCAAACTGGAAATATCCAAAGCACCTTTTCGACGGGTTAAATCACGCGCTTTTCGTGCAGCATCACGAGCTTGAGCAGATTCAATGGCTTTACCAACAATCGCTTTTGCCTCTTTAGGGTTCTCTTCAATCCATTCTGCAAACTTTTCACTTACAAGTGATTCAGTAACGGTTCTCACTTCACTGGAAACCAGTTTGTCTTTTGTTTGCGAAGAGAATTTTGGATCAGGAACCTTAACCGATAAAACAGCCGTTAATCCCTCACGGCAATCATCACCAGACAGATTGACTTTTAATTTTTTCAATAAATCATTTTGATTGGCATAATTATTAATACAGCGGGTCAATGCTGCACGAAAACCTGCCAAATGGGTTCCACCATCACGCTGAGGAATATTATTGGTAAAGCAAAATACATGTTCTTGATAAACATCTGTCCACTGCATTGATAATTCAAGTGTAATATCATCACGCTCACCATTAATCGCAATACAATCGGCATGCAATGGGCTTCGAGTACGATTAAGATGTTTAACAAAAGCACTAATTCCACCTTCATATTCGAAGACCATACGATCATCAGTACGCTCATCGTAGAGTTCAATCCGTACACCGCTATTTAAAAATGAGAGCTCTCGTAAACGACTCGCCAGCGTATCAAAAGAAAAATGGCGATGAGAAAAAGTCTCTAAACTAGGTAAAAATCGTATTTCAGTACCAGTTGCATTACTATCCCCCATTTCTTTAAGTGGTTCAACGGGATCTCCATGGCGATATTGTTGATAATAATATTTTCCACCACGATGAATCGTTAAATCAAGCACTTCCGAAAGAGCATTAACAACAGAAACGCCCACACCATGCAAACCACCTGAAACTTTATAGGAGTTATTATCAAATTTACCACCGGCATGAAGAACAGTTAAGATGACTTCAGCCGAAGAGCGTCCCTCTTCAGGATGAAGATCGACGGGGATACCTCGACCATTATCTTTTACCGTAACAGAATCATCACTATGAATAATGACTTTAATGGTGTTACAATGACCAGCCAACGCTTCATCAATCGAGTTATCTACAACCTCAAACACCAAATGGTGCAATCCTGAACCATCATCAGTATCACCAATATACATTCCAGGTCGTTTACGAACTGCATCCAAGCCGCGTAAAACTTTAATACTACCGCTATCGTATTCGTCACTCATGCTGCCCTCTCCATTATTGATGACCGTTTTACATTCCCATCAACAGCTGAAACTGATTCCCCAATGGTATAGCTTTGAATCCTCAAGTCATCACCAATATCCCTGACTGAGGGTGTAGTAAGCAAGACCTGACCCAAATATAAATTCAATCGCTGAAATAATAAATATTGGTAATCACTATCCAATGACTCTAAACCATCATCTAACATTAATAAAGGCAAACTTTTTTGATAGTAATCACGAAGTGCACATTCAGCCAAACGAATCGCGATGGTCACCAGTTTTTGCTGTCCCCGAGATGCAATGCTGCGAATATCTTTGCCATAAAAAAGAATCGATAATTTATCCGCATGAGGACCAAATTGAGTACGCCCTAATTTTTTATCAGAATCTCGATTATTTTTTAATTGATTTAACCAATCTTCATTAAGATTATTTTGATCCACCGCTAGTTCAAATTGAACATTGGCATTTAAACATAACATTTCATCAGCTAATTTTTCATTAATTTTTTCAATTAATTGTATTTTTTCTAAAGATAAAACCTTTCCCATCTCTACCATCTGACTTTCCCAAATCAAAAGCATATCTCGATGATGGTTATATCGTAACGCGCGTTGTCTTTGCATCATGGCGCGTAAATAATTTTGATAAACATGCTTGAGATGAGGTTTACATAAAAATAACAGTGCATCTAGCCATTTTCTTCGATCATTCGGTGTTCCATCAATGAATCGAGATGTCACTGTAGAATCAAAAACAATCGGAAAAGATCGAAGAAAATCTTTTTTTATTGTAATTTTTTTTCCTTGAAGTGTACGAATAATATTTTTTTTATTCCCTTTAACTTGCAAATGTAAGGGACCATATCGCAGCCATTGAAGGTCTATTTGAAACTCTTCTTCATTAAAGTGAACCAAATCAGGTGTTTTTGATTGACGAAAAGAGTGACCATAAACTGCGATAAAAACCGCTTCAAGAAAAGATGTTTTTCCTGAACCATTGGGACCAATCAATAAATTGACCCCTTGCTGAAGGGGCCACGAAGCATGTTTATGACAACGAAAGTTTTTTAAAAAAATATGTTGAACAAACACTATGTTCAATTAAATACGCATCGGCATCACTATAAACTGATGATTATCATGAGACTCTTCAAGCAATCGTACTGGGTTTGTTTCATCTTTAAATTGAATGCGGACACGATCACCTTGGATAACTTGCAACACATCACAAATATATTTTGCATTAAATCCGATAGAAAAATCTGCTCCAGCATATTGAATAGCGATCGTTTCAACCGACTCTTCATGCTCATTGTTACGCGCAACAACTTTAAGTTGATCTTCACTTAATTGGATAGAAACATCATGGGTAAATTCATTCGCAATAATCATACTACGGCGCAATGTTTGATCCAGTTGCGCGACTGAAATAGCAATCTCTTCAGGATGATTTAGTGGGATAACATCTTGGTAGGTTGGGAAATTCGCATCAATAACCTTTGAAGTCAATCCAATTGAATCTGTAGATAAACGAATTTGCCGTTTACCAATATTCAAATGAATTAATCCCGTTGAATCATCGGCGATTTTTTTCATCTCTAAAACAGTCTTTTTGGGAACAATTGAGGTACTTACATGAAGATTTAAATTGGACTGTGTTTGAGATAAGGATAATCGATGTCCATCTGTAGTCACAGCTCGCAAACCAAATTCACCCGTTTCAAAAAATGTTCCGGTTAGATATTTTCGCGTTTCATCGGTAGAGATTGAAAAAGAGGTTGATGCAATCATTTCTGATAATTCCGCAGCATCAATATCAAATGCAAGTTCAGTTTCATCATCAGGGAAAGAGGGGTAGCCATCAGCAGGCAAGGTTATTAAATTAAACTTTGAGTTTTTTGTTTTTAACTCCATAAAGTTATTTTTAACAGTTATTTTAATCAAATCATCACTATTCAATTTTTTTAAATATTCAAAGAGTTTTGAAGCATTGACTGTAATAGAGCCTTCCTCGTCCACCTGCTCCAGACGCGTTGTAGTAAATACAGATATTTGTAAATCTGTCCCTATAAGAGTCAGGATATGATCTTTTATACCAAAAAAGATATTCGATAAAATTGCTTCGGTATTTTTTTTCTCAATAATACTGTGACAACGCTGAACCTGTGATAATAAAGTTGATCTTAAAATATTAAACTGCATATATATCCTCTGTTATATTGTAATTAATTATAAAAAATATAGTCATCATAATAGGGCCTGTGAATAAGATGAGTAACTCACAAACAGTTTGTTTTGTTTATTTTTTTTAATGCTATTTCTCATTAAATATGTATGAATAATATGTGATAGAATTGTGATATTTTGCGCGACTTTTTCAAATGATACAATCATTGTGATATTACTCCATGGTTATTCACATTTTTTATCAATACTATACACAGTTTATACAAGTTATGGCTTTAAAAAATCTATATGTCTTTGTATTTCTTCTTCAAAGATCTTATTTTCAGTTATTAAATCTCTAATTTTTCGATAGCCATATAAAATAGTTGTATGATCTTTTCCTCCAAACATTTCTCCAATTTCTGGTAATGAATGGGTGGTTAATTCTTTACTTAAAAACATTGCGATTTGCCGTGGCATAGCAATATTTTTTGTCCGTTTTCGTGAAAGAAGGTCTTGAATTTTTATATTATAAAATTTACAAATGTATTTTTGGATATCTTCAATTTGGATAATACGATTATGTTGTTGTAGAATATCTTTTAAAGTGTTTTTGGTCATTTCCATGGTGATTTCACGATTAATCAGGTTGGCATAAGCCACCAACCTTGTTAAAGCACCTTCTAAATCACGGACATTTTCAGTAATTCTTGATGCAAGTAAAAAGCAGATGTCATCAGGAATTAAAACCCCAGCAATTTCTGCTTTGCTTTTTAATATGGCTAAACGCGTTTCAAGTTCGGGTGGTTGAATATCAGCAACAAGCCCCCATCCAAAACGAGACTTTAATCGATCATCCAATTTATTCATATCTTTTGGATGTCGATCTGATACTAAAATAATCTGTTTTTTTAACTCATATAATGCATCAAATGTGTTAAATAACTCTTCTTGTGTACTCTCTTTTCCAGCAATAAATTGGACATCATCAATAATCAAGAGATCTACATGGCGATATTTACTTCTAAAGTTTTCTGTATTTTTGCATTTGATGGCGGTAATCAGTTCATTGGTGAAGTTTTCGCCACGACGATAGGCAATTTTTAAATGCGGTTTTTCTTTATGGATATGATTTGCCGTTGCTTGAATAAGATGGCTTTTCCCAAGTCCAACACCTCCATGAATAAATAAAGGATTATAGTTTTCACCTGGTTGATTTGCTACCGCAATACAAGCCGCGTGACAAAACTCATTACTTGATCCAACAATAAAGTTGTTAAAATCAAATCGTGAATCGACAGCGCCATCGATTTGATTTTCAACAGAAGGTTTACTTATGAATTGTTGATTTATTTTTTCACGAATTTGGTTATCCACTTGATATTCTATAGTGATGGATTCACCACAAAGATTCTGGGTAATAGGCGTAAGTAGTGTGGCACAATTGTTTTTTATTCCATCGATAAACATTCGACTAGGTACATAAATAAAAAATGTATTGTCGTGTAATTCACCATGCGCGGGAGATACCCAAGCTTCGTAAATTGATGGTGCCAGCATTGTTTTAAGTTGATTGGTGATTTGTTCCCATAATTCCATGTTCTGAATTATACATGATCTCATAGGGTTATCCATTGATGATCGAATTCAACTTTTAATAGCATATTTAGATCGTTATCAAAAATACCCATTGCTTTGATATATATAGAATAAGTGATGGTCTATGCTGTACTTGGAATGCAACTAAGGAAGATATTAGGTGGATCAGGAAAGAATATGAGCGCATGGGTCTTCCGGTTGAATGTGCGTTTGGGTAGGGAAAAAAACGGCTACCGACTTAACCAAGTTTGGACACGGCTTACTTTAACATCCGCAGCATGGATGATAAGCATATTCCAGCTGATGAACCTGTTTAGATCCACTCAGACCGAAAGAAATCTGCGTTGGCGGAGTAAAATTTTAATGCGATGAGCCTACTGTCAGGAAAGAAGCTTCAATAGTGGTTTTTGAGGAGGCATTGTTTGTTTTCTTTTGAACCATTTAAATCTTGACAGTATCTAGTGGTATCATATTATCCGGCGCCTTTTTATTTATAGGAGTTAATCATGAGTTTTACATATAAACCTAGTCGAGTTCGTCGTGCCCGTACCCATGGCTTTCGTGCCCGCATGGCAACCAAATCTGGTCGCGCATTAATTAATCGCCGTCGTGCTAAAGGACGTAAACGTTTATCTGCATGATCGATTCCCAGATTTCAATCGTTTGAAATCTAAGCAAGATTTTGCCCGGATGCGTGGTGGTAAAAAAGTTAAATATTCTAATGTGCTTTTCATTTATAAAAAAAATGATCAAAAGCAGGCACGGCTTGGATTGGCAGTTTCCCGTAAGTATGGTGGTGCCATTGATAGAAATTATTTCAAGCGTGTTGCGAAAGAGGTGTTTCGTCGCCATCCTATGAAACATCTCTCTATCGATATATTGTTGATACCGGTAGGTGAAGTCTCTCAAAACCTTCATGATCTTTTTGATGAAGGTTTTCAAAAAGTGATGAAAGTATAAGGGTTGTTTTGAAGCAATTTTTTATAGTGATTATAAAATGTTATCAAATGATATTGTCACCTATGATTCCCCCACGGTGTCGTTTTTTTCCTACTTGTTCTGAATATGCAATTGAAGCAATAGAGCGTCATGGTGTTTTGTATGGCGGTGGTTTGGCATTACGAAGAATTTTTCGTTGTCATCCCTTTGGTAAAAGTGGTATAGATTTAGTTCCTTAGATGGAATAGAGGAGGCTTTATGGATCAGAAAAATGTGGTTTTGGCATTTGTATTATCCATGTTAATTTTATTGGGTTGGGGAATGTTATTTCCTAATAAAGTGACCGAGCAATCTGTTCAAGTGACTGAGGATGTGATATCTTCAAAATCACTGGGATCTTTTTCTAATCAAGAAAATGTATCGAAAAATGTTGGCGATGTCACAGATAGCCCAATCTCTACAACACCATTAGCCAGTTCTGAAAAAGTGATAAATTTAGAACCATTTTCAAATGATGTGGTCAGTCTTACCATGAACTCTCAAGGACGATTGGTTCAAGCTTCATTGACTAAATATTTTGAAACATTGGGAATGAACGATACGGTTCATGTTCTTAATCAGAACGATACTCATGCGCTTTTTATTAACTCGGGAGTGATAGGTTTATCACTTTCGGAAAACGGTTTTTCTGAAAAATCTCGATCTGTCAATGATAAGGGACAAATGGTTGTGGTTTTTGCAGGATATTTAAGTGATGGTACCTTGTGGGAGCGTCAATTTACCCTTGAAAAAGGATCATATCATATCGCCGTGGAAGATCGTATTGATCGTAATTCGGGATTGAAACTATACCACCAAGTTGTTGAGCGTAATCCAAATAAAGACGCTTCGACTTTTAATGAATATTTTGGTCCTGTAGGATTGATGAATGATCAATTGCAAGAAGTTGCGTACAATGATCTTGATGAAATGGGGCAAAAAAGTTTAGCTGCTGTTGGTGGTTGGACTGGGATTATGAGCCGTTATTTTATCGCTTCAATTTTTGGTAACCAACAACAAGATTACCGTTATTATTACAAAGGTGATGGGCAATCCTATCAGGCAGGAATGTTTGATGATGGTGTATTGGAAGATGGTCATATGGTGTTTCGCTCAAATATGTTCATTGGTCCCAAGTCGATTCCTATTCTGAAAGATCTGAATATTGGTTTAGAGAGAAGTGTTGATTTTGGTTGGTTTGCTTTTATTTCTAAACCGTTACATGATGCATTAACATGGTTTTATAGTTATGTTCCTAATTATGGATTTAGTATCATTTTTTTAGTGATCTTAATTAAAATAATCTTTTATTGGCCAACCCAAAAATCATATGAATCGATGGCGGGGATGCGTAAATTACAACCCGAGCAGAAAAAGTTACAAGAGCGTTTTTCGGATGATCGGCAGCAAATGGGCCAGGAGATGATGGCTTTATATAAGAAGCATAAGGTTAATCCATTGGGTGGATGTTTACCTATTATTATCCAAATTCCAGTATTTTTTGCGCTTTATAAGGTATTGTTGATGTCCATAGAGATGCGTCATGCGCCTTTTATTGGTTGGATACAAGATATGTCTGCTCAAGACCCCTATTTTGTATTACCAGTTTTGATGGGATTGAGTATGTTGATTCAGCAGCGTTTAAATCCTCAGCCTACAGATCCTTTACAAGCAAAAATTATGCAATTTTTACCCATTTTATTTACAGTGATGTTCCTTTTCTTCCCTGCAGGATTGGTGTTGTATTGGGTGGTCAATAATGTGTTATCTATTCTACAGCAACGCATGGTGATGCGTCGTATGGGCGTGGAGTAAATTCATCATTTTTTCTTGATGGGGGTGGTTTGTGGTTCTAAGTTTGGAGCATAGTCAAACCACCATTGTGGCAATTGCAACGCCCAGTGGCCGCGGTGGAATTGGTATTATTCGGATTTCAGGTCCGGAATCACTATCGTTCGTTTCACAATTAACGGGAAAAGATCGTAGCTATTTTCAACCACGAAAGTCCTATTATTGTGGTTGGTATGATCAGGCCAAGCAGGATTTAGATTCCGGCCTCGTGCTCTATTTTAATGCACCACACTCTTATACAGGTGAAGATGTGGTTGAGTTGCAAGGGCATGGAAGCCCGCTATTGCTCCAAGCTACGGTCAACTGTTTGCTTGAAATGGGTGCTGTGATGGCTCAACCCGGAGAATTTACTCGACGAGCCGTTGAGAATAATAAGTTAAATCTTTCTCAGGCGGAGGCGGTGATTTCTTGTATTGATGCACAAACGATCCGTGCAGCAAAGCAAGCTAAGAAACATCTTGATGGCTTATTTGGTGATCGTATTTATCATTTAATGGATCTTTTGATTGATGCGGTAGCCCATATTGAGGCGACACTTGATTTTCCTGAAGATGAAATTCCCGATCTATTTTTTGAAACGATTGCCAATAATGTTAAGCAGTCACTTATTGCGCCAATTGATGGTTATCTATCCTCAGCAATCATTGGTGAACGATTGTTTAATGGAGTGACCATTGCGATTATTGGTGCGCCTAATGTTGGCAAATCGAGCTTGTTGAATCTATTGGTTGAACGAAATCGTGCCATAGTCAGTGCTACGCCAGGAACGACACGGGATGTATTAGAGATCGATTTTGAAATTGGTGGTATTCCTGTTCGTTTATTGGATACGGCAGGAATGCGTTCTACAGGCGATGAAATAGAGTTGGAGGGGATACGACGCGCTTCAGAGGCAGCGGAAGCTGCTGATGTTGTGTTGTTTGTCGCAGATGCATCGAATCGCGCTACATGGGATTGTGAGGGGGCTCCTTCATTGTTGATTATGAATAAGGTTGAATTGCTCGAGGGGGTTCCTCCAGCCTCATTTATTGGAATATCTATACATGAACAGATTGGATTGGATCGGTTAAAGGCAGCATTGATTGAAATCCTGGCAGCTGATGATAGTGCTGTAGAGGGGCTTTATGTAACCAGCGCGCGTCATCGTCAAGCACTTGCACATGCGAAGACACATCTTCTTGCAGGTCTATGCTTTATTGATTCTGAATCTTCCATCGACCTTTTGGCTTTAGAGTGGCGTCGTGCGTGGATGAGCCTTGCTGAAATTGTTGGTATGGGAGATATTGAAAATATTTTAGATCGTGTATTTTCAAAATTTTGTGTGGGTAAATAATGTTACTTGAAATATCCATGCTTTTTCTGTCATACTAGCGAAGTTAATTAATTCATTTTTGAATACGGAGGGATTATGTCTGTTAAGCATCCTGTAATTTCCGTTACTGGTTCATCTGGTGCGGGGACAAGTACTGCGAAAGTAGCGCTTGAACATATTTTTAGACGAGAACATGTCACAGCTGCAATTGTAGAGGGTGATTGTTTTCATCGTTTTGATCGCTATGAGTTTCGTGAAAAATCAAAAGAGTTTGAGGCTGCAGGAAAGCGTTTAAGCCATTTTTCTGATGAAGCCAATCTTTTTGATAAAATTGCTGGGTTGTTTAAAGCATATGGTGAAGATGGAGAAGGTTATGCGCGTAATTATGTGCATGATGATGGAGAAGCAAAAGTTTATGGGGTAGAACCGGGTCGTTTTACCGATTGGAGAAAGGTAGGTGCTGGTTCTGATCTTCTTTTTTATGAAGGATTGCATGGCGGTATTTCCGAGGCACGCTCTTATTGTGATTTGACCATGGGTATTGTTCCTGTGGTGAATTTGGAGTGGATTCAAAAGATTCATCGTGATACAGCATTGCGTGGTTACTCACCAGAAGCTGTTGTAGAAAATATTTTATCACGCATGCATGATTATGTTCATTTCATTACGCCGCAATTTTCAGATACGGATATTAATTTCCAACGTGTTCCACTTGTTGATACATCGAATCCATTTATCGCACGCGATGTGCCTACTCCTGATGAGAGTTTGATGGTGATTCGTATCAAGCAACCTGAAAAATGGGGTATCGATTTCCCTTATTTGTTGTCGATGTTGAATGGTTCATTCATGTCTCGTCGTAATACTTTGGTTTTGCCATCAAGTAAGATGTTGTTGGCTATGGAGATGATTTTATCACCAATTATTCATGAGATGCTTGAGAAGAAGCGTAAAGCATAATCGAGTGATTGATAGTTTTTGCTAAAAAGGGAGCGCAAGCTCCCTTTTTTCTTGCTCATTTATAAATTAATTTTAGCCTGCGCTAATGATAATGTTTAATAATTTATATTCTTTTATGTGGTGTTTCACGTGAAACACCCTGATCAAAATATTGATGTAATTGTTGTAGGTGCGGGGCATGCGGGGTGTGAAGCTGCAATGGCTGCAGCGCGTCGGGGTGCTCGTGTGCGTTTGATTACGCAGAATTTAGATACTATTGCTAAAATGTCATGTAATCCTGCGATTGGTGGTGTAGGTAAAGGACATTTGGTTCGTGAAATTGATGCCCTCGGTGGTGTAATGTCAGTGGTGGCAGATCGAGCAGCTATTCAGTACAGAACATTAAATCAGAGAAAAGGTCCTGCTGTTCAAGCGACTCGGGCGCAATGTGATCGTGTTATTTATCATTCAGTGATGCGCTCTTTGTTAGATGCGCAGCCTAATTTGTCAATTTATCAAGGAAGTATCAATAAGCTTCTTTTTGAGGATGATCAAGTTTTAGGGTTGGTTGATGAATTTGGGGTTGAGCACTATGCAGGGGCTGTCGTGTTGACCACGGGAACTTTTTTAAAAGGCGTTATCCATATAGGAGAGACAACGCTAGTTGGTGGACGATTAGGGGATGCCTCAATTGATCACTTATCAAAGGAGTTGTATCAAAAAACTTTTCGAGTGAAACGGCTTAAAACGGGTACACCTCCTCGTTTATGCAAGAATTCTATTCGTTGGGAAGCGTTAGAGATGCAGCTAGGAGATAGCTTGGCTTCTCCATTTTCAATTGAACATGAAAAATTGTGTGCAGATCAGGTTCCTTGTGCGATTACTCGTACTATAGAAGTAACCCACGAGATTATTCGGAGAAATATTTTACGCTCACCAATGTATTCAGGGAAAATTCAAAGTTCTGGTCCGCGTTATTGTCCTAGTATAGAGGATAAAATTCACCGTTTTGCCGATAAAGATAGCCATCAGATATTTTTAGAGCCTGAAAGCCGTAATCATTCAGAGATTTATCCTAATGGTATTTCAACCTCGCTTCCTATTGATGTTCAATGGGAGATGGTTCGGTCGATTCCTGGATTGGAAAATGCGCGCATTATTCGTCCTGGCTATGCTATTGAGTATGATTATATTGATCCAACAGAGTTAAGACCATCGCTTGAGTCGAAAAAAATATCAGGATTATTTCACGCGGGTCAAATTAATGGAACGACAGGCTATGAAGAGGCTGCTGCACAGGGGTTGATTGCGGGAATTAATGCAGCTGCATTTTCTTGTGCTCATTTACAATCATGGGTTCCTGATCGATCACAGGCCTATATTGGGGTGATGATTGATGATTTAGTCAATAAAGGGGTGAGTGAGCCTTACAGAATGTTTACCTCCCGCGCTGAATTTCGATTACAATTACGAGAGGATAATGCGGATCTTCGTTTGGGTGATATTGCCAAGAAATTGGGTTTATTAAGTAAGGAGAGGCAAGCTGTTATTGATCGTCGTGAGATCTCGATTTCAACAATTATGGATCGCATTCGTAGTACGACGATTGGAACAGGGAGAGTGTGGCAGGAGCGTTTGGCTTTGAATGGGTTAGAGGTGCCGAAGGGTGATATGATTTTTTCTGCATATTGTCATAGAGCGAATGTTGATTTGATTAAAGCACTTTCACTTATTGTTGATGTGGCATTGATTGGAAAGCAAGACTTGAGAACAATTCAGTCGATGATTCATTATGAGGGATATTTAGATAAGCAGTATATTGAGATTGATCGTTTTAAAAAAATGGAGCATCAATTAATTCCTGAAGAGATTGTTTATGCAGATATTCATGGGTTGAGTAATGAGTGTGTGGCGAAGCTTCAAGATGTAAAACCAAGAAGTTTGGGTCAAGCTTCGCGAATTTCTGGAGTGACTCCAGCAGCGATTACAGCGCTAATGCTTTTTTTGAGAAAAGGCTGTTAAATATGGTTGATGTGCAGATGATGGCATATGCCAATGAAGTGTTGCGTTTTCGTCGCGCGCTAAATTTGACATCTGTTGATAATTTAGATGATTTTTTGTTACGATTTATTCACCCTTCCGTTGCATTGAATCAATGGATTCCATCAGGTGGGGTGTTGTTAGATGTGGGGAGTGGCATGGGGGTTCCAGGTATTCCCCTGTTAATATCTCGTCCGCAAGTGCGAGGTATTTTGGTTGAGAGACGAAAGAAACGGGCTGAGTTTTTAAAACATGTTGTTCGCACATTGAACCTGAATGCGAAAGTTTATGGTGATGATATCAATGCGTTGCCATCATTGGGAGCTTCGATATGCGTCGCAAGGGCAGTGACCAATGTGCCCAGTTTGTTGGCAATGTTTTCTCCGCATGTAGTAGATGGCGCGATTGCTGTTTTACCGGTTCCACGCTCTTCATCTTTTGTGTGTGATGAGGGTGAAATTCATGGTTGGAAGATCGTTGAGAATGGTTCTGTCGATGCCGTTGAGAATCAGCGGGTTGAGTGTTATAAGTTTTGTAGTGATCATTTTGTAGGAGTGAAGGGGGATGTTTCACGTGAAACATAAGGCATTGGGTCCTGTTTTTACGATAGCGAATCAAAAAGGTGGGGTTGGTAAAACAACTACTTGTATAAATTTAGCCGCATCATTGGCCGCGCTTAATAAGCGAGTGTTAATCATAGATTTTGATCCGCAGGGGAATGCCACTTCGGGGCTCGGCGTTGAAAAAGTTAAAAATCAGCGAGGTTCTTATCATGTATTGATCAACAAAGTGGCACTTGCAGATGTAGTTGTGGAAACCGAGTGTGAAGATCTCTATTTAATACCTGCAAGCATGGATCTGGCAGGAGCAGAGGTGGAACTTGTAGGTGTTGATAAGCGAGAGTATGTATTGAATCAGGCAATGGCAGCATATACGGGCGAGCCCTTTGATTATGTGCTTATCGATTGCCCACCTGCTCTGAATTTGCTGACTATCAATGCCTTGACGGCATCGGACCATTTGTTGATTACGCTTCAAGCCGAGTTTTATGCGCTGGAAGGTTTAACGCAGTTGATTGATACGGTGAGAAGAATTAAAACATCATTAAATCCTATGCTGAAAATGCATGGTATATTGTTGACGATGGTTGGGCATAATAATTTGGCGAGGCAAGTTGAGAAAGAGGTGCGAGATTATTTTGGCCAGCAGGTCTATACTAACATGATTCCGCGCAACATTCGCCTATCAGAAGCGCCTAGTTTTGGTGTTCCAGTGATGTACCATGATATTCACTCATCAGGCGCGCAGGCCTATTTAAAAGTTGCGCAGGAATTAATGCATCGAATTGATGTGGGCTAATTGGAGAAAGAAATAGTGAAGATGCCAGTAAAGAAAAGTAGTTTAGGCCGGGGTTTAAATGCGCTTCTGGGCGCAGATTCCACCACTGCGGCGGATCAAGTGACCAATGTTTTGCCCATCGATCAAATTGACCCTAACCCATTTCAACCGCGTACAACTTTTGATGAACAAGAAATCGCATCACTGGTTGAGTCCATTCAAGCAAATGGTGTGCTTACGCCAATCTTGGTTCGCTCTGCTGAAGGTGGGCGCTATCAGATTGTCGCCGGAGAGCGGCGTTGGCGTGCATCACAGGTTGTTGGGCTTATGGAAATCCCCGTATATATTCGCGATGTGGATGATGCTCTTGCGTTAGAGATGGCGATTGTTGAGAATGAACAACGGGATAATTTAACGGCGGTAGAGTCTGCAAGAGCATACAAAAGGTTGATTGAAGAATTTAGCTATTCGCAACAAGATGTAGCAACGCGCATTGGAATTTCCAGGACGCATGTCAGTAATCTGTTGCGCCTTTTACAACTTCCGTTGGCCATTCAAGGATTGGTGGAAAATCGTAAGCTGGATATGGGTCAAGCGAGGGCGTTGATTGGCCTTGTAGAGGCAGAAGCGCTTCGTATTGCTGATCTGGCGATGAAAGATGGATGGAGTACACGCAAAGTTGAAGAGGAGGTAAAAAAAATAGGGAAACCTTCTGTTGCAAAGAGTACAGTAGAGATGGATGCAAGTGTAGTTGCGTTATCTGATGAATTGGCTAAATTACTATCTCTTCCTGTTAATATTAAACAGAGTAAGCGAGGGTTTGGTATGGTTCAGATTGAGTTTTCAAGCAAAAAAGAATTAGAATTCGTCACCAAACTTTTAAGAAATAAGATTTGAAATAAGGTCTAAAGGAGAGCGTAAATGCGTTCGTTAAAAAGTATCGCCATGTTGATTGTTGCCAATCTTCTCATATTTCTAACCTTGGCGATTTCAGGTAATATCTTAATCTATTTTATCTTACCGGCATTGGGGATTGATGTTCGGGGAAGTGTGGCAACCCATCAGTTCGCATGGGCAATGGTATTTGGTTTTGGTGGAGCGTTTATTTCATTGTGGATGTCCAAGATGATGGCAAAACGCGGTATGCAGATGCAGCAGGTGCTACAACCTGCTACAGAAAAAGAGAAGTTGGTCTATAACACGGTAAAAGATTTAGCTGCGCGTGAAGGGATTAAAATGCCGGAGGTTTGGGTCTATTGGGATGAAGTACCCAATGCCTTTGCAACGGGACCAAGTCGCAACAATTCGATGGTTGCCGTCTCCTCAGGCTTGGCGATGAATATGTCTGACAATCAACTTAAGGCGGTTCTTGCGCATGAGGTGGGGCATATCGCCAATGGTGATATGGTGACAACAACGCTGTTGCAGGGATTGATGAATACATTTGTTTATTTCCTGGCCAATATGATTGCTCGGATGGTTGCAAGCAATCGCGAAGGTGGAATGAATCACTTTCTCTATTTTGCCGTAGATATGGCCTTGCAAATCGTTTTTTCAATTTTGGCACAAATTCCAGTGCGTTGGTATTCACGCAAGCGGGAGTTTGAGGCCGATGCCTATGCTGCACGCGCGGTGGGCGCGCAACACATGATTGGTGCACTGCAGCGGTTGGAGGCTCTCTCGAATGCAACACAACATTTGCAACATGTTCCAACGGAAGAGGATGCACTTGCGACGATGAAAATTTATGGGGCATCAGGTGGTGTTTCAGGATTGTTTGCTACCCACCCAACCATTGAAGATAGGGTCGCGGCATTAAGGAGTCTTGGATGATGATTTCATCAAACTATTCAATGTCTGCATACGGCAGTTTGAACAATATTACGACATCGCACAGGGTCACGGCGGATAATATTGCCAATGTCACCAATGTTGATTATCAAGAGAAGAGTGCAACGATGACCGAGCAAGGTGTTGTGGTTACACTTTCAGCAGATGCTCAGGTGAAAAACAATGTGAACTTAGAAAAAAATATCACCAACATGCTCAATGATAAACATGCCTTTGCAGCCAATATCGCGGTAATTAAAACAAACGATGAGATGCATAAAACGCTTCTAGATATTGTGGCATAAGTGAGCGTTATTTTGGGTACAAAAAAGATAATCAAGATGAAGGCGTACGGATGTGAATAGCGATAGTTTGGCGGTTATGAACAATTATGCACGGTTTGATATTCGTTTAACGCATGGAAAAGGCTCATGGGTATGGGATGACCATGGCAAGTCGTATCTTGATTTTATATCAGGAATCGCAGTCAATACTTTGGGCCATGGGCACCCTAAACTTTTAAGTGCGATCAACGAACAGACCGAAAAAATGATCCACTGCTCCAACCTGTTTCATATCCCCTTGCAAGAGAGGTTGGCCTACACGCTTGCAAAAGAGAGTGCGTTGGATGAGCTCTTTTTTTGCAATTCAGGTGCCGAAGCCAATGAAGCCGCGATAAAACTGGTGCGAAAGTATTGGTTTGATCACGGTGAGTCTCGACCACAGATCATTACAGCACTGCAATCGTTTCATGGCCGTACAATGATGACATTGACGGCAACCGGTCAAGAAAAGGTTAAGAAAGGATTTCAGCCGCTTCCTGTTGGTTTTGACTATGTTCCCTACAATGATATTGAGGCACTTCGTGAGATGGTCAATCATCATACTGCTGCAATTATTCTTGAACCCATTCAAGGAGAGGGCGGTGTTGTCGTCGCAGATGCTAATTATTTGCAACAAGTTCGTGCTCTGTGCGATGCGTATGGTGTATTGTTGGTGTTGGATGAGGTGCAAACAGGTGTCGGTAGAACGGGTAAAATGTTTGCGCATCAGCATTATGGCGTGCTCCCTGATATTATGACCTTGGCCAAGGGACTTGGCGGTGGTGTCCCTATTGGGGCGATGGTTGCCAAAAGAGATATTTCCGCTTCATTTGATGCGGGAAGTCATGGTTCGACATTTGGTGGAAATCCGCTTGCATGCGCAGCTGCCCTTGCTGTATTGCAGATTATTGAAGAGGAAAAACTTCTGGAGAATGTGGTAGAACGAGGGGCGCAGTTACGGCATGGTTTACAAGCGTTGCAAGCGAATCATTCTGTCATTGATTGTGTGCGCGGTGAAGGTTTGATCCTTGGTGTATCGTGCCATGACGAGGTTGCTGCGATCATTAAGCGATGTCAGCAGCATGGTCTCTTGATTTTAGCTGCAGGGCCTAAGGTTTTGAGGCTTCTTCCACCATTGAATGTTTCTGAAGCGGAAATTGAACATGCCTTGCAGATTTTAGATCAAGTTTTGGAAGCTTCACAATGAGACATTTTTTATCATTGTTAGATTTACATTGTGATGAGGTAGATGCGCTTTTTGCGTTGGCAACAACACTCAAGCGTGATCACTATGCGGGTAGGCCCCATCGTTTTCTGGAAGGAAAAACGATGGCGATGATCTTTGATAAAGCGAGCACGCGCACACGCGTTTCGTTTGAAGCCGGGATATTTCAGTTGGGAGGGCATGCGCTATTTTTGCATGCTGATAATACACAATTGGGGCGGGGTGAGCCCTTGGCAGATAGTGCCAAAGTCTTATCAAGAATGGTGGATCTGATCATGATTCGTACATTTGAACATGATTCGATCATTGAGTTTGCCAAGCATTCTCATGTTCCTGTGATCAACGCGCTTACAGATCTTCTTCACCCTTGTCAGGTATTAACTGATATTTTTACTTATCAAGAACATCGGGGATCGATCAAGGGTAAAACAGTCACATGGATTGGGGATGGCAATAATATGCTCCACTCATGGATCAATGGCGCTGCATTGTTTGGCTATCATCTGCAGGTTGCCTCGCCGATAGGTTATCAGGCTGATGAAATGCTCATGCGTGATGCGATCGGACAGGGTGCCAAAATTACCTTTATGGCAGACCCGCTTGATGCAGCATTGGGAGCTGATTTGATCACGACCGATGTTTGGGCTTCGATGGGGCAAGAGCAAGAGCAGGAGATTCGGGAAAAGGCGTTTGTGGATTATCAAGTGACGGCTGAAGTGATGGCGAGGGGCAATGATGATGCACTTTTTATGCACTGCTTGCCGGCGCATCGTGGTGAAGAGGTTGCTGCCGAAGTGATTGATGGTTCACAATCGGTGGTGTGGGATGAAGCGGAGAATAGGCTCCATGTTCAAAAAGCATTGATGGTATTTTTGATGCAACATGCAAAAGATTGATCTTATAAAAAGGAATGGGAATGACAAACAATCACATCAACAAAGTTGTGCTGGCATATTCAGGAGGATTAGACACCTCCATTATTTTGAAATGGCTACAGGATACTTATCGCTGCGAAGTAGTGACCTTTACTGCAGATATTGGGCAAGGTGAAGAAGTTGAAGAGGCACGCAGCAAAGCCGAAGCGTGTGGAGCATCTGCGGTTTATATCGAAGATTTGACCGAAGAGTTTGTGCGTGATTATGTCTTTCCAATGTTTCGTGCCAATGCCATTTATGAGGGTGAATACCTCTTGGGAACTTCCATTGCACGGCCGCTGATTTCCAAGCGGATGATAGAGATTGCCAATGCTGAGGGTGCTGATGCCGTTTCGCATGGTGCGACAGGTAAAGGCAATGACCAGGTTCGTTTTGAACTCGGATTTTATGGTTTAAACCCCAATATTCGCGTTATTGCCCCTTGGCGTGAGTGGGATTTGGTTTCTCGTGAGCAGATGTTGGCCTATGCCGCTGAGCATAATATTGCGATTGAGCGCAAGCGAGAAGGTTCAAAATCACCCTACTCGATGGATGCCAATCTTTTGCATATTTCCTATGAAGGGTATGATTTAGAAAATCCATGGTGTGAGCCACCTGAGTCAATGTGGCGCTGGTCATCCTCACCTGAAGCGGCACCTGATCACGCGGCGTATATTGAGCTTACTTATGAAGGTGGTGATATTGTTGCTATTAATGGTAGCAAGATGACACCGGCACAGGTACTTCGTTCACTAAATACGGTTGGTGGTAAGCATGGTATTGGTCGTATTGATATCGTTGAAAATCGCTATGTAGGTATGAAATCGCGCGGTTGTTATGAAACACCCGGTGGAACGATTATGCTTAAAGCGCATCGGGCGATTGAATCGATCACATTGGACCGTGAAGTTGCCCATTTAAAAGATGAGTTGATGCCACGCTATGCCAAGATGATCTATAACGGTTATTGGTTTGCCCCTGAGTGTCGGATCATGCAGGGGATGATTGATGCCTCGCAAGCGATGGTGAATGGTACGGTTCGTTTGAAACTCTACAAAGGCAATGTGATGGTTGTGGGTCGAAAATCTGACAATTCACTCTTTAATGAGCGGTTGTGTACCTTTGAAGATGATGCGGGTGCATACAATCAAAAGGATGCGGATGGATTTATTAAATTAAACGCTCTGCGTTTGCGTTTGGCGGCATTAACGGGACAGTAAGTAGGATGTGGGATCTATGTCATGATCGTATCACCGGCATGACATAGAATCTCGCCAATTATAAGTTAAGAGGTACAGGTTATGTATACACGCACAAGTCGCATTTTACATTGGATGTTTAGTTATGCGATCATCTTTCAGTTGATCTCGGAGTCGCTGATGAAACGACCCAAGCCGGGCCGTGTGCGTGATGAGCAGCAGATCTTCTTTTTTGAGGCCCATGAATATGTGGGATTACTGGTTTTGCTGCTGATCACATTGCGATTGCTTTATGTGATGAAGAAGAACCAGTGGCTAGAGCTCTATCCCTGGATATCATCTGCAGGTGTTTCAGCCGTTTTACAAGAAGTTAAGCAGGTTCCCGGTTGGTTTGCGGGCAAGTTGGCAATGAATCTTGATAGTCCTTTGGCCAAAACAGTTCATGGTTTGGGGCTGTTATTGGCGTTGGCGCTTGGCATCACAGGGTGTACGATGTATCTGGGGATGGATGCTGATGGAACGATGCGGGGTGTTGTTCATTCGGCCAAAGAGCTGCATGAAGGGTTGGGAAGCTTGCTGTGGATTTACATTATTGGCCATGTTGGAATGGTGATCTTTCATCAACTTAAAGGTCATCAAGTCTTGCAGCGTATCTATTCGCTTCGTCCTGATAAATAATTTATCAGCACATTTTCATCATCTGTTCATGTAATAGTTGGTTATATTCGCCTCTAAATTTTCGGAGGCGAAATATGCAAAAATTACAGAAAATGGGTTTAGGTGTAGTAGCTGTCGTTTCAATGATGGTCGTTTTGGATGTTGCACAGGCCAAATCCAATCGTGACTATGAACCACTTAATCCTGTGAAAATCGTGTTAGAAGATGATGAGAAAGAGACCGTTTATCCCTCAGTTGCGGGTGATTTTTTAGTTTATAGTCAACGGATCAATTATGCCTATAGCGTTGCTCGTGTGGCCAAGGATCATCTTTCAGCTGCGGGGCGTGAAGTGAAAGCTGATTTTGCCAATGAGTCAATTCGATATGGGGTTGCATTGCAAGATGGCGGTATCGGTCATGTTAGCAATCGTATGGGGCCTTACTCCGCGTGGATTCTGCAAGCAGGCGGGGATGGTTATGTTGCTATTGGTCATGTCGATGCCTATAAACATGGCTTGATGCCAAATAACCTCAAGGCATCTGCCGATGGTCATATTTGGTGCTATGACACTTCCTTGGAAGGAACTCGCCGTGCTGCAATGTCGCGTGATTTTGAAGATGGGCATCAAGACATTGAACTGATTGGGCAAACATGGCGCATGTATCACTCAGAATCATGGCGTTACCACCAAGATTATCTCACGATTGAGACAGGGCGTAAAAACAGTTTTGAAGCGCCGGTTCTTTTTGTGATGAATCAAGATCAACAGCAGTTAATGATGATTCCACATGCCTTTGATGGGGCGATTTCTGCCGATGGCAAACAGATCGCATTCGTTCGTGAGATTGACGGTAATTTTGATATTTGGATGCAAGATGTTGATGGAAAAAACTTAAAGCAGATTACCACCAATAAATTTGGTGACTTTGAGCCTGCATTTAGCCCCGATGGTAAGAGACTTGCGTTTATTTCAAATCGTGATCATCAGGGTGAAGTGCGTCAAACATCGATCTATGTGGTTGATTTAAGCTCGGGCAGGATTGAACAAGTGACTAATGCTGAAAAAGCAACGGATGGTGGTGTTGCGTGGCTTGATGAGCACCATCTTATTTTTCATTCCAATAGAAATAGCAAAGATCCTCAAAAACGAATCGGAAGCCATTGGAATTTATGGCAAGTGGAGATGAAATAATGAGAAATAGCCTTTTAAAAATAGCAATGATTTCAGGGTGCTTGATGTTAGGCTCTGCGGTTGCACAGGCGGAAAATTTGCTTGACTGGATTCAAAAATCGTCAAGCTCTCAGCATGGAAATCAACCCCAGGTTGTCGATGATGGTGCCGTTTTATTGACGCTTGAACCTAATGAAAGTGAGATGTATCCACAGGTATCTCCTGATGGAAAACAGTTGCTCGTGGTGGCTGAAAATCAGAAGGGAGCGTGGGTTTCTCGCCGGAGTTTAGCGAATGGTGATCCACTCAACCTTGTGATTGATGAAGCGTCCGCACTCAATTCAATCCATTGGCAGGGGGATGAAAAGGTGAGCTTTATTCGCCAGCGTTCAGGTGAATTGGGCTTGTGGCGCATGCATGCCGATGGAGAAGGCTTGTTAAGCCGTAGCCATCTTCTTCAAGGGATGATCATTCAAGCATTACCGCTGCCCGATGGCAGTGTTATTGCCGTCCGTCTTCATGGTTTGAAGAGCAAGCATAATGAGGCAACAGCAAGGCAAGGACAAGCAAAGCAGAGTGGTTTTAATAATTGGGATGTTGATCAATTTGAGAGCGAAATTGTTCATCTGGATAGTACGGGGGCAGAGAAGGTTTTAAGTGCGGGTGTCACCCCATCGATCTCTCCTGATGGAACGCGGATTGTTTTTTCAATGGCGGATGGGCGTAGCGTGCATCTTTATGCGATGGATGTGAATGGTGATAATTTGGTACAAATTACCCATGACCGTAGCGTCGATGTGCAGCCAAGCTGGAGCCATGATGGCCATTGGATTGTGTTTACCTCTAACCGTGAGCACATGGACCGTGAGCGGGGTAAGAGTTCTTGGGATGTGTGGGCGATTGATCGTGAGGGTCGTCAATTAACGCAACTTACCACGGATCCTGCAAGGGATGGTGCACCCACGGTTGCGAGCAATGGTCGAGTCTATTTTCATTCAGACCGTGACATTGGCGCCGATGTTAAAAAAGAGCGTCAGGTCAAGTCAACACGCGGATTTCATGTTTGGTCGGTCGTACTTCCTGTGATTCAATAGTACCTTCTCATCTTCTTCTATGAAAAGTCGAAGAAGTGATGGTTGCCATCGTCACAAGCGATCATCTTTGCTTTCTTGCGTGTGACTACGCACTAAGGCTAGTGTTGGCTTGATGCTTTCACGATTGAGTTCAGCCACTTTGCGCGGGATAGAAGCCGAGCCGGTAACCATTGAGGTTGATCTCTCACGGGGGTTGCCGGCTTGGGTGATGGTGGGGTTGGCAGATACCTCGGTCAAAGAGTCGCGTGAGCGTATTCGCTCAGCGTTGACCAATGCTGGGTTTGAATTTCCATTGCGGCATATCACGATTAACTTATCTCCCGCAGATCGGCGTAAAGAGGGCTCCCATTTTGATCTTCCTGTGGCGATTGGAGTGCTCCTCTCTTCAGGTCAAATCGAATCAACATCGCCGTTGCCCTTTATGGCGGCAGAACTGGGGCTAGATGGATCGCTACGCCCGACCCGCGGTGTGCTCTCATTGGCTATTTTTGCCAAGTCGCAAGGGTTTTCGCAGATGATCGTGGCGCCTGAGAATGCCGTGGAAGCGGCAATGGTTGAGGGTTTAGATGTTTTTTCTGCCACAAGCTTGTTGGATGTTGTTGCCCATTTATCTGCCAAAACAGTGCTCTTACCTTTTGATGGCAGCTCCCTTTCTGTGGAACTTCTTGAATCTTCCAAGCGCTTGTTGCGTGATCTTGTCGATGTTCGTGGTCAGCACCATGCGCGGCGTGCCATTGAGATTGCTGCAGCGGGGCAACATCATCTGTTGATGGTCGGCGCTCCAGGGGTGGGTAAGAGCATGTTGGCTGAGAGAGTCCCTTCAATTTTACCGCCGCTGACCTCAGAACAACAGCTGGAAGTGGCTAGAATTTATAGTGCGGTGGGAGATCAATCCTCTCGTCCCGTGATGTCCAGGGTGCCTCCCTACCGTTCACCACATCACACGGCATCTGATGTTGCAATGATTGGTGGGGGGAGTATCCCTAAGCCGGGTGAAGTGTCGCGCGCACATCGAGGCGTTCTCTTTTTGGATGAACTGCCCGAGTTTCGACGCACGGTACTTGAGGTGCTTCGGCAACCGCTTGAAAGTGGTGAAGTTTGTGTTTCTCGTGCGGCAGATTCTTTGGCTTTTCCGGCTCGTTTTCAGTTGATTGCGGCGATGAATCCTTGCCCATGTGGCTATTTGGGTCATGTGAGTGTGACATGCAAATGTTCTCCAACGCAGGTGCAGCGTTACCAAAGTCGATTGTCAGGGCCGCTGTTGGATCGATTTGATTTGCGTATTCATGTTCCCGTCGTGGATCGTGAAGAGCTGCTGCGCCAAGGGGAGGGGGAGTCCTCTGCGGTGGTTGCTGCCAGGGTTGCCACGGCGCGTACGCGGCAATATGCGCGGCAAGGGGTGGCCAATGCGGAGTTGCAAGTTAAGCAGCTTCAAGCAGTTGCATCTTTGGGGGCGGATGCCCAAAGGCTTGTGGATCGCGCCATGACACGATTTAATCTTTCAGCGCGTAGTTATCATCGAATGTTAAAAGTTGCGCGGACCATTGCGGATCTTCAAGGGTGTGAGGATATAGGTGTATCACAGATCTCTGAGGCGTTACAGTTCCGGGAAGAAATATGAGCGTTGGAGCATGGTATAAATGATATTAACACTGTTGATCTTGGGCTTGATGCTCTATGCTGCGTTGCAGCTACAGGATCGTTTGAATATTCCCTCGCCGGTGAGTTTGATTGCGTTGTCGTTATTGGTACATCAAGGTTTGGGCGGTCACTATTTGTTGGCGGAGAATACTGAGCAGTTCGCCACTTTGGTCATTTTATTGCTACCCATTTTATTGATCAGTGATTCGTTGGAACTCAACATCCGTGATTTAAAAGCGCATGCGTGGAGCCTTTTTTATCTGGCTGTGGTTGCGGTGGCGCTCTCTGTTGTGGTGGCTATTTTGTTGGCAGATACGCTGTTTGCCTCCTACCACCTCTCGATGGCGGCGGTGATTTTATTGTTTGCGATGGTTCTTGCGACCGATCCTGTCTCGGTGGTGAGTATTTTTTCAAAATTCGACTTACCCCATCGGTTAAAAATCCTCTGTGAGGGCGAGAGTCTTTTTAATGATGCGACGGCATTGATTGTGTTTGTTTTTATTGGTCTTTATGCCCTTGAAGGAGGTGCAG
This sequence comes from Zetaproteobacteria bacterium, assembly GCA_002753275.1. Lineage (GTDB taxonomy): Bacteria > Pseudomonadota > Zetaproteobacteria > Mariprofundales > Mariprofundaceae. The sequence goes on along the minus strand of PEAA01000009.1, from coordinate 19,900 downwards.
TTACGGCCGGATATGTGGCACAAACCAGCGTCATGGTGGTGGGCGGTTCGGTGGTGATTGGTTGGCTGGTGGGCTATGTAGGGCTATGGATGCTCAAAACAACCCATAACCGTATGGCTGAGCTGCTTATTTTGATTTTAACAGGCTATGGTGCATTTGAGGTTTCTGAACATATTTATGTGATTTTGAATTGGTTTGGAGCCCATTCACACCTTCATCTTTCGGGTATTTTAGCGACGATTATTGCAACCGTTACCCTGCATCATACCATGATTAAGAGTAGCGATTACCATGAGATGCGTATGGTCAAAGAGGAGGTAAATCTTACCGAAGGGCTGCATCGCGGGGCACAGACGCGCAATTTGGTGCTGCTTGCGCTCTCAAAGATCAAGAGCACTGTGGCGGAGCGTGATCGCCATATGCGTTCAAAAGAGGATGTGCAATTGCTGGCGATTGTCGCCAATACCATGCTCTTTGTGGCGATGGCTGAGGTGGTGAATCTCACCGATTTGTGGCATTACCGCCATGAGATTGTGGTGATGTTTTTGGCAACGACACTGATTCGTGCGGTGATGATGGCCAAGTTTGCATGGATTAGCCATCAAACAGAGAAGATGACCAATATGAATTTTCGTTGGTGGGGAGTGCTTACCTTTGCTGGTATTAAGGGGGGGCTATCGATTGTAATGTTGTTGATGATTCCTGCTAGCTTTGAACATTTGGAGATGTTTCAGGCCGTGGTTATCGGGGTGATCATGCTCTCAACTTTTATCTACTCCGCGATTTTATTGGCGATTATTTTGAACAACCGCGCCATTTTTAAGCAAGAGCTCCAAGATGAGGATGGTGCGCATTGATGCGTAAGCGGGTGTTGGTTGTAGATGATAACCGATCGGTAGCTGAGCTGATCAAACGGCTTTTAGAGAGCCATGGTTATGCCGCAGAGGTGGCATTACGGGGAGAAGATGCGTTAAAACAGCTTCAGCTGTTTGTTCCCGATTTAATGACTGTTGATATTGAGATGCCAGATATGGATGGCTTTACGCTCTGTCAGCAGGTGCGGGAGGATACGCAGTGGTGTGATCTTCCCATTCTTTTAATCAGCGGGTCAGATCCTGTGCAAAGTCGCCGGCGCGGGTTTGAAGTCGGCGCCATTGATTTTATTTCCAAACCTTTTGAAAACAAAGAGTTGGTTTATGCTGTGGATAAAATATTGCATACCGATGAGCAATTTAAACAGTTGAAGGTTATTGTGGTGGATGATAATCGGATGATTCGTTTGGTTTGTATGCAAATCCTGCATTCACTGGGGGTTGAGGTAAAAGGCTTTGAGAGTGGTGTGATGGCTCTTGAATATTTACGCGCTCACCCTTTGGAGACCGATCTTCTACTCACCGACAATATGATGCCAGCTCTTACAGGGATTGAGTTGTGTCAATATGTGGTGCAGGAGCGATTGATTGCGCGTGATGCTCCGATTGTGATGATGAGTGGTGCAACCGATCATCAATCGGTACTGGATGCGTTGAATAGTTCGGCTAGTGATTTTTTGATGAAGCCTTTTTCAAAAGAGGAGTGTTTGGCTCGTTTGAAAATACATCTGCAGCATCGTTTGTTGCAACGGGAGCGAGAGCAGCAGTTTCAGGCATTGGAGCGCAAGTTTGCGACGCAGCGTTTGGAGATCTTAAGAACGCAGCGGGCTGCCATTGAGATGATGGGGGCGATGTCTGAGCAGCGAGATCATGATACCGGCTATCACATCATGCGTACCCGTGATTATATGGAGTTGATGGCCAATGCGTTGCTCGTTTCAGATCGGTACCGTGATGCGCTCGATTTGACTTGGGTCTCGGATGTGGTGGAGAGCGCACCATTGCATGATATTGGAAAAATAGCCGTGCCTGATCGGATTTTGTTAAAGCCGGGGAAATTGACTGAGGATGAGTTTTCGGAGATGAAAAAGCATACCCTGTATGGCGCGCGTGCGTTGGAGCAGGCCAAGCAAACCCTGGGTGCTTGTCGGAGTTTTTTGGATGAGGCCGTGCATATTGCCGGTAGTCATCATGAGCGATGGGATGGAACGGGCTATCCCTATCAATTGTCGGGCGAGGGGATTCCATTATCGGCAAGAATGATGGCAATTGTGGATGTCTATGATGCGCTTGTGAGCCCACGGGTTTATAAAAGCAAGTTATCTCATAATTATGCGCGAGCGTTTATTATTGAAGGAGGCGGCAAACATTTTGATCCCTACTTGGTGGATATCTTCGCATCGCTCGCAGATCAATTTCAGACGATATACGCGCGCTATGAGGCGATGAATAGCGGCTTTTCACTTCAGCCAAGGGAAAGCGTTGCAGGGGGGGGGCATTGATATTGCCGCGTTTCATTACGCTGTTAGAGCTATTGACTGTATTGGCTACGGCATGGTGGGTGGCGGGTCTTATTTTGCCTGCAACGCCCGATAATATGGGCAAGAAAACGATGATTGCAGCTTCGATTACGGAGGATCAGCCCACCGCGCAACCGCCTAAAAAGGATCCCTTGAAGGTTGCTCTTTTTGGTCAGGTTTCTGTTGCCCAGGTTGCTGAATCCATTGCGGTTGCCAAGCCTGTGCAGGTTGCGCCGACGGTCAGTTTGAGCCAATTGGGGATGAAGTTGCTCGGGACTATTGTTTCGGGCGACCACTCTTTGGCGATTATCAAAAAGAATGCCGCAACAGCGCAGCAAGTATTTCATGTTGATGAGCCGATTCAGCCGGGGATCGTATTAAAAACCATTGAGACGCAACGGGTGATTTTGGATGTGCGAGGCCATTTAGAAGCACTGTGGCTGGAGAGCTTCGACCCTGCGGCTGTTTCATCTTCGGTTGGTGTTGCGAAGCCTATTGATGCCAACAGTGGTGCTAAAAAGGTGCAGGTTGATCGAACCATGATTAATAATGCCTTGCAAAATATGCCGCAATTGATGAGTGAAGTGAGTATTGTTCCCTTTTTTCAACAAGGGGTGAGTGAAGGATTTATGGTTGCCAGCGTGAAGCAGGGGAGCGTGATTGAGCGTGTTGGGATTATGTCGGGTGATGTGTTGCGTGAAGTGAATGGTCAGCCGGTGAAATCGATGGATCAGGCGCTGGCGCTTTACAATCAATTAAAGGATGCAAGTAGCTTGGATGTTACCCTGCTGCGCGCAGGGCAAGAGATGAGGGTTCATTATGATATTCAATAAGTTAATGCGTAGGGTGCAACATCTAGGTTTTGTGTGTGGGATAATGCTCATCGCTGCTTTTTATCCCGTGGCTGCCGCGGCTGAAAATATCACCATGAACTTTAAAGATGCCGATATTCAATCGGTGATTCAGTTTGTTGCAGAGTTTTCGGGCAAAAACTTTCTGGTTGATAGTCGAGTGAAGGGCAATGTCACCATCATTTCGCCCAAGGCAATCCCTGAAAAAGCAGCGTATGATGTCTTTTTATCTATCTTGGAGATCAATGGTTTTACGGCGATTGAGTCGGGGGATGTGATCAAGATTCTGCCTTTGGCCGATGCCAAACAGCAGGGGGTTGCGGTCAACACCTATCAACAAAGCCGAGGCAGTGATCGTTTGGTCACCCAAGTGATTACGCTCAACTATGCCGATGCCACCAAGCTGGTGGCCATTTTGCGGCCACTGATGTCTCCGCAGAGCCATCTGGTTGCCCATGCTTCTGGGAATCTTTTACTGCTGACAGATATGGCGCAAAGTGTGCGTAAGTTGACAGAGATTGTTGAAGTGCTTGATGCAAGTGAGCTTTTGGTGACCGAGTTGGTACCACTGCGATTTGCTTCGGCGGAGAAGATGGAGAAGACCTTAAAGAGCGTTTATAAGGTGACGGATCAATCGAATGCATTTCGAATCATGGCCTATAATCCGGGCAATGTGATGATTTTAAGTGGTACCCCTTCGGCCATTGCAGAGATTAAAGCGATGATTGTTCGTCTTGATTATCCACCTGAACATGATGCTGGGCGCATGAGTGTCCGTTATTTGCAGCATGCCGATGCGGAGGATGTGGCCAAAGTTTTAACCCCTTTGGTGGCGCAAACTGAAAAGAGTCCTTCGATTTTTGTGGGTGAGGTGAAGGTGGTTGCCGATAAAGCGACCAATGCGTTGCTGATTACGGCAGATCCTAGTGATCGAGATGCGCTCTATAAAATCATTGATAAACTTGATATTCGTCGTTTGCAGGTGTTGGTTGAAGCGCTGATTGTTGAGGTCTCTGAAAATGTGGCGCAACAATTTGGGGTGGAGTGGCAAGCGATGAGCAATGTTGCCAATGGTAATGGTATTCAAGCCATCGGAGGGACATCCTTTCCCAACAATGCCGGGGTCAATATTAACACCGTGGCGGCGAATCCTTTTGCGGGGGGCGCGGGTTTGATGGTGGGCGCAGTGAAAGGCACGGTGACATTTGGTGGGGTCACCTTCGCCAATTTGGGAGCCTTGATGCGTGCCTTGGATAGCAACTCAGATACCAATATTCTCTCTACGCCCAATCTATTAACCATGGATAATGAAGAGGCAGAGATCATCATTGGTCAAAATGTGCCGTTCATTACGGGTCAGAGCGCAACCCAAGGGGGCGTTGCCAATCCCTTTCAAACGATTGAGCGAAAAGATGTGGGTTTGACTTTGCGCGTCAAACCGCAAATTTCAGCGGGTGACTCGTTGCGCTTGGATATCTATCAAGAGGTCTCCAGTGTTCAAGGCGGAACTGCGGCAGAAGGGGGCTTTATTACCAATAAGCGCTCGATTAAGACCTCTGTGCTTGCCGATGATAAAAATATCATTGTGCTCGGAGGCTTGATTAAGGATGACAATGCGGTTTCGGTGCAGCAAGTACCATGCTTGGGCGGAATCCCATTTTTGGGAGAGCCCTTTAAGTTTACCCAGAATACCCGTGTGAAAACCAATCTTATGGTCTTTTTACGCCCGCATATTATTAAGCAGCAGAATGATATTGATACCTTAACGCAAGAGAAGTATTTGGATATTCGCACCCTTTATGAAAATCCAAAGAAACGCGGCAGCCTTGTTTTCCCGCAAGAAAAACAGCAATTGCCCGCTGATTTGAGTCCTCTGACCCCGGTCAACCCATAACGATGAAACGGCTAGGTAGAATCTCGGGGGATATGGTGCACCTTGAGCGCACGCTGCACTTTCCGTTGGCGATTTTGCGTCAAGGACCAGTGATTGCCTTGCAGGACTCAGAGATGGGCGAAAATCTTCTCGCACTGGATGATCAGCGGCGCTGGCCGTGGGAGCTTCTTGATGACTTTCGGCGTGAATTTGGCCTTGAGTTTACCCCGATCTTTGCCGATAGCGATGTGATCATGATGGCGCTGAACCAAACCTTTGATGTGGCACAGACCAGTGCCGAGCAAATGCTTGAAGGGATGGAAGAGTCGCAAGCGTTGACCAAAGAGCTGGAAGAGATGGGTGATCTGCTCGATGCAGAAGATGATGCGCCGGTGATTCGTTTGGTCAACACCCTGATCTCGCAAGCGTTGAAGGATCGCGCGTCTGATATTCATATTGAGCCGTTTGAGCACCATGTGGTGGTTCGATTTCGTATTGATGGCATGTTGCATCCCATTGTGAAGCCGCCCAAAGGTGTTCAGGCAGCGTTGAGTAGCCGCATCAAGGTGATGGCACACTTGGATATTGCCGAGAAGCGTCATCCGCAAGATGGCCGTTTTCGAGTCAGAATTGCCGGCCGTGATGTTGATGTGCGAGTCTCACTGCTCCCGACCGCGTTTGGTGAACGGGTGGTGATGCGTTTGCTCGATAAAGGGGCGAAGTTGCTTTCACTGCAAGAGCTTGGCATGAGCGATCTCCATCTGGAAATGATGCGCAAGGTGATTGCCGCGCCGCATGGCATTGTATTGGTGACAGGGCCGACGGGTTCGGGTAAGAGTACCACCCTGTATGCTGCGTTGATGCAGGTCGATCGTGAAAATAGAAATGTGATGACCATCGAAGATCCGATTGAGTATCAACTTGCCGGGGTTGCGCAGATGCAGGTGCGCAGCAAGATTGGCGTCAATTTTGCGACAGGTTTACGCGCCATTTTACGCCAGGATCCCGATATTGTGATGATTGGTGAAATTCGTGATTTGGAGACGGCGGAGATTGCCATCCAAGCGTCGTTGACGGGCCATTTGGTCTTTTCCACACTGCATACCAATGATGCGCTTTCCGCCATTGCCCGTTTGGAAGATATGGGGGTTGAACCCTATCTTTTGGCCTCTTCATTGGTGATGGTTCAGGCGCAGCGGTTGGTGCGTCGTTTGTGTCCCCATTGTAAAGAGACGGAGGCTGTCACTGCCGATGTTCTACGCGCGCTGGATGTCCCTGCATACCTTTTTGATGGAGTGTCGCACATCTATGCCGCCCAAGGGTGTGAGCAGTGTATGATGACAGGATATATGGGGCGTTTGGCCATTTATGAGATGGTTTGGGTGTCAAATACACTGCGGGAAGCGATCCATGAGGGAGAAGGCCTATTAAAACTTCGTAGCATCGCGCAACAGGATGACATGCCTACACTTCGCCATGATGGAGCCCGCCATATCGCTGCAGGTTTAACCACCGTTGATGAGGTGCTGCGCGTCTCTAAACAAGATGTCGATGTGGTTGATGACCTATGACGCTGTTTCTTTTTGAGGCGATGGATGCCCATGGTAAAAAACATAAGGGGGAGCTGGATGTTGCCTCTGAACGGTTGGCGCGTGCGCAGCTGAAGGGCAACGGTTGGGTGGTTCGAAAATTGACGACGCTTTCTGAGCCTATCGTTGATCGTAGTCGCAGTGATGCAGGCGTGCGCAAGGGCGCCAAGCTTTCAATAACAGAGACCAGTCAGTTTTTGCAGCAGTTATCGATATTGGTTCAAGCGGGCATGCCTTTGGCACAAGCCTTGGATACGATCGTTGAGGGCTTTGAACAGCGTAAAAGCAAGCGGGTGATTGTTGCGCTGCGCCAATGTGTCTTGGAGGGGGGATCGCTCTCTCAGGGGCTTCGGCAGCAGGGGTTTGAGGAGGTGATCTGCAATATGGTCGCAGCAGGGGAGGAGACGGGTCAACTTGACCAAGTTGCTTCGCGTCTTGCCGAACTTTTTGAGCGGCGCCAACAGCTGGATCAAGATCTGCTATCGGCAACCCTTTATCCTGCATTGATTCTCACCGCAGGCGTGGGGGTGATGATGTTTCTTTTGGCGGTGGTGGTGCCTCAAATCGTCACGGTTTTTGAGCGAACAGGGGGCGAGTTGCCGTTGTTGACGCAGGTGGTGTTGGGAATGTCGAAATTTGTTCAGCATGATGCACTCTGGATGATCCTTACCTTGGTGATGGTGATTGTCCTGTATCGATTGGCGATGCGCTCGGATGATGTTCACTTTCGGCGTGATCAACTGCTGTTGCGTATTCCTGCCGTTTCTACGCTGCTGGTGCGCATGGATATGGCGCGTTTTTCAAGAACGCTGGGGATGTTGTTGACGGGCGGTGTGCCGGTGTTGGCTGCGATGCATATTGCGGTGCAAAGTTTAAGTATGCGTCCCATTCAGGCGATTGCGATGGATGGGCGGGAGCTGTTGCGCGAGGGGGAATCCTTGGCCCATGCCCTCAAGGCGGGCGGCTATATACCCCATATGGCGCTGCGCATGATTGCGGTGGGAGAACAGAGTGGCAGGTTGGATCAAATGTTGTTGCAAATTGCTGAGAACTATGAGCGAGAATCGACACGGGCGATGAAACGATTGCTGACCATTTTGGAGCCGACATTGGTGATTATTATGGCGGCGTTGGTAGGGCTTTTGGCGATGGCGATTTTGTTGCCCATTGTTGAAATGAATCAGTTGGTTCATTAGATGCGTGGTTTATTGCTACTCCTTTTACTGATGGTTTCACCTGCAACGATTTGGGGGGATGGGGGCGAGTCAACGCTTGCACCTGCACAGGTTTATCGACATGCGATGCAACTTGCGGCAGCTGATCGCCTCAATGAGAGTCTTGCAAGTTTGCATGCGGCGGCGGCGATGCTACCCCAGCAGCACCCTTGGCGTGAGCGTATGGAGTGTGCTGCCTCCTTGTTGCAGATGCGAAAATCACAAGCATTTTTGCTTGAAGGCTTGCATGAACAGAGTCACTACACCACGCTGATTCGCCAGTTTATGCAGCAGCATCCGCAACCTGAAGCAGCATCGACCACCATTCCAACACTGCTGGCGATCATCTTACCAGGTGCAGGTCATGCCTGGCTGGGTCGTTGGCATGATGCGTTGATTGCCGTGCTAATGGTCTGGCCGATGTTGATCTTAACGCTGTGGGCGATTCGCCGAGATATGGGGCCGGTGTCGATATTTTTTACCATGATGACCACTTGGCTCTGGTCGGGGACCGCTTTTTCAGCGATATCTTTGGCCAAGCGCGGCAACCTTGAGGGGTATATGCAGTGGTGGCAACAGTTGTGGTTATCTTCAGGGTTAACAGGGGTTACGCCATGGTAATGGATCTTTTTTCGGGGGCGGGTGATGTCCATTAACTCTGCGATTGTTAAGCCTTCGGCGCTGGATATTCGCCGAACCGGGGCCAATGCCGCGAGTTGGGATGGGCATACGCTGATGCTCACAGGCGAAGATCCATTGCCGACACTGTTCATGAAAGAAGGGGAGCGTGTTTTGCCCGATCAAGTATGGGTCGATCAGCCCACTTTGCTCTATTGGCCGCTTGAACACTGTTTGGTGCGGGCCTTTTCGCTTCCCTTAAAACAGGTGAATTTGATTGATGCGGAGATTTTACAGCAGGAGCTTGTAGAGTCAGCGGCCATTGAAGCTGGCGATTGGTGGCTCTCATGGCGGGCTGGGCGTTTAAGTGGCGATGCGGGTGTGGCTGGGGTGGTCTTTGGTTTTCCCGAGGAGATGCGCGCACAGGTTACGGAACGGATGCCGCAAGCAGCGCTCTATGTCGATGGTTGGGAGCGCTGTGTTGTGTGGCAACCTGAGGGTCAACAGAGCGCCGCCATTGTCGATGCAGATGCGGAGGGTCTCTTTTTGGCCTATTTCAGCGAAGGGGTGTGCGCAGGGATTCGCCGTTTGAATTGGAGTGGTGCAGAGGGTGAGAAGGCGCGTACGCAATCATCGATGGTGGTTGAAATGATGGGGTCATTGGCGGCGATGGGTTATCACTGTTCGCAAGATCCGTTGTTGGGTCGCCTCGATGAGGCTTGGGTGCAAGCACTCACGGCGCAAGGTGCGATGTGGCAAGGCGAGGTTGCTGCAGCATTGCCTACGCGACATCAGGCCAACTTGGCGCTGCAACTTGACTCTGAGCGCAGTTTAAATCTTCGCCATGGGTTGTGGCGCATGGCGAAACCATGGAATCATTTACGATTATGGCGGCGTCCATTGCTTCTTGTTGCAGGGTTTGCGTTGGTTTGGATCGGGAGTGTTGTCTTGCATCTTGCCGATCTCGAGGGGCGGGCGCAGCAATTGCAACAGCAGCTGGTTGACGCTTTTCACCAAGGGCTTCCCCATCAGTCGGTGATGCTTGATCCTTTGGCGCAGTTACAACAAGCGGCGGGTAGCACAGCAAGTGATCGAAAAGTTTTACGACAATTGGCTTATCTCTCGGAGATATTTGATCAACAGCCGTGGAAGATGCAGGAATTTAGTGTGGTTGAAGATCAAATGAAAATATCAGGTTCGGTGGAGGATTTAAAACAGTTGGAGCAGATTCGGCAAAAACTGGAGCAAAAAGTAGCTGTTCCTGTGCGGATTGTAGATACCAATTTGCTTGATAAACAGGTCAATTTCAGGTTGCAGTGGTGAACGAGATCATCTCAGATTGGCTCCATTCTCTTTTTCAGCGCACGCCAAAATTGCAACAGCAGTGGCGCAACAGGGTTGAAGTGCCATTTCATGGGCTTCAGCCAAGAGAGCAGCGTATTGTTGTTGGCGCCGCGCTGTTGTTGCCGTTGTTGTTGTTTGTTTTTGGCGTGATTTTGCCGTTGCATGATGACGAGATAGCCTTGCAGCAGCGGTTGATGGTTTTAGAGACGCAGGCAGAGGAAGCCACGATGTTGGCGGCACAATTGGCGGGACGAGCGGCGCAAGAGCGTTTTCATGGTGATACCATGGGGGAGATTGATCGCTTGGCTAAAGCGCATGGTATTCGGCAATACTTGACCCATATTCGTCCACAAAATGATGGCTCGCATCCGCAATTTATTTTTCAAATGCGTGATGTTCCCTACGCAAAAGTGATGCCGATGTTGCAAGCGATTGAGGGGATGGGGATTGCGTTTAAAAAATTAAAGATTGAAGCGACCAAAGTGGCTGGGGTTGTTCATGTGCAGGCGGTGATTGGCGGTGAATAATTTCTCTCAACCTTGGTCAAATCGCGCTTTGGCACTCTTGTTTGTTGGTGCGTTACTCCTCTTTTTAGGGGTACGCTTGCAGCCGGTGCAGTGGCTGCAAGCGCAAGCCGAGCAGCGGATTGTTGCTGAGATTGAGGCGCAAGGTCTCCCGCTCTCTTTTGCACGCTTGGAGTGGCACCTGCGCTCTTTCACATTGCATCAATTGACGATCGATAGCCCTGCTTTGGCTCAGCGTGTGGTGTTGGAAAAGGTGATGGTGGCACCAGACTGGTTTGGGCTTTTGGGCGGTGATTTGGCGGCACAACTTCATGGGATTGATTCCCAGAAACAGCTTGATGTAACCGCACATTTAGCCCTGTTGGCGGATCAGTTGCAGATTGGCCTATTGGATGCACAGCTTCGAATTGCCCCGTGGCTCAAGGGGATGACACTGCCTTTGCCGATGGCGGTGGATGGCGACATTGCCTTAACGGGAGATGTCACGGTTGATTTGCACAGTGGGCGGCCTGTTGCTGGCGAGATGCATTGGGAAGGGCGTGGCGTGACCTTCGCCCTGTCGGGTGGAACTGCGGAGGTGCTGGGCGATTTTCATGGCAAGGTTAAAGGCACTGAGCCGCGCTGGACGATCGACATCGAGGGTGGTGAGGCGTTAAAGGTTCAAGGGAATGTGGCGCTGGTGATGGCGCATCCAAACATGAATTATTGGCCACTTACGGGGCAGTTTCAGATCCGTGCGCAACAGCCGGCACATGGTCTTTTTGCGATGATCCCTGCTGCTGGAGAGAAGCTTCACCTTTCGGGCACGCTCTTGTCGCCAAGAATAGAATAGGGTTGGACGGTTGGATGTTCAGTGGGATGCTGCGGCGCAGTTTTTTTTTGAAGTGGTATCTGTTGATGGTTGTGCTTACGCTGATGCTGACGCTGCTATGGACACAAATACGCTTGCCAAGCGCACCCATGCCGCAACAATTTGCCATGCATTTTTATCGGCATGTGATTGGTGAGCTTGATGGTCGCTATTGTGGCTCTTATCCCGTCTGCTCCTCTTATGCTCAGCAAGCACTGTCGCAGCATGGTTGGCTGGTGGGTTCATGGTTGGTGATGGATCGTTTGATCCATGAAGCGGATGATTATTATACGGGGCCCAAGGTGATGGTTAAGGGGCAAGAGCGGCTCTATGACCCGTTAAAACGCAACGATTTTTGGTTAAGGAGTGAACACAATGAAACAGAATGAACGCGGCTTTACGCTGTTAGAAATTATGGTGGTGTTGGTGATTATTGGGGTGCTTGCGGCACTGGTGGCACCGCGTTTTGCCGATCGCGCCGATGAGGCGAAGGTGGAGACAACCAAGGTTCAGATGCAAAATATCGCTCAAGCCTTAAAGCTTTACCGTCTGCAACAAGGCCATTACCCCAGCTCTTCCGAAGGGTTGGCCATTTTGGTGAATGGCTCCAAACGCTATCTGGACACCATGCCCAAGGATGCGTGGGGGCGTGATTTCATCTATTTGGCTCCAGGTGTGCATGGTGATTTTGATATTCTCTCTTACGGTGCCGATGGTCAAATGGGTGGATCAGGGATTGATGCCGATATTGGCAATTGGGAGAGCAAATCGTCGTGAATTTGCAGCGCGCATGCTGTGATTGCTGATGCAGCGCGGCTTCACTCTTTTAGAGATAATGATGGTGATCATGATTATGGGGCTTTCGGTGGCACTGGTTGTACCAAGTTTGGTTGTCGATGATGCCTCAACCCTGCGTGATGAGAGTCGCCGCTTACAGCAAACACTGCGCCTATTGGCGGAAGAGGTGGAGTTAAAAGGCGAGCCGGTGCGTTTTGTTGCTGAAAAGGGTGGTTACCACTTTGAACAATTGGATGCTGAGCAGAAGTGGTTGCCCATCGCGGAGTCACCCTTTGTGCACTATCAATTGCAAACAGGCGTGAATATCTCAGCACTACAACATGCCGCGATTGCCTTTCATGGTTCAGAGACGCTTTCGGATGCGATGGTATCAAGTGCACCCATGGCGGATGGGGATTCGTCGGTTGAGGTTGTGGGTTCAATCATTTTTCAACCGGGGAACCGTATTCCGTTAAGTGATATTGTTTTAGCATTTCCCCAAAATAATGCGATTACCGAGCAGCATCTTGAGGTTCGCCCAGGGCCAGGTGGCATTCGTTTACGGTCAGTCGATGCGCATTGATGTTCGCACCGCACGGATGCATCAACAGCAAAAAGAGCGGGGCTTTACGCTAATTGAAGTGTTGGTGGCATTGAGTATTGCTGCAGTTGCGTTGACGGCACTGATCGGGCGGGTGGGGGCATCTTCCGATATTCAACGCGATTTGGCGGCGCATGCCTTGATGCTTGATCGTGCCATGGATCTATTGCAGCAGCAGCGTTTAAAACCACTCACTTCATCGGAGGAGCAAGAGGGCGATTTAGAGGTGGATGGTTATACACTGCATTGGCGGCTCTGGAGTGAGGTGACGACGCTACCGGGATTTATGCGGCAAAATATTGCGGTCTCGATGGTTGATCAACCCGAACTGACACTCTTTTTATATCGGGAAAAACAGTGAAGCGCGAAGCAGGTTTTACGCTGATTGAGGTGTTGCTGGCGATGGCGCTGTTTGCCTTAATTACGGCGGTGGCGTATGGCGCGCTTGCTATTGGCGGTGATGGCTTTCAACAATTGCAAGCAGAGCGTGATCGTTTGGAGTCCGAGCAGTGGCTTGCTCGGCAGTTACGGCAAGATATCTCAGGGGTGACGCACTCACAGAATCGCGCATGGTCCCCCGTTGCACTTACTTCCGATCCTCGCGGTGAGAATCATTTTGATCAGCTGACCATCTTGGTACAAGAGCCGGGGCAGGTTGGTTTGACTTGGGTTCGTTACGCCATTGATGAGGAGGCGATGCAACTGGTGCGTGAATCGGTGCCGGCATTGGCGCGCAGCGGTTTTGAGCCGATCGCTTGGAACTTTGCTAATATTCAATCCTTGGATGTTGCACTGTTGAACAAACAGGGCGAGTGGCTCGAGCGATGGGATGAGCAGAGCGGCATGGCAAGGGATCAGTTGGTTGCTGTGCGTGTGCGGGTTGGCGATGCGAAGCATACGCGTGAATGGAATATACCCATTGCCTATTAATCATCATCATCAACTTCAGCATCGACAAATGCCAGTGAATCATGAGCGTGGCATTGCGTTGATTGTGGTGCTTGCGTTGGTGGCATTGATTTCTACCTGGGCGGTAACCGCAGCTTATGAAGATATGATTGCACTGCGCAGGGCTGAAAATATGGTCGCCAGTGCCAAGGCCCACTTGGCGAGTGAATCGGCAATGAACTTGGCGCGCTTGGGGCTACGGGAAGATGCACGCCTTGGTGGTGTTGATGATTTGACTGAGCAGTGGGCGCAAGAGGCACCGCCATTTCCTGTCGATGGGGGGATGTTGTCGGGTCAAATTATCGACATGAATCGGTTGATCAATTTGAACGATTTGGTTGATGATCAAGGGGGGGTACACCCTACGCAGGTGGTGATTGTGAAGCGTCTTTTTACCCTGCTTGAGTTAGATCCCTCTCTCGTTGATGCTTTGTGTGATTGGCTGGATAGCGATCAAGAATCTACAGGGGCAATGGGGGCAGAAGATAGTGCCTATTACGCGCAAGATTATCGTGTAAAAAATGCCCGCTTGGATCATCTCAATGAACTGTTGTTGGTTAAGGGATTTGACCGAAAAACTTTTGAAAAATTGAGCCCTTTTGTGGGTGTCTGGCCGATTGAAGCAGGCGCGTTATCACCTATAAACATAAATACCGCATCGCCGCAAGTGCTGCAGGCTCTGTTCCCCAATATGCTCGATGCTGATGCGATGGGGGTGGTGGATGGGCGTCCTTATGATTCATTAACGCTTTTACAGCAACAGCCTTGGGCCTTGGGTGATGCGGGCGCAAACTTCGTCCGTTTAACCGTTTCCAGTGGATACTTCCGGGTGCAAACCGACGCGTTGTTTGATCGTAGCCATTGTCGTGAAGTATACATTTTACAGCGCATGGGAACGGCGGTGACAGTGATAGAGCGCATGGAACTTTGATAGATTGCACACGATAAGATTTTTTTCATTGATTTCATGGAGTTGTTGAGTCTTGAATCGATGATTGACAGTCATTGATATGGGATTAGTAATAAGATTTGTGTAAGGGGGGGAGATGATGAATAAAATCACACACTTTTTATCGATGTTGGGGCCTGGATTGCTCTGGGCGGGGGCCGCAGTAGGTGTCTCCCATCTTGTGCAATCGACCCAAGCAGGGGCGAGATTTGGCTTTTCGATGCTTTTGGTGGTGATTTTGGCCAATTTATTGAAATATCCCTTTTTTGAGTTTGGCCCACGCTTTGCCGCAGCGACAGGGCACACCCTGATGACAGGGTATCGGAAATTGGGCCACTGGGCCTTTTATCTTTATCTGGCACTCACCTTGTTGACGATGTTTATTATTCAGGGCGTGGTAACCATTGTTACGGCAGGGTTGGTCATTTATTTGTTTGATCTGCAATCGCTTTCAGCACAGATGGTAAGCCTGTTGATCTTGTTGTTCGGCATGATAATTTTGTTGTTGGGGCGTTACTCGGCACTGGATCGTGTGATTAAATATATGATCATTTTGCTTGCGTTTGCCACGCTTGCTGCGGTGATCATTGCCTTTGAGAATGTGTATGATACAGCACGGTTTGCCGTGATTGAATCGACCTTCAATCCACGCTCGCTGTTTGAAAATGAGTTGGCGATTTTGTTTTTAATTCCCTTGATGGGCTGGATGCCATCGGCGATTGATGTTTCGGTCTGGAGCTCGATTTGGACCACCGAGAAGCATAAAGAGAACCCTGATGCGACATCGTTGAAAAATGCCCTGCTTGATTTCAATATTGGTTATGTCGGAACGGCCGTATTGGCGCTTGGTTTTTTGGCGATGGGCGCATTGATGATGTACAATACCGGGGTGGATTTTTCAGCAATGTCGGCGGGTAAATTTGCTGCGACCGTGATTGGAATGTACACGGATAGCATAGGTGCGTGGAGCAAATATTTGGTTGGTTTTGCAGCACTGGCGACGATGGCTTCTACCACCATTACCTGTCTGGATGCCTATGGCCGTGTCTGTGCAAAATCGCTTTCGTTGATCCGTTATGATCATGATGACGATGAACGCTCCTACCCCTTTTGGGTGATATTTACGATTGCAGGGGCAATGGCGCTTCTTTATGCAGGGCAATATTTAAGCTTATCCTCACTGGTTGCTTTTGCGACAACCATGTCCTTCCTGACCGCTCCCATCCTTGCTTATTTGAATATGCGCGTGGTCAATTCCGCGATGGTGCCCCTTGAGGCGAGACCCGGTAAAAAAATGATGGCATTGAGTTGGGTTGGTCTGCTCTTTTTATCCGGATTTTCGGCCATTTATTTGTTACAGTTGGTCTTGCGTTAACCATGTTTAAAAAGTCATCGTTGATTATTCAAGTTGCTGCAGTTGCAGGGCTGATTGCGGCACTGGGGATTTTTGTGACTGGATGGACGGGTTATCAACATCAAAAGCTACAGGCTTTGGAAGATGCCGTTTCGCAAGCCTATTCGCTTAACCAAGGCTATTTTGAGATGCTCAATACCTTGATGCTGACGGGAAATATGGATGAGCGCAATCGGGTGGTTAAACATAAAATTAACACCATGCCCAATGTGGTCGAAGCGCGGGTGATTCGCGGTGAACCGGTGAATGGGCAGTTTGGCCCAGGTTTTGATGATGAGCAGCCTTTGGATGAATGGGATGCGCGCGCACTTCGTGGTGAAGATATTATTGAGATCGCAGAGCAGAATGGTCAGCGCATTTTAACAATGGTGAGACCGTGGAAGCCGGTCAAAGATTATAATGGTGTCAATTGCTTTAATTGTCACCATGTTCCTGAAGGGAGTGTGAATGGCGCGATTCGTATTGGGTATTCACTGGCAGAGTCCGATCAAGCGATTGATAACGCGTTAAAAAAAGATCTGTTTATTTCGGCGATTACTGCGGGAATCTCTTCACTGGTGATCTTCATGTTTATGATTATTCGCATGAAAAGGCCGTTGAAAGAGGCAGAGGAAATCGCCACGCGGATCGCCAATGGCGAATTTAATTTTGATATTCATGTCCATAAGCAGGATGAAGCGGGGGGCGTGTTAATTGCACTGGAGAAAATGCGCCAGGCCTTGATTCAAGCCGATGATGACAAAGCGCGGCGCGCAGCTGAGGTTGCTGAAAAAAATGCGCAGTTGCAAGCGGCACATCAGCAGATTCAAGATGAATTGGAAATTGCCCGTACGCTGCAGATCTCAATTCTGCCAACCCATTTTCCCAATGTAGGTCACTGTCAGCTGTATGCTCAAATGGAACCCGCGCGTGAAATGGGCGGTGACTTTTATGATATGTTCTCCATTGGTCAGGATCATCTCGGTTTGGTGATGGCGGATGTTTCGGGGAAAGGGGTGCCTGCGGCCTTTTTTATGGCGGTCTCGCGTACGCAATTACGAGGGATTGCCCGTAATGGCGATTCACCCGAGGCGGTTTTGGCGCAGCTTAATGATCATCTTTGTGAACAGAATCCGCTGGAGTTGTTTGTCACTGTATTTTATGCACTGCTCAATACCCGTACGGGCGAGCTTATCTATGCCAATGGCGGGCACAATCCACCTTTGTTGCAACGAGGGGATTCGATGATCTCCCTTCCTACAACAGGAGGCATGGCACTGGGTATTATGCCGGAGCTGCCTTATCAACAACATCGATTACAATTGGACGCGGGTGATCGGCTGTTTATGTTTACTGATGGAGTCACGGAAGCTTTTGATATTGAAAATCAGTTGTTTGGTGAGGATCGTTTGGAAGCATTGTTAAGAGAACATCGCACCGAGGATACCCAACAGTTGATAGAAACTGTGATGACGCAGCTGCATCACTTTTCTCAGGGCCGACCGTTGGCTGATGATATTACTTGTATGGCGCTGGATTTTATCCCATCGGTACGGAGCCGTTATGCAGCGGATTGAATTACTCTTACGCAATGATTTAAGTGAATTGTCTCGCATTGCGCAAGCTGTGGAAGCGATGGCCGATGTATGTGGGCTTGGCATGAAACAAAGTTTTCATCTGAATCTGGTGCTTGATGAACTGGTCACCAATCTGGTGCACTATGCTTATCCTGAGGGTAGCACGCATCATATTCATCTTACCCTTGAATGTGTCGATACAACCATTCGTTGTGAATTGCGAGATCAGGGCATCGCCTTTAATCCGCTGGATCAAGCGGAGCCAGATCTTGAAAGTGCGCTTGAAGATCGTGCCATTGGTGGCCTTGGTATCTACTTTATGCAGCAGATGATGGATGATTTGCACTATGAGCGCTGTGATAATACCAATATTTTGCGCCTTGGCATGCGCATTACCAATGAATTATAGGGAGGATAGCATCAATGAATGACGCAAATTTAAATGAAAATAATGATCGTAGCTTGATCATGATGAAAGAGACGCACGGAGAGGTGATGCTCATTTCTCTTGCGGGAAAATTGGACAGTATGACAGCGCAGACCTTTGAGCAGGATCTTCTGGGACAAATTGCGCAAGGGCGTGTGCGGTTGGTGATTGATTTTAGTCAGCTTAATTATATCTCAAGCGCAGGCTTGCGAGTAATTTTAATGGCAGCCAAACGGATTAAGGTGGCATCGGGTAAGTTGGTATTAAGCGGTATGCAAACGCATATTCGCGAAGTATTTGAGATCAGTGGTTTTTTAACGATTCTCAATGTTCTGGATGGCACAAATGCAGCGATTGCTGCCGCAGGGCAGTAGAAGATGGTGTCCGATCTGTTCGCAGCACTTCCTGATTCACTACGCCAGTCGCTTGCTTTACGGGCGCAAGCCACGGGAGAATCTCCAGCATTGATTCTTGAACAAATGTTGCGTCGTGGTTTGGCCGTCAAGGCAGATAGTCCTTCGCTCTATGTCTCTGCTCCTGTGAATGCTTTGGTCGAGGGAATTTATGAGGAAAATACGCAAATTTCCGAAATTTTAGAGCATGGTGATTTTGGTCTGGGAACTTTTAATCAACTTGATGGTGAAATGGTGGTGCTTGATGGTAAGGTTTTTCAACTGAAATCAGATGGTCAAGCCTATGCGGTTGAGCCTACGGTCCATACGCCGTTCGCATGCGTCACCTTTTTTACTCCCAATAGTGAAGAGTTGATTGAACAGGAACTTGATTTTAAACAGCTTACCGAACTGTTGGAGCGGATGATTCCTTCCTTAAACATGATTTATGCCATTCGTATTGAAGGCCATTTTAGTTATGTCAAAACGCGTTCGGTGCCGCGGCAAGAGAGTTACCGCCCGTTGGTTGAAGTGGCGCGCGAGCAGCCCGAATTTGAATTTGAGCAGATTGAAGGGGTGATGGCGGGTTACTGGACGCCATCCTTCATGGAGTCATTGACGGTTCCAGGTTACCACCTCCATTTTCTTACGGCTGACCATCAGCATGGCGGTCATCTGCTGGCGTGTAAAACGCGCTCCATCCGCATTGGTATTCAGCAATTGTCGCGTTTGGAAGTTGGGCTGCCTATGACGCTCGATTATTTAACGGCGGAGTTTACGCGGGACTTGAATCAGGATCTGCAAGAGGCGGAGCATTGATTTGTTGCGTGCGATGGAGCCGGCGAGAGCAAAACCGTATTGATTGATCCTCGGTATTGGCTTAACAGGGCCCATTATTAGATGGAGATTTTTGCGACCATATTTGCTGGCTTGGGCCTGTTCTTTGTTGGAATCAAAGCGATTAGCGAAAATCTGAAGCGCATGAGTGGGCGAAAGGTCCGCATGTGGATGGCGCAAACGACGCGGCATTCCGCAATGGCGGCTTTGATCGGCACCCTCTTTGGTGCGATCACACAGAGCACCAGTGCCGTCACTTTTATCGTGGTCTCCATGGTATCTTCCGGGATGGTTCAGGTGCAGCGGGCGTTGCCGATTGTGGCATGGAGTAATGTCGGCACCTCGGTGTTGGTATTGTTGGCGACCATAGATATTCACTTGATGATCCTCTACCTGCTTGGTGTGGTTGGTTTATTACACTATTTTGATTATGATCGAGATGAACGCTTCCGTCATTTGGTGGGCGCGCTATTCGGAATAGGGATTCTGTTCCTTGGGCTTTTTCTTATCAAAAGCGGAGCCGCTCCTCTGAATGATATTGCGTGGGTGCATGCCGCACTCACTTTTTCCGCCAGCTCTTTTACGCAGGCCTTTTTGATCGGTGCATTACTGGCCTTGGTTGCGCAATCCTCTGCGACGGTCACCGTTATCGCCGTTACGATGACCTCAGCAGGACTTCTCACACTTGATCAAACCTTAATGATTGCAATGGGTTCTGGTGCAGGCTCTGGGCTTAGTATCTAT
>PEAA01000038.1 GCA_002753275.1 Zetaproteobacteria bacterium | reverse complement strand
GCTTCAATCAAACCCTTCAATCCCTCATCGCTCGTTAAAAGTCCTTTCACCTGATCACTACTCAGGCTAATCTCGTAATCGGCCATCTGCTTTCTCTCCTTAGTCATTGATGTGTCGTAACACCAAAACTAACGGAAAGCAGGTGGCCAACCACCCATCCTGAATTTACAGCACTATTGGGACTCAACCACAATGGTGGGAGGAACACCTACATTGCTTCCTGTGAGTAGTTGAACATTGTTGAACATTGTTGAATGTTGTTGTTTGTGTGTTATTGCCAAGAATGGTCAGAAGTTTTTGTGCCTCCTTATCCAGTTGTGATTGTTCTGCTGGAGTGTTTTGTTCAGAAGCAGCTTTGGTTGCTAAAACTTGCAGTCGCTTGACAATGTTTGAGATTCCATCGATGGCACCATCCGCCATTTTAACCATGGCTTGTGCAGATAAAATATTTTCTTGATCAGCAATCAATTTTCCTTTGGTTCCTTCCATTTTTGCAGCGATGGCAAAGCCTGCTGCATCATCAGCAGCACTATTGATGCGATAACCTGACGATAGCTTTTCCAAGCTGGCTGTTAATCGAGACTGATTGATGGAAAGGTGTTGGAGAGTTGATATAGCACTCATGTTTGAGATCGCTGCAAATGCCATGATAACCCTCGATTGAAGTTGAAAGAGTTGCTGTTCGTGCAGCAAACACCCTCACAAAGAATCTTGTGAAAAGTAATCTTCGATGTTGGTTATATCGGCAGATGGGTTGGAAACTTAAATCGTGAATTCTCTCAGCAATGCGGAGTTGTTATACAGGTTAAGTCTATCGGTTTGGTGGCTCGATAAGGAAGTGCAGATTCATTCATCAACGGTTCAGCGAATCGTTTACGGGCGTTCTGCGGGGTTTGATTCGGTCTCTAAGAGGCCTCAGGCATTAGTCCAATTCAATCGCACGGCAGGGAGCCATCCCTGCCATGACCATGAATGAATTCAATCCACACTTCCTTAAATACGATTTAGATATGGATCTGTTTCAGCCACTTTTCAAGAAAGTGAATATTGAAATCACCGGCTTGAAATGCGGGGTTTGCAAGCAGCCGTTGGTGCAGTTCGCGGTTGGTAGTTACGCCGGTGATGACCAGTTCATCAATGGCGCGCTGCATGCGACGAATACACTTTTGTCGATCGCGTGCATGGGTAATCACTTTGCCAATCATTGAATCATAATAGGGCGGAATGGTGTAGCCCGTATAAACGGCTGAATCAACACGAACACTTCGCCCACCTGGAGCATGGTAAAGATCAATTTTGCCAGGAGATGGCGTGAACTTGAATGGGTGCTCCGCATTGATTCGGCATTCAATGGCGTGGCCTTTCATCTTGATCTTCTCTTGGTTGAAACCAAGTTTTTCACCTGCTGCAACACGAATTTGCCACTCAATCAGATCAACGCCTGTAATCCATTCTGTTACGGGATGTTCAACTTGGATTCGGGTATTCATCTCAATAAAGTAGAACGATTGATCGGGGTTCATGAGAAATTCAATGGTTCCCGCACCAATATAGTCCACAGCTTTTGCCGCAGCGACACCCGCCGCACAAATGGCCGCACGGGTCTCTTCGGTTACAAATGCACTGGGTGCCTCTTCCAGAACCTTCTGATTGTTGCGTTGCATAGAGCATTCGCGTTCAAAGAGATGGACGATATTGCCATGCTTGTCACCGAGGACTTGCACTTCAATGTGCCGGGGAACTTCAAGGTATTTTTCAATAAAAACAGTGTCATCACCAAAGGCAGCTCCTGCTTCGGTTTTGCACATGCTAAAGGCAGCTGGCAGTGCCGGCTCAGAGTGAACCACCTTCATGCCGCGACCGCCACCACCTGCAGAGGCTTTAACAATAACTGGAAATCCAGCCTCTTTGGCGACGCGTTGGGCCTCTTCGACTGTTTTTACGGCACCTTTAGAGCCTGGCACCAGTGGAACACCAGCATGTTCCATGGCAATTTTTGCGGAAACTTTGTCACCCATGATGCGCATCGATTCGGGGCTGGGGCCAATCCAAGTGTAGCCAGACTCAATGACAATTTGCGCAAAATCAGCGTTTTCTGCCAAAAAACCGTAACCGGGATGAATGGCCTCAGTGTCAGTAATTTCGGCGGCAGCCATAATGGCGGGGATATTGAGGTATGAGAGTTTTCCTGCAGCAGGGCCTATGCAGACCGCTTCATCGGCAAGGCGTGTGTGCATGGCATCACGGTCCGCTTCAGAGTAGACCGCAACAGTGCCAATGCCCAGTTCACGACACGCACGGATAATGCGCACAGCGATTTCGCCACGGTTGGCAATAAGAACTTTATGGAACATAATAGAAGACCTTACGCGGGTACAACGATGAATAATGGCTGACCATATTCGATCGCTGATGCGTTGTTGACGAGGATTTCTTCAACTATACCATCATATTCCGCTTCAATTTGGTTCATTAATTTCATCGCTTCAATGATGCAGAGGGTTTCACCTTTTTTCACCCGTTTGCCCACGGAGGCAAAGGGATCACTGTCAGGAGAGGCCGCGGCATAGAAAGTACCAACCATTGGAGCCTTGACCACATGCGCGTCGTTATGGCTCGGTTTGCTTTCGGCTGCGACGGTGGGTGCAGCTTCCGCAGGCATGGAATAATTAGGTGTAGCCTGCATTACAGGGGCGTTATAGTGCATGATGCCGGCTGGATGCCCCGCACCATTGTGTTGGCGTGAAACACGAATCGTTTGCTCGCCTTCGGTGACTTCGATTTCGGTAACATCAGTACCTTCCATTAGACGGATCAGTTTGCGAATGTGTGCAATATCCATAGTTTAATCTCCTCGATTGTTTTGATGAAGTTTTGTGACCAGGCCGCGCAGCGCCAGTTGATAAGAGTCTCCACCCAAGCCCGCAATGGTTCCAATGGCAATGTCGGAGACCATCGATTTGTGACGAAAGGGTTCGCGGGCATAGATGTTGGAAAGGTGTACTTCGATAAATGGTATTTTGCTGGCCAATAACGCATCTCGAATGGCAATGCTGGTGTGTGTGTAAGCGGCAGGGTTGATAATGATGCCATCAACAGCAAGATCAGGGGCTGATTGAATATGATCGATCAAGACCCCTTCATGGTTGCTCTGCTCAAAGGTGAGTGTGACGCCGAGTTTGGCAGCTAACGCATGAAGATTTTCAGAAATCGTCTCGAGTGATTCACGACCATAATGGGCGGGTTCACGCTTTCCCAGCATATTTAAATTGGGGCCATTCAGGGTTAGGATATGTAGTTTTTTGATTTGTTGACTCATGATTTCTCAGCTTCTTGTTGTTGACGCATCAGTTCGATCCAATGATCTTTGAGTTCTAATAGTTCTTGGTTGTCAGGGTCGCGTAAGATAAGTACCGCCAGCATGGAGCGCGCAGTTTTATGTTCATCTTGGGCCCATAAAATTTTTGCCAAGCGTAGCGAGAGAGGGTAGCGCTCGGAGGAACGCTTGGTTTGCTCAAGATTAATGTGTCGTTCCAAACAAATTTCAGCTTCGCTATTTTCACCCAGTTGAATTAATGCTTCACCAAGGAGTTGCCATGCTTCACGCTCGTTTGGTGCAAATTCTATCACTTCGCGCAAAATTTTTGCCGATTGATGATAGTCCGATTGCTCATAGCATTCACGCGCTTCTTCAATGCTGAGGGTAACCCCTCGCCATTGATGTGGTTTTGGGACTTCTTTTAGGTTGGGCGCAGCCACAGAATCTGATAACATGCGGACTAATCTATGCGTCTTGATCAAGGTGGTCAACGAGGCGATGAATCATAATTGGAAGTTTTTTGATAAAAAGAGCCTTTTTTTTGCTTTTTTTAAATAAAAAGGGAGTTCTCTTGCAAATTGTTTTGAATGGACAACTCTTCGAAACAGCGGCGACAACGGTGTCTGCGTTGGTGGTTGAGATGGGGCTTGAGACCCGCATGATTGCGGTGGAATTAAATTTAAATGTGGTGCCGAAGTCCGCGTATGGTACGACAATACTTGAGGCTGGAGATCGCCTTGAAGTCGTTCATATGATTGGTGGTGGTTGATGGAGGCAGTCAAGGAAACTGGGGAGTCAGGGATGCGTGATGATCATTTTAAAGTTGGAACTTACACCTTTCGATCGCGTTTGATTGTTGGATCTGGCAAATATAAGAATTTTTCTACGACCCGTGAGGCGACAGAAGCCGCTGAGGCGGAGATGATTACGGTTGCCGTGCGTCGGGTGAATATTACTGATGCGAGCAAAGAGAATCTTCTCGATTACATTGATCCCAAGAAATATACTATTTTACCCAATACCGCTGGCTGTTTTAATGCTGAAGATGCGGTGCGGACGCTGCGTTTGGCGCGTGAAGCGGGAGGCTGGGATTTGGTCAAGCTTGAAGTGCTTGGCGATACAGAAACACTTTATCCCAATGTGATTGAGACGGTGAAAGCCGCTGAGATTCTGGTGGACGAGGGTTTTCAGGTGATGGTTTATACCAATGATGATCCGATTGTGGCGCGCCGTTTGGAAGAGATTGGTTGCGTGGCTGTGATGCCATTGGGCAATCCGATTGGTTCGGGACGCGGTTTGGCCAATCCTTTCAATATCCGCGTGATTAAAGAGCGGGCCAATGTACCGATTGTGGTCGATGCAGGAATTGGTACGGCTTCGGATGCTGCCAAGGCGATGGAGTTGGGTGCTGATGCTGTGTTGATCAATACGGCGATTGCAGAAGCAAAAGATGAGTGTTTGATGGCGAGCGCAATGCGTGATGCGGTGCGCGCGGGGCGCAGTGCGTATCTTGCAGGTCGGATGCCTAAACGGGCTTTTGCTTCGGCATCATCCCCAACAGAAGGATATATTTGGGATTGAACGGTGGTTGAACATCCCCGCACGATCCCATCATATTAAAATATAAGAAGTAGGATAATCGAATGAAACCATTACAAAACGATCTATTTTTGCGGGCGTGCCTGCGTGAAAATGTGGAGCGCACCCCCGTTTGGATGATGCGACAGGCTGGCCGTTATTTGTCGGAATACCGTGCGACACGCGCCAAAGCCGGCGGCTTTCTTAACCTTTGCCGTTCTCCTGAGATGTGCTCGGAAGTGACGCTGCAGCCGATTGATATTCTCAATGCGGATGCAGCGATTCTCTTTTCGGACATTTTGGTTGTCCCTGAAGCGATGGGGATGGATCTTTCGTTTGGTACGGGTGAAGGGCCGAAGTTTTCTGATCCGCTGACTTGCCGTGCTGATGTCGAAAAGCTGCCGGTTCTTGATGATCCTACGCGTGAATTGGGCTATGTGATGGATGCCGTTGCAACCATCCGTCGTGATCTCAATGGTCGGGTGCCGTTGATTGGGTTTACAGGCTCTCCTTGGACGCTGGCAACCTATATGGTCGAGGGTGGCGGCTCGAAGAATTTCTCCAAAGTGAAGGCGATGATGTTCAATGAGCCTGAGACGATGCATCTGCTGCTTGATAAGTTGGCCGATTCGGTCGCAGCCTATCTGAATGGTCAGATCGCGCATGGGGCACAGGCTGTGCAGATTTTTGATACCTGGGGCGGCATTCTCACTTCGCGCGATTACAAAGCGTTCTCGCTTGATTATATGCAGAAGATCGTTTCTAAGCTGAATCGTGAAAACGAAGGGCGCCGCGTGCCAGTGATTCTCTACACCAAAGGTGGCATGGGCTGGTTGGAAGCGATTGCGGATACGGGTTGTGATGTGGTGGGGTTGGATTGGTCGATTGATATTGATGTAGCCAAGGCACGCATCGGTGATCGTGTGGCGCTACAAGGCAATATGGACCCAACGATGCTCTATGCGCAGCCCGATCGGATTCGTGCGGAAGTGAAAGATATTTTAGCGCGTTTTGGTCGTGGCAATGGTCATGTGTTCAATTTGGGGCATGGCATTACGCCGGATGTTCCGCCTGAGCATGCCATTGCGTTTTTTAAAGCGGTGCGTGAGGAGTCTGTTCAGTATCACCGTTAAGGAAGCGCTTGCTGCTGCTTTCGCGTGATGGGTGAAGGGTTGGCGAAGGTTTGGAGAAAAGGGCGTCGTTTGTAGGAACAGCGCCCTTTTTATTTGATCGCGGATGAATGTGTGGCTTGCGCGACGACATCACCAAGCTGGATATAGGTCTCAACTCCTTTTTGGGTGTTTGCTAACATATCGCTGGAGGGGGACCATTTCCCTTTTTCGCCACACAGCACCACGGTACTGCCACCAAAGAGAAAATAGCCTTTTTCATCGCCCTTTTTGAAGGGTTTGGACTCATCGAACGATTGAACGATCTTACCGACACAGGTGGCGCCCACTTCTATGTAGGCCAGTTTGCCAAAATTCTCGGTTTGTAGAATGGAGACGCGCCGTTCATTTTTGATAAAAATATCCTGCCGGTATTTCAACGCTAATGGGTTGACCGAGTGCAGATTCCCGGCAATCGGGAATGATCGCAGGGTGTGGCCATGGTCTGGATAGTGGTAGCGGTGATAATCAACAGGGCATAATCGCGCAATCATCAGCGGACCTTCGATAAAATCTTTAGCCTGTATGGGGTCGGCGATTAGATCCACTGCGCGCAGCATCGCGCCTTTCACCGGAATCTCAAGTTGATCGGTCATACTTGCATGGGCAAAGTAGCGTGCCTCTGCAAAGGCTGCCATCTCATTTGCATTGGGGGTGAACAGGCGTTGCCCATCCTGAAATTCACGAATAAAAAACTCATTAAAGGATGCGTAAGAGGTTTCAATCGGGTTCGTTTGCCGCGAGCCTTTTTTATATTGCGCGATGGGGATGTTAAAATTTTTGATAAATGGCGGAACTTTTTTTGCTGATATGGCGCAATCTTGTGCTTTGCCATAGAGATTACTTAACAATTTACTGGCAATCACTGGGCCCAAAAGCCTACCGATGGGGTGGCCGTAAGCAAATTTCACCATGCCATCGCCATAAACCTTCTCGATCTCCATCTGCTTTTTACCACGGTTAAATATTTTAATCTCAAACCCTTTGGGGGCAGGTCTTGTTTCGCGCATTTTGATTTACATCCTTAAGCAATATTGATGACGGCATCGCTGATTTCCGAGCGCATGGTCAGGCGTTTTTTCATCGAAGTGGATCCATGTTGCTTGCATAAACGCGATCTGTCGAGAATATTTTTCTTCAAATTAACAGGGTCGCAATATCTCCAGCTGGCTATATCAGCTTGCGATATGCTCGCATCGCAAATCGCTTGTTGATAGAGTCGTTGGGATGGATGATCTTCTTCTTTGGCAATATATCGCGATTGGTTTGATCTTTGTTTGGACGGGCTTTGTCCGTTCGGGACTTGGCTTTGGTGGGGCGGCGCTGGGTTTACCGTTGTTGCTGCTTGTGGTCGATAATCCGTTGATTTGGCTGCCGTTGATTGGTATTCATCTGCTTTTTTTCTCATCCATCACTGTGGGTTCGCGTTTTGGCAATGTGGATTGGAAGTTTCTTAAACACGCGCTTTTGGTGATGATTGTCCCGACGCTTATTGGCGTTTTTGGTTTGTTGACATTGCCTACGGCATGGATGGTCAATTTTATTTATGGCATCACCCTCTTTTATGCATTTTGCTATATGTTTAAGTATCAAATTCATTCTGAGAGTCGGTGGTTTGATACAGTGTTGTTGGTGATGGGTGGTTATGTCAGTGGTGCATCATTGATTGGTGCACCGTTGATTGTGGCGGTATCGGTACACCGTGTGATGGCCTCGAAATTGCGCGATACGCTGTTTGTTTTATGGTTTATTCTCGTTTCAATCAAGCTTCCCGTGCTTGCCTATGCCGGTGTTGATTTTTGGTGGTGGCATCACCTGTGGCTGTTGCCTTGTGCCGCATTGGGTCACATCGTTGGCTTAAAGCTGCACGGCAGATTGATTTCGGGCGATGCCGAGCGCTTTAAGCAGGTGATTGGTGCTGCGTTGTTGGTGATTTGTTTCACCGGGATGTTTTTCTAGCGGAGCTATTTATGCTGTTTTCCAAGCGCAAATTGATGAATTGCAGCATATTCAGATTCCATATTTAAGGTCTTTTGCGATAAAAGATTGAACATAAAACGAAGCAGTTGATTGCCTTGGTCAGGGTTTTGCAGATAGACCGTATCCAAAAAGGTGCGATCAAGCGTTAAGATGTCGGCATCTTTTTCAACGGTGACGGTGACGGCATGTTTGCGTTCATGATCTAAAAAGCTAAATAAACCAAAGTGGTCACCGCAGTGAAGGTGCTTAAAGATATTGCCCGAGCCATCAGAGAGGGCAACCGTACCATTGAGGATCAAATGGATGCGTTGTTCTGAAACTTCGCCTGCGCGGTAGATCACTTTTCCTTTTATGTGATGTTGGAAACTGAAGTGGTGGTATAAACGGGCCGAAGCTGCTTTGGGCATGTTTTTGGTGATGGCTAAGGATTGGAAAATTTCGAGCAACTGATTGGATGCATACACGGCATTCATCGCATGGTTTAATGCGCTATGATTCATAATAATCTCCTATAATAGGGCGTCATGGTTATGGAAGGATATGGCAAGCGTATGACATGTAACGATATTTCCATTTTGAAGAGGGTGGCGTAATGCGATGCTATGCAAGCCATTTTTATGCCATGGCATGTGATTGCTTTGTGCAACTCTATGCCCCCTCGCAGGTGGTGGCCGATCGCGCGCTGGATGCGGTCATGCACGAAACGCAGCGTATTGAGAAGAAATATTCACGCTTCGATGGCGATAGTTATCTATCTTTTATCAATGTAGAGGCCGCGCAACATGCCGTGAGGCTTGATGATGAGAGTGTCGCTTTGATCGATTACGCCTTGGCTGCACATCGTATGAGTGATGGTCTTTTTGATATTACCACGGGTGCATTGCAGCTGCTTTGGGATTTTGATGGGGCGAGTATGCCCTTGGATGCCCACATTCAACATGCACTGAACGCAGTCTCGATGGAAGGCTTGGCGTGGCATGACGGTGAAATAGAATTTTTACGCCCGGGGATGCAATTGGATTTGGGCGGTTTGGGCAAAGAGTATGCCGTTGATCGTGCCGCTGATCTATTAATCACCATGGGAATCAGCCATGCTTTGATCAATTTTGGCGGTGATTTGCGTGCGCTTGCTTCCCATGTTGATGGATCACCTTGGCAGATTGACATTACCCACCCAACCTTTGTTGATCGAGCGTTGGGTCAAGTGGCGTTAAATCAAGGGGCGTTGGCGACCAGTGGTGATTATGTGCGCAGGGTGATGCACAATGGCAAGTACTATTCGCACCTTTTGCATCCGCATACAGGTAGGGGGTGTGGCGCGTTGGCATCGGTGACAGTTCAGTTGCCACATTGTTTAGCGGCAGGAACATTGTCCACGGTTGCGATGTTAAAGGGAGAGGATGGAAAAGCGTGGCTTGCAGGGTTAAAAGTTCCCCATTGGTGGGTGGATGGAGAGGGGGAGCAGGGCGGAACCCTCTCCATCGATTCTGTCTTTAAACCTCTTTGTTGAGCAGCGAGCCTGCGCCGCCAAGATCGGTGAGGGTTTTCATGGCATCGGCGGTGGTTTGCGCTGCATTGGCAGGCGTTCCTTGGCTTTGTTGACGAAGGCTGGACATGAGATTGACCATTTGAGAGACGAAATCATCCTTGGCGACTTGGCCACTGTTGTTGGGGTCGAGTTGTGCCCAGATATTATCGGCACCCGCTTGTTGGAAATTGCGCGGTGGGTTCATGGTCTGGAACGCTTGTTGGAATTGATCTTGATTGATGGTGCCTTGCCCTAAAAGATCAATTTTTTGGAAAAGTTCACCCATTTTTTTGTTGGGTGGCATTTTCATGCTTGCGCCACTCCATGCTTGTGGCATTGCACCAACGCCATTCATTGTAACAGACATTGTGATTCCTTGAGCGGATGCAGCGGTTAATAGCTTAACGGCTTGGCATCGCAGCGGTAGATTTCTTGATCATGCCTAAGCATTGATGCGGCGAATATAGTCAGTGTGGTAATAAGCACAATAGACTTAATGAATTGGCTTTGAAATAGCTTGCCGAGGTTTTAGGCTTGCTTTAACCACTTGCGAATGATGGTGAGAATATCCTCTTGTTGAAAGGGTTTGGCCAAGAAATCATCCATGCCCGCATTCAAACAATCTGCACGGTCACTTTGCTGTGCGTTGGCAGTGAGTGCAATGATTGGAATATGGGGCATTCCTTCCATTTGCGACTCTTTTTTACGCAATTTTATTGAGGCGGTCAGTCCATCCATGACGGGCATTTGGCAATCCATAAGGATCAGGTCGTAGCCGTGCTCCTCCCACATTTTGATCGCTTCAAGGCCATGATGGGCAACGCTGATCTCAAGCCCATCTTGATCGCCCAGCAATGCTTCCGCGACCATGACATTTAAAGGATCATCATCGACCAAGAGGAGTTTGCCTTTCAAGGGGGATAGCTCTAATGGCAGATGTTTTTGCACTTGAGATTCGGGGTGATGCTCTTGCAGATCAATGGGTAAAAAGAGTTTGAACCAAAAGAGAGAACCCTCGCCGAGGGTACTACGCACACCGATGGTGCCATGCATGAGCTCGATCAATTGCTTGCTTATACTAAGGCCCAGCCCCGTGCCGCCAAATTTGCGGGTGGTGGATATATCTGCCTGGCTAAAGGCTTCAAAGAGATTTTTTTGCTGTTCGCGGCTAAGGCCAATGCCAGTATCTTCGATTTCAATACGAAGGTGGCAAAAAGATTCGTGATTGGTGCACTCAACCTTGCCAGAGATATGGATGAGGATATGACCGCGCTCGGTGAACTTGATGGCGTTACCAATAAGATTGAGTAATACCTGACGAATTCGCATGGAATCACCAATAAGATGGGGGGGGACTTCATCATCAATGCGTGAGATCAATTGAATCGGTTTGTTGTTGAGGTTGAACTGTAGCAGTTGGCAGATCTCTTTGATCATGGTCGGTAAATGAAAGCTGTGAGGATCCATTTCCAGTTTGCCCGCTTCCATTTTGGAGTAATCTAAAATGTCATTAATAATGGTGAGCAGGGTTTTTCCTGAGCTGGAAATGACGGAAATATACTCTTGTTGTTTGGCATTCAATGGGGTTTGGCTGAGTGCTTCTGCCATGCCAAGGACACCATTCATTGGCGTGCGGATTTCATGGCTCATGGTCGCAAGAAAACGGCTCTTGGTAACATTGGCGGCTTCGGCTTGTTCCAGAGCCGCTTGAATGATCACATTTTTTTGTTCCATTCTGGAAGAAAATTCTAAGAGGGATTGTTCATGTTGGAGATGCCATGCTTCATTGGCTTTATGCTCGGTTAGGTCCTCTGCAAGGCCAACATAGCCAATAATATCATCGTGAATGTCGGTCAGCGTTAAAACCATCAGTTTGACGGGGAAACGATCACCCTCGGCAGTGATGAAGGTCCATTCAAAGGGTTGATTTTTACCAAGGCGTGTTGGGGTGAAGAAGGTTTGCATGCCAGGCTCTAGTGAGAGGCCATACTGTTTGTTGAGTCGTTGTGTCTGTTCGATAACCTCGTTACGATCATGCCAGAGCAACGGTGTTTCTACGCCGATCAGGTGAGAGGCTTGATAGCCGAGCCGTTGTTCGGCACATTGATTGAAGGTTTGGATGATGCCATGGGTGTCGGTGGCGATCATCATCACATTAACATTGTCGATAATTGAGCGGAGGCGTTTCTCAGATTTAGAGAGGTTTTCCTCATCGTGCTGGAGTTGTTCAAGGAGTTGATTGGTTTGCTCGGCGAGCGCTGCCAACTCGTTTGAACCGGTGATTGTTGTA
Source organism: Zetaproteobacteria bacterium (assembly GCA_002753275.1). GTDB lineage: Bacteria > Pseudomonadota > Zetaproteobacteria > Mariprofundales > Mariprofundaceae. The sequence goes on along the minus strand of PEAA01000038.1, from coordinate 2,216 downwards.
CGGCTCGCTTTGTTGCCGATGGCAAAATCACGCATTGCCTGGGTGATTTTCATCATGGGTCGTTGGATTATTTGAATGCTGAAAAACCAGATGATACTGAAGAGAAAGCCTGCTGCGATCAAATTGTACCGGGTGAGTTGGGCGATTTGTGTTTCCGCTTGCTTTTGGTGATATGAGAGATCGGTTTTATAGTAGAGGAAGCCACACTCAAAGGCGCTGGGGATCATTTGAAGAAAAGCCGCATTGCCATTGCAAGTTGGGGCATAGGCTTCCATATATTGATTGGCATAATCGGTGATGACGACGGTTTTATCGAGATGCTGTACACTGGCGATGGTGTTGGCATTGAGTCCGAGAATTGTCCACGGTTCATCAAGGTCTGCATAATCATTGGATGCGATGATTTTGCCATGTTGATCGACCACCACCAGTTTGGTGAGGTCAGGCTCGGCACTGATGGCGGAGATCGTTTCACGCACGCCAATAAGATCGTCATGCATTAAAAAGCGTTGCACAGTCCCTTGTAAAATGTGGACGGTATCTTGAACTTGCTGTAAATGGTTGTTTTCGATCTCTTTGAATAGATTTTGTTGGGTGATGTTGGATGAGAGCAGTGCCATGAGCACAAAGGCTACAAATACAAAAGTGGGGAGAAGAAACCGTAGAGAAATTTTATTGATCATACGCTTGAAGTGTTAGGGGAGGTAATTTCCATTCACGATGCCAGTGGTCGGAATGAATTGATCAATTAAATGTTCTTGCAACAAACTATCGCGAAGCCGTGATAAAGCGGGGAGCAAAAGCGGATTGTTGCCACGGAGAAGTTGGTAGTTTTTCTCCAGGGATGGTATCTGTAGGCCGTTATAGCTTGCCAAGACCTCTTCAGGTTGAATCTTTAATCGTTTGGAAATGAGATGTGAGGCTTGTTGGGGTTGGCTGTTAAAAAAGTCCAATCCTTTAAACCAGCCATTGGTTAGCTGGCGAACTTTATCTGGATTTGCGCTGGCGAAGCTTTTGCGCACCACGATCACATCAACAATTTCATTGGGAATCTCTTTGCTTGAAAAAAGTTGATGTGCGCCCTGGTTGAGCAGGCGGGTGCGGGTCGGTTCGAATGTGACAACGGCATCCACTTCTCTGTGAAGAAAACGAGATTCTTGATCGCTGATTGGCAAGTGAACAGGGTGAATCTCGTTAAGCTGCATCTGATTGATATTCAATGCTCGGGTCAACATATAAGCACCAAGCGCATTGCTCTCAACACCAATGCGCTTGCCTTTTAAGTCGGTAAATGTGGAGTAATCTGCTTGGGCAATGATGGCATCGGCGCCATCGGAAATATCCATCACAATAATTACTTCGATAGGGATCTTTGAGGCGATCAGCTTAAGAGCTTCATCGAGTGTGAGCGTGGCAGCGTCAAGACTGTTGTTACGAAAGGCACGGATCACTTCGATGGCCGATAGAAAGTCGATAATGCGGATTTCGTTGGCATTAAAATATTGATTCTCTTTGGCAAGGTATAGTGGTTCATTGCCTGGCCAAATATTGGCGCCAATACGCATGGCATGTTCATCGGCATGAACCCCTGGCATCAAAGCGCAACAGATTAGCATACCACCAAGCCATAGTTTTAGGAGCTTTTTTCGTAGCATCATGACCAATCCTTTGCCGAGTGTGAGGGGGTATCAATAAAAAAATATTTCATAATATCACAAAAATATGCATTGAACGCTAACGATCCTACATTTTGGGTCAATCTTGTAATCTATTGTGGTCTCCACAAATGGGACCGCGAGTTAAGATAAAATTTGGATAGCATTCCTCCGATAAAATGGAGAGAAACATGGCACGAAAACATTACAACAAGGATGAGAAGGCTCGCCTCGCTTACCCCCCAACCTACGCGCTAACAAGTCAGGAGAGGAACGCGTTCTTTGATTAGAATGGCTAAAGTAGCTATTATGGCAATCGTGGCCGGAGGTGAATGATGAAAGTTATGGCAGCAAAAGAGGCTAAAAACCGTTTTGGCATGCTCATGGACAGTGCGCAGCGGGAGCCTGTGGCAATTGAAAAGCATGGCAGGCGTGTTATCTTTTATAAGCCTTCGAAGATATAAGGGTTAAGGAACTGCCTGCCCCAGAAGAGGTTTTTATCGACCGTGGATAATTCCGCCTCCTCGCATAGCGCATCCCAAGCTTGTTCGATCACCTCTT
>PEAA01000008.1 GCA_002753275.1 Zetaproteobacteria bacterium | reverse complement strand
ATAAGAAACCGATGGATGTCTATCAGGAGAGCATGTTGAGTCAAAACGAAGTGAAAAAAGCGGCGTGAAAAAAGAGAATAAGAATTTAGAAAAAGGTGTCTTGACACTTTGGGGTGGTGTAGAAAGTGTCTGGCGGATGAGTTCTCCGACATTTATGTGTTCCACCTAAGGGGCAATCAACGAACCTCAGGCGAACTGTCCCGTAAGGAAGGTGGAAAACTCTTTGGCAGTGGCAGCCGTGCTCCGATTGCCATCTCTATTCTGGTGAAGAACCCTGAGACGAAGAAACGGGGTCAGATTTTCTTCCACGACATTGGCGACTATTTCACCCGTGAAGAGAAGCTGAAGAAGATTGAACAGTTTGTAAGCATTGAAGGCATCACTGAGTCCGATAGTTGGACAACTATTGTTCCCGATGCGCACGGAGACTGGCTGAATCAGCGCGATGACAGTTTCGGAGAGCATATTCTGATTGGCTCAAAGAAAAAGCCTGCTGAACCGCTATTGTTTGAAATGTTTTCCAATGGTGTGGTTTCAAACCGAGATGCTTGGGTCTATAACTACTCCCAGAATACTTTGATTGAAAATTGTAAAGGGATGATTTCGTTCTATAACAGTGAAATCAGCCGGTATGACGATTACCTTGAAAAGGGTGGAGAGCCTGTAGGTGTTCAGGCTTTCGTTGAAAAAGATACCAGCCGTATCAGTTGGGGTGGAGGCAACTGGCAAGCGAGATTTGCCAAGTTGATTCAAGAATGTTTTGAGGAAGATACCATTAGACCATCTATCTATCGCCCATTCACAAAGATGTGGCACTATGGTGGAAAGACTTTTAATCACAGTTTCTATTCAATGCCAAAGATATTTCCAGATGCGAGCGCGAAGAACTTGGTGATTTGTGTGAGCGGTGTTGGGTCGCGTGCGTTTTCAACACTGATTTCGGATGCTCTTCCCTGTCTGGATAATATTGAAAAGGGCCAATGCTTCCCCCTCTATCTCTACGAGGAAGCACAAGAAGAAGCGGGAGAGCAGCCCTCTCTGTTTGGCGCTGGCAACAGTGGCTCAACACGCAATCGTCGCGATGCGATGACCGATGAAGGCCTGGCGCATTTCCAGCAGGCCTATCCATCCGAAGAAATTAGCAAGGAGGATGTATTCTACTACATCTACGGCCTACTCCACTCGCCAGATTATCGAGAACGTTATGCCGACAACCTCAGCAAAGAGTTGCCACGCATTCCTTGTGTGAAAAAGTCTGCTGATTTCTGGGCTTTCTCAAAAGCGGGCCGCGACCTGGCTACGCTTCACCTCAACTATGAAACCGTCGATATGTTCCCGGCCAAGGTTGAAGGCGATGATGGCAAGTTGGCACCAGAGGCCTATCGCGTGCTAAAAATGAAATACGGCAAGAAGAAGGTCGATGGCAAAAACGTGAATGACCTCTCCACCATTCAATACAACTCGCGCATCACGGTTTCCGGCATCCCTGAAGAGGCATACGAGTATGTCGTCAATGGCAAATCAGCCATTGATTGGGTGATGGAGCGCCAATGCGTGAAGACTGATAAGGCCAGCGGCATCGAGAATGATGCAAACGATTGGGCCATCGAAACGATGAACAATCCGCGCTATCCGCTCGAACTGCTTTTGCGTGTCATCACTGTCAGCCTCGAAACGATAAAGATTGTGAAGGCATTGCCGAAGATGGATATTTAATAGGGGTAAGCGATGCTATTGGAAGGTGGCACATGAATGACGCAACTAATAACGAGCAAGAAGAGAATACCTCTTACTATCAGGGCAGTGAAGGATCGCTCCTACCACCAGTAGATCGGATAGTGCCGTTTGGGATTGGCGGATAGATTATTGCTTAACAGAGCGACCAGCAGCATGACCAAGACCCCAACCCCAACAGGTGCGAGAAGATACCAGTAGCCCAGTTGATGAATAGCGTCTCCACCGATGGCAGCAATCATTGCGGTGGCTCCGCCAGGGGGGTGCATGGTGCGTGTGAAGTGCATCGCTACAATCGAAATCGAGACGGAGAGTGCCGCGAGCAAAGCCACATCACTTCCCATCAACAGTTGGTAAAGCGTCACCCCGATCCACGCAGATACCAGATGGCCACCTATTAAACTGCGCGGTTGCGAAAAATCTGCTTGTGGCGCCCCATACAACAACACGGCAGTGGCACCAAAAGAGCTAATGATCAAGATGGCATCAAATTGATCCAGGTAAATCACCTGCATCAGCCAAGAGACACAATAGATGCCTAAAAATGCACCCAGCCATGACCACGCGATTTTGGACCACGGTTTACGCGGAGCGAGTGCCCCTTTGTTGCCAGACATACGATGTAGAATCTTTTTAACCATCAATGCGCACTCCTATGAAACAACAAAAGATATATCTGCAATCAATCAAATCAACCTAGAAAATTTAAGTGCAACGATGGTGATGATTTTTCATTGGAAAATTTACAATGAAGGGTATCATGCTTTAATGGCTATATGTGCAAGAACAACCGTAAAATTAGGACTAACAAGCGACCGAGATCTTGGTTAGGTTACGCCCATGGCTTATGATGAATCCCCTCATGAAAAACGAAAAAACCGCATGCTTATCGTCGCTGAACTCGATGAAACCGTCATCGATGAAGATCTACCTCCCAGTAAATCGCAGCTGAAACGCGAAGCGGAAGCACAAACAGATCTCGGTAAAAAGTTGCTTGAGATGAAACCTTCTGAGCGAAAAATGTTACCTTTAAGTGGCGAACTCCTCAAAGCGCTCGAAGAGTCTGATCGCATCCACCACCATGTGGCTAAAAAACGGCAAATGAAATTGCTGGGTAAAATTCTGCGTGCCATGGATAGCAGCGCCGTAGCAGCGGTGGTCAATCATCTTGAAAAAGATGAACTGGCGCGTACCAAACATTTTCACATGATAGAAAAATGGCGCGACCGTTTAATCAACGATGGCGATATCGCCATTCAACAGTTTATTGATGAATATCCATTGGCGAGCCGTCAACAATTGCGCGAATGGGTGCGGCAAGCTAACCGAGACCTTGCCCAAGAAAAGCCATCGCGTGCGGCACGCTTAATTTTCAAATATATACGCGAGACCATCTCAAATCAGTGATGGTCATGCATAAAAAAACGATCCATTCGGAGCAAATATCCATTCGGAGTAAACAGGTTAGGAGAAAAAAATGGCAAATGATTTAAAGGGAAAAATTTTTCTTGTGACCGGTGCCTCATCAGGGCTTGGGCGCGCTATTGCCACTTTACTGGGCAAAGCAGAAGCGAATGTGATCGCCATCGCACGCGGTGAAGAGGGATTGGCGGTGACGCAGGAGCGTGTTGAGCAAGCCGGTGGCCGCTGCCTTTGTATCCCCTTCAATCTCTTGAAGATGGATGATTATGGCAAACTCTTTTTAGCACTCAAAGATCAAGTCCCCCATCTTGATGGTATTGTCCATTGCGCTGGTTTTTTAACTCGCTGTGCGCCGATGCAATATGTGAAGCCGAAGAAGTTTCAAGAGATGATTGATATTCATTTGACTGCTCCCAATCTGTTAACGCAGATGATGTTTCCCCTACTCAAACGCAGCCCCGCAGCATCGGTGATTTTTACCAGTTGCGATATGGCAACAGAGAATCAAAGCAACTGGCACGGCTATGGACTGGCCAAGCGCGCACTCCCCTATGTGGCGGCGATGTGGCAAGATGAACACCCCGATAAGGCGATGCGTTTTAATACCATCAACCCTGGGCGCATGCGTACACCGATGTTTGAACGCGCCTACCCCGGGCTTGCCCCCGATACCGTTCCAGTCGCCATGGAGATCGCCCCCGCATTTATCTATATGCTCTCAGAAACAGCCAACGCATACCGTGGCCAACATCTACAAGCTGCGGAGCTACTCACGCAATTCCAAGCGGAAACCTTTAAATGATGACAGCTCCCCTCTTTGAACCCACCTCTCCTGATCTATCCACCACCTTTGCAGGCCTAACGCTACAGACACCGCTTGTGCTCCTCTCTGGCTGTGTTGGCTTTGGCGATGAATACACCCGTATTGAAGGCTATAGCCATGCGCATGTCGGTGCAGTGATTCTCAAAGGCACCACGCTGGAACCGCGCATGGGCAACAAACCGCACCGTGTTTATGAAACGCCATCGGGCATGCTCAATGCAATTGGCTTGCAAAATCCCGGCGCCCGCTATGTGATCGATGAGATTCTACCCAAGCTCCCCCATGATCAAACCCAATTTTGGGCCAATGCCAATGGTTCATCACTTGATGAATATGCTGAAGTGGCGCGTATCTTTGATGACTCTCCCGTGACCGCGATTGAGATCAACATCTCCTGCCCCAATGTTAAAGAGGGTGGCGTCCATTTTGGCAACGATCCATGTATGGCGGCAAAAGTGGTCGCAGCCATGCGCGCCGCCACTTCCAAACCTTTGATTACCAAACTTTCGCCCAACAATGCCGATATTGCCGAAACCGCAAGGCTCTGCATTGAGGCGGGAAGCGATGGTTTGTCGGTCATCAACACCTTGGTTGGCATGGCGATTGATATTGAACAACGAACCCCGGTGATTGGTAATATTTCGGGAGGTTTATCAGGGCCTGCGGTCAAGCCTGTGGCACTGTGGAAAATTCATCAAACCCGTGCCATTGCGCAAAAACATAACATCCCCATTCTGGGTCAAGGCGGCCTGACCACCCCCAAGGATGCGATCGAATTCGCGCTGGTAGGCAGTCAAGCCTTGGGGCTTGGCACAGGGCTCTTTTACGACCCTCTTTTGTGCGGAAAAGTGTTGAAAGGATTGCGGGACTACATGGTACGCCATGACATTGCACGCTATGAAGATTTGGTTGGCATGCTTCAGCAACCATGAGCAAACAGATGATGATTCACCCAACGAACACAGGATATTTTTATGCTCGTTTCATGCTTATCTGCCTGCTGCTTTTCAGTGCAAACCTGGCCAGCGGCGGCACCCTCTCTGTCGTCTCTCAACAGCAATGGGTGACGGTTGCGCAAGTCTTTGATGGCGATACTTTCAAAACAACCAGCGGCGAAAAGGTTCGTCTGCTTAACATCAATACGCCGGAGGTGATGCACGATAAACAACCTTCAGAGCCGTTAAGTGAATCAGCCAAGCTCTATTTGAAATCGTTGGTTGATGGTAAAATGGTGCGTTTGGAATTTGATCAAGAGCGCCGTGACATCTATGGCCGTCTGCTTGCGCATGTCTATCTCTCCGATGGCACTTGGGTCAATCAAGCGTTGTTGCAAAAAGGGTTGGCACATATCTACACCTTTGCCCCCAATTTTAAGCATGTAACTCAACTGCGTGTTTATGAACGCTTTGCCATTGAAAAAGGTCTCGGTATTTGGGGTGTCGAGCGCTTTGCCATGGTTCCGAGCCGACAAGTCAATGCCAATCAGGTGGGGGAATTTCATCTCATCGAGGGGCGGGTTGAAGCGATTGAGGATCGTGGTTGGGGATTTCGATCGGGCAATCTACGCGTCAGTATCCCTAAGAAGTACCGCAATCTTTTTCCAGACGCCCCCTTTTTCAATATGCCTAAACAGCAGTTGCTGCGTTTTCGAGGTCGAATTTTTGCCTCGCAACAAAATGGGCTCTATCTTGCGCTACACTCACCTTTTGATATGGAGATGATCCAATGATAAACCGTTCTCGCATCAAGCCCATCCTGACCGCTGTAATGATCGCCACGGCGCTTTCAGCCTGCGCAACCAATCCTGTCAGTAAAAAATCAGAGTTTGTACTGATGAGCGAAAAAGAGGAGTTGGCACTGGGAAAACAAGCATCGCAACAGATGAGCCAACAGCTACGCATCTTGCCTGAAACGGATCCTCTTGCGCGTTATGTGAATCGCATCGGTCAGAAGATAGCCAAATTCACCGATCGTCCTGAGCTTTTTTATCGTTTTTATGTTGTCGATGATGCCACCATTAATGCCTTTGCCCTGCCAGGTGGTTATATTTTCATCCATCGTGGGCTGTTGATGCGTTTCAATTCGGAATCTGAATTAGCAGCCGTGATTGGCCATGAGCTGGGTCATGTCACTGCCCGCCATGCCGTGGCCCGCTATACGCAAGTGCGTGGCTACCAAACCGCGATGACTGCGGCCTCAATCTTTCTTCCCATTCCCCCTGTTGCCGGAAACATGAGTGATGTGCTTGCCAGTGCGGTGATCTCTGGCTTTGGCCGTGAACAAGAGTTGCAATCGGATATTCTCTCGCTCAAATATATTGGTGCGGCGGGTTACGATGTGCAATCAACCGTACATCTTCTTGAAACCCTGCAACGCATTGAGAAAATTTCAGAAAAAGAGAAAAAGGATGCTGGTGAAAAGGTTGAAGCGTACCACGGTGCTTTTGCCAGCCATCCTGAAACCAAAAAACGCATTGAAGAGGCAATCAAAAAAGCCTCTGCCATGCAAAATGATCAAGCCCATAAATTGATTGGTCACGATGAGTTTTTACTACAAATCAAAGGTTATCCGCTCAATGATTCCCCCGCGGATGGCGCAGTGGTTGGCAACCGTTTTTTACATCCCGATCTACAATTTCAACTGGAATTTCCTGACAATCAATCGTGGATGATTAAAAATACTCCGCAATCGCTGACGGCACGCGTGCGTAAAGAGGAGGTCTATTTTGATCTGCAAACCCTTGAGTTGCAGAAAAAACAGAGCCTCACAGAAATTTTGCATGGCCTCTATCCTGAACGCCATATCCATGATGTAAAAACAGGAACCCATGACCGTTTTGAATATATCCATGCCCATGTCGATGCCAGCGCTCCCCATGTGAGTAAAGCCGCCATTGATGTGACGATTTGGTTGGATGGACCGCGGGCATTTATTGGTCGCACTTGGTGCAAACGCGATGAGATCGACAAGTGGCGCCCCCAATTTCATCAAATTCATGAAAGCTTTGGTGATTATGATGCAGACAAAGAGGGCGGAATCCCGATGGTGACACTCTATAATTGGAAGCGTGGCGACTCTTGGGAGGCTTTGGCAGCACAACACAACCATGCCCTTGGAAAATTCACAGCAGACCGTTTGGCGGCGCTCAATGGTATGGATCTTGAGCAAACACCGGCAGAGGGAACCTTAATTAAGGTGTTGCAATAAAGTCGCACAGGGCAGAGCACATCTCTTCCTTGTGATCGGGAAAAAAGTGCCCCGCTCCGACAATTTTTTGCGCACGAATATGGGGGTGGTGTGCCAACCAATCTTGCAACAATTCACTGGGAACAATTTCATCTTCTTCGGCATAAACCACATCGATCCGGCGCGACTCGTGGGCTACAAATGCAAAGTCCCAAAGATTGACTGCCGGCGCAATGGCAAACATACGCTCAATGCGTGCATCTTGCCTTGCAGCGGATAACGCCGCAAAGGCACCAAAAGAGAAGCCAGCCAACCAATATAGATCACTGCGACCATTATCGGTCTGCATTTCATGCAGCGTTTCATGGAATATTTGCAAAAAATCGATGGCTGCAATCACATCATCGCTCTCACCAAAGCCTTCGTCCCATGCCCCTTCACTCTCCTCCACACCACGAAAGTTAAAACGCAGCACCGTGTGCCCACGCGCTTCAAAAAGTCGCGCGATCCAATAGACCACTTTGTTGCGCATGGTGCCACCATAGAGCGGATGAGGATGACAAATGATCACCCTCGGCAAGTGTGGATCACCTTGATGTAATAACCCCACAAGCTGACCATCCCCCCCTGGGAATGTGACCTTGGTATGTTTCATCTAAAATAGGTTTCAGTAAACAGTGTCGCATCAAAACCAACACTCTTGATGACCGCACCATCAACAATCACCGGTCGCTTCATGATGGAAGGCTTCGCAAGAATGAGTTGCAAGGCTTTGGCTTCATTCATATCCGCGCGTGCGGCATCATCCAGTTTTCGCCAAGTCATCCCCTTGCGGTTGAGCAAAACTTCCCAGCCAACTTGCGCACTCCATACCTGGAGGAGTTCAAGGGTGAGTACACCTTTTTTCAGATCACAAAATTGATAATCCTGCTGATTTTCTTGTAACCAATCGCGTGCTTTTTTGACCGTGTTGCAATTGGGAATAGCATACATCTTGAATGACATGGGGTTGACTCCTAAAAATGCACGGCGTTAATCGGCAACGCCTATGCTATAATCGGCGAACTGCTGCCCGCCATCCCTATCCAAATAGAGTGAATTTAATCGGCATACATGGGGAATCTGCAAATCTTGGTTCAAGATGCTATGACCATCGGCACCGCCAATAAGGGTATGGCGTGTTGTTAAAAACAGCCTGTTTAATACGCCTGCTTCGAGCAGCATGGCATGCACTTGCGGCCCGGCAATCATGTAGGCTGCGCGATAGTTTCGTGCAATCAAGGCGTGTTTGAGCAACAATCCTTCGACCTTGGTATCACCCAAATGCAAAATCTCAATACCCGCATCGACAAACGGTGTCATTTTCGCGTCTGATGGTGAGGTGAGCGTCGCAATTAACACCTTGCGCTGGGTTAACCATGGTCGCAAGGATGCAATCGGAATATCGAGCGATTGTGAAATGACCACAATATCGGGCTGAGGTGAAAGCCCTTGTTCATGACGCCACTGGCGTAGATCATCATAGGCATCGCCTTGACCTACAGGCAAAAGATCTTGCGCACAACCGAGTTCCAACTGACGAAAATAGCGCGCTGAGGTGAGCATCACATCAGCTTGGGCGGCAAGCTCTTGATAGAGCCGCCAATCGCGTTGGTTGGCAATCGATGCCGGAACATCATATTGCCCCGTATGTGGGTTCTTTAATGAAATACGACCATCGAGACTGGCAATATAGTTGGCATAAATGAGCAAATCACCCACGGGGGCAGCACGGTGCAACGCTTTTTCTAAATAGCTGCCGATCAGCGGATGATGCGACGCTTTTCCTGCGATCTGAGGGTAGAGTTGATCAATCATTGTTGAAGAAAATGTTTGGCTTCTTTGAGGGAATCGCGAATTAAATAGAGCATTTCACGCGTATCAGGCTGCTCAACAAATTGAGCCAAATCCCCTTGATTCATGCGTTGTCTCGCACCTTGATGGGTGAAGTTCAATGTATAAAGAAGATGTTTAATGCAAAGGATCGCACAAAGATCGCGCAGACGGTAAAGCCTGCGGTTGCCGCTGCGTTTCAGCGGTTTAATGTGCGCAAACTCACCCTCCCAAAAGCGTAAAACATGAGCCTCAACATGGCTTAATTCAACAATCTCACCAATGGTAAAAAAAGTTTTTTCAGGTATTTCCGGCAGTTGAACTCCAATAAATCGCAATCCATCAGGAGTTAACGGGGGCATGGTTACGCCTCGTCACCTGCTAATACTTGACGCAAACGGCGGCTCGGCCGAAAAGAGACAACACGGCGTGAAGAGATGGTCGCATCTTCACCTGTGCGAGGATTACGCCCCAAACGCTCTTTTTTATCACGCAAAATAAAGTGACCAAAACCAGAAAGCTTCACATCTTCACCCTCTTGCAAATGCTGCTTAATGGTTTCTAAAATAGTTTCGATCATTTGAGTCGCCTCTTTTTTAGAGATCCCTACCCGTTCATTTACGCGTTCTGCAATCAAAGCCTTGGTTAAACGATCTGTCATGACTCACCATTTTCCATTTTAAATTTCAAATTCGAGAATTGCTCGAAATGTACAATAATTAGCGCCATCTTGCCACGAGTTCATGACCATTTTCTGCATTAGCACACTCTTACGGTTGATCTGAATCACTACATCCCTGTAATTATTCATGGCCTGCACGGATACTCTAATTTATTCAAAGTATCCTTAAATGACCACCCTGTAAATGAAACATTCGATCACATGATTTTGCCAATGACATACTATGGGTCACCATCACCACTGCGGCTTGCTCTTGATGGCATAAACTTCGCATCTCATCAAAGACCTGTGCCGCTGTCGCTTCATCAAGATTGCCTGTAGGTTCATCTGCCAATAAAAGCAGAGGCTTGCTAATCAATGCTCTGGCTACTGCAACCCGTTGAGCTTCCCCTCCTGAAAGCTTGGCGGGCAAGTGATGCAAACGATCACCCAAACGCAAACGCTGCAATAGCGTCGTTGCATGCGGAGATGCCTCTTTTTCAGAGAGCCCTTGGATAAGCAGCGGTAGCATCACATTTTCAATTGCTGACAACTCGGGAATAAGATGGTGCGCTTGATAAACAAAACCGATCTTTTGATTACGCACCTCGGCTTGTTGCTGGGGAGAAATATTTAACAGCGAAATCGACTCTAAGCGAACTTCACCCGAATCGGCACGATCAAGGGTGCCAAGTATTTGCAACAAAGTACTTTTACCACAGCCAGACTCTCCAACAATTGCAACAAACTCTCCTGCAAAAATTTCAAAAGATAAACCTTGCAAGACCTCCAAAGTTCCTGAAGTCGAAGGATATGATTTGACCAAATCGCGCACCATCAAGCGTGCATTTGAGCCAAGGGGTTCACTCATAACGAAGCGCCTCTGCTGGAGGAATCTTGGTCGCACGCATGGCCGGATAAAGGGTGGCCAACACACCAATACATAAGCTCATCACCACGATCATCACCACAGCAACAGGATCAATGATAGAAGGAAGATGATCAATAAAATAGACATCGCCAGAGAGAAAATGGATACCCAGCATTTGCTCAATCCAGGCCAACATTGCATCCAATTTCCAGGCAAGAAGTAGTCCAAAAAGCGAGCCAAAGATCGTCCCCATGACACTGAGCCAACACCCCATCAACAAAAAGATACGCATCACAGAACTATCTGTAGCTCCCAATGTTTTTAAAATAGCGATCTCTTTGCGGCGCTGCATGACGACCATCACCAAGGAGGATATCATATTAAACGCAGCCACCACCACGATCAGTGATAAAATGACTCCCATCACCATTCGTTCCATCTGCAATGCTTCAAAAAATGAGCGATGTCGACGGGTCCAATCACTGATCCAAGCTTCCGTTGGAAAGCGTGTTGAAGCATAAGAAGCCATTTGTGCCGCCTGATTACGATCCTTTAAATAGATCTCAATACCGGTAATCCCATGGCCCAAACGGTTCAAACGCTGCACCCCTTCAAGAGGCGCCAACATCAGTGCGGCATCATATTCATAAAAACCAGAATCAAATATTCCCACAACAACAAATGCACGCATACGCGGTGCCGCACCCGAGGGGGAAACACCAGCCGCTGGCGAGAGAAGCTTGATTTGATCGCCTACCTCTGCACCCAGTTTGCGTGCCAAGGCTTTACCCAACACCACTTCAAAAGGAGAGATTTTCCCATCGATAAATCGACCTGATACCACATGCGATGCAAGAGATGCACGCTCCGGCATCACCCCTTTCAGCATCGCTCCTGTGGAACGCGAACCATGATTAGCAAGGACTTGTGCTGAAACATAAGGGCCTGCGTGTTCAACCCCTGGTAAATCATCAGCAATCTGCAGCCATGATTGCCAATCGTCTAAGATTTCACCTGGGCCTTGCACATCAACATGTGAAGAGAAACCCAAAATACGGTTCTTCAATTCAACATCAAAGCCATTCATCACCGAAAGAACAACAATTAAGGCCGCAACCCCAATGCCCATGCCAATCGATGAACTCCAACCTACCCAGGAAACAAAGCGCTCATCACCACGCGAACGCAAATAACGACGGGCAAGCAGACGCTCACATGCGAAAGACACGCCTAAATTCCACTCAACTTAAATAACGCAAATAGAGATAGATGTGTGAAATCACAATACTCATCAACATCAATACAAAGGCGTGTTTTAAGAATGTGATAAAGAAAATCGGATGCCCAGCGCGCTGGGCAAAACCGGCGACGATCAAATTGGCAGAAGCACCGATCAATGAACCATTTCCACCCAAACAGGCACCCAATGCCAAGGCCCACCACAAGGTTTCAAGGTTCCCTGCACCAAAGGTCGTTTCCATGTTGGCAATCATGGGGATCATGGTTGCCACAAAGGGAATATTATCGATCATTGCTGAAGCAATAGCTGAAACCCAAAGAATCGCAGCTACCGTTAAATTGTAATCACCGTTGGTCAATTGCAGAGTCTTTGCCGCCATCCAATCAATGGCTCCTGTATGCTCAACACCGGTGACAACAATAAAAAGCCCGACAAAGAAAAAGATCGTGGTCCACTCCACTTCCGCCATGATGCCTTCGTAGGCGTGATCTTTATCATGCAACGATTGCCCAAAGGTTTGCAACAACAACAACAGTGCCGCACCAAACATCGCAATGGTGGCGGGTTCCAAATGAAGACTATGGGCAACGGTAAAACCACCAATCACCAAAGTCAGCACAACGAGACATTTTTTCAATAAAACAGCATCTTTAATCGCCTCATTCTCATTAAACTGCATCACCAACGCTTTGGCTTCAGCGGTTGCTTTTAAATCACGCCCAAACATAAACCACACACATAGCAGTGTTGCGGAAAAAATAACCGGAATGATCGGCGTTAGGTTTTCTAAGAAATCCATAAAGCTCAATTTGGCAGCGGAACCAATCATGATATTGGGTGGATCACCAATCAGTGTTGCCGTCCCGCCAATATTGGAGGCAAGAATCAAAGTGAACAGATAAGGGTATGGGCGCACCCCCAGCGCATCGGTAATCAGCAGTGTCACCGGAACAATCAATAAAACAGTAGTGACATTATCAAGAAGTGCTGAAAAAATCGCCGTCACCACGGAGAGCATCACCAAAATACCCCATGGCTCCCCCTTTACCGATTTGGCGGCACGAATGGCCACATACTGAAACATGCCCGTTTTTTGCGAAATCGCCACAATCACCATCATTCCAGTCAAGAGGCCAATGGTGTTAAAATCAATGCCCGCAACCGCTTGTTCTTGGTTGAGCACCCCCGACAAAATCATCAATCCGGCACCCAGGAGCGAGAGAACAGCACGATTAAATTTTTCCATCATGATGATGGCATAGACCACCAGCAGAATGGAGACCGCAACCCAGAGTGGATCGAGGCCAAAAATCACATGGGTGATATGATCAGTATTGATTCCATGCATTAGCACTCACCTCCATCACGGTTTTCATAAAGCGCCCGTAAGATGGTACCTGAAGAGATCACCCCTTTATAACGATGTTCGCGATCGACCACCAAAACCGGCTCAAAATGATCCTCGCGTAAATGGTGCAACAGCGTACTTGCTACTGAAAGCAAGGACTCTTCCTCTTGTACCACCGCAGGCTCACTATCCATAACATCGGCGGCACGCATCAACATCAACTTGTTAAACTCTTTGTGCATCACCCCCATATCAGGGGCAAAATGAAGAGCGCCCAAGGAGTCATTACTCACATATTCTGGCACCGATTTATTCAACAGTAGAACGACATCAATAATGCCCAAAAGTTTGCCATCATCATCAACAACGGGAATCAATCGATAATCAGCTTGGTCAAGAACACCCATCAAGTGAGAAAGTTTTTGATCCGGCTTGCAAGTCAGTGAACCTGTCTCCATTATGGTAAAGGCCTTCATTTATCAATCTCCTTATACATCTTTAAATTGAAAATCTATTGCTTCAACCGTTCAATGCGCACTTTCAGGACGCATGTGGGGAAAGAGCAATACATCGCGAATGGAGTGCTGGTTGGTTAACATCATTACCAAGCGGTCGACGCCGATACCGACCCCAGCCGTTGGCGCCATACCATATTCAAGGGCGCGTAAATAATCTTCATCCACACCCGTTGCCTCAGCATCACCGGCTGCCTTGGCTTGCACCTGTTCCAAGAATCGACCCCGTTGATCATCAGGATCATTCAATTCAGAAAAACCGTTGGCAATCTCCATACCCGCAATGAAGAGCTCGAAACGATCGGTTACGCTAGGGTCTTCATTGTTACGCCGTGCCAGTGGTGAAACATCCACGGGGTAATGGGTAATGAAAGTCGGTTCCGAGAGTTCCGGCTCCACCAACGCTTCAAAGAGTGCCAACAAATAATGGCCAGCTTTCCAGGTAATCAATGGTTTAATATCGGGAACTTCTTGCAGGCAAACGGTAGCTAAGAGCCCTTTGTTGTTGGCATGGCCACGAAGATCGGGGCGCTTTTCAAAAACAGATTCATCGAGACGAATACGCTTAAATGGTTGGCTTAAATCTAAATTAGCCCCATGCCACTCGATTTGACCCACTTCCAACTCTTCAGCCAGCGATCGAATCAACCCTTCGGTGGTATCCATGGCATCGTGGAAGTCAGCCCACGCTTGGTAGAGTTCCACCATGGTAAATTCAGGATTATGGGTGGCATCAAGCCCCTCATTACGAAAATTACGGTTGATCTCGAATACCCGCTCGAAACCGCCAACAACCAAACGCTTAAGATAAAGCTCTGGTGCGATGCGTAAAAAAAGTTCCATATCCAAGGCGTTGTGGTGCGTTGAAAAAGGGCGTGCTGCGGCACCACCCGCTTGCGGTTGCAGCATCGGTGTTTCTACTTCAATAAAATCGCGTTTTTCTAATCCGCGCCGCAATGAAGATACGATGCGTGAACGGGTACGGAACACATGCCGAGCCTCATCTGACACCATCAAATCAACATAGCGTTGACGATAACGAAGCTCTTTATCACTTAACCCATGCCACTTTTCAGGCAAGGGGTGCAAACATTTACTGACAAAAACCAACTTTTCAACCCGCACAGACAACTCGCCCGATTTGGTAATAAACAGCAGACCTTCGGCCCCTACCAGATCACCCAAGTCCCACTTCTTTGAGGGTTGATAAACCTCTTCATCCAAGATGCCCTGATTGAGAAACAGCTGAATTTTCCCTGAGCCATCTTGAATATGCATAAAGCTCGATTTTCCCATGACACGGTGCATCATCAGACGACCGCCAATGGCAACACGAATCCCCAACGCATCTAAGGCATCACTCTCCATTTCACCATATTGGCGGTGAAGATCAGCACTGATGGCATTGACACGCCAACCGTTTGGATAGGAAAAACCCTGCCCTCGCAATTGCTCAAGCTTATCGCGTCGCACCTGCTCCTGTTCGCTTAATGTTTGGGTAAGATCAATTGGGGATTGTGTCATAACGACCAATTAAGAGCGCGAATTCACATCAAGTGAATTGAAAAAATAGGCAATTTCAATCGCTGCATTCTCTTCTGAATCAGAACCATGAACCGCATTGGCATCAATAGAATCAGCGTGATCAGCACGAATTGTACCCTCTTCAGCCTCTTTTGGATTGGTTGCACCCATCAATTGACGATTCAAAGCAACCGCATTTTTGCCTTCAAGTGCCATCACCAAAACGGGACCGGAGCTCATGAATGCACATAAATCTTTGTAGAATGGACGCTCTTTATGAACAGCGTAAAAACCACCAGCCTGTTCTGCAGAGAGATGCATCATGCGCGCTGCAACCACAGAGAGACCATTTTCTTCAAAGCGACGAATAATATCACCGATGACATTCTTCGCGACAGCATCCGGCTTAATAATCGACAAGGTTTGTTGAATTGCCATGTTTGTTTTCTCCTATACCTTTATTTTAAAGGCGTTCCTTAATTCATAATTGATTCTAATTCTTCAGCTTCCCTGACAGAAAGCGCACGACTCTATGGAGATCTGCAATAAACTCAAATAGCAGTGCATTCTGGTAACACTTTTCCAATGAAGGTTTGTCACGACACGCTACAAAAACAGAGAGGTCCTACGCAATCGATGCCGTAGAACCTCTCGTTATCACTTCAAAACAATCAAGCGATATTATGAATCAATATTTGCCGATTTTCGTGCCACATAAACGGCAAATGCTGCCACCATTAACCAGACTAAATAATACATATACTCTCTCTCCTTACTCGTGATTTAGTAGGAACTGTGATCATTGTCAGCAATATGCTGCAATGTCACCTTGCCACGCATCACGCGGAATACCCAACTGGTATACATCAGAATCAGCGGCATAAAGATCGCAGCTGCAACCAACATTAACCCCAAGGTATGTTCGCTCGAGGTTGCATCCCACATCAACAAACTTTGTGATGGATGGGTGCTTGATGGCATGATAAACGGGAATAATGTTAAACCTGCCGTGGCGGCAATGCCGGCAACGGAAGTCCCACTGGCAATGAAACTTAAGCCAGGTTTTTTATCTCCCAACATCAAGACCAAGGCGGCTGCCGCAAAACCAAGCATAGGTGCAAGCCATAACAACGGATATTGCTCATAACGCGCCATCCATGCGCCCGCTTCATGAATCACCTCTTTGGTTAATGGATTCGATGGCGCACTTGGATCAATGGTACTTACCACACGGAACCCCTCAACACCATGCATCATGAAATACCCTGCAATCGCAAACAGAATGATCGTCGCCATTGCACTCCAACGCGAAGTCCTTAATGCGCGCTGTTGAATGCCTCCTTCTGTCTTGATTAACAGAAATGATGCGCCATGCATGGTCAACATCGCGACCGAAACCAACCCTGTTAATAACGCAAAGGGATTCAACAATTGCCAAAGTGAACCCGTATAAAAACTACGCATCGTCTCATCAAAATGGAACGGTACCCCCAGTAAAAAGTTGCCAAACGCAACACCGATCACCAAAGCCGGCACAAGACCACCGATAAAGAGTGCATAGTCCCAGAAGCTACGCCATGCGGGGCTCTCCAATTTTGATCGATAATCAAAGCCAACGGGGCGTAAGAAAAGTGCAAACAACACCAACAAAAGTGCTGCATACATACCTGAGAAGGCGGTTGCATAGATCATTGGCCACGCCGCAAATACCGCACCCGCCCCCAAGATCAACCATACCTGATTACCATCCCAAAATGGGCCAATGGAATTAATTAACACGCGGCGCTCATCATCGCTTTTCGCAACAAAAGGCAGCTGAATACCTACGCCCAAATCATATCCATCCATCACCGCATAGCCGATGAGCAACACAGCAACCAACACCCACCAGATGAGCCTTAATGATTCATAATCAAACATGCTTGCCTCCTTCAAAATGATATCTTCCTGTGTGCAATGCGCTGGGCCCCAAACGCGCATATTTAAACATCAAAAACAACTCGACAGCGAAAAGCGAGCTATACATCAACGCAAATGCGATTAATGAACCATTCACATCGGAAACATTTAAACTTGAAACCGAGAGATGCGTTGGCAAAATACCATAAACAGTCCAAGGTTGACGCCCAAACTCTGCGACAAACCAACCCAGTTCCGCAGCGATAAAGGGGAGTGGAATGGAGTAAAGCGCAGCGCGAAGCAACCATTTATTGTTCCAAGCACTGCCCTTTTTCACGGAATATAGACCATACGCACTCAGTAAAAAGAGGAAGAAGCCAATCGCCACCATAATGCGGAATGTCCAGAACATTGGCGTAACCTTTGGAATGGTACTTGCCGCTGCTTTTGCAATCTGTGCATCCGTGGCATCTACGGGATTCTCAACATACTTTTTCAAAAGAAGCGCATAGCCAATATTGTGAATATGTTCATTGAAAATTGCCAATTCAGCAATGGTGGCTGTTTTATCACGCACCTGATTCAACAGAGCGTAACTCATCAAACCACTACGAATTTTCTCTTCATTCAACGCAACCAACTCATGAATACCTGGCACCTCTTTATCGAGCGAGCGAGTGGCAATCAATCCCAACGCATAGGGGATCTCCAGTGTAAAGCTATTGTCATGGTTCTCTTCATCGATATTCGCCGCAATCAAAAAGGGAGCTGGTGCAGGCTCTGTTTCCCAAATGGCTTCAATCGCAGCCATTTTTTCAGGTTGAACTTCGGCCACATGGTATCCTGATTCATCTCCAAGCATAATGGCACTGACCGACACCACAGTGCCAAATCCTGCCGCAACAGCGAAGGAGCGACGGGCAAATTCACTGTCACGCTTTTTTAATAAGTAAAAAGCACTGATCCCCAATACGAAAATTGCCCCTGTCAAATAGCCCGCACTTAGCGTGTGTAAAAACTTCACTTGTGCGACAGGGTTAAAGAGAAGTTGGGTGAAATTCTCAAGCTCCATGCGCATGGTTTCAGGATTAAACACTGTACCAATGGGGTACTGCATCCAGCCATTGGCAATCAAAATCCATAATGCTGAAAGGTTGGAGCCAAAGGCAACCAACAAGGTCACCATAAGATGCTTGCGTTTACTCAATCGATCCCAGCCAAAGAAGAACAGTCCGATCATGGTTGATTCCAAGAAGAAGGCCATCAGCCCTTCAATAGCCAACGGCACGCCAAAAATATCGCCCACATAATGTGAATAATAGGCCCAGTTGGTACCAAACTGGAATTCCATCGTTAATCCTGTCACCACCCCCATGGCAAAGTTAATGGCAAACAGCTTGCCCCAAAAACGGGTCATATCTTTATAAATTTCTTTCCCCGTCGTGACATACAATGACTCCATAATCACCAACATTAATGACATACCGAGCGTAAGCGGCACAAACAAAAAGTGGGTGATTGCAGTCATGGCAAATTGCAATCGTGATATATCTACCAGCGCTTCACTAATCATCTTTAATCTCCTCTATTAATTATCGAATCACATCGATTGGACTTTCATACCCCAAGTGTTGCACAACATCCGCTGTGGGTGGATCAGAAAACCAAACCATCCAAATCACCCCCATCACCAAGACCTTAAGCAGAAGAATCAATGAAATTTCTTTTTGAAATCGAGACATCATAACAGCACCTCCAACTGCGGCGAATAATTATTATTATTTAATAATATGTCAATAATATTGTAATTTAATATACTTGTGAAATAAAGTGTTGATTTATATATTATCACATCATAATGTTCGCATCTAAGAGCAAGAAAGGGGCGAACGAACCTAAATCGGGAGGAAGAATGTCACGAATTGTTATTTTAGGCGCAGGGATTTCTGGCCACACAGCAGCACGCTACCTGAGCAAATGGATTGGAAAACAACATGAGATCGTTGTCGTATCTCCAAATTCAAAATGGAATTGGATTCCATCAAACATTTGGGTGGGTGTCGGTCAGATGACCGAAGAAGAGGTTACCTTTGAGTTGCCCCCTCTTTACAAAAAAGAGGGTATAGATTTTCGTCAAGCCAAAGGGGTTGCTATCCACCCTGAAGGCAATGCAGAAAGCAAGACCCCGTATGTTGTCATTGAGTACACCGAAGCTGCCAAAGCAGGCATGCAAGAGTCGATCACCTATGATTACCTTATCAATGCAACTGGGCCAAAATTAAATTTCGCGGCCACCCAAGGATTGGGGCCCGACAACGGTTTCACTGTATCGGTTTGCACCCCATCCCATGCGCTTGAAGCCAACGAAAAATTGCAAGAACAGATTGCAGCCATGGAAAAAGGCGCTCATCGCACCCTCGTCATAGGTACAGGGCATGGCATGTGTACCTGCCAAGGGGCGGCCTTTGAATATATTTATAATGTCGAACATATTCTTCGTGAAGCAGGTGTGCGCGACAAAGCGCGCATTATTTGGCTCAGCAATGAGTATGAATTGGGTGATTTTGGCATGGGCAGTGTTCATATTGAGCGTGGTGGTTATGTCACCAATGCGAAAGTGTTCTCTGAATCCCTAATGGTTGAACGCGGTATTGAATGGATTACACGCGCCCATGTCACCAAAGTTGAAGCTGGAAAAATTCATTATGAATTGCTTGATGGTAGCTACCATGAAATAGAATTTGATTTTTCCATGCTTATTCCACCGTTTACAGGTGTTGGTCTTAAATCATATGACAAAAAAGGGGAAGACATTACCACACAACTTTTTGCTCCCAATGGCTTTATGAAGGTTGATGCTGACTACACGCCTCGCCCTTATGCTGAGTGGAGCGCTGAAGATTGGCCTAAAAACTATCAAACACCGTCGTATCGCAACATTTTTGCTATTGGAATTGCCTTTGCCCCTCCCCATCTAATCAGTAAACCGATGCAAAGTGCCAATGGCACCCCCATCAACCCTGCCCCACCACGGACAGGTATGCCTTCTGCGGCTATGGCTAAAGCGGTGGCGCGCAGCATCAGTGATATGATCAAAGGTGCCGATAAACCCACCCATACTGCATCAATGGCAGAAATGGGCGCAGCGTGTGTCGCTTCAACAGGTGCCCATGCATTTCGAGGTTCAGCTGTAACCATGTCTGTATTCCCAGTCGTACCAGACTTTGCAAAATACCCCAATTATGGGCGTGATCTGGATCTTACCTTTGGTGAAATAGGCCTTGCAGGGCACTGGATGAAATATCTGCTCCACCACACATTCATCTACCAATCAAAAATGAAACCTGGTTGGGCCTTACTGCCTGATTAATGCAATAATGAACCATCATCTAGTTAGTGAAACGATAGATTCAAACAGCCCCCATTGAGGAGATTTTATGCCAAAAAAAGTGATTAACCGAGATCCATATCAGCAATCATATTACCCTCCAACGCCAACCAAGTTCACTCGCTTTATGCGTCTGTCTTTAATTTGGCAAGGATACCGTTTTATGGTTATCAACTATAAGATGTTAAAATTAATGATAAAATCGCACCATTAAAGCACGCATTATTGAACAGAAAAAGAACGAAGGGAGCCAAAAGGTCCCTTCGTTTTGGCAGTTTATCGCGCTGATTACGAAGCGACCCGCTGCACAATACCACCACCGACCAACGCATCGCCAATATAAAAAGCAGCAACTTGCCCTGGTGCGGTAGGTTTTTGCGCCGTTTGTAATTTCACCTGCCACAGACCCTGATCCAATGGTTCAATCGTACATGAGGAGGGTTGAGATTGGTAACGAAGTTTGACACTTAAATCTGGATGATCGTGCACATCAGCAAGCCATGAGAGATCTTCAACAATCACTTGACTGACCCCCATCTCATCATTTCGGGCAACAATCACAGCAGCATTCTTGGCATCGAGTTCAACGACATGCCACGGACCATCTGCGAGCCCTAACCCTTTGCGTTGCCCTAGCGTATAGTGGGCAACACCTGGATGGGTTCCCAATAGATTGCCCTGTTTGTCTTGAATAGGCCCTTCACGAAAACCAAGTTGCGCTCCTTCTCGCTTTAAAAATTCCACACGATCACCATTGGGAATAAAGCAAATATCTTGGCTCTCATGCTTCGATGCTGTGGGCAGTTGGAAATATTCAGCCAATTTGCGTGTCTGCTCTTTTTCAAGATGACCTACTGGGAAAAGAATCCGTGCCATCTGCTCCCGTGTTGTCGTCGCCAAAAAGTAGGTTTGATCTTTTTTAGGGTCAAAGCCCTTATAAATATGGAAACCATCGGCATCATCGGTGCGCTGGACATAATGGCCTGTAGCAACAAAATCAGCTCCCAACGCATCAGCTGCTTGCAACAGTGCACCAAACTTTAAAAATCGATTGCAACGCTCGCATGGGTTTGGGGTTCGTCCAAGTTCATAATCATCAATGAATGGCTGGACTACATGTTCGCGAAAGGCCTCCTGCATATCCATAGAGTAAAAAGGAATCTCTAAAAGATCTGCAACCCGACGCGCATCGTAAGCGTCCTCAATGGCGCAACAGGAGCCATGCCGTGTCACCTCTTCACGGGTGTAGTCCCAAACATTTAAGAATACGCCAATAATCTCAACCCCTGCATGTTTGAGCAGTGCCGCCATCACCGAGGAGTCGACACCTCCAGACATAGCCGCAATCACACGGCGCCCCCGCCATGCACTTACATCAGGAATCAACGCTTCAATATCTGTAGGTAAATGGCTCATTGTTCCACCTTATGCAACATCGCAATAAAAAACCCATCATGCGTTTCACTGGGTAACAAACGAGCCATTCCTGGCGCAATTTCAAAAGGTTTCAATATCGGAGGTAACGCACATGCGCGTAAGCTCAGCGCGTCCATTTCTGTAAAAAGTTGTTCATTCTCTTGGGGATGAATAGAACAGACCGAGAAGAGAAGCAACCCGCCCACCTTTAACACCCGCGCCGATTCGAGCAGCAACTGCCGTTGCAAAAGCGCCATTTTTTGTACATCCATCTCGCTGTGTAAAAACTTTGCATCAGGATGACGGCGAAAAATCCCTGAGGCTGAACAAGGGGCATCCAACACGATCACATCGGCAAGCTCTTTTTCCATAGGTAATGAAGAGGCATCCGCTTGCACCATCTGCACGCGACCGTTGGCCACACGGGCAATATTTTCACCCAACATCGGCAAACGATTGGCTGAGCGTTCCACGGCTAGAATGGTTGCTTCAGGGTTTAATGATGCCGCAAGCAGAGCCTTGCCACCCGGTGAAGCACACAAATCCAACCAAAGCCCTTGCACCGATCCCAATAGAGCATGCGCCGCCAATATGGGAAGTTGTGCCGATTGATCCATCACCCAGCATCCACCTTCGTCAAATGTTGGCAATGCAGGGACAGATGTCCCAGATGGCAACAAAACAGCGGTGGATGCGACTTCACCAGCAACCGTTTCCAAGCCTTCAACATTGGCCGTCGCAATCCATGCCTCACGCGCATCTGCGATGGCGAGGGTTAATGGCGGCTGTGTTGTCAAAACCGCGGCCAGGCGTTGAACGACCTCTTCCCCCCAGGCTGCACGCCACGATTGATAGATCCAACGCGGAAGCTCGGCCCGTTGATAGGGTTTTAATTTGTCAGGTGGAGACGATTCCGCGAGTGTTCGCAGCACGGCATTGACCATTTTTGCGGCATGAATTGCAGCATGCGTTTGTACAAACTTTAAAGCGGAAACGGTTTCAGAGACTGCGGCATGGACAGGAACACGCATATAACGCAATTGATAGGCGCCAATCAACATCGCCAAACGCGCCTCTTCAGGAGGTTTACGATTGACAAAACGGGAGACATCAACCTCCAGTGAAAAATAGTGACGCAAAACGCCCAAAACCAATTCACATAAAAAGGCACGATCACGCCCATCCATATCTGACATCTGTGCTGTTTGGTTTAAAACCACCTCGGCTTTATCCCCATCATCAAGGATACGGCCTAAACTCTGAATGGCAAAAAAGCGTACATTGATGCCACTTGGTGCAACCCTTTCATCATTCAAATTGATCTCCAATCTGTAATTTTGCGCCGAGCAAATAATCGCGAATGCCCATGACCTGCTTTCCTTCAGGTTGAACCTTTTCAATTTCATAAGCAGAGCCATCTCCACACATCACGGTAAAGGGTTGCAAAGAGAGAATTGCTCCACATGCCTGTAACGAAGTAACATCATCTATTGGCGCACCAGCAATAATTTTTAGCCATTTGCCTTGCAGCAAGGCGCGCATGCCTGGCTTGGGTGAAAATACACGCACATAGCGATCAAGTTGTTGTGCAGAGAGTTGCCAATTCACAACACGCTCGTCATTGGTTATTTTTTTCGCATAAATCGCCTGCGAATCATCTTGTGGAACAGGCTGAAGTTCCCCCGCTGCAATTTTGGGTAAACTATCAAGTAATAATGCATTGCCGACCTCAGATAACGCTGCCCATAACGCCCCTCCCAACATCGTTGCACCGATCTCAATAGCAGAGCTTGCATAAACATCGCCGGTATCAAGTCCCTCTTCCATCTGCATGATATTGACACCTGTTACCTCATCACCAGCAAGCATGGCGCGCTCGATGGGTGCTGCACCACGCCAACGGGGAAGCAGTGATGCGTGAACATTGATCGGTGCAATCGCAGGTGCATCCAACCATGATTTCGGGAGAATCATACCAAATGCAACTACCACCAACATATCACACTCTTTCTCATGTAACCATGCAAGTGAGCTCTCATCACCACGCAGGCGCTCAGGGGTAATCACATCTATATTATATTGCAATGCCAATTGTTTCACCGGTGAAGGGGTCAACTTCATGCCACGCCCCGATTTTCGATCGGGTTGAGAAACAACTCCAACCACATCAAAGCGCGCATCGCTTAACAATGCCTGCAGACACGAAGCAGAAAACACAGGGGTTCCTGCAAAAACAATACGAAGGGTCATGCGGATTCTTCTGATGATATCATCATTTTTTTGCGTTTTAACAACTTGCGATGAATCATCTTTCGTTTAATCACACTTAAATGATCAATAAAGACTCGTCCATCAAGATGATCAAACTCGTGCTGTAATGCGACCGCTTCAAACCCCTCGAAATCGCGTTCATGTTTATTGCCATGCTCATCCAGCCAGCGCAAGCGGATCGCTGCCGGACGACTCACATCCGCAAACATCTCAGGCAATGATAAACAGCCTTCTTCATAGGTCTGCAACACATCACTACGCCAAAGTATTTCAGGATTGATCCAAACATTTAGGCGACGATCTGGCCCCTCACCCGCGCCAACACCTTCATAGCGACCACTACGCCAATGGGTATCTGTCACTGCAATACGGAGCGAAATACCAATTTGTGGTGCCGCCAAACCCACACCTGGTGCATCATACATCGTATCGGCCAAATCTTGGATCAACGCTCCGATCTCGGCAGAGGTTGGATCAGCTATTGGAGTGGCGATACTTCTTAGCTGATCATCAGGATAAATTAAAATTTTGCGAATTGTCATGGTGGTGAAATGTATAATCAGCAGGTTAAAATAGCAAAGCGTAGCTATTTTATGGGTTCTTATGAAAAGAGCTCTTTCTATCATGTCACAATTACCGCATAATCCCCCCATGAAATCTCTATTCACTTGCAATAGTTGCGGTTCTGAACATCGCAAATGGATGGGGCAATGCCCTGATTGTCTGGCTTGGAATAGCATTACCGAAGAGAGTGGCTTTACAAATAAAACACCCAAATCTTCGAATATTCCCAGCTTGACCGCAACGGCAATTACTGAGGTTTCATGTGAAGATAGTCCACGGTTCTCTACTGGCATTGATGAACTCAACCGTGTTCTTGGTGGTGGTTTGGTTCCCGGATCGGCCATTTTGGTAGGTGGCAATCCAGGCATTGGTAAATCAACCCTATTGCTGCAAGCGGCCAGTCAAATCGCCATGTTGTTAAAAAACAGTGCCTCTTCTGAACGAAAAGAGGTGCTTTACATCACCGGTGAAGAGTCTGCACAACAAGTTAAATTACGCGGGCAACGCATCGATGCCCTCCACCCCAATCTTCTTCTTGCCAACAGTTGTAATCTTGAATCGATGCTTTCAACCATTAAAGGTAGTCGCCCCTCAACCGTAATCATTGATTCGATTCAAACAACCATAAGCGATCAACTGACCAGCGCAGCAGGAACCGTCTCGCAAGTGCGTGATTGTGCCGCAGCACTCATTCAACAAGCCAAACAATTGGGCCATGCACTGATCTTGGTAGGTCATGTGACCAAAGATGGTAATTTGGCAGGGCCACGCGTACTCGAACACATGGTCGATGCCGTTATCTATTTTGAAGGCGACCGTGGACATTCGCATCGTATTTTGCGTGCCATCAAAAACCGTTATGGCCCCGCAGGAGAGATCGGTGTCTTTGAGATGCGCGACAAAGGACTCGTCGGAATTCGTGATGCTTCTCGCCTCTTTTTAGCAGAGCGCTCTGCCGATACTTCTGGATCGGTTGTTTTGGCCTGCCTTGAAGGAACGCGCCCCTTACTGGTTGAAGTACAAGCCCTCGTCTCTCCGACAGTGTATGCCACGCCTAAACGGGCCGCCGTAGGCCTTGATGCCAATCGCGTCGCGATGTTGGTTGCTGTCATGGAGCGACGCATTGGTATTCCCCTGACCCAACACGATGTTTATGTCAATGTTGCTGGCGGTGCAAAAATCACCGAACCTGCAGCAGACTTGGCGATTTTATTGGCGATATTATCAGCCTATCAAGATCGTCCCCTACCGTTGCAAATGGTGGTCTTTGGTGAAGTGGGACTTACCGGAGAAATTCGACCTGTAGGCAATCCTGAAACACGCATTAAAGAGGCCATTCACATGGGCTTTCAAAGGGTCGTATTACCCCATGAAAACTTTTCACGGGTGCAGGATCTAAATTCTGGTGATACGCTTCGCAAAAATTCAACATCACTGCGTTCAATTCCTATCAAGCACCTTAGAGATGCTGCGCAAAAATGTCTGGAGAGAGATCATTGATTCTTTTTGATTATCTATTAATCACCATCGTTGGCATATCTGCCGTGTTATCACTATGGCGTGGTTTCATGCGGGAACTTTTATCAATCGTGGGGTTAATCGCAGCCTTCATGCTCGCCTCTCGCCAAAGTGAAGCCTTAGGGAAAACGCTTCATCAATGGATTGAAAACCCAAGCATTGCTGAAATGTCTGCATTTTTATTGATTTTTATCATTGTCACCATGCTCTTTGGACTTTTAAAACATCTAACCTCCCTGATTGAATTCTTCCCTCTAACCCTCATGAATCGTCTTTTGGGTATGCTCTTTGGTTTAACCCGTGGCATTCTCATTATTGCTTTGGGATTTCTGCTCTATCAAAACTATGGCAACATGAAACTTGACTGGATTAAAGAGAGCAAAGCGGCACCTTTTGGTTTTCAAGCTGCCGATCTATTGCGTGAAATCATTCCCGCAGGCTACCCCCTCTCAGGGAGTGGAAAATATGACATTTCACCGACAGTGCATAAAGCAAAAGAGAACCTTGGCAACATGCTGCATGAAATTCCTGTTCCAGATCAACAAACATTAGAAGATGCAAAAAGTTCACTAGAATCTTTAATAAAATCTTCAGAAACTGTCGATCAAAACCCTCAATCCACCCAGAAGGATACCCAACCATGACCCTCAACTCTATCAATGAACCCATGGATGATGACCATTTTCATGATGAATGTGGTGTCTTTGGTGTTTTTGATCACCTTGAAGCCGCTAATTTAACCTATCTCGGTCTCTACGCACAGCAACATCGTGGGCAAGAGTCAGCAGGCATCGTCTCAACCGATGGTCGCAATTTTAATAGCCATCGCGGCATGGGGTTGGTTGCAGATATTTTTAAACAACACAATATTCAGAAGCTTGAAGGAAAAAGTGCCATTGGTCATGTCCGCTACTCGACCTCGGGTGAATCTGGTCTACGCAATTGCCAACCCTTCTCCTACGAATATGCTCATGGCGGTATCGCCATGTGTCACAATGGTAATATTGTTAACGCCCATGCGCTACGCAAAGAACTTGAATACGAAGGCTCCATCTTCCAATCGACTTCTGATACCGAGGTATTAATTCATCTTGTTGCTCGCAGCAAAGGTGAAGATACAGCCACCCGATTAAGCGAAGCGGTGCAACGCTTGCAAGGAGGTTTCTCCGTCCTTGTTTTAACAGAAGACCGTCTGTTTGGAATGCGCGATGCCAATGGTATTCGCCCGTTAGTACTAGGAAAATTGGGAGGTGCTTGGGTTCTTGCTAGTGAAACCTGTGCCTTTGATCTCATTGGTGCCGAATATGTGCGTGATGTCAAAGCTGGTGAAATGGTCATTATCGACAAAGACGGTCTGCACAGCATCTCCCCCTTTAACCATGTTTCACCCAAACTTTGCGTCTTTGAATATGTCTATTTTGCTCGGCCTGATTCCAACATCGAAGGAGTCAATGTCTATCAATCACGCTATCAAATTGGTGTCGAACTCGCCAAGGAGTCTCCCGCCAATGCTGATATTGTCATTCCTGTTCCTGATTCAGGCGTAGCACCAGCAATGGGCTTTGCTGAACAATCAGGTATTCCTTTGCAAATGGGACTGATTCGCAACCACTATGTTGGGCGGACATTTATCGAACCGCAACAATCTATTCGCAACTTTGGTGTAAAATTAAAACTAAATCCCAATGCCAATATTATCCGCGGCAAGCGTGTTGTGTTGGTCGATGATTCGATTGTACGCGGTACCACCAGCCGTAAAATTGTTGAAATGGTTCGCTTGGCTGGTGCATCGGAAATTCATATGCGTATCTCTAGCCCACCGACCAAACACTCATGTTACTATGGTATCAACACCCCAGACCCTGAAGAGCTGATCGCCAACCGCATGGACCTTGTACAGACCTGTAAAGAGATTGGAGCCGATTCACTTGCCTATGTCTCTTTTGATGGTATGTATCAAGCAGTAGGGCGGCCTCGATGCAACCATTGCGATGCTTGTTTTTCAGGTGAATACCCGATTGCTATTGACTCTCCACATACTCCCCCTCAACTCTCCCTGCTTCGTTTTTTTAATCGCGACGCATAATTAAAAAGGTAAATTCATGTTATATGTAGCTGTTCGAGCCGCCCGCCGTGCCGGTGATTATATTGCCAGAGCCTATGATGAGCGAGATACGCTCACCATTGAGAAAAAACAGAAGCGTGATTATGTCACAGAGGTTGATCGCAAAGCTGAAACAACCATCACCCGTGAAATTAAAAAACATTATCCTGATCATGGCATTGTTGCAGAAGAGTCCGCAAGCACCAATCCCAATTCACCCTTTCAGTGGTATATTGACCCTCTCGATGGAACAACCAACTTTGTGCATGGTTACCCCCACTTTGCTGTATCCATTGCTCTATGGAAATATGGTAAGCCTTTTTTGGCTGTGATTCATGACCCGATGCGCAATGAAACTTTTGAAGCACAAAGTGGCAATGGGGCATTCTTAAATCGTCGGCGTCTTCGCGTTACCCCTACCACAGAGATGAGTGAGGTGATCTTTGCCTCGGGGCTTCCAGGCTACCGTTGGGATGAAGGGATGGATCATTTCCAAAAACGGATGGACAATTGCATGCGTGCCACGGGCGCCTATCGCCGCGGAGGCTCAGCTGCCCTTGATCTAGCCTATGTTGCAGCAGGTCGACTCGATGCTTATTGGGAAGCAGGTCTCTGCTCATGGGATATTGCAGCGGGTATTCTTTTGGTTCAGGAAGCCGGCGGAATGGCGACGGATCTTCATGCACGGAGCATTAATTTAAATAAAGGCGATGTTCTTGCAGCCAATGATGCGTTACATCAAAAGTTTGTTGATCTTCTAAAAGTTTAATCAGACCGAGCAAATATCTATAAGGGAGCGTCTGTTTGGTGTGACAGCGCTCCCACAATCTCAATGCCCTTCTTTATGTAAAACAAAAAATCCTGCAATACCAATAAAAATCATATTTGGCATCCAGGCAGCATAGGCTGCGGGTAAACGCTCGCCAACGGCCAACATTGAACTTGTCAAACCAAAGACATAAAAAAGCAGGCCCATAATAATTGCACTCCCCATCCCAAGTGAAGCGGCAGAAATACGGCTACCCATGTGCATACAAAGCGAAACAGCCAAAATAGCCATGATCAAACATGCAAACGGCGCAGCAATTTTTTGATGAAATGAAAATATATATTGACTAGCCGCGAGGCCCGCATCTTTCAAATGACGACCATAACGATAAAGTTCAACCAAGCGCATCTGACTTGGACTGGGAACTTCAGCGGTATCAGGACCGACTAAAGAGGGGATAATCATCGCATCTTGATGGGTAATTTTAAAACCTTCACTACGATCTGGCTGACTAATATAGATATCTGAAAGATACCATTGACCCTCACGATAGATGCCATTCACAGCCTCAAGTCGGCGTTTCCATTCACCATGAATACCCGTCTCCAACATTAAAATTGCAAATTGGTTTTCTGTTAATGGGGTCAAACGAATGAAGCGATGGTCATCTTTTAACCACTGTTCGGTCGCAGAGGATACCGCTGGCTGATGATGAACATACACTCTCTCCATCACATCCAATCGCTGATTGGTCACAGGTGTCACCCATTCATTCAATGCAAAAGTACTCATCGCTGCGATAAAGGCCACGCCTATAATAGGCATATAGATATGTGTAACCGCCATTCCCGAGGCACGAATCGCGACAATCTCCAAATGGTGGGAAATTTCTGCAATATAAATTGCAATTGAAAGCAATAGAATGATAGGCATAAACTGCGAAACAATCATGGGGGTTTTCAACATCAAATATTCAAGTAGAAGCGGAGCTGTAAACCCTTGCCCCAAATAGCGCGATTTATCAAACACTTCAATAATCATGTAAATGGCAACCATCGCCGACATCGCCAGCAAGGTTCGTGTCAGGCAACCATAAAATAACCAGCGAAACATAATGGACATGGCCACATGATGCCCCCGACCTCCCAGAATGGAAACCCCAAAAAATCAAGGGTGCATCTGTTGCCATTGTTGCTAGAGTTGCCGCTGTTATAAATGGAGGATGCTGAATGCCTTGGAACCAAGACAACAACAATAACAACCCGTGGGGACAACGCCCTACAGGAAGTGGTGGAAATCGCAATCAACAGACACCCCCAGATTTAGATGAAGTGATCAAACGCTTACAAGAGCGACTTTCTAAACTGTTTGGTGGTGGCAGCGGCAATGGTCAAGATGGTGGCAATGCGCCTTTAAACAAGGGGTTGATTACCACAGGACTGGGTATTGGCCTTTTGATATGGGCAGGCTCGGGCCTCTATACGGTTGCGGCCGATGAAGAAGCCGTTGTCTTGCGTTTTGGTCAACACTACAGCACCACGGGGCCAGGTTTGAATTGGCACCTCCCCTATCCATTAGAAACCGTTGAAAAGGTTCCTGTGACCAGTGTTCAGCGTTTAACGATTGGATTTAGGGATTTTGGTGAAGATCGCATTCGTAAAGTTCTGCAAGAATCGCTGATGCTAACCCAAGATGAAAACATTGTTGATATCTCGTTCATTGTTCAATACAAAGTGAGTAACATTGAAAATTACCTGTTCAATATCGACAATGCGACCAAAACCGTGCGTGATGCCGCCGAATCGTCGATTCGTGAAGTGATTGGTCGCACCTTGGTTGACGATGTACTGACATCCAAGAAAGCAGAAGTAGAAGTGGAGACGCAGCAGTTAATTCAGTCGATTCTCGACGCCTATGATGCGGGCATCTCCATTACCACGGTTAAGCTTCAAGATGTTCAACCACCTGAGCGCGTGATCCAAGAATTTAAAGATGTTGCCTCGGCGCGTGAAGACCGTGAACGCGCCAAGAATGAAGCACAAGCCTACGCCAATGATATCACACCTAAAGCTCGCGGTGAGGCCAAAAAAATGGTCTTGGATGCAGAAGGGTATGAGAAAGAGGTTGTTGACCGTGCCAAAGGTCAAGCGGATCGCTTTAGCCAAATGTTGCATGCTTACAAGCAAGCGCCTGAAGTGACACGCAAACGACTCTATCTGGACACCATGCAAGAGGTGATGGCCAAAGCTGATAAGGTCGTCATCGACAAACAAGTTTCAGGGCAGGTTCTCCCCTATTTACCCCTAGATAAAGCCAACAAGGTCGAGGTGAAATAATGTCTCCTAAGCAATTAATGATCGTCATTTCATTGGGACTGTTTGGCTTGATTGCCAACATGAGCGCGTTTATTTTGGATCAACGCGAGCAAGCCTTGGTCTTACAATTTGGTAATCCTCAAGCTGTTGTCACCGATGCAGGGCTCCATTTCAAACTACCTTGGCAGTCGGTGCAATACTTTGACAAGCGACTGCTCGAAAGTGATGCCAGTGCCAATGAAGTGATCACCCAAGACAAAAAGAGCATTTTGGTTGATAATTACACGCGTTGGCGCATTGTTGATCCGCTCATCGTTTACCAAGCTGCGCGTACACAAACAGGTGTTGTATCACGCATGGAAGATGTGGTACGCGGTAAGGTGCGAGAGGTTTTGGGCCAACATACGCTGCATCAAATTGTATCGGGTGGAGATCAAGCCAATCTTCGTGCCGAATTAATGCAAGTGATTCGTGAGCGAGCCGATGCTGATGCCTCCAAATTGGGCATTCACATTGTCGATGTTCGTATCAAACGCGCTGATTTGCCACAAGAAAACAGCGAAGCTGTATTTATGCGTATGAAAGCTGAGCGGCAACGCATCGCCAAAGAGTACCGTTCTGAAGGTGAGGAAGCTGCCCGTGAAATTCGTGCCAAAGCAGAAAAAGAGCAGAAGATTGTCTTAGCCGATGCGTATAAACAATCTGAAATTATTCGCGGTCGTGCCGATGCTGAAGCGACTAAAATTTATGCAGCAGCCCATAACCAAGATCCAAAATTTTATGCTTTTATTCGCTCGCTTGAAGCGTACAAAGCATCGATTGGTGAAGGGACTCGCTTAGTGGTTTCACCAGAGTCAGAGTTCTTTAACTTTTTTGAACACTCAAGCAAGTAGTGCAAACTGATATAAAACCATTGATCATGAACTACAATGAATGACTTATGGGTTGCACTTGGCTTGGTGCTGGTTCTAGAGGGGGCGCTCTACGCCCTCTTCCCCCAGCGGATGGTTGATATGATGAAACAATTGCCTGAAATACCAGTGCCCATGCTACGCGCGATGGGATTTTTTGCTGTAGCATTGGGATGGCTGGTTGTATGGTTAATTCGCGGCAATTAACCTCTATAAACGGGTCTCTCCATGCCTGAACTTCCTGAAGTCGAAGTTGTCAAACAGGGCCTAACACCCCATCTGTTGGGGCAGTCAATTCGTCAAATTATTACATCCGAAAAACCACTTCGTTTTCCCATTGATCGAAATCATTTTAATACAACATTACAATCAAAAACCATTATCACCATCGAGCGGCGTGCGAAATATTTACTGATCCATTTTAATGACCAGCATGTTCTTATTTGCCACCTTGGCATGACAGGACAATTCCATATTTTGCCGCAAACCGCGCCAACACTATCCCATGAGCATGTACGCATCGACTTTCACCAGGGTCAAAGCATACGCTACCGTGATCCACGCCGCTTTGGTTTCATGCTCCTCACCACATCGGCCCAACTGCCTCAACACCCTCGCTTGATCCACCTTGGGCCTGAACCATTTAGTGCACACTTCACACCACGCTACCTTGAAGAAATCTCCATTAAATCCCACAAAGCGATTAAAACCTTGATGATGGAACAGACCGTGGTTGTTGGCATAGGCAACATTTACGCCTCAGAATCACTTTTTCACAGCAATATTTCTCCATTACGCAAGGCCAACACACTCCTGCCAGATGAAATCGAAAAACTCATCCAAGCTATTCAAAAAATTCTACACGATGCCATTGAAGCGGGAGGAAGCAGCATCAGCGATTTTGTCAAAGCCGATGGCCAACCTGGTTATTTCTCGCACCAATTTCGTGTCTACGGTCGTGAAAATAGCCCATGCTATCAGTGCCAATCGACCATTGAACGCATCACCCAACTCGGGCGAAGCACCTTTTTCTGCCCATCTTGCCAACAATAATCAGCATGGCTTTCGATCAATCGTTCTTTGCGCCGCATATTTGATTTATTCAAAGCCCGCATCGGTGTATGGTTCGTTGCATCAAAATGGATCAGTGGCGAAAGGCTCATTCAATCGTGCATAGGCATCAATGATGCAACAATTCTTAACCCATCAAATGTGGAGGTAGCGTGAAAACAAGCTTAGAAGCTGCATTACAACAGAGTGTAGAAAAACTATTGGATACGCATGGACTTCACGCTGAAATTTCAGTCCAACTTCAACGCCCTAAACTCAAAGAGCATGGCGATTATGCCGCCAATGTCGCCATGAATTTAGCAGGGCTACTCAAACGCGATCCTCGCGCCATTGCAGAAACACTCATTGCACAAACGATGTGGCCAGATAGCGTCGAGAAAACTGAAATTGCCGGTGCTGGTTTTATTAACATTCGACTTAAAGCTGCTGCCGAGGCCGATGTGTTAAAAATGATTGTTGCCCAATCATCGCGCTATGGCAGCGTTGAACCGCTCACCAATGCACAACCGATCTGCT
Organism: Zetaproteobacteria bacterium; assembly: GCA_002753275.1. GTDB lineage: Bacteria > Pseudomonadota > Zetaproteobacteria > Mariprofundales > Mariprofundaceae. The sequence goes on along the minus strand of PEAA01000008.1, from coordinate 28,413 downwards.
TGGAATTTGTCTCAGCCAATCCAACAGGGCCCATGCATGTTGGCCATGGCCGCGGCGCGGTTGTCGGAGATGTGTTGGGGCGTATTCTCGCTTCACAAGGTTATTCCGTACACCGTGAATATTACATCAATGATGCTGGAGCTCAGATTGGCGTATTGGCAGAATCTGTTTGGTTGCGCATACGCGAACTTCAAGGTGAAGCCATTGATTTTCCAGAAAAAGCCTATCCTGGCGAATACATTGTCGAAATTGCCAAATCCCTGTTAACCGAAAAAGATTATGATGAACTCTGTGCACTCTCCGAAGCCGCACGTTTTTCCTGGATCAGCCAGCGGGCCATTGATGCCAACATGGCGATGATTCGTGGTGATCTTGCCGCGATGAACATTCATTTTGATCATTTCTTTTCCGAACAACAACTCCACCAAAGCAACCAAGTCAACGATCTTCTCGATAATTTAAAACAGAAAGGTCAGATCTACCGTGGCATGTTGCCCCCCCCAAAAGGAAAGGAGGTCGAAGATTACCAAGCGACGGAGCAATGGCTTTTTCGCACCACTGAATTTGGCGATGATGTCGATCGTCCTGTAGAAAAGCACGATGGTACTCCGACCTATTTTGCAGCAGATATCGCCTACCATTTCGATAAATTTAATCGTGGTTATCGCAAGCAAATTGATATTTGGGGAGCAGACCATGGCGGCTATATTACCCGCGTACAATCGGCGATGAAAGCGCTCACGGGTCTCGAACAACAACCTGAAGTATTGCTGGTTCAGATGGTTAACCTCACACGCAACGGTGAAATGGTGCGCATGTCCAAACGGGCTGGCACCTTTGTAACGCTTCGCGAAGTCGTTGATGAGGTGGGTTCTGATGCGGTTCGCTTTAATTTTATGACCCGCCGTATCGAAAGCCAGCTTGAATTTGACCTTGAAGTGGCCAAGAAAAAAAGCGATGAAAACCCCGTTTACTATGTGCAATATGCACATGCACGCATCTGCTCGATCTTACGAAAAGCTGCCTCCGAACAGGTTGCAATGGACCATATTGATACCATTGACACCTCTCTGCTGATCAGCGATGAGGAACAAGCGTTGATTACCCAACTGCTTGCTTTTCCTGAACTGCTGGCCCGCGCCGCCGAACAACGCGAAGCCTACCGTTTGGCCATCTACCTGATGCAGTTGGCACAATCATTGCATAGCTTCTATCACAAACATCGCGTTATTTGTGACGAGCCTACATTAACAGCGGCACGGCTCTTGTTAATAACCGCTGTCAAACACACTTTACACAATGGCCTATCATTGATAGGTGTTCAATCACCCGAGGAGATGTAACCATGTCTGATATCGATTTTGCCAATTATGACAATCAACCACCTGAGTGGATGCAACAAGAGCCTGAAAAAAGATCCAGCCCAATGATGTTGGCCGTCTTTTTCGTTTTGGGTGCAGGTGCAGGATTTGGTGCCCACTATGCAATCAATCTCAACACCACCTCGTTTGCTGAACAAAAAGCCCAACGCGAGCTCTCTTTTGCACAAAAGAACTTGGAAAAAGAGCAAGTTCTAACAGCCCGTCTACAAGCAAAAATTGATGCTCTCGAAGAGGAGAAGAATGCCGCTCCTGCTGTAGATCAACTCACTTTCTACAATAACCTTCCAGCCAAACCTGTAATGCCTGAACCACTGCCACAATCGCCGGTAACCAGCACTGAAATTGCAGAAGCAACTGCAACCCAGCCGTTGGTTTCAAAACCGCTCAGTGCGAATAGTGGCGTTCCACTCACTGAAGCAGAAGCAATGACACCCGTGACCCGTTCAACATCCACAAGTAAAAAAACGCAACAAGTCGCTGAGAAAAAAGTTTCCTCGGTCTATCGCTTGCAAGTGGCATCGTACACCGACTATGCACAGGCACTTAGTTTTCAACCTAAATTGCAAGCGCTTGGTTTCACATCTGATATTGTCGCAGCAGAAATTCCTAAATTGGGAACCCGCTACCGCGTTTACGCCGTAGGCTTTCAAAACAGTGATGAAGCCTCCAAAGCCAAAGCAACCATCAAGAAAAAATTAAAAATTGAACCCATCATTGTCAAAGGTGACTGATCCTTTTTTCCTCGATGCGCAGGCGTGGTTAACAATCACCCTCGCGCAACCCTTTACCATGCACCCCCTCTCAGGTGATGCCTCCTTTCGGCGGTACTGTCGCATCAAGATGGGTAAAATATCCTATATGTTGATGGTTTCTCCTATCGACAAAGAAGATACCACCCCCTTTCTGACCACCCGCAAATGGCTTGAATCACATCAACTCAATGTGCCATCGTTGATTGCAGCAGCGCCTGAACGCGGCTTGCTGTTGCTTGAAGACTTTGGTGATGAAACTTGGGCGATTTTTTTCCAAAAAAACATGGCCATAGAAGCAGAGAAAAAGCCGATGTTTGAGGATGCCATTCGTCAACTGCACCTATTGCAAAGAGCCGATCCGCACGCCATCGACCTACCTCTGTTCGACACACAGAGGATGGTCAACGAGTGTTACCTTTATCTTGACTGGTATCTCCCATTTGTCGCCCACTACCATCCAACGGACGATGAAAAAGATGCCTTTATTGCTGGAATGATGCCTTTGCTGACAATGATTGATGCGCTACCTAAAACAGCAGTACATCTCGACTTTCATAGCCGGAATCTAATGCTTCCAACAACGGGTCTTCCTTTGGGGGTCATTGATTTTCAAGATGCTGTGATTGGTCCGGTTACTTATGACCTCGCCTCATTGCTTTATGATTGCTATCAGGATTACCCTGAATCTGTCCGCAAACAGTGGAGCCACCATTTTTTTAACCAGCTCGATGCGTCATCTTCAAGCCATTGTCCATCCAATCCTCTTGATTGGCATCACGCATTGCGCCTCACAGCGCTTCAACGCCATATCAAAGCGATCGGCATTTTTGCACGGCTTGCCTACCGCGATGGCAAGCAACAGTTTCTCCATGAAATTCCACTCACACGCAAACACTTGCGTGAAGAATTACCACTCTTTCAAATGGATGGCAATAATGTGCTAAGGCTTCTTCTTCAAGAACCAAATTAACGAAAAAACCGCAATCCTAAACAGCTACAACTGATATATCGATGTAGATGGCCGATACTGATAAATTCCACCGCGTGTATGACCTGCCAAATCAGCAAAAGGAGAGATGTAAACCATCGCAGAATCGACTTGGCCTGAGGGGAGCCCGCATGGCCCCGTTTCAAACAGTGCATAACCCTTTGGTTTAAGGTAGCAAGGCAATAGTGCTAACATCTGCCTAAAGAAGCGTAGTCCATCCCCGCCATCGGTGAGCGCGTGGCTAGGCTCAAAGGTCAACTCGGGTGCTAAAGATGCCATCTCATCCAGTGTTACATAAGGTGGATTTGAAATTAGTGCATCAAGTCTCAATCGACCATCTGCCATCAAACCTGAAAAGAGATCACTACAAATGAAATGGACACGATCCTGCACCCCATATTTTTCAGCATTTTTTCGTGCCACAAGCAGAGCCTTTGCAGAGATATCAATTGCATAAATCTCACTCTTGGGATATTCACATGCCAAGGTAATCGCAATGCACCCTGATCCTGTTCCCATATCAGCAAAAAAATATTTTTCTAATGGCAGAGGAAAGCGCAGAAGCACCTCTTCGATAAGATGTTCTGTCTCTGGACGGGGAATCAACACATCGGCGGAAATGATAAAATCACGCGACCAAAACTCTTTAATTCCTGTCAAATGGGCCAAAGGCTCGCGTTTCATACGCCGAGCCAGCAGAGAGTCAAATGCCGTTAAAATCGACACGGGAATCACATCATACGCGCGCATAAAAAGATCAGTTCGCGAAACGCCCCAAACATGCATCAACACTAGCTCTGCATCCAAACGCGCGGAATCAATACCTGCGTTTTGTAATAACTTGGTCGCATGGATCAAAACATCTTTCACGATGTTTTTTTCCATGATCAACGGTTCTGTTCCGCCAAAAGTTCTGCTTGATGGTGGGTGATGAGCGACTCAATCAACTCATCCATATCCCCCGCCATAATCTGCTCCAACTTATAAAGCGTGAGGTTAATCCGATGATCTGTCATACGACCTTGTGGAAAATTATAGGTACGAATCCGCTCAGAACGATCTCCAGAGCCTACCATACTTTTACGCGCTGCCGCACGACTACTATCGGCTTCATGTTGTTGCTTATCAAACAGTCGCGCCTGTAACACCTTCATCGCTTGCGCTTTATTCTTATGCTGGCTCGATTGATCTTGGCATACGACCACCAAACCAGTTGGAATATGGGTAATGCGCACCGCGGATTCGGTCTTATTGACATGCTGACCGCCCGCACCCGACGCACGAAAGACATCAATGCGTAAGTCTTCAGGACGAATCGAGACCTCAACATCTTCCGCCTCAGGCATAATTGCCACCGTACACGCCGAGGTATGCACCCGACCTTGCGTCTCTGTGGTAGGCACACGCTGAACACGATGAGCCCCTGATTCAAATTTAAAAAGTGAAAAAACATCACTGCCAGAGACTTGTGCAATCACCTCTTTGTAGCCACCAATGCCCGTATCACTGGCCGAAAGAATTTCAACCTTAAACCCTTTCCGCTCCGCATAACGGGAATACATACGAAACAGATCGGCGGCAAAAAGGGCGGCTTCATCGCCTCCTGTACCCGCCCGAACTTCAAGAATCACATTACGATTGTCATTGGGATCTTTGGGAAGAAGCAATACCTTCAGCCTTGCATTACTACTCTCCATCGCTTGCTTAATGGCAACAATATCTTGCTCGGTTAAGGCGCGCAGCTCTGCATCACAATCAGGATCTTTAAGCATCAACTGATTTCCAAGCAAACTTTTTTCCAGATCGATGTATCGCTGCGCCTCTTCAGCAACAGGTTCAATATCAGAAAAATCTTTGGAAACTTCGGTATAACGCTTGGCATTGGATGTAACATTGGGGTCAGCAAGCATGACCATCAACTCTTCTTTGCGGCGTAAAATATCACCCAGCCGTGTATTCATCAGACTCCCGTACACCTATGCGTTGATCTTGCTCGGCATCAAACAACTTGCGTGCAGCACCCATCAACAAATCTCCCTCAATATCATCGGGAAGTGTTTTTAATGTTTGCATCGAACTATGAAGAAAGCGCTTCATCAACGATTTACTTAACCGCTCAATCGCCTCCCGTTCATCTTCTGGTATATGCTTCAAATATTTAGAAAATGCCTTATTTAATTCATCCTGACGCATCGCATCGGCTTGTTGCTGAATGGTACGAATCAATGGCACCGACTCCAACGATTTCAACCAATTGAGGAAAACAACCATCTCTTCGCCAAGCAACACTCTAGCACGCTCTGACTCTTCTTGCCGCTGATCGCGATTACCTTGCACCACCTGCTGCAGATCATCAATATCGTAAACATAAACGGAATCAATCTCGGCAATACGCGGATCAATATCACGAGGCACGGCAATATCAGCCAAAAACATAGCGCGCCCTTCACGCCTCTCCATCGCATTTTTAATCATATCTGGAAGCAATACATACGAAGTCGCGCCCGTACTTGAAACAATAATATCGGCTGCATCAAGATAATCTGGCAATTGTTCGAGCGTCAATGCATGACCATTGAATTCACGCGCCAATTTTTCAGCCCGTGCCAAAGTACGATTGGCCACCAAGATGTTTTTACAGCCATTCGCATGAAGATGTTTCGCTGCCAGCTCTGCCATCTCACCTGCGCCCAATAGCATCACCGTTCGCCCTGCCAAGTTGCCAAAAATTTTCTTAGCGAGTTCAACGGCGCAGGAAGAGACATTGACCGCTTGTTTGCCAATTCCTGTGTCACTGCGCGCCCGTTTGGCTGCAGAAAAGGTGGATTGATATAAACGATGTAAAATATGCCCTGCCGTTCCTGCTGCAAGCGCCTGCTCATAAGCACTTTTGACTTGCCCAAAAATTTGCGGTTCACCAACCACCAACGAATCCAGCCCCGAAGCCACCGCAAACAGATGTTTTACCGCATCATCGGTAGTATAGGTATACAAATAGGGGCGAATTTCACTGGCTTTTAAATTCGACTTTTGTGCAAACCACTCATGAACAGAGGCAATGGCAGCATCAGGATCATGGGTGACAACGGTGACTTCAACACGATTGCAGGTTGAAAGAAGCGCTGCCTCCCGAATCGGTTTCTCAGAAAAAAGGGATTGTAAAATGGATGTGATTTCATCCGCTTGCACAGCGAGCTTTTCGCGCATTTCAACTGGCGCAGTTTTATGATTTAGACCCACATGACATATACGCATAGGCTCAAAACTATCGAATTAAGCGTTGCTGTCTAGATTCAAATACCATTTTTATTCCTCAGCCTCTATAAGCGATGGGTTAGGAACAATCAGAGGTTTTTCATATTTGAAATCTGTACATTCAAAATCTTCGAGCGATGGGTTAATAATTGGCTTGCTAAAGGCTTGATCGATCTTTAACCAACGAACAATCAAATCTTCAGCCAAACCAAACTCTCTCAAAGAATCACGCAGCAAGCCTTGGCGGACTTGAAACAACTCAGGCGTAATGTACATGCGGCGATGGGCCAATGCTAAATCCATACCAGGGTAGTCGATATCACCGCCAAATTTCATTCCCATAAACTGAGTTTGTCGCAGCTCAATCAAGCTCTGATCATGCCCCTCAAAAAACTGTTGCATCCATAGATGTGCATAAATTTTATCATAAAAAATTTTATGAACAGCTTCCAATGTTTTTAAACCACCAACCGCCTCAAACAGACTCTGTTTCGGTACACCCACATAACCTCCCCTCTCCAATGATTATTGAAAATTTTATACCACGACCCACAGATTCAAAGGAAAGAGTGCGATTCATGAACAGTCGAAACTAACGCTCTCCAAACGATTCAGAAAGTGTTTTACGCAGTGGCTTCAAGAGATAATCCATGAGTGTTCGATCTCCTGTACGAATATCCACTTGCGCTGTCATTCCCGGAAGAATATTCAACGGTTTACCAACAGAACTAATCACCGGTGTTGTATCAGGAGAGACATGCACCCGATAATAGATCTCTTTCCCACGGTTGGTATCCTCTTTTAATGTATCCGCACTCACATAAATCACCTTCCCTTTCACCACACCATAAATGGTATAATCAAACGGATCAAAACGAATGGTTGCTTCAAGATCATTATGAATCTTCGCAATATCTGCGGGAAGAACCTTGGCTTCAATGATCAAATCATCATCAATCGGAACAATCTGCATCAACTCATCACCTGCACGCAATACGCCGCCAACCGTGGTCACACGAATGTTTTTGACAATGCCTCGAACCAATGCAGTAAATACACTATCTTTCTGTTCTTGTAACCGTTTGGCTAAAATTTGTTCATTTTGCGCAATATCATCTTCCACCTTACTGAGCTCGGAACGGGCATCTTCCAAAAACTGATTGCGACGATTGATCAGTTTGGCTTCCGCCTCATTCAAGGCCCGTTGTGCCCGCAGTAATTCTGACCCACTTGCATCACCCCGTTTTGATAACTGCTCGGTAAACTGCAACTCTTTTTGTGAAAGTTGCACGGAAACTTTCAGTGTTCGAATATCCTCTTCCAGCCCCCGACGGCGCTGTTGAAAGAGCGCTTCTTCAACCTTGGCAATATCATTGATAGAGCGTTTTCTAAAACTTGCGGGAAAGACCATTTCTTTCTCTCCCACCACCTCAGCACGCAATCGAATTGCGCGTGCTTTAAGTGAAAAAAGACGCGCATCAATTTCGCCAACAGAGGCACCAACGCGCGTCTGATCCAAGCTGGCCAATAACTGCCCCGGTTCCACCACATCCCCTTCACGCACCAACAACTCAGAAAGAACGCCACCATCGACGGCTTGAATCACTTGCACACGGCTACTGGCAATGACCTCACCCGAGGCTTTAGCCACCTCATCAATCCGAAATTCCATCGACCACACAGTAAAAAATGCCAACGAAACAGATAAGCCAAAAAGTAAAAATCCATGGTGACGGGTATGATAACTTTGTAGTTTCTGGATGCGTGCTTGCGTTGCACCATCCTCCTCTTCATCACTACGATTAAACCACATGGGGTACTCCTCCTATCGGCTTACCTGCGGACATGGGCATCTTCGCGGCTTTTTGATTAGGCCGCCGCTGTAATTGTGGCAATATATTTTCAGGCTTGCCATCTTTTACAACCTGCCCCTGATGCATCACAATCACTCGGTTGGCCAATGCCATTGCCTGCATCGGTCTATGGGTTGAAACAATTAAAATATCTTCGGGTGCAATGTGCGCTTCTAACATTTTCCAAACGGTTGTCTCACTCTCATAGTCAAGCGATGAGGTTGGTTCATCAAGAAGCCAAATTCGCGGTTGATTAATCATCACCCGTGCCAATGCAACCAACTGCCGCTGCCCACCAGACAACCCATCGCCCCCTTCAGAAATAGGCAATTCCATTCCCAAAGAGCTACTGGCTGCAATCGCATCAATGCCCAGTTCACGGGTCACAGCGAGCATGCGTGAATCGCTTGAAGTCCCCGCAAGCCCCAGATTGCTTCGTAGTGTTCCTTTAAATAGATGAACGGATTGGGGTAGATAGCCGACATAACTGGCAAGCACCTGCGGATCAATTTCCCATAAATCAGCATCGCCAATCAGAACGCGCCCCTCTGTCGGTTTATATAGACCAGCCAACACCTTAAGCAGGGTCGATTTTCCACACCCAACAGGTCCAACCAATAAAATCCGTTCCCCCGAACTAAATTTCAAAGCTGAGACATCCAACTGCTGAATGGGAGAGTCGGGATAGGCAAAACGAATCTTCTCCACTTCCAAGGTTTGCGGTGCCTGATCGGGCAGAAGAAGATGTTGATCATCCCGACGCTCTTTATCAATTTTAAGTACCTCATTAACCATATACAAGGCTTGGGCGACATGTTGCCACTGCACCAGCTGCTGCACCGCTTGTGCAATCGGAGCAATCACACGACCACCCAAAATACTACAGGCAATTAACCCACCCATACTTAAGTTTCCAGCCTCAATCTCCCAAACGCCCACAACAACCGCCGCAACATAGGCAATGGTCGACAAACTTCCCGTGGTGACCATCGAAAAATTACTCATCGCTTTTTGTTGAATGTTATAACCATTGGTTGAATCGGTAATGGCTCTCCAATCATCTGAAAAACGCCATGCTGCATTGTTTGCACGAATGGATTCAGCGCCACGAATCGAGTCCACCAACAAACCTTGCCGTTCATTGCTTCGAATCACTTGCTGTAAAATCAATTTCTTCAACCGCCGCTGAGTAACATAACCAATTAAAATAGAGATCGGCAACAGCGCGGCGTAGACCCAAGCGACCTTACCGCCAATTAACGCAATCACCGCAATAAACATCACCGCAAAGGGAGCATCCATTAAAATAAAAATAATCCCCGAAGAGAAAAACTGCCGTACGGCATCAAGGCCACCAACTTGCGCCGCCAAGGTGCCCAAGCTGTTGGGTTGAAGATCTAGACGAAGATGGAGCAAGTGGTCATAGACCATCTGCGATGTGCGCTTATCCACGGCGCAAGACATACTATCTAAAATACGCGCCCGAGAAGTTTTTAAAAACCAATCAATCGCGACAATGAGCCCCATACCCACAACAAGGGTTGTCAAGGTGGCATAAGCCTGCGTTGGGACCACGCGATCATAAACCTGCATCGCAAAAATTGATGTTGCCACGGCAAATAGATTGACAATCAGCGTCGCCACCAAGACCTTTAAGATCCAACCAGGTTCACGAAAAAGTTCGCGCATCATCATTTTTGCAGCAATATTCCCCTTAATTGCAGGGCCAATTTTCTGTTTACCACGCATGCGCACCCAAATGACCGTTGCATCTTGCAACGCACCTTCAAGATAGGGTGTGCGCACACCTTCACTGTCAGTGAGAGTAATCTCTTCATTGTTCATAGGATTCAAGCGTTCCGCCAAATACCACCGATCATTGTAAAGAATCAATGCGGGCAACCGGCGTTGATCAAAACGGCGCCAAGAGAGTTGAATGGGTTGCACCCCTTTCACACCCAATTCAATAAAAAGATGCCTTAACCACTCAATTGTATTTACAGAAGGCAGAGAATGATTGGCATGCTCACACGCCTCAGCAAATTGTTTAGGCTTAATTTTTTTAGGCACTTCAATCTTTTTGAAAAGATATTGAATCAATGTATGTTCAATACGAACAGCTGATTTCTCACCCTCTGATACTTGCATCACCTCTTCGTTGACAACCGTCTCAACGCTCATCGTTTAACCTGCATTTGGTCAGACAAATGATCAAAACCACCCATAAGAGTTACAGCACGCAATGTATAGAGTAGCCAATCGTTTTGTGCCTGAACCGTTAACACCTTTTGGTCGGTCAATTCACGCTGAATATTTAAAACTTCAAGCCATGCCTTATGACCAACCTCATACTGACGATAATAAGACTCTTCCAACACTTCCAGCTCTTTCACAGAATCTTGCTGTACTTTAATAATATCCTGCTGAATCTGTCGATTTTTCAATAAGCTGCGAATGTTGCGTAGCAGCTCATTACGCGCCACTTTCAAGGTCTCTTCTGCAGCAACTTGACGCGCAAGCGCTGCCTTTGATTTGCCCCACGCACTAAAACCCATCCCTTCAAGTCCAGCATCCATGGTGACACTGTAACGGTTACCATTCAAATAACCGATTTGATTGAAGTTACGCTCCGCCTGCACATTAATCGTTGGAAAGGCTGAACTACGCTCCCGCTGACTGTCCCTCTCTGCCAAAGTAACCAACCTGCGTTTATGCAAAATATTGGCACTACTATCCAGTGCTGCTTGTTCAATATGTTGCAAATCAACGGGAAAATCGGTCAATTCTGTAGGAACTTTCTTAACATGCTCAACAGGAATTTGGATCAATGCTTGCAACTCATTCAATGCAATTAACAGATCCCCTTCAAGGCGCTTTTTTTGTGCCTTTGCTTGAATCAAGCGCAATGATGCCAAATTGACATCTGCAGCAGAAGCAAGGGCGCCTTTTTCCCGACGACTAATTTGCGCATAAAACTCTTCATGCTTCTCAATATTCTCTTGAAGCACCTTCTGTTTGGCATAAATCCCTTGAACATTGGCATAAGCAACAACAGTTTGTTCTAAAAGATCTCGCTGCACCCGCAGAAGATCAGCCTTGTTCACACGCACATCTTCATCGGCATAAGCAATGCCATCTTCAATACGCCCAAAAGCCCAAATTGGCTGCTTAACACGCGCTGTAATCAAGGCTGTATTGGGATCCTTGGTTTGCATTGTGTTATTTTGAATCCCTGTTTGCGTCGTCAACGAGGGGTAACGCGCGGCTCTGGCAATATCTCCCATATACTCTTTTGCGCTAACTTCAGCCCGCTTTCCACTCACAGCGGGATGATAAGCCACGACTGCCTGAATCGCCTGCTCAAGCGAAATATTGGTCATCTCATCACCTGAATATTCTATTGCACTTAACGGGGCACTCCAGCACATACAATGTGCAATAAGCGCACCCAACCCTATTACTTTTCTCATCGAATCTCTCTCCATCATAGGTTTATCTCGTGTGTCGTCATAAAATCAATTTCATTATCGACATGCTCAACTTCTTCCAAATCATCATTGGCATGTGAGAACTTTTCTCTATTCTTTTCACGCATCCGAGCCTTAAGCTGTTCGAAGCGTTCGGGTAATTCAGCAAGATCACACACCTGTTTAAAATCATTGCGCCAATTTTTATTCCAAGGGCAGCGTTCAATCGCTTTCTCCATCAATGGCATCGCTTCAAAAAAATATCCTTTACGCACATAGACTAAACCAAGCATAAAATTGGCTGCTGCATGCTCCGGAAAATGGTGAAGAACTTTTTTAAAGTTCATCTCAGCAGCATCCAGTCTATCCGCTTCATAGTCCGCAACACCATCCACAAACATTCCAGGTACTGGAAAGCGTTCCATATCAGTGATGGGATCAGGTACAATTTTTCCATTGGTTCCCGCTGTCAACGGCCCCAAATACCATTCATAGCGCATCCACTTTGCTTTCGATGTTTTATAAATTGGCTGACGCACCTGCCACACACTGGCGGTTTTGACTGGACGATCAAGTTCATTGAATGCCAACACCTCTGGCTCCCATGCCACCCCGATATACTCTAGCATTTTTTTCGCTAAACCTTCGGTATTTTCAACGACATCTTCATAGTTAATTTCAAGAATTTCACCCGGGAAAATTTGTTTCCAGTGATGCATCAGCAGGTTATGATCGCCAAGTTGCTCACCAATTGCCGTCAGGTCATAGGCAAAACCCATACCTCCATGTTTAGCCTGATAGTCTGTGAAATAGTTGGATATGGCGATATCACGCGGATCACGACGAACAGATATAATTTTTGCATGAGGAAATAAAAATTTAATTAAGCCAATATTTTCAAAATTATGCGGCAATTTATCCACAATAAACTTAGCGTCTTCATCAATCTCGCGCAACTCTTTCAGAACACCGTTTGCAATTCCTTCGGTGACGAATGGATTAAGATCATCGACACAATCCGGATAGTGCCGTCCTGAACCAATATGGCGTTCCCAACGCTCTAACCCCTGAATAACCTGCGGAATCACCCCTAATTCACCTGCACCAAATATTTCACTGTGACTGGCCAATATCTGTTCTACCAAAGTGGTTCCTGAACGAGGCATCCCCACCACAAAAACGGGCAAGGTACTCATCACACCACAATCTTTGCGATGATCAAAGAATGCTTTAGGGAAAGCTGCTCGGATACGAGCACAGCGATTACGATGCTGTTTTGCATCATATTTTAATAAACGCTTATTTAACGCATTGGCATCTTGAGCTAACGAGAATGCTTTGTTGTACTCTTTCCTCTTTTCCCATGCGCTGGCCAATTGAAAAAGAAGCCCTCCGCTAGCAGATCCGCTCATGCTAGGTTGACGCGCGACCTTCTCTATTTTATGGAGAGTCTCTTCATCTTCAGGGAACTGCCGCGCGTTAATCAGTGCAGAATACCCTTTTGCAGGGGCAATCTCTTTCACCCTCTCAAAAAGTTTCACTGCTGCATCAATGTTTCCGCGCTGCATCTGCTGCTGTCCCAACGCTTGCAATGCAGGAAGAAACCATGGGTTTTCATCCAAGATTTCCTGAAAAATGCTTTCCGCCTTATCATAATTCTGCTTCTGACTCTCCACCTGTGCCAATGCATATTTTGCTTGCATCCGAAGATTCTTAATCCTCTCTTCGGAATGCTCCTCCGTGATTTCCATTAAGTCAGCAAGCTTCAAAGCCATTTCCGCAGCTTGAAAAGCTTGATCATCATCACGATGAAGATAAACATCCGAAAGTGTGCACCATAAAGCGACTTCAGGCTTTTCTTGTTGTTTAGCCAAGCGAATACATTTACGCAACAATTGTACCGCTTGCATAATATAACCCTGCAGCTGTGCCAATTGCGCCAACTGTTCATGCAACAATAAATTATTAGGATAATGATTCGCACCTTCTCTTAACATCGCAAAAGCTTGTTCATGATCATCATGCCCTGAAAGCATCGTCGCACAGCCGACCAACAGTGCACACCACTCCATTTCATCCAGTTGGTCCCGTTTCTCTTCAAACCATGTCTCCAGTCGTGTAAATGACTCCGTTGCCATCCATATTTCAAATTGAAGTGCGCGCAATGATTGGATTTGTAATCGACTCGCTTGCTCAGGAAGTTCGTGATGAATCTCTTCAAAGCGGGCAATGGCACGATCCAACCATTGCTGCGCCGCGTCTATATCGTTCTGTTTCAGGCAGAGTTGTACCAAATTGCCATAAAGCGCTACACGCCCCGGATGCAGATGTGCCGAATGTTCAAACAGTGCGCGTGCTTCATCCAGATGTTCCTGCCAACTTTTGCAAATCCCCAACCGCGCCAATGCCAGTGCATGTTCTGGCTGCTGTTTCAGTACCGATTGAAGTAAATCTTGCGCCTCTTCCATACGCATCGTTACAACATAAAGCGCTGCCAAGTCCACTTGCGTATCAATGTCAAAATTGACAGCGTGTGTATCAATCTGTTCCATGTAGTGCATGCCACCTTGATAATCGCCAAGATGCACCGATGCCAGTGCTGCCAATGGAAGCGCTCGAATATCTCCGCTTTCCACATAATAATCTTCCGCAGCCCCCTTCAACTCTTCAAATTGCTGAAAATCAACCAATCGTCGTAATAGATGTACATAAGCCATAAAGTTAATTCACCTCAAAATGTTGTTCACCTATTTTAACCCCTAGGTGAAAAAATATACATGGTGCCATTTCAAGATAAATTCAAGAAACTTCATCAAAAAAAACACACAGCGCCAAAACAAAAAGGTCATACTAAGGTTGATTTGAATCACTACATCCCTGTAGTGATTCATGACGAAAAGAAAAAATGCGATTTTCCTTTTCTCACAAAACCAATCACTTGCAGCTTATGGTTTTGGTAGGCCATCCATGGCCTGCACGGATACTGTGATTTATTCAGAGTATCCCTAAAATACAAGTATGAGAACCCTGAACAATTTACTCTACAACTGCAACCGATCGATCGCCCAGGAGCCTGTTGGACTTAATACGCTTTATCGGCGCAAGACCACTTTATGGTCATTCCCCCATTTTTAACCGAAGTTAAAATAGAGGTGATGCAGCTAACGCCCGTTTTTGAATCCGCGAATTATTAAAACTTGATCTTCACAATCCATGGTTTACAGTTTTGTTGATCATCGAATTAAGAGGAGGAGTAAATTTTATGAAAAAAACGCTACTGTTATGCGCACTATGCGCTTTTGCAGCACCGAGTTTTGCAGAAAACTTTTTAACGACCGAAGAGAAAGCTGCACATATCAATGAGCAACTTCATGGCAACAATAGCTATGAAGCGCACCTTGCGCGTGCCTTGGCCAAGGTTGCCATTGAGGAACGCGGGCAAAATGATATGGAAACAGCCATTAGCTTTATGAAAATGGCCGAAGACAATGCAGCCCTTGCACTTGGAGGTGGAAAATGATCAAACGCTTATCGTTTCTTGCTACAGCAACGCTTACCCTGGCTTCATGTGCCTCGCATATTGAAACCAATGTCGATCAACTCTCAGAAGCGCGTGCAGCAGTTGCTGCAGCCAAAAATGCCGGCGCTGAATATTGTGCGCCAAAAGAGCAAGCACAGGCTGTTGCCAACCTCTACTTTGCAGGCCATGAAGTGACCGAAGGCGATTACCATCCGGAAGAGAATGATCGTTTAATTGCTGCGACAATTAGCAATGCCAATGCGGCACTTGCCAAGAGTCAACATGGTTGTGCCATTGCAATCCCTGGCGTGCTGTTTGAAAATGACAGTGCAAAAATCACAACCGCATCCAATGTTATTCTCGATAACGCTGTCGCCGTAATGAAAAAGCATACAGAACTAAAAGTTGAAGTTGGCGCACACACCGACTCCGTAGGTAGCACTGCATACAACTTAAAACTCTCTGATCGCCGCGCACAAAGTGTCATGAACTACCTCACTTCACACGGCGTCAGTGCCAATCGATTAACCTCAAAAGGGTATGGTGAAAGCAAGCCTGTTGCGAAAAATAACAGCGAAGAAAATCGTGCCAAAAACCGTCGTGTTGAGTTGAATGTTATTCAATAAAATGGATTGAACAACGGCGATACAAATGATCAATAGCAAGGGGCGCCATCATGGTGCCCCTTGCTATTGATCAACAAAATTAATCCAACAACAATGTCAAATGGGCGACAACCTTTTTCGCCTTTGCACGCGCCTCATCAATGCTTTCGCCCCGTGCTAACGCAACGGCCATCCGCCTCTTTCCTCTCACCGACGGCTTACCAAAAATACGCAATTGCGTATCGACTTCAGCAAGAGCGAGAGCCAATTGCCCCAAACGCACATTGTCAGAATCGCCCTCCACCACCACAGGGCATGAAGCAGAAAAACCATGTTGATGAATATTGGCAATCGGCAAGCCTAAAATAGCACGCACATGCAGGGAAAACTCGGAAAGGTCTTGTGAAATCAAGGTTACCAAGCCTGTATCATGGGGGCGTGGGGAAACCTCACTAAAGATGGCTTCATCGCCCTTGATAAAAAGTTCAACGCCAAACAGACCCCAGCCACCCAACGCGGAAGTTACAGACTCTGCGATCATTTTTGCTTGCCGCAATGCCTTTTCGCTCATGGGTTGCGGTTGCCACGATTCACGATAATCACCATCAACCTGCAAGTGCCCTATCGGTTCACAAAAGGATGTTCCATCACGATGTCGAATCGTAAGCAAGGTAATTTCATAATCAAATTCAATGAACCCCTCAACGATCACTTTCCCTTGACCTGCTCGCCCACCTTTTTGTGCGTATTCCCATGCAGCGTCGATCTCTGCCGCCGTACGAATCAATGACTGTCCTTTGCCCGATGAGCTCATAATCGGTTTCACTACACAAGGCAAGCCAATGGTTGCCACGGCATGGTCAAACGCCTCACGAGAATCGGCGAACTGAAAGGGTGATGTTGATAAATTCAAACTTTCAGCCGCCAATCGACGAATCCCTTCGCGATTCATGGTCAACTGGGTCGCTCGCGCCGTAGGAATGATATGAAAGCCTTCCTTTTCAAGTTCTAGCAAAGTTGCTGTTGCAATCGCCTCCACCTCAGGAACAATCAAATGGGGCTGCTCAGCTTCAATCACTTTGCGCAACGCTTCACCATCGAGCATATTGATGACATGAAATCGGTGGGCCACTTGCATCGCGGGCGCATGAGCATAACTATCAACAGCAATGACTTCAACAGCCAGCCGTTGCAATTCGATGGCGATCTCTTTGCCAAGTTCGCCGGAGCCAAGCAGCATCACCCGTTTGGCATTGGCAGTACCAGGGGTTCCTAAGGATACATCAGCAATGGTTACCGAGTTTGTTTCCATCCAATCACCCTCCCTCTGACATCGCAATCGCCACGGTCATCAATTGATCCTCTATGCAGCGATATGCTAAACACTCCAAACAACCCTTCTTATCCAAATAAACCGCAATAAAGATTACATCATCAAAGGCCGTATCAATCGCGAGCAGCTTCTGCTTCCATGCTTGCACTTGCGATAGATCAAGCTCTTCATTTTCGACATAAAAATAAACACCTTGGGGAGTAATTCCCTCAGATCTCCATCCTGCGACGATCTGCAGTACCCTCTCATGCGGTAGCGTAAAATTTGAACATTGTGGTGAACATTGCTCCAATGTATTGAGACAACCATCATGCCCACCCAACAGTCCCATCGTATTTTTCCCCTCTGTAAGCGCATGCAACAACATCGATTGAATGGCATGACGATCAAACGATATTGACGGACTGAAGCTATCAATCATGGCTGACACTGTAACGCACCCAAAGCTCATGGGTGGCACCTGCAGCAAGATCCACGACATCTATATCAGCATTGGCGCTCTCCACACAGACCATTTTCCGATAACCGATATCGGAACCAAAATCTCCCATTTTGATCGATTTATCAATCCAAGGGTTCCAAACAATACTGGAGTGGCTATTGCGTTTCTCAATGCGAATTTGTCGTGCAAGATTGTGATCATCAATGACGATATCCTGCCCTTGATCAAAATAGATGCGATCAACCTCCCTCGAAATGTTCACATCACCCTCTTGAACATAGCGTGCCGACTCACCCACTTTATCAAGGTAAGTACAGCCATCAAACCCTTGAATCGCTACCGCTTCAATATCATCGACACAGAAATAGGTATGCAATGCATCACCAACCGTAACCGTTTCATGACCATGATTATGGGTGATCAATGAGATCTCCAACGCCTCTCCCAGCACCATTTTCATCGTTGCTGGGACATCCTTTGACCACTGTTCACTGGGAATATCCGCAATCTCAAAGGCAACTTCAATACGACCATCATCGAGAAGCGCAACACTGCAAACCTTCCAATCGACAGTTCGGGCAAACCCATGCCCTGAAAAATGGCTATTTGAACTGTGGGCACCAAACCATGGCCAGCAGATAGGCACACCACCGCGAATGGATTTGCCTTTAGCCAAGATCGCGACCGGTGATAACCAAATCACAGGCTCCTCTCCGCAGGGAACCCATGTCATCAAATGAGCCCCTTGCACGGCAATGGTGGCATCACACAATTCGCTATTCACTGCCATAAAAATAAAACCATCCTCAGTCTCTTGAAACTGAACCTTGCCCTCAATTGCAAACTGCGCATTCAATGATTGAATCATTATTCCTCTCCTTCTCGCTATTAAACTGTAAAATTTGATCTAAATTGGACAAGGCATCATCCAAATGTGCTTGGGCAGCAGCCGTCAAGTCATCGCCCAATTCAAAGGAGTAACCACGAATACGGAGAACCCATGATTCGGGCGCATCATCCCCATAAATTTGTGCAAAGGCATAAAGCAACGCTGCAGGGCTTAGGGCATGACTACTGTAACTGATATCTTGCTTGGCCGAGAGTGGGCTCAACTGCCAAGGTGAAGAGCATGAAACATCGGCATCCACAAACAACACATGGCGACGCCCCCACATATCCATCGCATGTTCCACCTGCAACTGCATATCCGTTAAACACTCGACCCCTTGCAAATTCATGGCATCCAATGCCTCATAAAAGCACGGTCCTAAAGCATCATCACCACGCCCGGGGTTGCCATAGGCAAAAACCAAAACCGGCGCAATATTGCCATTATTGCTCAACACCGCGTTATCCAATCCGGTCAAAACTACCATCGCTCCCTTTACGCACGGCATCGATCACTTGACCATCAATGCCAACCAACTCGACCTCCAATGGCATTTTCCCTAATGCATGGGTGGCGCATGAGAGGCAGGGATCGTAGGCACGCACGGCCACCTCAAGGTGATTCAACAACCCTTCTGTCACCTCATTTCCCTCAATGTATTGATTGGCAACAGTGCGTACCGATTCATTCATCGCCTGATTGTTGCTGGTCGTTGATACGATCAAATTGGCTTTCTCAATCAGCCCATCTTCATCAATCTTATAATGATGAAAGAGCGTGCCACGAGGCGCTTCAATCACACCAATTCCTTCACTCCGTTTTTCACCCAAAGGCGCTTGCAGGTCGGTTCCTAAAATTTCAGGGTCATGCAATAAGCGTTCAATCGACTCTGCGCAATGAAGTACCTCAATCATACGCGCCCAATGGTAAGCCAATGTATCTTGCACAAAGGCACCGCCACCCAACGATTTAAAACGCTGCCGTGCACTTTCAGCCAAAGGAGTCGTGATCGCATCGCAATTGTTTACACGCGCCAACGGACCAACCCTATACCAACCCTGCTCCTTACCCAGTGATTGCAGGTAAGGAAACTTCATATAACTCCATGGACGAATCTCTTCTCGAACCAATTCGGTATAACCACGGTAATCAAACTGATCAACCAATGCCGCACCATCTGCCATACGCACACGCAAACCACCGTGGTACATTTCAAGATTGCCTGATGGATCAACCAAACTCATAAATGGTGTGCGCAGAGTGCCAAAATCACGATGCTCTTGATCACTGCAATGAATGGTCTCATTGAGCGCAACAGCATCTTGGGACCAACGAATCACATCGGCAATATCCACGAGCAGTGCATCTCGTTCATTAATCGTCAGGGGTTTATTCATTCCACCAGGGACCGTTGCCGCGCCATGAATGCGTTTTCCTGCAATGGCCGCGATCACCTGCTGCCCATATTTACGAATTTTGACGCCTTGAATGGCAATCTCTGGATAATCTTCAATCACCCCAACAATGTTACGATGCTTCATGTCACTACCAAAGCCAAAGAGTAGATCGGGCGAGGAGAGGTGAAAAAAGTGTAAGGCATGCGATTGCATCGTTTGACCAAAATGCAACAGTTGCCGTAACTTCAAGCTGGTTGGCGTTAAATCATCGACACCCACCAATTGATCCACCGCTTTGGCGGCCGCCAAATGGTGACTTACAGGGCAAATGCCACAAAGGCGCTGCACAAAATAGGGCACTTCTCGGTAAGGTCTTCCCTGAATAAATTTCTCGAATCCACGAAACTCAACAATATGCAACCGCGCTTCATGAATGTGGTTTTCCTCATCCATCAACAAGGTGATCTTGCCATGCCCTTCAACACGAGAAACAGGATCCACAGCAATCCGACGCATTTTTTTTGATTCTAAAGAGGCTTCACTCATCTGATCACTCCATCAATCGTAGTGCAAAATTTCGGCAGGTATCGATGGCTCTCTACCCTCCAAAAGATCGGTTAAAATTTTCACAAAGGCATCTGCCGGTGGTGGACAGCCGGGCAAATAATAATCCACATGAACAACCTCATGCAGCGGATGAACTTTATCCAACAACAAAGGCAATGCTTCATCGTTGGGAATCATCGGGTTATCGACACCAATCTCATTCAAAAAAGCCTCTTCCAAACACGATTGCAATGAATAATGGTTACGCATTGCAGGGACGCCACCATTGATTGCGCACGCACCCACTGCGATCAGAATTTTACAATTCTGACGAAACTCTCGCAGCACATGCACATTATCAACATTGCACAATCCGCCCTCAACCAAGCCAATGTCACAAGGGTCACAATGCTTAATATCTGTCAATGGCGATCGGTTAAACTCGACCTGTTCAAGTAGAGCAACAATGCGTTCATCCATATCCAGGAACGACATATGACAGCCGAAACAGCCCGCCAGCGAAGTTGTGGCAACACGAACTTTAGGATTACGCATCAGTATGATCCCCTTTTCTCAAAATTACCGGCTCAAGCCCAGGCTCAGCAATGCAATGCAGATCAAAAGTTCGCCGTCCAATGGGCACTTCGTACCCTTCATCTTTAATTAAAATAGCCCCGACAGGACAGATATGCGCCGCCAAATCATCGACACTCAGATCGCTATCTCCCAACAACCCCGACTCTGAATGAATCGAAAGTGTGGCATCAATCCCCCGCCCTGTAATGGCAAATATCTCTTTACCATCCACTTCTCGACCTGCGCGCACGCAAAGTGCACATAAAATACAACGATCTCGATCAAGCAGAATCTCAGGATGCGAAGCATCCACTGCGCGTTTCGGATAAAACTGCGGATAGTGTCCATCAAGCATGCCCAAGTGATACGCAACTGCTTGCAAGGTACAATCGCCCGTTTTTTCACACGATGGGCAGAGATGATTTCCCTCAACAAAAAGCATCTGCGTAATACTTTTACGCACTTCCATTAATGCAGGGGTGTTATTTGAGACCTTCATACCATTCACTGCAGGCATGGTACATGAAGAGACGCTTCGCCCATCAACATCGACCGTGCAAAGTTTACAACTTCCATGGGGCGTCAACCCAGGTTTATGGCACAGATGGGGAATATAGATTCCTGCAGCCATTGCCGCATCCATGATCGTCTGCCCCTCGTCAAAGGGAACAGCTTGACCATCAATCTCAATCACTGTTATCGATCTATTCATGATAAGTGTGCCTCCGCATCATCACGCCCCGTTAAACGACGCGCTTCGTTCAGTGAGCGATCCAAATCGAAATAGGGTTCATATTCATGGTGGGTTAATACCCCAATAAATGCTTCAGGAAATGATTCCATTGCATTCAAAATAGGGTTTGGCGCTGTTTGACCCAAGCCACAATGTGAACGCCGTTTCACCATGCTTGACAACCGTTTCAACTCATCCATGTCATAAGCAGTCCCGTGACCTGTAGCGATCTTGTCCACACCATTTTTCATTAATTGGGTACCCACACGGCACGGTGTACAAAAACCACAACTCTCATGAGCAAAGAAATGGGCAAAGTTCTGCACTACATTCAACATATTGCGTTGTCCCCCATAAATCATCATTGACCCCCCCGTCGCCAAATCATCAAATGCGATCGTTCGGTCAAACGATTTTGCTGCAATCAAACGCCCTGAAGGCCCGCCAATCTGTACGGCCTGGGTATCTGTTGCGCCACAATCCTCAAGCATCTGTGCAATGGTCAAACCAAAGTCATACTCATAAACCCCTGGCCGTGCACAATCACCACTGATACTTAATATCTTGCTTCCTTTAGAACTCGCCGTTCCATGGGCTGCAAACCATGCACCACCATGCAAAGCAATGTGGGTTGCGGCAACCAAGGTTTCAACATTATTGACAATGGTGGGTTGCCCCAAATAACCGGAAGTCACAGGGAATGGCGGGCGAACACGAGGGACACCACGCTTTTGCTCCAGCGATTCGATCAACGCCGACTCTTCACCACAAATATAGGCGCCAGCGCCCACCACAATTTCAATGTCAAAATTGAATGCTTCGCCAAGAATCGATGATCCCAACAGACCCTGCTGACGACGCATCACTAGGCACTGCTGCAGATGCGACAAAAGATAGCGGTACTCTCCGCGCAGATAGAGGAATCCTTTTTCGGCACCAATTACATAACCACCAATTGTCATCCCTTCAAAAAGGGTGTCGGCATGCTCGCGTAACAACATGCGATCTTTAAAAGTACCTGGTTCCCCTTCATCGGCATTACAAATCACATAGTGCGCCTCACCGACAGCTTCACGACAAAAACGCCACTTCATGCCTGCACTAAAACCAGCTCCACCGCGTCCACGCAATCCAGAATCTGTAATCGACTGCAAAAGCGCCTCGCGTCCTTGTCGCAGTGCGGCGCGCAAACCCGCACCCACCTCCAGCGTATCATGCAACAACAACCCTGCCCGACACACCTTCTCTTGCACAGTAAACCAATCGCTCGGCCAATCACATATCGGGGTCTGTTGTTCCATCAACAAAACCAATTGATCGATCCGAGCATCATCCAAGTTCACTATCGGCAGTTGATTAATCAGCAATGCAGGCCCTTGATCACACATGCCAATACAAGAGGTCGAATCAATACTGACCAAGCCATCACTGCGTGTCTCACCCGCAGAAATCCCCACAACTTCACAACAGCGTTGCATCAAAGAGAGATCACCACAACTGGTACAGTGACTAAATAGCAGATGATATCGCCCACGCGGCGTACGATAAAAGAAGCTATAAAAATCGACCACGCCTTCAACCTGGGTTATAGGAAGTTGTAACTCTTTTGATAAACACAGCATCACTTCCTTCGAAATATAGCCATACTTAAGTTGTATCTCATACAAACGATGCAGCAGATGATCCGCCCCTTGAACATCATTGCTTGATTCAACACCCATCCCTATTTCTCCTTTACTCAGATTATTCATAAAGCGTGCTTTGCCACCCATGCCTGCCCCAATGCAATACCCCCATCATGAATCGGTATATGTTGCGGAAGCAAAACCTCAAAGCCATCAAGTTGCAATGTTTTTTCCACCCCCTTGCGTACAAGTTGATTTTGAAACACGCCACCACTTAACACGATTTGATCAAGATCATGGTCTCGACAACACGCCTTGGCCATCGTCACAATCGCAACAATCACCGTCTGATGAAACCGTGCCGCCACCTCAGAAATTGTAACCCCTAACGCAAGATCTGCTAATATCTCACGCCACATCGAACGAAAGGATAATTGATAAGCTCCATCCTCTCGAATGTAATCAAATAAATACGGCGCTGTCGCATCATGCAACGAACATTCAGCGGCCTCTTCAAGAGCAATGGCCGCTTCCGCCTCAAATTTCACCCCGTCACGGCATAAGCCCACTGTCGCAGCCACCGCATCAAAAATTCGCCCCATCGATGATGCCTTGGGTGAATTAATATTTTGCACACACATGGTATAGAACAGTGGCAACGGTTTCTTTTGTAGAAATCGTATTGCATCGACACGATGAAATTCACGCGCCAAGCCATCACGGTTTGCATTCCAACCTGCATCGATCAAGCAGGCTAACATGTTACGCCACGGCTCGATTGCAGCGATAGCCCCTCCAATCATGGGGAGCGGTTGGAGATAACCAACCCTCTGAATCCCCCTCGAATCAACGCGCAAAAATTCACCGCCCCATAAGGTTCCATCACTGCCATAGCCAATGCCATCAAGGGCAATACCAAGACATGCTTTTTCTAGATGATCAATACGATGATCCGCAAGCACACTGGCGATATGCGCATGATGATGCTGCACTTTTATAATGGGGATATTTAACCGTTGCGAAAGATCAACACCCAATTGACTGGATAGATAATCGGGGTGCATATCGATCGCCAAAGCATCCCATGACTGCTTCGTAACCAACTGCTCAACCAACGCTCTAAAGTGGCTCGCATTGTCGGCCTTTTTTAAGTCTCCACCACCCACACATTCCATGGTAGCCACGCCATTTTCGTAGCGACAAAGACTACTCTTCATCTCTGCACCCAGTGCCAGAACCGAGGCACGGTTCATTTCAACATATCCGCGGTAGCTGTTCCGCCGCAAGCCAGTCAACAACACGCACGCCCCCCAACGGTGTGCGCATCTGCAATGGAGGCCACTGTTTCGGCAATACATGACCAATCACTGCGGCATTTTTCCCCAAAGGGTGAGCCTGCATGATCGACAACAATGCATCCACCTCATCCTCGGGGCAAATACAGACCAATTTCCCCTCGTTGGCAATATAGAGCGGGTCCAAACCCAGCAGTTCAGATGCCCCCCGTACAGCGGGGTGGAGGGGAATAGCCACCTCATCCAGTATGATCGAGACCTGCGACTGTTCTGCCAACTCATGCAGCGTCGTTGCCAGCCCCCCGCGTGTTGGATCGCGAAGGCAATGAATATTGGATGAGACCTCCAGCATCGAAGCCACCAAACCATGCAATGCAGCCGAATCTGAAATTAACGCCGTTTCAAAACACAAATGTTCGCGCTTGGAGAGAACCGCCATACCATGATCGCCAACGGTTCCTGAGATCATCACCACATCGCCAGGAATCGCCAAATCACCCGAGATATTAACGCTGTCATCTAAGAACCCTATACCCGTCGTGGTAATAAAAATCCCATCCCCTTTGCCGCGCTCAACAACCTTGGTATCTCCCGTGACAATCGCAACACCAGCCGCTTCAGCAGCCATTGCCATACTGACCACCACCCGCTCCAAATCAACCAAAGGAAAACCCTCTTCTAAAATAAAAGCCGCCGATAAATAGCACGGCACGGCCCCAGACATTGCCACATCATTGATCGTACCATGCACAGCCAATGAACCGATATCCCCTCCTGGGAAAAAAATAGGTGAAATTACATGGGCATCGGTACTCATGACCATTCGACCACGACCCAACCCCAAAAGTGCGCTATCATTCCCTTGCGCCAAATAGCGATTGTCAAAATAGTGTTTAAAGAGCGAATCAATCAATTGCGTCGATAGACGCCCCCCACTCCCATGCGCCATGGTGACACAATCGCTTGCTTTAAAAAGCGGCGAATCACGATGTTGTTTTTCCATCATAAAACCACCTCAGCATCTTGTCGCAAAGCACCACTGCCCATGCCATACTGCCAATACGCAGCACATGCACCCTCGGATGAAACCATGCATGCTCCTTGTGGCTTCTCTGGCGTACAACCACGACCAAATAATCGACAATCTTGCGGTTGACTCACCCCGCGTAAAATCGATGGGCATAAACAGCCCTTTACCTCATCATCATGTTCCATCGCACAAACTTCAAAGCGTTTTTCAGCATCCCATAACGAAAAGCGTTGCGCAATTTGCAAACCACTTGCAGGAAGCATTCCCAATCCCCGCCATTCAAAATGATCACGAATCGTAAAAACCTCTGCCATCATCCGTTGCGCTTTCTGATTCCCCTCAGCTTTAACCGCACGGGCATATTGATTTTCTACACGACAATCACCACGGTTTAACTGCCGAATCAACATCAACACCGATTGCATCACATCCAACGGCTCAAAGCCTGCGATAACCAAAGGAAGCTTCAAATCATCCGCACAAAATTGATAAGCTTCCGAACCAATAATTGTACTCACATGCGAAGGACCCAAAATAGCATCAATACACAAATCGTTACTATCCAACACCTGGCGCATCGCC
This sequence comes from Zetaproteobacteria bacterium, assembly GCA_002753275.1. Classification (GTDB taxonomy): domain Bacteria; phylum Pseudomonadota; class Zetaproteobacteria; order Mariprofundales; family Mariprofundaceae. The sequence goes on along the minus strand of PEAA01000008.1, from coordinate 2,143 downwards.
GGGGGCGTTAACAAATGGTTACAAAAAACGGAGAAGTTTTTCAATCCCTCGCGTTGGGCTTGTAACAACACCACCGCGGTAGGGGGGGTTGTCGTTTCAAACCCCAATGCAAAAAAAACAACCTCTCGTTCTGGATGTAACCGGGCCAATTGCAATGCATCTTGTGCAGAATAGACCATACGAACATCGGCACCTTTTGCTTTTTCTTCCAACAATGAGTTGCCACCACTGGCGGGAACACGCATCACATCACCATAAGTACATAGCATCACCCGATGCTGTTGCAGCAAGGCAATGGCATAGTCAACGCGTGATTTTGGTAACACACAAACAGGGCAACCAGGGCCATGCACAAACGCAATTTCTTTTGGCACCATCGTATGAATACCAAAGCGAAAAATGGCATGAGTATGGCCACCACAGAACTCCATCAAGCGGTAATGACGCCCTTTTTGCACTTCTTGAGCCATTGCATTTGCAAACCCTCGTGCAACATCTGCATTTCGGAATGCATCGATATATTTCACTGGTCATTATCCATAGATTGAAGTTCCGCAAAGAGTTTTAGGGTCTGTGCGGCCTCATCCTCATCAAGCTTTTGCAACGCGAATCCCACATGGATCAACACATAATCACCGATGCAAAGATCTTCAACCAATTGGGTTGAGACCTCTTTGCGGACACCGCCTATATCCACAGTAGCCATTGCCGTAATTTCATCCAATGAAACAACCAAAGCAGGAATCGCTAAACACATATCAACGCCATACCATTACAACTGCGCGACTTGATGCATCGCTTTAATCCACGCATACCATCCTTCCATACCATCAGCTTGGGTCGCAGAAACAAGTAAAATTTTCAAGCGTGGATTCACCTTGCGTGCATTGGCAATACAAAGATCGAGATCAAATGCTAAATAAGGCAACAGATCGACTTTATTTAATAACATCACATCGGCTGAATGAAACATATCGGGATATTTCAATGGTTTATCTTCACCTTCGGTCACCGATAAAATCACCACGCGATAACTCTCCCCTAGGTCAAAAGCCGCGGGGCAGACTAAATTACCAACATTTTCAATAAACAAAATCGCTTGCGAATCCAAGTTCAATTCTGTTATCGCATGGCCAACCATATGTGCATCCAGATGACACCCTTTACCCGTATTGATCTGCACCACTGGCATCCCCGTTGCTGCAATTCGATCGGCATCATTGCGTGTCTGCTGATCGCCTTCAATCACACCCATGGGGAACATACCCTGCAAGTCTGTCAATGTCCGCGTAAGAAGCGTGGTTTTCCCAGAGCCAGGGCTTGAAACCAAATTCAATGCCAACACTCCTTGCTGCGCAAAGAAAGAACGATTCTTGGCTGCATAATTGCTGTTTTTACTCAGAATATCCTGTTCCATTTGGATCGTTCTTGTCTGAATATCATGATCATGATGGTGGGTGTGACCCGATGAATGATGATTATGATGATGTCCATCATCCATCGTCGTCATCCCTTTTCCATTAACCTGCGTATCTCCATGAGCGCACCCACATGTTGTACACATCAACAAACCTCCAGATGTCTGATCTTCATCTGCTCACCCTCAACAATTTCTAAAGGATAATTGGCACAAACTGAGCAAGAATCATAGCGAAATACTATCTTTTGTCTCAAGTTGCACCCACGGCAATACCCCATAGCTTCAACTTCTATCATTTTTAACATCGCCCCCTCGGCAACGCTTCCCTTAACAGCTGCATCAAAGGCAAACCGCATCGCCTCAATTTCTACACAAGCGAGAGAACCGATCTCTAAATACACCTCTTTGACCGATAAAAAATTTTGGCGTTTTGCCTCAATCTCCATCAATTCAACGATATTCTGACATAACGATAATTCATGCATAAGTTGCAATGATGACATATAAAATAAGATCTGTCTCATACAGCTCGAAGATCCACCATATTTGAAAATAAGCCCACTTCACTCCTTTCAAATAAAGGACCTCTATCAATCCCATCCCATTTCCGCAGTGCATAAAAAAAGCGAGGAGCTTACGCTCCCCGCCTCTTGTTTAGATCGACAATCAAACCATCAACAACTGTCGATGATTCATACGCAATTACTGACGAACAGGCGCTCG
>PEAA01000037.1 GCA_002753275.1 Zetaproteobacteria bacterium | reverse complement strand
CCTTTTATTGCCTGTCGGTGGTATTGAAAACGCTTCCTGTTGGTGTTGCCTATGCAATCTGGTCAGGGCTTGGCATCGTATTGGTTACCATTGTGGCAGCCGTTGTTTTTAAGCAAGTGCCGGATTGGGCTGCGCTGCTTGGGATGTTGTTTATTGTTCTAGGGGTGGTCATCATCCAACTTTTTTCAAAGATGGTGGTAGATTGATGTTATCGCAGGCGCTCAATTCTTTGCGCCTTGCATCGATAGATAGAGGAGGCGATACCGCTTCCCAATGTTCCGGTGACGCATTTGTCAATATATTGAGACCAGCGCAGTCGTTGTGCGCGATGAAGGGGGGCTAAGGGTTTGCCTTTGCGGTTCAAACTGCTTGAAGCAATCAGCGGATGCTGTCGATCACATAAATGATAACAGTGAATTGGTTCGACCCGAAGGGCAACCATTCCTTTTTGATAGCATGCTGTGGGCAGTCCGGGCTTGCCGGGGAGAATGATGGTCACGGGCCCTGGCCATGATTCTCGAATCAATTTTCGCCATGCAGGTTTAAAGTAGCGTGCCCATGAAAGTGCCGCATGGGCATGGGGGGCGAGTATGAGAAAAGGGCCTTTGCGTTGTTTAAAACGCTGCATCTTTTTCATAGCGACTGTGGAAAGCGGATAGGCTGCAACACCAGCAACCGTTGAAGTCTGATGCGCAATTACACCATCTGCGCGCAAGGACCGCCCTGCACGTAGATGGTGTAATTTTTCACTCGTCTTGCGGAATGGCTTGTCCAGCGCGTGTATCCTTCAGTTGTTGTGCCAATGCAGCATTATTGAGTGCAAGCATCTGGATTGCTAAGAGTCCCGCATTTTTTGCGCTATTAATTCCAACGGTCGCAACGGGGATATCTGGCGGCATCATTACCGTAGAGAGAAGTGCATCTTGCCCTTGTAGGGGGCCTGAAGCAATGGGGACTCCAATGACAGGCTTAATCGTTTTAGATGCGACAACGCCTGCTAAATGAGCTGCCATGCCGGCAGCGCATATAAAGAGTTGGCAGCCTGCAGCTTCTGCCTCTTTAACTGTGGCGACGGTCGCTTCTGGTGTGCGATGTGCGGAGCGAATCAGTGTTTTGCTGCGCACGCCATACTCCTCTAAAATGGCTGTTGTTTTGGCCATGATGGGAAGATCACTCTTGCTGCCCATTAGAATTAATACATCAATCGCTTCCATATTTACATTCCTCTATTAATTATTTGCTAATGGCGCGGTAACCGATGTCCTTGCGGTAAAAACCACCCAGCCAATCGAGGGCTTTTAGTGCATCATAAACGGTTGTTTGCGCCTCTTTTACGGAGTTCCCTAGTGCAGTAACACCTAAAACGCGACCACCCGTGTTGATGATATTACCATGCTGTTCGGCTGTTCCGGCATGAAAAACGACGGTGCCTGCGCGTTCAACATCGTCCAATCCTGCGATGGTTTGTCCTTTTTCAAAAGCGGCAGGGTAGCCATTGGAGGCCACCACAACACATAGGGCAACGCGTTCATCCCACGAAAGTGTCACGTCATCAAGGCGAGACTCAGCCGCAGCCAGTAACACCTCGCCTAGGTCGGATGTTAAACGGCTCATTAAAGGCTGGCACTCTGGATCACCAAAGCGAACATTGAATTCCAGCGTTTTGATGCCTTGCTCGGTGATCATGATGCCTGCATAAAGGGTTCCTATAAAGGGAATTCCGCGTGCTTTAAGTGCTGCAATAATAGGTTTGGCAACTTGCTCCATGACATTATTGGCAACATCTTCAGTGACACAAGGGGCGGGTGAGTAGGCGCCCATCCCACCGGTGTTGGGGCCTTGATCACCATCCAAGAGGGCTTTGTGATCTTGACTAGAGGCGAGTGGAAGAATGGTGTCACCTGAGACAATAAAGAGGCAAGAAGCCTCTTCACCGATCAAACACTCTTCAATGACCACTTGCGACCCCGCATCGCCAAAGCTATTACCCGAGAGCATATCCCGTGCGGCATCTACAGCCTCTTGCACATCGTGCGCAACAATAACCCCTTTGCCTGCTGCAAGTCCCGATGCCTTTACAACAATGGGGGCTCCCCAGGCGCGAATGCACTGTTCTGCTTCATCGGCATCGGTGTGAATCTCAAATTTCGCTGTTGGAACCTTCGCTTCATCCATCAATGTTTTTGAAAAGGATTTACTGCCCTCAAGTTCAGCTGCGGCTTGGCTTGGACCAAACACCGCGATGTTGTGGGCACGCAAGCGGTCAGCAAGCCCTAAAACCAACGGTGCTTCAGGTCCAATGACCACCAGGCGCGGTTGTTCCGCCTGTGCAAGATCTATTAAACCACCGATATCATCTGCGGCGATATCCACACAGCGGGCAACCTTCGCAATACCTGGGTTTCCTGGAGCGCAGACCACCTCAGAGACGCTTTCTGATTGGGCAAGTTTCCAGCAGAGCGCATGTTCGCGGCCACCACCGCCTATGACTAATACTTTCATTGCAATAACCTCTTAATGTTTAAAGTGACGGATGCCCGTAAAGACCATAGCGATGCCATGACCATTGGCCGCTTCGATCACTTCGGCATCACGCACCGAGCCCCCCGGTTGAATGACCGCTTTGGCTCCCGCTTCTGCAAGGGCATCGATTCCGTCACGGAATGGGAAAAATGCATCGGAGGCCACCGCAGATCCATGGATGGCTTCACCGCCATGGTGGGCTGCGATGCGTGTTGAATTAACGCGATTCATTTGACCTGCGCCAATGCCCAAAGTGACACCACCTTTGGCAAAGACAATTGCATTCGATTTCACATGTTTGGCGACAGACCAAGCAAATAGCATATCTTGCCACTCATCCTTGGAGGGGGTACGGCTGGTGACAACGCGGCAATCCTTTTGCAGTAGAATGTGGGCATCGCGTTCTTGAATGAGTAAACCACCATTGACCCGTTTGAACTCCCAACCACCGCTTACAGCATCGGCACTGGGTGCTTCAAGTAGGCGAAGGTTGCTCTTTTCTGCCAATATGGCACGGGCAGCATCGGTAAATCCTGGCGCAATGATCACCTCCATAAAGGTTTGTGCGATCAATTTTGCCGTAGCCTCTTCCAATGGACGATTGAAGGCCGCAATACCACCAAAGGCAGAGACAGCATCGGCTGCACGCGCCCGTTCATAAGCCTCTTCTTGTGTCACGCCAAAGGCAACGCCTGAAGGGTTGGCATGTTTGACAATCACGGCAGCATTTTCAGTGAAGTCACGCACGCAGGCGTAGGCCGCATCGGCATCGGCAATGTTGTTGTAGGAGAGCGCCTTGCCTTGCAGCACTTCGCAATCAGCCATGGAGAGCCCTTCATCTTCAACATCAGCATAAAATGCGCCTTGTTGGTGAGGATTCTCGCCGTAGCGGAGTTCGTTAGGCGTTTTGATAAATTGACGGGTAAAAATATCGGGGAAGTCGCGCTTGCTACCATCTGGATTTAGAGCTGAAAAGTGGTTGGCAATGGCACCATCATACGCTGCGGTATGGGCAAAGGCTTTGGTCGCAAGTGCGCGGCGAACAGGGGCGCTCAAGGTGTTGTGTTTGATACCATCAATGACCACTTCATAGTCATAAGGGTCGACAACGACGGTGACGAAGGCGTGGTTTTTTGCTGATGCGCGAATCATGCATGGCCCGCCAATATCAATGTTTTCAATCGCATCTTCGATGGTACATCCAGTCTTGGCAACGGTTTCACGAAAGGGGTAGAGATTTACACAGACAAGGTCAATCGCTTCAATGCCATGCTCAGCCATGGAGTCGAGGTCTCCTTGGTTGTTGCGGCGTGCTAAAATACCGCCATGAACTTTAGGATTGAGTGTTTTTACACGACCATCCATCATTTCAGGGAAGCCTGTGTAGTCGGAAACATCACGCACAGCGATACCTTTTTCGCGCAGTAAACTTGCAGTGCCGCCTGTCGATAAAATATCAACACCTTGTGCGACCAAGGCTTCGGCAAACGCAACAATACCGGTTTTATCTGAAACGCTAAGCAGCGCCCGTTTGATGGTGCTCATGAAAACTCCTGTTTGTTACATAAAATAAAAATAGGTTGAGCAGACTAGCGAAGATCGCTTTTATCGCAATAAGTTGCCATTTCTAAGTGCCGTTTGGCGAGATTGGGCTCAATCCTTGTAGCTATGCACTCGGTTCATCCACCCTTTGAGCCAGCGCTCTTCATGCCGTTTTGGGTCGGCATGTTGAACCCGTTCTTGCAAAACTTGACTGGCAGCCTCGGAAAATTGACTGGGAAGCGGGGCGTAGTGGTTGGACTCATTGATGGCGATCATCCGTTGTAATACTTGAAGGAGCCCCCAGCCTTGCCCTTGGTATTGTTCACTGGTTTTGAGTCCCTCCCCTTTGAAATTGACATAATCAACTAAGGCATAAAGACCGTTGGGTGAGGAGGATAGGTCGTTGATCATCGTTTCAATGGTTTTTTTTTGATCCTTTGGCAGTGCTCGAATTAAGCGGGGAATGGCGGATTGAAAGCGGTGAATAATAAAGGCCATTTGCATATCTTTGGTCGCAATTAAGAAATTTTGTAATGCCATAAATTCAGGGTCATGGGCTGCTTTGGCTGCATAAAAAAGCTTTTGATTTGCCCACGGATTATGGGGGTTGCGCTGTAGCCAGTGAGGGATGTGAACACCCTTTTTATGCATGAATGTTAAGAGTTCGGGGAAGCTTTCATGAAATTGAACTGATTGATGTTTGGGGTACCAGATAAAGTGACCGATCCCCAAGGAAGCAAAATTTTCACCGTGGTTCCATGTTGTTAAATTATCATTTTTACCTGAACACTCATTTTCAAATATTTTATTGGCGATGAATTGGGTAATGGCGCGATCGTGGGGGGGGGATGATGTGGCCCCCGCTTGATTTGCGCCTAAACAAAGAGTCAATAAAACTGTAAGCCAGTATTTCACACCGCACAACTTTCGAGCCATTGAGCCAATGAATCGAGCGCGCGTTTTGATACAGCTAACCGTCGCTCGGCCCGTGATAAACGCCGTTTCCCATCACGCTTGGGTGGAACAGGAAGTAAACCAAAGTTGATATTCATCGGCTGAAAATGGGCGGCAGATGTGCCTGAGATATGGGCAAGAAGTGCTCCGTGCGCAGTATCGCTTGGTGGCACATTGGGTTCGGTACCTTGCAATGTTTCAGCGATAAAACGCCCTGCCATTAAGCCCATTGCTGCCGATTCAACATAGCCTTCAACCCCAGTCATTTGCCCCGCAAAGAAGATGCGCGGCTCTTTTTTTAGACGCAGTGCAGGGTCGAGCAGGATGGGAGATTTGATAAATGTGTTGCGGTGTAAGCTGCCAAGGCGAAAGAACTCAGCGTTTTCCAGACCAGGGATCATGGTGAAGAGACGCTTTTGTTCGCCATAGGTCATTTTGGTCTGGAACCCCACCATGTTCAATAAACTGCCCATACGGTTATCGCGGCGTAGCTGCACCACGGCATAAAACTTTTCACCGGTTACAGGGTGATCAAGCCCGACAGGCTTCATGGGGCCAAACCGAGGCGTATCAATGCCGCGCTCGGCCATCACCTCAATCGGCATGCAGCCATCAAAAAAGGGGATCTCTTCAAAGGCTTTGAATTGAACTTTGTCGGCGGCAAGCAGTGCTTTGATAAAGGCGAGGTATTGCGTTTCGTTCATGGGGCAATTGAGATAATCGCCATCTTCACCTTCGGCGACATTTTTATCGTAGCGAGATTTCCAGTAAGCAACCTCCATGTTGATCGATTCGGCATCAATGACGGGGGCAATGGCATCGAAAAAGGCGAGATGTTCTTCGCCGGTTAACGCTTTGATTTGCTCAAAAAGTGCATCGGAAGTTAAAGGACCTGAGGCGATAAGTACGATGCCCTCTTTCGGGATGGCGGTGACTTCGCCCAATGAGAGGGTGATGTTGGGGTGGTTTTGCAGTTTTTCTGTGACATAGACGGAAAATGGCTCACGATCAACGGCGAGCGCCGTGCCAGCAGGAATACGGTGCAGGTCGGCGGCGTGCATGATGAGAGAATTCATTCGGCGCATCTCTTCATGCAATAAACCGACAGCATTTTCTAAGTGATCGGCACGAAAGGTGTTGGAGCAGACCAGTTCCGCACAATTTGATGTTTGATGGGCGGGGGTCATTTTTTGAGGCCGCATTTCATAGAGGATTACTTGAAAGCCACGCTCCGCCAATTGCCATGCGGCTTCTGAGCCTGCAAGTCCGGCACCAATAATATGAATAGGAGTAGAGAGAGAAGTCATGTGCCAATGGTACAAGGTTCGTCGTTGAACAGCCAATGTTGTGCATCTATTGAGATCAGCATTGAGATAACTGGATTCATCCGTAGGCTTTGCGACACGAATTAGGAGGGGCTCCTCAGTGATTACATTTCAAGACTTGATCATTACGCTACAGCGCTATTGGGCATCCCATGGTTGCGTGGTGCAACAACCGTACGACTCATCGATGGGAGCGGGAACATTTCATCCCGCAACGTTCTTGCGCGTGTTGGATGAGAAGGATTGGAGCACAGCGTATGTGCAGCCTTGCCGCCGTCCAACCGATGGCCGTTATGGTGAAAACCCCAATCGTTTGCAACACTACTATCAGTTTCAGGTGATCCTTAAACCTGCACCCAGCAATATTTTAGAGCTCTATATTGCGTCGTTGCGTGAAATTGGTATTGATCCCGAAGAGCACGATATCCGTTTTGTCGAAGATGATTGGGAGTCACCATCACTTGGCGCCTGGGGCTTGGGCTGGGAGGTGTGGCTCAATGGCATGGAGATCACCCAATTTACCTATTTTCAACAAGTCGGTTCGGTGGAGTTGCCGCGCACGCCGGGTGAGATTACCTATGGCTTGGAGCGCTTGGCGATGTATATCCAAGAGGTGGATAATGTCTATGACCTTGTTTGGGTGCAAAAACCGGATGGAACCGCAGTGAAATATGGCGAAGTATTTCATCGGCAAGAGGTGGAGTTTTCAGCCTACAATTTTGAACAAGCGGATATTGGCTGGCTCAATATGCAATTTGATCGTGCTGAGGGCGAATGCAAGCGATTGACCGAACAAGGCTTGGTTCTTCCTGCCTATGAAGAGGTGATGAAGGCGAGCCATAGCTTTAACCTTCTGGATGCACGCGGGGCGATTTCGGTTGCAGAGAGACAGCGGTTTATTGGCCGCGTACGGGGGCTTGCGCGCACCGTTGCACAAGCCTATGCGGGGGTAACACAATGAGTATGCAACCGTTGTTGATTGAGATTGGTGTGGAAGAGATTCCTGCAGGTGTAAGTTTAAGCATGGCTGAGGCGTTGCGAAAAGAGGTCTGTCAACTGCTTGAGCAAGCGGAACTTTTGCCCCAAGTATTGAAGATGGGCGTAACACCGCGGAGATTGTTGTTGCATGCGCCAGCATGTTTGACGCTGCAGCCTGATCGTGAAGTTGAGATCTGGGGGCCGCCTGAAGCGGTCGCTTTCAAAGCGGGTGTTGCCACGCCCGCGGCGATTGGCTTTGCGAAAAAGAGTGGATTGCCAATCGAGGCTTTTGACCTGTGTGATAAAGGCGATGGCAAAGCGCGTTATATGCATGCAATGCAGTCGATTGCGGGGCGTGCCACAGTGGTGATTTTGGCGGAAGCAATTGCCAATATTTTGCGTAACTTACCCAGCCCGAAACGGATGCAGTGGCAAGATGGTGAGACGCGTAGTGATGCGTTTATTCGTCCCGTGCGGTGGATTGTTGCCCGCTTGGGTGAGGTCGTGATTCCCTTCTCGTTTGCGGGGGTGGAGAGTGGCTTGATCAGTTATGGACATCGTATTCATGGTTCATCGGGTGAGATTTCGCTTGAAGATCCAATGGGTTGGCTCGAATCACAGTCAGTGATCGTTGATCGTGAACGGCGCAAAGCGATGGTACAGCAGCAACTGCAAGATGCGGCACAGCATGCAGGTGTTGTTTTGGTTGATGATGCTGAATTGCTTGATGAGGTGGTTGATTTGGTCGAGTGGCCGCATGTGATTGTGGGCAAGTATGATGCGGCGTACTTGCGTTTGCCAGAACAGGTGGCACGCATTGTTTTGAAGAGCCATCAGCGCTGTTTTACGGCTAAAAACAGTGATGATTCGGTGAGTCACATCTTTTTTACCGTTGCCAATATTCAATCCAAACGCCCAGAGTCGGTCGCAGAGGGGAATGCCAAAGTGGTCAATGCACGCCTTGCTGATGCCGCATTCTATTTTGATCGGGATCCAAAAACATCGTTAGAGGCACGCATCGATTCGTTGACGCAACGGGTGTTTCAAGAGGGGCTCGGAACGGTCGGTGATCAAGTGTTGCGATTGCAGTCATTGGCGGCAGATCTTGCGCCCAATTGGGGCGTGGATGCGGCGTTGGCTGCGCGTGCGGCACGGTTGTGTAAATCGGATTTAACCACGGGATTGGTTGCCGAGTTTACCGAATTGCAGGGGTATATGGGCGGGGTTTATGCGCGACTTGATGGCGAAGACCCGCAAGTTGCCGATGCCATTGCGATGCATTATCAGCCTGAAAATGCAGACGATGATTTGCCTGCGAGTATGCTGGCTTCCGTGATTGGCGTGGCTGAGCGCTTGGATAAATTACTGGGCTATTTTCATGTAGGGCGTATTCCGACAGCAAGTGCCGATCCTTTTGGTTTGCGTCGTTCGGCCATTGCTTTGATTCGCCTTTTGCTCGATGCAGAGGCTCGGGTTGATCTATCGCTTGGCGCGCTGTTGCAAACGAGTGTGGCTGCATGGCAGAGCCAAGGGGTGATAATCGCAGAAGAAACTGTTGCGCAGTTGCATCAATTTATTGATGAGCGGTTGTTGGGACTTTCGGACTACTTGAATGTGAATCGTTTGGCCTTGGTCGCAGCACAACAGGCAAACCAAGAGCGTTCACTGTTCCAATTGCTGGAGGTCGCCCGATTGTTGACAGAATTTGCGGCATCCGAAACGGGGCAGGCCGTTGCTGCAGCCAATAAGCGGATTGCCAATATTTTGAAGAAGAGCGCAGTGGAAGATGGGATTGTGGATGCAGAGTGTTTGGTGGAAGATGCTGAGAAAATACTGTATGTCGCCTTGTGCGAGGCGGAGATTCACTTCCCAGATGCGCCCGCGGCACAACTGACTCTGTTGGCATCACTGCGGGAACCTGTTGATGCTTTTTTTGATGGTGTCATGGTGATGGCTGATGATCTTGCCTTGCGAGAAAATAGGTTGGCGATTTTGGCGCGATTGCGGGTGCTTTTTTTACGCTTGGCCGATCTCTCTTGTTTGGGAGCATAGCCGCATGATTAAAATCATTATTCATTATGGCGAACTTTCGCTTAAAGGTAAAAACCGTGGTCGTTTTGAGCGGCAATTGGCAACCAACTTAAAATATATCTTTAAGCCGTTGCGCATCCACCGCAACTATGGGCGGATGCTGCTTGATATGGAGAGTATTACGCCAGAGCAGATGGATCTGTTGGCGTTGATGCCAGGGATTCGCAATTTTGCCGTGGCCTATGAAGCGGAGTTGACGCTGGAGTCGTTGCAACAAACGGCACTGGCGGCAATGCGTGCAACTTATCCTGATCAAGATCTTACAGGGCAATCCTTTTGTGTGGCCTCCAAGCGTGCCAATAAGCGGTTCCCGATTCAAAGCCCTGAGATGAATCTACAGGTGGGTGGTTATCTTAAAGAGTATCTTCAGCTCACGGTGAATCTATCGAAGCCTGCGATCAAGGTGTTTGTTGAGGTTGCTGATGAAGGTGCCTATATTTTTATCAACAAACGGGATGGCATTGGTGGCTTGCCTGTAGGCTCATCTGGCAAGGGCGTGGTGCTTTTTTCTGGCGGCATCGATTCACCGGTTGCTGCGTACACGATGATGAAGCGGGGGATGGAGGTGATCCTGGTCCATCTCTATAACAGCAGTATCAATCGGGATTTTCAAAAAATACGCAACCTGGCCGCGCAGCTTTCACGCTATCAAGGGCGTACCAAATTGATCATGATTGATCTGGAAGAATTTCAGCGGCATGCGATTGCCAATGTTCCAGATAAGTACCGTATGATTATCTACAAGCGGCAGATGATTCGTGAGGCTGCGGCAGTGGCGTTGGCTGAGAAGGGGCAGGCATTGGTGACGGGTGATTCGCTAGGGCAAGTTGCCAGTCAAACCTTGGCAAATATTCAAGCCATTTATGATGCGAGCCCGCTGCCTATTTTATCGCCATTGATTGGCTATGATAAGGAGGAGATTATTGCATTGGCGCAGCGAATCGGAACCTTTCCAATTTCAATAGAAGAGTATTGTGATATTTGTTCCTTTTTGATTGCCAAACATCCGGAAACGAAAGCGCGTTCAGAAATCGTAGCACGGTTGGAAAAAGAGTTGCCGCTTTATGGGCTTGAAAATACCACGCAAACCGTAATGTTTTATGCAGGTGAAGTGTCAAAACGAACGATTGAATAGTTGACGCAAGGTCGCCCAAGCGTGCTGTGGTACGCTTGGGCGGAGTGGATTGTTCTTACAGAGGGTGTCCTTCGCCGCCTTGATTGGCTTGTGTATCTTGGGCGTTCATATCTTCTTGACCTGCTTCTTCATCTTGTGGGATGAGGGTGCCCATATCTTGCTCTGGGGCTATTGAGTCAATGATTATTTGTGCGTCATTGGCTTGATCGGCTGCTGATGGCTCATTGGCAAACGAGGCTTGTGTACTCATTGCGAATCCTAATGCGGCGATTATAGCCAGAATGGATTTATTCATATTTTCAGTTTCCTTTGTGTTGTTCAAAATATTTTTTAGGGGACGATGATTTTTAGTGAGACCGATTGTATTTATCGGTATAATCACTGGTGTCATCAGCTTCCCAATTTCCCCAAGGATCGAAGTCTTCATCCAGTTGACGAACTTTGCGTTTTTTCTTTGTACTCTCTTCTTCCCATTCGTCTATGATTTCGTCGGACTTGGTTTTTTTACTGCTTTTCATGGTCAATCTCCTGATTTAGCCGCAATGTTTGCGACGAACTGCACTTTCAGAAGCCGCATCATTTGAAAATAGTAGGATTGGAGTAAATCAAATAATTGTGTTCACGGTGAACAAAAAGGATCGATATGGATATTGAATTGTTGCGCACCTTTGTTCAGGTGGCAAAAAGCCAGCATTTTCGCAAAGCCGCTGAGATTTTATACCTGACGCCATCGGCGGTGAGCGCACGCATTAAACAGCTTGAAGAGCGGCTTGGAACGCCATTGTTGAATCGGGATAAACACCAGGTTTCATTGACTCCTGCGGGTGAACGCTTTTTGGAGCATGCCAAACAGATGTCCAGTATCTGGTATCGGGCATGCCAAGAAGCGACCCTTTCCGGCACTGTGAAGTCCTCCATCGTGGTAGGATCAACCGATACCCTGTGGAGTAGTTTTTTGACCCGTTGGTTGGGCGAAATGCGTCAAGAGCATCCCGAATGTTCCCTTTGGGCAGAGCTGCATACGGTTGATACGCTGATTTCGGCACTGCTTCATGGTATGTTGGATGTTGTGGTCAGCTTTGATATCCCCGTGTTGCCACGCTTGACCATTAAAGAGTTGGCGATGATGGATTTTGTCTTGGTCTCTGATGTGAAAAATATCGGGGTGGAGCAGGCTATGGGCGCGGGTTATATCGCTGTGGATTGGGGCGATGCTTTTGCGGCCTCTCTTTATCAGCAGCTTGGTTTTGGTTCGATCGCTGGCGTTCATACCAATGTGGGCAAGTTGGCATATGCCATGATTGAGCAGGGGGGCGGCTCAGCGTATCTTCCAAGAGGGATGGTGAAAGCAGACCTTGCTGTGGGGAGGATGTTTGTTGTAGAGGATGCCCCCATCATGTCTCGCCCTGTTTATGCTGCCGCTCTCACGGAGCAATATGAGAGTCATGGCCGTTTGGTTACAGGGATTGAGATGATGGGGAGATCGGTTCAGATCGCCTTAGTTTGAGTTGAACTCGGCACCGGGGCGGTAGGCACCATCGGCATCATGTGTCTCTTGTCCGGTGATGCCAGGGTTGAATACGCAGACCATGCGCATGGTGGTTTTGGCGCGAAGATAGTGGCGTTCATTGCCGTTGAGCAGATAGACGCTTCCTGCCGCAATGGGGTAGATGTTGCCATTTTCAGTGGTTTCAACCTCCCCTTCACCCTCAATGCAGTAGACCGCTTCAATGTGATGTTTGTACCAAATCAGGGTCTCGGTGCCTGCGTGAATGATGGTGTCGTGCAGGGAAAAACCGACAGCGTCATCATTCAGAATTAAGCGTCGACTCTCCCATTGTCCGTCGTTGGCTTTTACATGACGCGGGGTGCTGACAATATCTTCAAGCTTGCGTACGATCATGATAAGCTTCCCATGCGTAGTTGTTGTCGCTTCTCGATAACGGCCTGCATTGCGGCATCAATAATTTCGAGACCTTCATCAATCAATGCTTCGGAGATGGTCAGCGCCGCCAAACATTTAATCACCTGCCCATTGGCCCCTGCGGTTTCAATGATGAGATTGCGTTTAAATGCCTCTTCGGAGAGTTCACCCGCAAAACTTGGGTCATTAAATTCAATGCCCCACACCATCCCGACGCCACGAAGTTGCATCTCAGTGTCAGCATATTTGTTCACAATCGCAGAGAGGCCTGCTTCAAAGCGTTGGCTTTTGGCAGCGACACCGTTGGCGAAATCAGGCGTATCCCAATATTCTAGTAGTTTGGCTGAGGCGACAAAGGCAAGGTTGTTACCGCGGAAGGTGCCGGTATGCTCACCGGGTTTCCATTGATCCAACTCAGGGCGCATCAACAGGATTGACATTGGCAAGCCGCCGCCAATCGACTTGGAGAGCGTCACCATATCGGGGGTGATGCCTGCACGCTCAAAGCTAAAGAATGTGCCTGTGCGACCATTACCCATTTGGATGTCATCAATAATGAGCAGAATATCAAATTCACGACAGATGTCGGCAAGAGATTTAAGCCACGCATCGCTGGCGACATGGATGCCTCCTTCGCCTTGCACGGTCTCCACAATGATGGCCGCAGGCAGATCGATTCCCGAGCTTTGATCTTCGAGCAGACGGCGCAAGTAGTCGATCGTATTGATTTCATCGCCAAAATAGCCATCAAAAGGGACAAAGGCACTGTTGACCCGAACACCATAAGACTCATCGCGATAGAAGGAGTTTCCGGTGACGGCGAGAGAGCCCATCGAAAGGCCATGGTAGGAGTTGGTAAAGGCAATAATATTGGAGCGTTTTTTGACCATGCGGGCAAGTTTGAGCGCGGTTTCAACGGCATTGGTTCCCGTTGGCCCGGTAAATTGAACTTTATATTCTAAATTGCGTGGGGCGAGGATGGTTTCACGAAATTTTTGTAAAAACTGTTTTTTGGCAATGGTCGCTTTGTCGAGCCCATGAATAATGCCATCGTGACGGATATATTCGATCATCGCTTCAGAGACTGCTGGGTTATTATGACCATAGTTGAGGGTGCCTGCGCCGGCAAAAAAATCGATGTAGCGATTGCCTTGCTCATCAAACATCTCTGAGCCTTTGGCGGTATCAAATAGGGCGGGAAAAGAACGGATATATCCCCGAACTTCGGATTCCATCTCTTCAAAAATTCTCATGTTATTCTATCCTTGTGTTGCGTTTTTACTTACCAGAAGGATCCAATGAAAGAGGGTGAACACGGATTAGGTTTTCTTGTTCATGATCTCCAGCACCAAAGATGCTGGCTGCGAAGAGTGGTGTCTCATCGACACGGGCATCAACGGTTGCGGCCATGGAGTGAAAAAGGGCGCGTGAAGCATGGTTGGATGGATTTACAGTCGCTTCGATTGCCGTAATATCAGCAAGGGAAGGTTGTGCAAAAAGGTGTTGCATCATCCGCTTTGCGAGGCCTTGACCGCGCATGCTTTGATCGACGGCAACTTGCCAGATGAATAGCGTTTCTGGTTGATCAGGGCGCCGATAGGCGGTGATTAAACCGATGATGTTCTCATCTCTTTCTACCACGACACAGGTAGAAAAGAAATGTTCACAGAGAATTAAATAACAGTACCGAGAGTTTAGGTCCAATGGTTTACAGCGATCAATAAGCGCATACATCTGAGGGCCATCACTTGCGCGCGGTGCACGAAAAATCAAACGGCCTGCTTCCACTTTTTTGGGATCATTTTTGGTAAGCATTAAGGGAAGTGTAACAGATGGGAGTTTTTTTACAAAGGTGGATTCATGAATGCAGGTGGTATCCTGAATTTTGTGTAAACGGTTAAACTGACGGAGAGTTCCATTTTACTCAAAGGAGAGAG
>PEAA01000036.1 GCA_002753275.1 Zetaproteobacteria bacterium | reverse complement strand
CAATCAGCAATACCTTGGCATTAAAATGATCGGGTAAAACTTCAACCAATTTGCTTGTATCCTCATCACGATCGTTTGCATTGAGCGATGGCTGCAATGAGACAGGAAACATCACAGAAAAAAAGCTACCCACATTGGGGGTCGATTCTACATGCAAGACACCCCCGTGTGATTTCACAATACCCAAAATGGCAGACATTCCCAATCCACGCCCCGTAGTTTTAGTGGTAAAAAACGGATCAAAGATTCGCTTCAAAACCGGGGCATCCATTCCACAGCCATCATCTTGAACGGTAAAACCAACGAATTCCCCCTCAGATGTACCATCACACCTGTAGGTATTTTCTGCATCGATATCAAATAGATAGAGATGTTTTTCCAGCGTGGTGACATAAATATTTCCAGTTTCTCGCTGCTGCATCGCATCGGACGCATTGACCACCATATTCAGAACAATCTGCTCCACCTCGCCCACATCAAGCATCGCCAAAGGTAAATTGGAGTGCAAATCAAAATGAATCTTCACATGCGAAGCCAAAGCATGGCGCAACACATTACGCATTGGCGAAATCAATACCGTCGGGGAAATCGCTTCTGCCGCCAGACGCCCAGAGCCTGCATACGAAAGCATTTGACGCGAGAGACGCGCCGCTTGCCTCGCCGCTTGCAACATATACTTCGCCGACTCAATACGCTTCTCTGCGGGAAAGTCTTGGGCTTGAAGCAGTTCGGCATGCCCCATAATAGGCAGCAGTAAGTTGTTAAAATCATGCGCCACACCGCCGGCCAAAAGTCCTAGTGCTTCGAGCCGTTCGCGCTCCGATTTTTCTAACGCCTCTTCAACCACCGCCTTTGCCGCAAGCGCTTCATAATAGGCACGCATATCTTTCTCGATCATGACCGCACCCACTAATTTGCCATCATCATCCCAAAGGGGCGAAGCAGAGACCATCGTTGGAATTTTCTCCCACGATTTGGCTTTGAAAGAGATCACCAACTCATTGGTACGACTCTCCTTCATCAACAGCTTAGAAAACACCGTCGTTTTCAAAACTGCCCAATCCACATCATTCACCACATCATGAATCATCGTCAACACATGGGGATCATCGTCAATCTGCATCATCAGCAAGGCAATTTCGACTTTGAACGCATGACCTTTTTTATGCTGCCCTGTCAAAACAGCGCCATGGCGCAACCGTTTTGGTTGGTTCGCCACATGAAAGCCTTCACGCAACGATTCATGACGCATGCGATAACGCTGTGGAATAAGAGACTCAACCGATTCGCCTATCATCTCCGATGATGCATAGCCAAAGACCTCTTCTGCATGATCATTAAATAAAACGATTTTCCCTTCACTATCCACCAACATCATTGCCACAGGTGCCTTACGCAAAGTATCGTAAAAATCATCCGAATCGTTATCGAAAAGTGATTGCATATTTTCTTGTAGTTGCGCAACTTCGATATGATTAAAATAGTTATGCCCGATTTGATCACTATCACAGAATAGATCACGCACCAACATCCCTATCAACTCATCTTCACGGTACATGAGCAAATCACATATAGCCTTATTCACGCGTGTAATGTGCCCAAATTTATCAAAGACAATTAACCCTTCTGACATCGCCTCAGTAATCCGTTTTGCCTCATAATTTTCTGAGGCAATTAACGCATCTTGAGATGCCTGTAAACGCAACACCATCGAATTAAAGGATGTCGCCAATGCGCCCAGCTCATCATGCTGTGATATCTCCACATGCCCTGACAATGCGCCATCAGCCACCTCATCGGTAAATTTTTGTAAGCGAGCAATGGGCTGAATAATCACACGCTGAAACATCACATAGAGCCCCCCAAACAGTACCAGCGAAAAGATCACCAAAGCCATGAAAAACCACTTCTGCCAATTTCGAACCTCATCCGAAACTGCCGAACTATCCATCACAACCTCGACTGCACCGAGCACCTTTTCATGCCAAATTGCAGGGACAAACAAATTGTAACGCCCATGTTCAAGATCGACTTCATCAATGGTTTCACCTTGATTGATCACCCGTTGCACATAACCTTCATGCGTAGGTAAAGGCTTGAACCCCACACGCGCTGAATCGGTGTGTGCAATCACATCACACTGTTTACCAAACACCTCAACCCAGCGCACATGGCTATCATAACGCGGCGCTATCAACGCCAAATCCGAGAGAACCTGAATATTGTTTTCAATTTCACGCAAATACCGCACACCATGCGAAGCCAACAATTTAGCCAACACCACCGCTTGATTTTTCACAGAAGCTGCATGACTTTCATTGTATGCCACCTCGTGTTGCATCGACGCATGGTCTGCATAACTCAATTGCACCACGGCGACACCCATAATTTTCCCATGAAAGAGAACTTCATGATAAATAGTGATATGAACATGATCCGGGTCATCGTCTGTGACGATACCGCCAGATTGAAGTACGCGCTCAACCTTGCTTGAATCTGGCAACAGTTGTGTAACCTGCACGGCTGTATCCATTGTTTTCAGAAAAGGGGTGCCTTGATGATCAAGAAGCATCACCTGTTTCACATGATTCATCTGCCCAATTTCATGCATGCTCTCAAACAGATCATTGTGCGCCAAATCATCTTTAATCAAACTGGAAGCAGCATTGATGCGAACAATATTGGCAACCAATTTCGCATCATCATGCATAGTTTGCACCATGCGCTCTTCAATCCAGGAAAACATCAACAGAAGAAGCGGGACAAACACAATCAGTAACATAAAGAAAATCATGATAAAAAACTTATTTTGAATACTCAAAAGTGATTTCATACCCGCTCCTCTGGAGATCATCTATTTTCGCAATATAACAACCATAAAATAAATTCATATCACCCAAAAGGGTGGTGCGAAAAAAATCAAAAGCCATAGAGTTCAGCCATAATTTTTATAAAAATGAATGAGGTATTGATGCAGCCTGTCTACCAAGTATTAATCGTCGAAGATAATCTTGCCGAAAGGAAGTTACTTGAACGGTATATAGAACAGTGCCCAAACCTCCAACTTCATGGCAGTTGCGAAACCATTTCCGCGGCCAAAGAACATCTCGATGATGCGGATATCAACATCATGCTTGTCGATCTACATCTTCCCGATGGTAATGGAACCGAACTGATCGACTATGCCCATCACTTTTCAGATCAAATTGAAATCATGGTCGTCACGGCACATACCGAAATTGAAGCGATCATTCCCGCCTTGGTTGCGGGGGCAACCGGCTATATTGCCAAAGGATCAGGACTATCCAACATTTGCGACCGTATGCTTGATCAAATGCGTGGTGATGCTCCCATCTCTCCCATTGTCTTACGACAAGTGTTAAATCACATGGGAAACCATGCAACCTGTTGTAGTCAAAAAATTACCACACTCCTCACGCCAAAAGAGTATTCGGTGCTCGATCTCCTTGCCAAAGGGTGCTCACGCAAAGAGATCACCGAACAGCTCGAAATTAGCATCAACACGGTACGCTCCCATATCAAAAACATTTATCAAAAACTCTCGGCCCACTCCTGTGTCGAAGCGATCAACAATGCCAAAAAGCAAGGAATCATTTTCACCCGCTCATAATCACGAAGATGGGTAAACGCCACCGTTGTTTTTATCGTTATCCCTCGATTTTCATAATTGACATCAATGGCAACCACTACAACACTTGCACCATGGATACCACAACCCTTTTAGAACAGCTCTATCAAACACCCGAAGCAGAAATTTTAACCCGCATTGCCACCCTTAAAGCAGCACTCGGCGATCAAATTCTGATTCTTGGCCACCATTACCAACGCGAAGAGGTGATTCGCTTTGCCGACATTACCGGTGACTCGCTCAAGTTGGCTCATGAGGCAGCCCGATCAACCGCGCGCGATATTATCTTTTGCGGTGTACATTTTATGGCTGAAACCGCCGATATTCTCACCGATGATCATCAGCGCGTCTCACTACCCGATCCTGCCGCCGGTTGCTCAATGGCCGACATGGCCAATGAGGAGCAAGTTGCGCGTTGTTGGCAAGAGCTTAATGAGATCCTCGATGCAGAAACTACGGTCACACCCGTCACTTACATTAACTCAACAGCAGCACTTAAAGCCTTTTGTGGCGAACATGGCGGCATTGTTTGTACCTCCAGCAATGCCCAAACCGTCATGACCTGGGCATGGGACCAGCGTGAAAAAATTCTCTTTTTCCCTGATCAACATCTCGGTGAAAATACTGCGGTCCTGCGCATGGGTATCCCCGATGACGCGATGATCGTATGGGATCCTTTTCAACCGATGGGCGGGCATAGCCCCGAAGCAATTCAACAAGCCAAACTGATTTTATGGAAAGGGTTCTGCTCCGTACATCAATGGTTCAAAGCAGAGCATGCCGAAACGATGCGACAAGAAGACCCAACCATTCAAATTCTTGCTCACCCCGAATGTTCTCGCGCCATGTGTGAAACGGCCGATTTCGTCGGCTCCACCGAAGCAATCATTCAACATGTTGCCAATGCAAAACCTGGCGCATCCTTTGCCGTTGCCACCGAACTTAATTTGGTCAATCGCCTCGGCATTCTCAACCCTGACAAATCGATCCGTTTTCTTTCCCCGATGATCTGCATGTGCTCCACCATGTTTCGTACCGATCCACAACATCTGCTTGCAACCTTGATCGCCATTCAAGAATCGGGTGAAATCAATCAAATTTGCGTGCCCAACGATCAACAACTTCATGCCAAATTGGCATTAGAAAGGATGTTACGCCTTGCATAACCGAGCCTATCTCATCGCACTATTGTGCGCCGCCCCGATCAACGCATGGGGCAACAGCTGCTTAGAAGCCCTCCAACCTCGCATCACGCAATGGAATCACAATGCCAACGCCATCTATGCCCCGCAAGCCAGCAACAAGGCGATGGCACTTTATGGCGCCGCCATGATCGCCCATGAACGCGCGATGGATGAGGATGTCACCATTGCCTGTCGTCAAGCCAATGAAGCGCTCGATTTGGCGGAAAATACTGCGGAATACTTTCAACACAGTTATCCCGAACTCTTCAAACTGCGCCAAAGTAGACAACAACTCGATATTTACACCAACGAACTGCCACCACAAGACCGCGACACTCTCGCCCAAATGGATCAACAAGCGGAAAAATTGCTACCCAAGTTGGTTTATGCACTTGAATCGGGGCAACTCAACGAAGCACCTGCAATGGTGCAGCAACTTAAAAAGATCTATCAAGTAGCCATCGGTTTAACCATTCCCGTCATTACCAACAAAGCGGGGCAATACCTCGCCTCAGCACGCGGAGCCAATGCCGATGCCTTTGCTCCGCAAACTTACAATCAAGCCAAACAAGCCTTGATCACATTGGAAAAATACAATTTTGGCCAAACCCACATTCTCCCTGAATATCCCGATCAAGCGTTGATCTTAGCGCAACGGGCCATGGAAATTGGTCAAAAAGTGCGTGGATGGCGGCGTGAACCGGGCTCGCATGAGATGTTGTGGCTCAACAACCTCGATCTTCGTTTTGATCTTGCTAACCGTTTGGGGATTGCCTCCAATGCCCATGGCATCAAAAACGACACCCCCAATGATGATTTGATTGCGGCTGTTGAGCAGCTCAAAACAGAAATTGTTACCCTGAAAAATGATCACGCCCATGCCATCGAAGCACTCAATGCCAGCCACCGTCAAGAGCTGGCAGATCAACTCGAAACACAACAACAACAGCTGCAAACGCTAAAAAATCAACAAATCACCGAACTCAAGGAGGCGCTCAAACATAAATTTGATCGCGAAATTGAAAGCGTCAATATCCAAGCCAAAACACAATTCGACGAAGCCCAAGCCAAAGCGCTCGCCGAGAAAGCGCAGGTGGAAGCGACAGCCAAAGCCTTGGAAGAGAAATATCAACGCGATACTTTTGAACAACGGCGACAAAACAAACTCAAAGGATTGTTTACTGAGGATGAAGTTGAAATTTTCATCAATCTTGACTCCTCCATTCTCATTCGCCTAAAAGCACTCGCCTTTGCACCAGGGCGCACAAAAATTGAAGATAACCAAGCGCCCTTTTTTAAACGGCTCGCCGATGGGCTCAACATTTACAGCAATCGCAATGTGCAGATCGAAGGGCACACCGACAGCGATGGAGAAATACGCGACAATCAACAACTTTCACTCAAACGCGCTGAAGCGGTGCAAAAATATCTTATCCAAATGGGCGTTGAAGCCACACGCTTAAAGGCGCTCGGTTATGGTGAAGTGAAACCGATTGCCAGCAATGAGTTCGAAAAGGGCAAAGCGATGAATCGGCGTATTGATATCATCATTGAAAAATATCAATGAACAACCTTGTGCTCGAAGCACTCAACCGCGATCTATCAGCCATTCCCCAACCACTTCACGATGCCTTAACAACATTGCTCTCCGATCCCATCGCTTGCACCCCAGATCGTCAACGCTTACTACTGGAAACGGTGCATTTTTTATCGGCGAAACTCTCTGAAACAAACATCACCATGATGGCTGATGTGATGCAAGAGATTCGTTTGGGACTCAATACTTTCACCCCCTACCATGCCTATCGCAAGGTTAGTTTCTTTGGTTCTGCCCGTAGCCATGAAGATGATCCACAATATCGGCAAACCAAAGCGTGCGCAGAGGCACTAAAAAACCAGGGCTATATGATCATTACCGGAGGGGGGGGAGGCATGATGCAAGCGGCCAACGAAGGGGCGGGTCGCGATCACTCCTTTGGCATCAATATCAATCTACCCATGGAACAATCGCCCAACCCTGTTGTCGCTGGCTCTCCCCGACACTTCTATTGCCAATACTTTTTTACCCGCAAACTTTTTTTCATGAAAGAGAGCGATGCGATCATCTTAACACCCGGCGGCTTTGGCACCTTGGATGAAGGCTTTGAGGCATTAACCTTGATTCAAACAGGGCGCAATCCACCGGTACCGATCGTGCTTCTCGAAGCGCCAGGCGATCACTATTGGGGTCCTTTCATTCACTCATGGGTACGCCGTCTGATTGACAATGGTTTTATCACCCATGATGATCAAGATATCCTTTTTCACACCGATCACATTGAAACAGCCGTGCAATATATTTGCGATTTCTACACCAATTATCACAGTTTTTGTTACTGTGACGATTGGATCATTTTACGCTTTCAAGAGCCCCTCTCCCGCTCGACGCTGGAGCGTATCAATGTCGAATTTGATGACATCATTACCTCAGGCCATATCGAGCAGATCTTTCAATGGCCCGATGAAGAGGACGAACGCTACAGCCACTTCCCAAGACTTCGCTTTAAAATGGATCCCCATCGTATGAATGTATTACCACACCTCATTCGTCGTGCCAACGCCTTGCACAGAAATGAACCCTAACGCCTAACAAACACAAACGAACACAAACGAACACAAACGAACACATCCATTCCTCAGCACTCCTATGCTATCAATCGGTCTCACCATCGGACAATTTTCGTAATTCATCACGGTACTTGGCAGCCTCTTCAAAGCGAAGATCGGCAGCTGCTTCTACCATCAACCGCTCCAACTCCACTATCCGTGCTTTACGCATCTTGGGACTATCATAGCACGCTTCATCTTCAGCCACTTCCGGCACATGGGCATAATCCAACTCATAAACTGAACCCAAAATATCACGGATATCTTTTTTCACGGTGGCCGGTGTAATGCCATGTTGCAGATTGTAGGCAATCTGCTTCTCACGCCGACGCGCGGTCTCACCCATGGCGCGTTGCATCGAACCCGTCATCTTATCGGCAAAAAGAATGACCCGCCCCAAACTATTACGCGCCGCACGACCAATGGTCTGAATCAACGAACGCTCCGAGCGTAAAAAGCCCTCTTTATCGGCATCGAAAATTGTCACCAATGCCACTTCAGGCAGATCAAGTCCTTCGCGCAACAGATTGATACCAATCAAAATATCAAAACTACCCAAGCGAAGTTCACGCAAAATATCCATGCGTTCAAGTGTATCGATGTCCGAATGAAGGTAGCGTGCTCTCAAACCCAAATTGTCGAGATATTCACTTAAATCTTCTGCCATCCGTTTGGTCAAACAGGTCGCCAACACGCGATAGCCTTTGGCAATCACCGGGCGCGCCAAATCGACAAATGCCTCGACCTGATCAATGGCAGGCAACACCTCAACCTCAGGATCAAGCAACCCTGTCGGGCGGATGACCTGCTCCACAAAATGACCGCCCGTCTGCTGCAACTCATAACTTCCCGGTGTTGCCGAAACATAAATCGTTTGTGGCACCAGCGCCTCAAACTCATGAAACTGCAGCGGTCGATTATCAAGCGCCGATGGCAAACGAAAACCAAAATCAACCAAGGTCTGTTTACGCGAACGATCGCCTTTAAACATCGCACCAATTTGTGAAACCGTTACATGTGACTCATCCAAAATAACCATGGCGTTATTGGGCAGATAATCGAGAAGTGTTGGCGGCGGCTCCCCCGCTTTCCCACCCGTTAAATGACGAGAATAGTTCTCCACACCCGTGCAGTACCCCACCTCTTGGATCATCTCCAAATCATAGATAGTTTTTTGCTCCAAACGCTGGGCTTCCACCAACTTGTTCTGATCGTAAAGCTCCGCCAACCGCTCCGCCAACTCATCTTTAATTGCATCCATGGCACGCAACAACTGCCCGCGCGGGGTGACAAAGTGGCTCTTAGGAAAAATAGTATATTTATGAATCGATTCGATCTTCTTGCCCGTCAGAGGATCAAAGCGACACATCGCATCGATCTCATCACCAAAAAACTCCACACGAACAGCAAAATCTTCGGCATGGGCAGGAAACACCTCAAGGACATCTCCGCGTACACGAAAGGTTCCACGATGAAAATCGACATCGTTGCGCCCATATTGCAACTCGACCAATTTCTTGATCGCTTCACGCTGATCCACTTCACGCCCCACTTCAAAATATTGCAACATTTTGGAATAGGCTTCAGGGCTGCCTAAGCCATAAATACAGGAGACCGATGCAACAATAATCACATCTTCGCGTTCAAGCAGTGCACGGGTTGCCGAATGGCGCATCCGATCAATCTGCTCATTAATCGAAGAGTCTTTCTCAATATAGGTGTCCGATGCTGGAACATACGCCTCTGGCTGATAATAGTCGTAGTAGGAGACAAAATATTCGACAGCATTGTTAGGGAAAAACTGCTTAAATTCTCCATACAGTTGCGCGGCCAAAGTCTTATTCGGTGCCATGATCAGTGTTGGCTTCTGCACATTCTCGATCAGGCATGCCATCGAAAATGTCTTTCCCGACCCTGTAACGCCCAGCAAGGTTTGATGTTGATCTCCTCGCATAATCGATGCCGAAAGTTCAGCAATAGCCGCAGGCTGATCACCGGCAGGTTGATAATCACACAAAAGCTCAAATTTCATTGCCCAATTGTAACATTCCTTGCCATAGGTGTTAGTAAAAAATCAATTGAAGGTAAGCCCCCTCCCACCGTTATACCACGAATCGTCCAATTGAACTTGATGATCCATCCACCTTACTGTACAATCAATGATTGGCGCCTCTATCGTTTTTAATAAAATGCTCCATTCAGGACACTTGGCATGCATACCCCTATTAAAGGAAAAATTCTGGTCGTTGAAGATAGTCCCGTGCAAGCGGAGATGATTCGTCGCATGTTGATCAACTTTGGACATCGCGTCATCGTTGCCATTGATGGTGAACAAGCGGTCAATCTCGCACGGGCAGAGATGCCTGACTTAATTTTACTGGACATCATTTTACCGATCATGAATGGTTATGCGGTGATTGACCAACTACAACTTAGCAAAATCACCCGTGAAATTCCGGTGATTTTTCTCACCAGCATGGATACACAAGAAGATGAAGAGAAAGGGCTTCAGCATGGGGCTGTCGATTATGTCACCAAACCGGTCAAGCCAGATATCCTACGCGCCCGCGTACAAACCCATCTTGAATTACACGAAGCGCACAAACACCTGGAAGATGAAAACCATTTTTTAGAAGCTGAAGTTGATAAACGGATGAAAGAGAATGAGTTGGTGCAAAATGTCACCATTCGCGCCCTCGCTCGCCTTGCAGAGATCAGGGATAATGAAACGGGACCACATATTCTACGCACCTCGATCTATGTCAAAACATTGGCACAAATTTTACGCGATTCTCCTAAATTCAAACATCAACTCAACGACCATTCGATTCATGTTCTGGCAAAATCGGCACCACTTCACGACATTGGCAAGGTTGGAATTCCTGATGCCATTTTGCGTAAACCAGGAAGGTTAACCCCACTGGAGTGGACCATCATGCGCACCCATGCGCAACTCGGTGCCCATGCCATTGAACAAGCAGAAGAGGATACAGAAACCTCGCTCGATTTTTTAACATGTTCAAAAGAGATCGCCCATTGGCATCATGAGAAATGGGATGGTAGTGGTTATCCCGATGGACTCAAATGGGATGAAATTCCACTCTCAGCTCAACTCATGGCCGTCGCAGATGTCTTTGATGCCCTAATCTCCAAACGGGTTTATAAACCTGGATTTTCATACGATGAGACCCGATCCATCATGGCCGCTGGTGCTGGTGGACATTTTAACCCTATAATTATCCAAGCCTTTTTAGATCACTATGATCAATTTGTAACCATCGCAGAGGAGCACCAAGAGCAACAATGACTTTCGCATAGCACAAAAACGAGGCTATGAGGACGCAACATGTTCACCCTTTACCAACGCAATAAGCCTTTCTCCAATCGTTTCAATACTCAACACCAAGCGGACAACACCCTCTTCAATGGCAACCTTGGGCATGCCAAAAACCACACTACTCATCTGATTTTGAGCGATGGTCATTCCACCTGCTGCAAAAATATCACGCAATCCATCGACCCCATCGCGCCCCATCCCTGTCAACAAAACGCCAGTAACGCCTTGATGGTAATAGTCACGCAAGGATGAAAAAGTGACGCTAATCGAAGGCTTATGACCACTGACAGGTGGCAAATTCTCATAAGCAAAGGCTCCCTTGCGATCCAGGGTTAAATGTTGGCCATCACGAGGGAAGTAAACATGCCCTGCTTGTGGCGTTTCGCCCTCTTTTGCAGCGCAAACACAAACGGAACAGAGATGATTCAACCATGCAATCATACCATCAATAAATCCTTCACTGATATGTTGCACACATACAATAGGCACAGGAAAATCAGCAGGAATTTTTTTAAGAATCTCAAAAATGGCCTGGGGGCCCCCCGTCGATGCACCCATCGCAATGATGCTTGTGGAATAGGGATAGATTGTCGGCTCTTGCCGCAGAGCTTCGACCACCGGAGGGGAGATATGTGTAAACTTCCGTAAAGGAATCACATGCACCCCAGCAAGAATCATAATCTTACGCACAAGTTCTTTGGATTCATCACAGCCAAATTTATTGATGCCCGCGAGTGGCTTGGCCATCACATCGACCGCCCCGGCCTCCAACATTTTAAAAATTTTATGCGTTTGATCGGGTTGAAATGAGATACTTAATGCAAGAATAGGGGTTGGAAACCGCGCCATAACTTGGCGGGTAAATTCCAAGCCATCCATAATTGGCATATGATAATCGGTACAGATCACCTGCGGATGAAAACGCTCAACCAACAGCAATCCATCTTGACCATTCGACGCCACACCCACAACCTCAATACTGGGGGCATCCGCAAGGATTTTTTTAAACATCGCCAATGCAACCAGTGAATCATCCACCAAAATAACCCGAACTTTTTTCTCATGATTGAATGAAGGATACATTTAAACCAACCGCCTTAACGCATCAACCAATACCTTTTGATCAAACGATGTTTTAGTAATGTATGCATTGGCGCCCCCCTCTAAGCCTCGCCGTTTATCTGCATCTGAAGCCAGCATCGTCACCAACACAATGGGTAAATTGGCATATTTTTTCTCTAGACGCACGCTTTTCATCAAGGCAAAACCATCCATATTGGGCATATTGATATCGGAAACGATGGCATCAATATGGCGCGTTGCTAACTTATTGCGCGCATCCAAGCCATCCACGGCCGTGACCACTTCATAACCCGCAGCCTCCAGAATACGCCGCTCTTGCGTCCGCGTCACCAAGCTGTCTTCAGCAAGTAAAATCACCTTCTTCACCGTTTCAGAGACATGTTTTTTGGACTGATCAAATTGTGATTCGCGTGTTTTACGCAAAGTAGCCAACAGATCACCGGGGTTTAACAAAACACAGATTTCACCCGTCTCAAGGATCATGGCGCCACTGACATTTCGCACCCGTTTCAACAGCGAACAGAATGGCTTAATCATCACTTGTTGCTCATCAAGCAACTGATCAACGACCACTGCAAATACATTCTCATCCACTTCAAGAAGAACAACGATAAAGTGATCGTTGTCCTGATCTTCACCACCCATATCACTTTGATCGACGACTTTTTTTGCATGAACTTCTAATATATCAGCCAAATTTAAAATCGAAATCTCTTCATCATTCAATAGAATCGTCGCGCGACCTTCAAGGGTATAGATCTCGTTACGGTGCATCCGGTGTGATGCTCGCACCGAAGTGACAGGAAAGGCATACACATAACCCGAAACCGCAACAATCAACACACGCACAGTGGACATCGTCACCGGAATACGCAGGCTAAATTTCGTACCCTGATCGGGTGATGATTCCACATGAACCGTACCTTTCAATCGTTTCACATTGGTGGAGACAACATCCAGCCCCACGCCACGCCCTGAAACATCTGTAATAAAGTGCGAAGTCGAAAATCCTGAAACAAAAATAAGATCACGCAGCTCATCATCACGCATCAAGGCTAACTCGTGTTTACTTTTCAATTTAGCATTCTGTGCACAATGGCGAATTCTATCCAGATCCAAGCCACGACCATCATCGTACACCTCAATCACCACATCGCGATTGGTACGCAGCGCACGCAATTGAAGGGTTGCATTGATATTTTTACCCTTAGTTTTTCGTTCTTCAGCCATCTCAATGCCATGGTCAATGGCATTACGCAAAAGATGCATCAATGGATCTTTTAACGCCTCGAGGGTCTGCTTGTCTGCAAAAGCATCACCACCTTCAATGATCAACTCAATCCGTTTTCCCATCTCTTGCGCAAGATCATGAACAGGGCGTAAAAAAAGATTAAAAAGGGTCGAAAGCGGCAACAACCGCACACTCTGCACCCCTTCGACAAGTTCATCGGTAATATAGTTGATTCTTGAACTATCAGTATAAGCTCCGCTTCTAAGCTGAGCAACCGCATCATACATCTCGGCCATTTTCTCGAATGAATATTGTCCAAGTTGCGCCTCTCGAAGCAGCAAATCACTCAAATCCAACAACGCATCCAATTCAGCAAGTCTGCGTTCAACACTTCCTCGGGTCACAGTAAGCTCACCCACTTGCGTCATCAATCGATCAAGTTTTTCTGTCTGGACACGCACCGTATCAATGATAAAAGGCTTTTCTATATCGATATTGTCAGGATCAATCGCCTCCGGAATTTCCACATCGGGGGAAATATTAGAAGATCTCACTGCAGATGATTCAAGATCAAACGCTGCCACAGTCGGTGGAGGTGACACCCGTTGCGTAGGTTCATCCGCAAGCCCCTCTTTGTTCACCACTGTCGCAACAGCGAGAGGCGAACCCTCTTGCGTATCGGCCACATGCGCAATCGCACTGCCATCAACCTCAGCCGCAACCAACATCCGAACGGTACTCAGCCGTTGATACACATCTTCTAACACCTTCATTGTCAGTGGTGATTCCCCACCTTTTGCAACGCCCATCAAACTCTCAATCTCATGGGCCCGTTCCATAATCTCCATCAAACCGAGCATACGAGCAGCGCCCTTCAGGCTATGAATCTCACGAAACATCTCTTCAACCAAAGCGATGTCATCGGGTGTTTTTTCAAGTTGCAACACCCCTCTATCGAGGTTTTGCAAATGTTCCTCGCTTTCGATTTTGAATAACGCTCGCAACTCTTGATCTTCAATCATAATGTCCCCAGAAACAATCCTGATACGCCGTCATCGTTTCATTCAAGATAGAAGTCCGATAGTGGTTGATCATTGCCATCACTGTAACCGATGACTAAACAAGTCTCTTAAGACTCTGCGCCACTTCGTCCAATTTCTGTATACCAACTTTTGTTTGAGAAATTCCAGCAGCAATCTCTTTTGAGCCCTTACTCAGCCCCTGCATCGCCACGGTCACTTGCTTCATCGCCGCCGCTTGCTGATGGCTATTAAGCATCACCTGCTGAGAACTCTCATAAACAGCCGTAGAGATATCGGTCAACGAGGTAAAAAGTTCACCCGCTTGTTGAGAAATTTGAGCAACATCCTCAACCGTCAAACTTCCCTCTTCAGTCAACATGACCGCAGCAGTGGTCGCTTTTTGAATATCGTTCACCAAGGCATTGGCACGCTCTGCCGATTTTTTACTTTGGTCGGCAAGTTTACGCACCTCCGCAGCAACAACCGCAAAACCTTTACCATGCTCTCCAGCGCGCGCTGCCTCAACAGCTGCATTTAATGCCAACATATTGGTCTCTGCCGCCAAATCGCCCACAACCTTTGAAATCGTACCAATCTTCCCAGCCTGCTCCGAAAGGCTCAAAATTTGTTCAGAAACAGAACCCACTTTTTTCTTCACATCTACCATTCCGTGGTAGGCACGCTCAACCATCTCAACCCCTTTACAGGTCAATTCCTGAGCCTCTTTGGCGGCAGCTGAAGCCGATTGCGATTGTTCAGCGGATTG
>PEAA01000035.1 GCA_002753275.1 Zetaproteobacteria bacterium | reverse complement strand
AGAGTGAATCCAAGAGTGAATCCAAGAGTGAATCCAAGAGTGAGAGGAAAATTAGTGGCGGGGAGTATGTGCTTTGGTTAGAGCGAGAAGAGACGCTACGGCGTAAACTGGACGGGGTTAAGAAACGCTACCAAACCCGTTTGGTAGATCGAAGTACCCAAGCACACCGGTTGCAGTTATTAATTGAAGGGCTTGATGATTTGCGTGATGAGGCGCTGTTGATGATGGGCAAACATGTCGATCATGAACAACATCTTCAGCAGTTACTGCTCTGGAAAGCTCGAGAGATGGAGATGACGCAAGAAAAGCGAGAGATCGAAGTGATGCTATCCAATGATGTTGAAACCATTGAAGCCATGGAACAAGAGATGACCCACCTCTCGGATCAGTTGGGAGTCATTCAAGTAGAGCTTGACCGATATCGTGATGCCTAGTCAAACGCAGTACTGTGTGGTGTTAACAACCGTTCAAGATGAAAGGGTGGCACAAGCGATCATCGATGCATTGTTGCAGAAAAAACTTGCGGCGTGTGTACAGGTGAAAACGGTTGATAGCCACTATGTTTGGCAGAATGAGTGTTGTCACGATGTTGAACTGCAGTTGATGATCAAAACAACGATGGCGTGTTATGCTGCTGTTGAAGAGGTCATTCGATTATGTCATGACTATGCGGTGCCCGAAATTATTGCTTGGCCGATCACCCAAGGCTCTGCCGCCTACCTGGCTTGGATTGAAGAGTGCTGTCTGTCCAAAGGGAGTATTGATCCTGGCTAAGGTTGATCTGAATCACTACCTCCCTGTAGTTATTCATGACGAAAAGAAAAAAAACGATTTTCCTTTCCTCACAAAACCAATTACTTGCAGCTTATGGTTTTGGAAGGCCATCCATGACCCAAAGTTGCGTGATCTGTTTACGGTGTATACAAGTTCCAAATGTGTATCACATGCACACTTCCATAATTTTTCAACGGTTGTTTCTTGTCATTGATCACCGTATCTTGACAGCAAGGTGTGGCCTCCCTATTTTCCACACTCTTAATTTTTTGAGTGGGTTGGCAAAAGAGATGAAACTAAGTGGTGCAGAGATATTTGTAGAGTGTTTAAGGCGCGAAGGTGTGGATACCATTTTTGGTTATCCTGGTGGAGCGGTTTTGCCCATCTATGACGCGATTTTTAAACAGGATCACTTTAAGCATGTTTTGGTTCGGCATGAGCAAGCGGCATTGCATGCGGCCAATGGTTATTCGCGTGCATCAGGTCGCTGCGGCGTTGCATTGGTCACATCTGGGCCTGGCGCTACGAATGCTGTTACAGGGCTTGCAGACTCCTTTGTTGATTCTATCCCTACGGTCTGTTTTTCGGGGCAGGTTTTTTCATCATTGATTGGCAATGATGCTTTTCAAGAAGCCGATATTGTTGGTATCACCCGTTCTGCTACTAAACATAACTTTTTAGTGAAACGCGTTGAAGATTTGGCAAAAATCATTCGGCAAGCATTCCATATAGCGACGACGGGGCGACCAGGACCTGTTCTGGTTGATATTCCTAAAGATATTAGTTGTGATGTTTGTGAGTTCATTTATCCAGAAACCGTCAATATTCGCTCGTATCAACCGGTTGTCGAAGGGCATCCAGGGCAAGTGCGTAAGGCGGTTAAGGCGATGCTCAAAGCGAAACGGCCGGTGATCTATTCTGGTGGCGGCGTGGTCAATACACAATTTGCGGCAGATCAGCTGTTGCAGCTTGTGCAAAAATTGAATGCGCCGGTGACCAATACCTTGATGGGGCTGGGTGGTATTCCCTATCAAGATGAACACTTTTTGGGCATGCTTGGTATGCATGGAACGTATGAGGCGAACATGGCGGTATCGCATTGCGATCTTCTTGTTGCCGTTGCTGCCCGTTTTGATGACCGTGTGACCGCGAAGTTGGAAGCTTTTGCTCCCGATGCAAAAATTATCCATATCGATGTTGATCCGTCGTGCATCTCTAAAAATATTCATGCCCATATCCCCATTGTGGGGGATGTTGGCGTAGTGCTTACGCAGATGCTTGCGGAACTTGACGGGAAAGAGATTAATCCGACAAGTGATGCATTGACGATGTGGTGGCACCAAATTGACCAGTGGCGTGAAAAAAACAGCCTTGGTTTCGAGCAGCTTCCTGAAGGACCGATTAAGCCGCAAACCGTGATTCGTACTGTGCATGAGAAAACCCAAGGTCGGGCGATTGTGACGACCGATGTCGGGCAGCATCAAATGTGGGCGGCGCAGCACTATGGCTTTTCCAACACAGGCCATTGGCTCACTTCTGGTGGTCTTGGTACCATGGGGTATGGATTGCCTGCAGCGGTGGGTGCTCAAATGGCCAAGCCAAATGAAAAAGTGGTTGTTTTTACCGGGGATGCTTCCATTCAGATGAATATTCAGGAGTTGGCTACGGCAATGCAGTATGACCTTCCGATTGTGATTGTGATCTTGAATAACACCTTTATGGGCATGGTGCGCCAGTGGCAAGAGATGTTTTATGAGTCGCGTTATTCTCATTCCTATTTTGATTCTATTCCAAACTTTAAGGCTTTGGTTGAGGCGTATGGTGGGCTAGGTATGCGTGTTGATACATTACAAGATTTAGGTCCTGCCGTTGAGCGTGCTTTGGCCGAAACCAAGCGGGTGGTGATGATTGATGTGCGCGTTGCCAAGGATGATAATGTTTATCCGATGGTTCCTGCAGGCGCTGCATTGCATGAAATGGTGTTGTCATGAGACATACCATTACTATTTTGGTTGAAAATGAGTTTGGTGTGTTGACGCGTGTCGCAGGTCTTTTTTCTGCGCGGGGGTTTAATATTGAGAGTTTAAATGTGGCACCAACGATGGATGAGACGGTGAGCCGTCTCACTTTGGTCACGCGTGGCAGTGAGAAGGTCATTGAGCAGATTAATAAACAGCTTAATAAGTTGATTCCGGTCATTAAAACAGAGGATATTTCTCATGAGCGACATATTGAACGGGAGATGTTGTTGGTGAAAGTGCATGCCAGTGAAGATTCTCGTGCAGATGTTTTGCGTATGGTCGATATTTTTCATGCCAATGTCGTCGATGTTTCGGAGCAGAGCTATACGCTTGAGTTGACGGGAGATGCGGAAAAACTCGATGATTTCTTGAAGATGATTACCGTTGATTCGATCATTGAGATGAGTCGTACGGGGCCTTTAGGTATGCGCCGTGGCGATGATGGATTCGTTATTTAGGCGTGAACTCGGTTGTCTCTTCTTGGTATTGGTCACGGATTTGCAGTATCTCGGGCATAATGTCGAGAAAAATATCAACCAGGTTTGGATCAAAATGTTTGCCTTTTTGTTCCATCATAAAAACAAAGACTTGTTCATCGGGCCATGCTTTTTTGTAGGCTCGATCCGAGCTTAGAGCATCAAACACATCTGCAATGGTTACAATGCGTGCTTCAAGGGGGATTTCCATACCTTTTAGACCTAAAGGGTAGCCGGTACCATCCCATTTTTCATGGTGTGAAAGGGCAATGATGCGAGCCGTCTCGAGAATGCCACGGTGGTGTTTGCCTAAAATCTCAGCACCAATTTCGGGATGTTTAGCCATGATTTTCCATTCATCTTCTGTTAGTTTTCC
The DNA here is from genome assembly GCA_002753275.1 of Zetaproteobacteria bacterium. Classification (GTDB taxonomy): domain Bacteria; phylum Pseudomonadota; class Zetaproteobacteria; order Mariprofundales; family Mariprofundaceae. Next base: position 11,434 of record PEAA01000035.1, on the reverse strand, counting down.
TGGTTTTTGCAAGACGCTATCGGGGATGCCAATTTTCCCGATATCATGCATAGGTGCAGCATGGTAGATCTCTTCGACATCGTTAGGGTCTAGGCCAATGGCATCGGCCAAGAGGCGTGCATAGAGGCTCATACGCATGACATGAAGGCCCGTATCACCATCTTTATATTCAGCAGCAATACCCAAACGATAGACAAGGTCAAGACGACTGCGATTAAGTTCTTGGGTGCGTTCGAGGACCTTACGCTCGAGCGTAATGGTGTTGTTGTGGAGGGCAATATGGGTTTTGATGCGGGCACGAAGTAGCGGTTTACTTACAGGCTTGGTAATATAATCAACTGCCCCAACATCAAACCCCTGTTGTTCATTGCCGACAGTGTGGTTGGCACTGATAAAAATCACCGGGACATTGGATAGTGCAGGATTGTTTTTGAGAATCGTGCAGAGTTCATAACCATTGATCTCAGGCATCATGACATCCAAAAGTATGAGGTCGGGATGATTGTTGGGGTTAGAGATAATATCAATTGCTTCCCGTGCGGATTGGGCTAAAAAAAGTTCATACTCATCTTGTAAAAATCCTTCGAGGATCTTCAAATTAACGAGATTATCATCGACCACAATGATTTTGAACATGACTAAGTTCTTCCTTTTGAGGCCAAAGGGCTGGCAACTACATGGGAGAAACTACCATGTTTATTCGGGATGATAAAGTAGGAGATTTGGCATGTTATCATGATTTATAGATGCTTTTTAGTTGAAACATTTTTTGTGCTTGCTCTGAAAGTTGCTAATATGGCGGCATGAGCAGAAAAATGATCCCTATCCATGATGAAACAACACCACAGCTTGGCGAGCCGATGGCAGGCAAACCCTCTTGGTTGAAGGTCAAAGCCCCGACCTCCGTTGAGTATAAAAAGTTGGCGCAGTTGATGCGTGATAAGAAGCTGAATACTGTCTGTGAAGAGGCTTCCTGTCCCAATATTGGTGAATGCTGGAAACAGGGGTCTGCTACTTTTATGATTTTGGGGCGGGTTTGCACCCGTACCTGTGCTTTTTGTGATGTGGAGACGGGGCGTCCTGATCTTCTTGATTTTGATGAGCCCAAAAATATTGCGGATACCGTAGCACAGATGCTGCTCAAACATGTTGTGATTACTAGCGTCGATCGTGATGATCTTCCAGATGGTGGAGCACAACATTATGCCAATACGATTTTGGCGATTAAGGCGCTGTCGCCAGAGGTGACCATTGAAATTTTAACACCGGATTTTCAGCGCAAGCCTGCGACTTGTATTGAGACAGTTATGGCAGCATCCCCTGATATTTTTAACCATAATTTAGAGACGGTGCCGCGGCTTTATCGTTCCGTCCGGCCTGGTGCACGCTATTTTACCAGTCTGCGTTTGTTGCAACGGGCTAAAGAGATCGATGCTCGGGTTGTGACCAAGTCAGGGATTATGGTTGGATTGGGTGAAGAACGCGATGAAATCTTACAGGTTTTAGATGATATGCGTGAAGCGGGGATCGATATTTTGACGATTGGACAATATTTGCGTCCTAGCGTCAAGCATCATCCTGTAATGAAATATTGGCATCCGGATGAGTTTGCTGAGCTGAAGTATTTGGCTGAAAAAAGAGGCTTTGGTATGGTTGCATCGGGGCCGTTGGTTCGCTCATCGTTTCATGCTGAGGATGTTTTTTCTGCGTTAAAGTTACGGCAATGTTAACAATAGCATGATGATTCAATGATAGAGGATTTTTTTGCGGCATCATTGTCTGCGCAAATACTTGGCTTATTGATGGTCGGTTGGACCGCGTTGGTATTAGTCATAATGATGGTGATGTTGCTTCCTCAGGGATGGCTTGATCAAAGGTCTACACGCTCAGGCCGGATGATGGCGGGGTGGAAGGATGATTGGATGAAGCTTGTTGATCGCCCTGTCGGCTCGATGGCAGGTGCTGAAGATCTGCTTTCTCCTCTGAACTCATCGGCAGTAGCTGCGGTTGCGATACAGGCGTGGTGTGAGATATTTCCATTGTTGTCATCTGCTCACCAAGCAGCGTTGCGAGAAGAAGCGCGACGGCTACAGCTTGGAAATTATGCACGCAGTATGGCGAGCAGTGATCAAAAACGAGACAACATACTCTCGTGTTGTTTTTTTGGATATATGGGGGATGAAGCAGCGATCCCCTTGTTGGATGAACACTTACATTCTCATGATGGAAAGGTTTCGTTGTTGGCGGCTGATGCGCTGATTAAGATCGATCAACAGTCTGCTTTGATGGCATTGGCTCCGCTTATTTTTAAGGAGCCAAAGTGGGCTGTGGATCAATGTGCGGCCTTGCTACAATCATTTGATTCAGAACTGTTAAGTTATGTGCTTACCGATTCGATTCGGCAAGCGGAAGAGGCGCAGCGCCCCAATTTGATAAAATATTTGATATTCTCCAACAGGGATGTCGTCACTGAATTTGTCGAAGAGATATTGCAAGCTCGAGGAGATGATGAAACCATCATTGCCAGTTTGACGCTTTTAAGTCAGATGGGGCAGCAAAAGAGCGCCGCATTAGTGCGCTCTTTTTTAGACCATGGTTCTTGGGTCGTTCGTACGATGGCTGTACGGGCATTGGGAGTGGTTGGATCCGTCGATGATATTTCTATCATTGCCTCGATGATGTTTGATCGCCAGCGCTGGGTGCGCTATCGCGCGGCGGAAGCGTTGGTTGCACTTCCTGGGGTTGATGAAGATGAGTTGGAGCTGTTGTACCAAATGGGCGATGATTTTTTTCGAGATACCTTGAGGCAGGCGATGGCCGCAAAACATTTGCAGGGGGCTTAAGTGATCGAACATTTAATGTCTATGGTGCAAATTTATTTGATTGCCTGTTTTATGGGAGTGCATGCCCTCTATCTTTTTCTTGATAGTTGGGCCTTTTATATATTGAAGTCGAAACGCGAGCGGATGGATTTAACGGGGCTTTCTTTATCTCATCACCATTTTAAGTTGCCTGTAAGTTTGCTGATGCCAGTCCATAATAATGTGGCAGGGGTGCGCGAAGCGGTGAATGCGCTGATGGATCTCTCCTATGCAGCGTATGAAATTATTGTGATTAATGATGGCTCCAGTGATAGCACGCTAGAGGTGATGACGCACTATTTTGATTTAGAGCCTTTCCCCGAAGTTTACTGGAAACGGATTCAAACCCGTGATGTTAAAGGGGTGTTTCGATCGTTAAAATATCCACGGTTATCTGTGGTTGATAAATGGCATGGGGGGCAAGCGGATGCATTCAATGCGGGCTTGAACCTTTCTCGTTATCCATTGGTGTGTACTTTGGAGTCAGGTTTGTTTTTGAAAAAGGATAGCTTGGAAAAAATGGTGCGTCCTTTTCTTGATCATGCCAAAACAGTGATGGTGCGTGCCATCGTTACACCTGCAACCTATCGATCTAGCATTGATGGTGAGGCGTATGATGTCTCACTTCCTGAAGGGTGGCTTGCAAGGTTGCAGCTTATGCAAATTTTGCGTGAATCGTGGTTAACCGCAATTGGTATTTCAACATTTAAATTTACGCTCCCTTTTGCTGGTTTTATTACCCTTTTTCGTAAAGATTCATTGATTGCTGTGCAAGGTTTTCAATCGCAGGTGAGTGACGCCGAGATGGAGGCAATTCTTCATCTACAAGCCTTGGCTAACACTTCTGGCGAGTCTTGTACAACGGCGGTGGTTGCTGATGTTGTCGCATGGTCTACGGCGCGTACGGATTGGAAAAAATTCCAAAAAAAATCGATGGATGAAGAGCATGCCTGGCTGGATGGACTTTGGCGAAATCGATCGCGTTGTTTCCAGAAAGGGAGTGGCGTATTGGGTTGGATTGCATGGCCGTTGTTAATTCTTTTTGAAGGATTGGGACCGCTGTTTGAAATAACCGCCTATGTTGTGATGGGCTGGATGTTTTTTTGGGCGGGAATGGATGGATATATATTACTCCTCTTTCTATTTGTCGTTGTTGCCATGGGATTCTTGGTCTCCATCTATGCCTTGATGATCCAAGCGTTGAGTTTGCGTCTTTTTTCCCGTCGTCGTGAATTGCTGACTTTGGTTTTTGTTGCCTTGTTTGAGTCGATGGGGGGGAGACAGTTGCGTTCATTGTACAAAGTGGTTGCGCTTTTTACCTGGCTGGTTGGCAAAGCCTCAGGGAGACAAGATTCTGTTTCGTAAGAGGAGGATGGATATCTCTTGCAGAAGTTGAGTGAACATTGTTACATGTTGAGTTTTTGAAACAGTTGGCGTATTCCTGTGGGAAGAGCCAATGTATGCCACTCTTTTTGCCAGGTTCCTGATCCGTGTGTCGGTTGTGTTTTGCTTGGGTGATGCGCAGCGTAGAGATGGAGTCTGCGGTGCGTGAGAAGATGGATGTGGTCGGGTTGAACAGCAGGTTCCTCTTGCAGTTCGGTAATAGGTGGCGACCAGAGCGCACCCCAGATGCCATTGCGTGGCCGTTGATGTAACCAGAGGCCAAGATGTTCATCATGGTAAAGATGAACTTGCCAGTAAACATTCTTGATAGTTGCGCAGTTCTTTGATTTTTTCTGCACGCTATCTTGAAATGCGTTGTCACAGTGCGCCTGAATTGGGCATTGGTTACATAATGGATTCCTTGGTTTGCAGAGGGTTGCCCCCAGTTCCATCATGGCTTGATTCCATAAGCTCGGCATTACTGCAATGTCGATGGCTTGTTGCGCCCGTTGCCATAGAACTTTTTCTGCGCAATTCTCTTCTCCATACCAACGCCGTAATACCCGTTTAACATTACCGTCTAAAACGGGAGTGTATTGTTCAAAGCAGAATGATGCAATGGCACCTGCTGTTGAGCGCCCAATGCCGGGGAGAGATAAAATATCATCAAAATTTGAGGGGAATATCGATTGATAATGCTGTTCAAGATGCTGTGCGCTTTGATGGAGAAGGCGTGCGCGGCGATAGTAGCCCAGCCCTTCCCACGCTTTCATGATTTGATCTTCGGTGGCTTGTGCAACCGTTGTGATGGTAGGAAATTGCGTTAGCCAATCGACAAAACGCGGCAACACTGTTTTTACCTGCGTCTGTTGCAACATGATTTCAGAGACCCAGATAGGATAGGGTTGGCGCGTTTCTCTCCATGGTAAGATGCGGGCATGTTGTTCATACCAGCGGGTGAGTAGTTGATGGCGTGTGAAGAGAAGCATTGGCATTAGCGGAAAACAAAACGATTATCAACCACCTCAAAGGTGAGTAAGAACTTGGCACGGTCAAGTCCCCATGCTGAGGGAAGTGGTTTGAAGGGGGCTGCGCGTTGAATGGCATCAATCGAGCTAATATTGAGGTGTTCAACAGGGCTTGGTCGGAGAATTTCGATATTTCCAATACTACCATCATGTTCAATGGTGAGTCGTAACAAGACCTGTTTGCTGCTTTCAGTCATTTGTTGGTAGTTGTCTGGTTGTGGGCGCCATTGCTCCTCAAGGGCACGAATTAGGTCGTGGGCATAAGGCGAGTATTTGGCATTTCGGGTATTGATTGGAATTTCGGCTTCACGATCATTGCTCCACTCGGTACTGCTGTTGGGAGTAGTTTGCTGTTGCGTTAATGCTTGCAGCGCCGAGGGTGAGAGCATCAAGTCTTGTAAGCTTGGCAGTCTGTTGTGTTCGGCAATCTGTTGGGGCTCTTTTTTCTCTTTTTCTGCTGGAGGGGCTGGTATGCTGCTCGCTGTTTTGGTCGGTGGTTTGATCTGTGCAACAGTGTCAGGTGCTGTTTTTTTCTCAGGCTTGGGGACTGGTTTGGGTTGAGGGGATTTTTTGGATTCTTTTGTCGGTTGTTTTTGAGGCTCTTTGACAGGTTCTTTGACCATAGGAGGCGGTTGATGGCCCAATACACTCTTTTTATCCAGTTTTTCAGCAACTTCATTTGGGTTGATCATCACAATATCCATCACGGGCATGACTTTTTTTTCAGCGGGTTTCATGTGCGCATTGGTGAATAGCATCAGTGCGATATGCACAATCAGTGAGAGGAGGATTGCAGCGATCCAGCGTGATGAAATATGGCGAGAAGCTGTAGCCGTCATAATTGATTGTTTAATCCTCGTAAGCTGAAATGTTTGAGTGTATATGCTGCAATTGCACCATTGAGCCACCCTGTGATGCACGCCAAAAACAGTAAGGGTGGAAGGAGGTAATATAGGGCATGCTGTTGGATAAACAATGTTTCAACAACAATAAATTGTACAGTGATATGAACGGTTGCTCCCAATAGGCTGATGGTAATGGTTTTTGGTTTGGGGATGAGCATGTAAAAAATTACCATAACGAGGGTCGAGGAGAGCGTGGCGCTTATGGCAATGATGAATGTTGGTGTGAAGAGTGTACCGATTAAAAGTGCGGAGACGATGACACGCGCAGTGGCCAAAATGAGGGCCGCTTTTGCTCCCCATATAAAGAGCACAAGGAGTGTGATGATGTTGGCAAGTCCAGGTTTAAACCATGGACCAAGGCTTGGCAGGGAGGCCTCCACCATGTTGATGGTGATGGCGAAAATGAGAAACAGTAGCCATTGCGCATGCTGGCGAAGTTGTATTTGTGAGGGTTTGTTGTGTTGCAATGGCGATGGTGGTGTGATCATTGTGCGATGCCATCCCATTGGATCTCTTCATTACTTCCGCGAATGATCATGAAAATTTCATTGGGGACACAAGCGATCATTTCACCTGGATGAATAATATGTTGTTGCATGCAAGCTTTTCGTGAACAGTTGCTATGGGTGATATGCGCCCCGGAAGCGTTGATTTGAAGGGATATGTTGCCTAATTCCCCTTGGATTTGGATTGTTTTTTCACGAGAATCCATAAGAGGGTAGTAGGCGAGAAGCGTCTGTTGGTGGTAAATGTAGAGCACCGGTTCGCGACTGTTGAGTTGATGTTGTAACCAAAACCAACTACAGCTGATGGTGATCAGCAGAATCAATAAAAGCAAGCGATCGGATCTGTGTCCACGCAGCTCTTTTAAAAAATCATCGCCAATGGATAGGTGCGGATGAGGGTTGACCATAGGGGCAAACCTACCATGATGTTGGCGTTAGGCTAAGAATTATGGAAGATGAGTAGCGATGGGTGAGAGAATTGAGTGAGTGATTTGTTGATGATGGAATGGCTAAGAGGTAAGCGTATTGCTGTTACGCGAGAACTGGATCAGGCGAAACATACTGCGGCAATGATCGAGCGGCGTGGAGGCTTGCCGATCTATTTTCCCTGTTTGAAGCGAAATCTCCTGTTAGAGTCGGTGCAGAATATACTGCCGCAGTTGCAAAAGGGGAGCCCTGAGGTGTTGCTTTTTACCAGTGCCAATGGCGTGGATGCTGTTGCTGCTGTTCTGCAAGGTGAGATGGCGCGAGTACTTGCCCCGCATCGACGGGTGGTGGTGGGGGCGAAAACAGCTGCGCGTTTGAATCATTATGGCGTGGTTGCAACCGATGTTGCGGGTGATGCCTCGCAAGAAGGGGTGGTTGACCTGCTGGTGTCAGCAGGTTTGCCTGCTCGCCTGTTTTTCTTTCGTGCCGAAGTCGTGCGTGATCGATTGTGCAATGTATTGCGTGCGCAGGGTTGCGATGTGATTGAAGTGATCTGTTATCGGATGGATTGCCCGATGGATGATGCGCAACCATTTCGATCGGCTTTAGAAGCAGGGGCAGTCGATGCAATATTGCTTGGAAGTAGTCAAACAGCGCGCTATTTTTTACAGCGTATTGAAAATTCTAAGTTGGCAGCAACGACGGTGATTGTTACGATTAGTGAAGCTGTTACGCTTGTCGCCCAAGATCTTGGTTTCAATGTGCAAGTGACTGCGAAGCAGGCCAATTTTGAAAGTATGCTTGATGGCTTGAGTGAATTGTTCGCAAAACAAGCTGTTCTGGAGAGGGAGAATAGAATATGAGTTTACCAGAATTGATTGCGCGTCCGCGCCGTTTGCGTCGTTCAGCGACACTTCGTCGCATGGTTCGAGAAACGAGCTTGAGCGCAAATGATTTGATTTATCCCGTGTTTGTTGATGAGAATTTACAAGCGCCTGTGGCCGTGCAAAGCATGCCCGGTGTGCTGCGGATTCCACTTTCCCGTGTGGCGGACATGGCGTGCGAAGTCTATGCCTTGGGCATCCCGAGTATCATTTTATTTGGTATCCCTGCTTCTAAAGATGCCGTTGGATCTGAAGCATGGAATGATGATGGGGTTGTGCAACAGGCGGTGCGTTTGGCGAAAACAGCGATGCCTGATTTGTGCGTGATTGCAGATGCTTGCTTTTGCGAATACACGGAACATGGACATTGCGGTATTTTAGAGGGTGAAGATGTCGCCAATGATGAAACATTAATCAATTTGCAAAAAGAGGTGGTCTCTTATGCCCGTGCAGGGGTGGATATTATTGCCCCTTCTGGAATGATGGATGGCATGATTGCGGCCATTCGAGAAGCACTTGATTGCGCTGGATTTCAACATGTCCCCATTATGTCCTATGCAGTTAAGTATGCCTCTGCCTATTATGGCCCATTTCGAGATGCTGCCGATTCAACACCAAGTTTTGGCAATCGAGCAAGTTATCAAATGGATTGCGGCAATCAGCGCGAAGCGGTGCGAGAGGCTTTGCTTGATTTGGAGCAAGGTGCAGATTTTTTGATGGTTAAACCTGCTCTTGCCTACATGGATATTATTAAAATAGTGAAAGAGATCAGTGATGTTCCGCTCGCAGTGTACAATGTTTCGGGTGAGTATGCGATGGTGAAAGCAGCCGCCGCAAACGGTTGGATTGATGAGCAACGGGTGGTGATGGAGACAATGCTCTCCTTTAAGCGTGCGGGGGCTGATCTTATTGTGACCTATCATGCTTTGGATGTGGCGCGATGGTTAAAAAATGAGGTGAGCTTGTGAAACTTGCATCATCCGAGTTGGATTCTATCGATAGCTTGCTTGATGAGCCAGCCAAGGACAAAGGTAAGGAATCTGTGCATGCTGAAGGAGCTCACGGCGTTAAAAAACAGTCTTTTCCAGTAGGTTTGGTGTTTTTGTTTGTTTTGATGGTGATGTTGGCTGTGACGGTGTGGAAGTTGGGGCCGGTGGTTGTATGGGATAAGTTGTCAATGGTGATGAGCGATATCGCATCGTTGGCCAAACCGATTGAGCAGAATGCTGTTACTGTTGCTAAGCCGGTTGTTGAACGCAATCAGGCTGAACTTTTTGAAGCATTAAACGCCACCTCAATTGAAGAAAAGAGCGATGGAATCGTTCCTGATTTAACGATTCCATCGCTCTTTTCTGACGATATAGCAACATTGGATGCGGCTACTGGTACGGATGTGCAAGGCTTGGTTGTGACGGAGAAGAAGGCAATGCCCCAGGTTCAAGATTCTGTTGAAACGGGGGGGGGTGCTTTGGCCAGTGAGGGGCAACAGTTGTTGGTGCGTGCGGAGCAGGCCGAAGCAGAGGTCGCGTTGTTGCAAGAACAGTTATTGAAACAGCAGTCCCAACATGTTGCAGATGATCGCATGTTGAAGGGATCGTTTGAAAAAGCGCTTTTGGCAACATATTTACAGTGGTTGCAACAGCCGCAAACAGATCGTTTTCAGCGAGTGCAGTTGTGGCAGGAGATCGCTAAATTATCAATTTTAGGTGAAGAGGAAAAACAGGTCGCCTTGCGTATGTGGAATGTTTCCACCAAACGGGTCAATCGTATCTTTGAGTTGCAGAAGGCAATGGGTCGTTTGGATATTCTTCTCGTTGAAGGAGGCGGACAAGAAAATTTGATGCCTCATTTTGAGACACCTTGGTTGGAGTGGCTTAGTCAGCAAGTGACGCTACGGAGAACGCCTCCTTACCATGTCGATATCAATGCACTTCGGGTTGCGTGGCTGCAAGTAACCCATGATGTTTCGACAGAAAAGTGGCCAGAGGATACGCTTTGGCAGCCGCTACTTTTGCAGTTGCGTCAAACATTGGTAAGCATGGGGGAACTTGATTCCGTGGATGTTGATTTGGGTGTTCCAAGTTCGTTTGTGAGTGAGATGGATGAGGATGCGATGATGCGTACACAGGCGCAAGCGTGGTTGAACCGATGAAGATTCGTATGATTATTTTATTAATTATCGCACTGGTATTGACCGGTTTTTTGGTGTTGTTTCCGAATGTTGCTGATCAGACCTTACATTTGGAAGCCTTTGGCTGGGTTTTTGAGATGCAGCAAGGGCTGTTTGTTATCTTTTTCATGGTGTTTGCGATAGCCTTGTCGCTGCTTAAGCGGTTGTTGTTTGCGATTTTGTCTGGGCCTGGACAGTTGTGGCAAACCTTGCGTATGGGTAGTGAAAAACGGCGTGAACACCGTTTGCGCGAAGGTTTGGCAGAGTGGATTGATCAGCGTGGTGATATGGGAGCCAAATCGTTTCGTAGTTCCAAAGGAATTCTTCCAGATTGGTCGGTGGAGTTGCTTAATCAAACGGTGTTGTCGGCGAGAGATATCATGCCAGATCTACAAGATGATCCTTTGGTGACAGCATTGCGCGCTCGTTTGGCGACAGAGCCAGGGGTGGCGACAGATTTGGCTTTACAAAAGCAGCATCTCCATGCGTGGTTGAGTGTTCATCCAGAATCTCCTCTGGCGATGAATCGTTTGACGGCGATTGCCGAACAAGAGGGCGAATGGACCGAGTTGGTGCGCTTGTTGGAATCCAATTGGACAAGCGGACGAAACTCGGCGGCAATGACCAAAAAGCGTTTGGCCAAAGCCTATATTCATTTGGCGTTAGAAAAGCCGGATGAAGCAGTGATCTATTTGCAAAAAGCAGAACGCTTTGATATTGATGATGAAGATCTTGTCTATGGCCTTGGTAAGGTGCGTTTGGCCGCGGGAGATCAGCAGCGTGTGCGGAATGATTGGCTCGCATTCCTGGACAAAGGTAATAGCTGGCTCATTGCCGAAGCGATTTTCCCCTTGTTGAAAGTAGATGCACTGCAATATTTTCAAGTAATTGAGAAGAAAAAAAATAGCAATGCAGCCATGCGCTGGTTACAGGCAAGATTGGCTCATGCGGCAAAACTTCAGGGTCTGGCCAATGATTTGCTAGATCAGTTACTTGAACAAGAGCCTCGCTCTACGCGGTTGCTGCAGACAAAGGCGCAATGGTATGCAGATTCCATGGAGTGGAAGAAAGCATTTGAAATTATTGAGAGAACCTTGGGGTAATTGGGTGGTGGATGGTTGTTTTCTTTGATTGTATAACGGTAGTGATATTGACACTTTTGCATGAAGGGCTAGTTTCGCCGATGATTAAAGAACATTAATCTTTTTTAAGTTGTATTTTAAGGTATCGAATAAAGAGAGGGAGGAGTAACTGAATGAAGAGTTCAATCT
>PEAA01000034.1 GCA_002753275.1 Zetaproteobacteria bacterium | reverse complement strand
CCGCCGCCGTGAACGGGTGATTCGCATCTTCCCGAACGAGGCATCAGCCATCCGGTTGATCGGTGCCATGCTCGCTGAACAGCATGAGGTGTGGATCTCTGGCAAAAAGTATTTTGATATGGAAGAGTTCTTCGAGTGGAAGAAAAGCCAGCCTCAGGCTGCTGAGGCAAAGGTGCGTAGCATCAAATGACGATGCCCGAACTGACGGTAAGCGAATTTACAGCAGGTTTGGGACTCAATCACCATTGTCCCCACCGCTGCAACCTTACATAATGATATTAACTTGATTCCTGCTGCCGGAGATTCTGTTGCAGCAACATGTACAATCCCTGCAGGTGGTGGTTTCTTTCAAGTATCTGTTGATGGTGTCGTGATGATCGAGATCAATTCACCAGGCGTCGTTCAGCCCATCTCCATTCCTTTAACACCAGGCTCTCATAGCATCGATTACATTATGTCCACAGGGGTTACATTCAACTATACCGAACCTGGAATACGAACTGGTGGCGCAGGAAACACGCCCACAGTTGTACCTGTAGTCACCAATATGGCATCCCTGGGGAAAGCTACCCACACATTCCGATGATCATTCAAACGGGAACCACCAGTGGTACAAATGATCGTTTGCGTATTGATATTCCCCGCGTGGATGCACAAGTTTCAATCCAACAACTGGATGCCGCACTTGCAACGCTGGCACAAAATCGGGCAGCCTTAGGTGCTTACAGCAATCAAATGTCCCACTTGGCTGCCAATCTTGATACTTCACTTGAGCAAACATCGAACACCATCTCGGCCATTAAAGATACAGATATAGCGATGGAGATGGCTGAATTCACCAAAGCAAAGATTATGGTTCAATCGGGTACCAGCATGGTCTCCCAAGCCAATCAGAACCATCAAAATATTCTTTCACTTTTCAAATAGCTGTCGAATACAGATTCATCCTAATCGTTAAAATTCACTCCCCGCCGAAGGCGCATGGTTTTCAAAACGGGTGAAACGATTTAAGAAAGTAAGGTTGACGGTTCCCGTCGGGCCATTTCGCTGTTTTGCAATAATAATCTCAGCCTTGCCCTCATTTTCAGGCTTGGGATGATAGACCTCATCACGGTAGATAAACATGATCACATCGGCATCTTGCTCGATCGCGCCCGATTCACGCAAATCGGACATCATTGGCCGTTTATCCGCACGCGACTCCAATGAACGGTTCAGCTGTGAGAGTGCAATCACCGGCGTATCAAGCTCTTTTGCGAGTGATTTTAATGATCGGGTGATTTCCGAAATTTCCTGTTCGCGTCGCTCAGATCCCGCGCGGCCTGACATCAGTTGCACATAATCGATCATAATCATGTCAAGCCGCTTCTTTTCACGCTTCAATCGGCGACATTTAGAGCGAAGCTCCATCACAGAAATGGCGGGCGTATCATCAATAAAGACCGACGCTTCAGAAAGGGTCCCCGTGGCCCCCGCAAGTTTACGCCAATCTTCTGTCGAAAAGTGTCCTGTTCGCAGCAGCGACATATCAATTCGCGCTTCGCATGCAAGCATACGCAACGCAATTTGTTGTGCCGACATTTCTAAAGAGAATACCGCCACAACATTTTTTTCTTCGCCACGCACCGCCGCATTTTGCGCCAAATTCATGGAAAAAGCAGTTTTCCCCATCGAGGGTCGCCCAGCAACGACAATTAAATCACCCCGTTGAAGCCCTGCTGTCATGGTATCTAAATCGGTAAAACCTGAGGGAACCCCAGTAATAGCGCGCTGATCTTTATAACGCTGTTGCAGTGCATTATAACCATCGATCATCAAGGTTTTCATATCATTAAATGAGGGGCGTGATCGGTTAAAAGTCTCAGAAACCCCCATAATCAAGCGCTCTGCTTGATCAAGGTGCTCACCAACCTCACGATCAACCTCTTCATACACATCTTGTGACACCTGACCGCAAACAGACAACAGTTGCCTCAGAACAGCCCGCTCACGAATGATGGAAGCGTAATGCTTAACATTGGCTGATGTCGGAACAGACATCACCAATTCGCTCAAATAGGCATCACCCCCACAGCTCTCAAGATCTTGCCGCTGAGATAAATAATCCTTGATGGTCAACGCATCGGTAGGACGACCTGTTGCAGTTAGATCAAGTACAGCAGCAAAGATCTTGGCATTGGCAGCCATGTAAAAATGTTCTGGAGCCAAAGCCCCTTCAAGACGCTCAAATGCGTCAGGATCCAACATCAAGCCACCTAGAACGGCACACTCCGCATCATAAGCATGCGGAGGAACCCGCTCACGCAGGTTCATCATATGCTGTTCAGGTGACTCTCCGTTTGGAATCAAATGCTTTCAGCGAGAACTTTCAGTGACAACTCTGCAGTGACATCAGGATGCAAACGAACGCGGAATGTTGCACTACCGACTTTCTTAATTTGCTCATCAATCATGATCTCGCGACGCGGGATCTCAAAACCAGATTCCGCCAATAACGCTGCCAAATCTGCGGTTGATACCGAACCATACAAATGGGTACCATCCGAAGTTGCACGCGTCACTGACAATTCCAGTGCAGACATCTTTTCAGCTTCAGATTTCGCACTGTTCAAGGCTTCCAGTTGGGATGCTTCAAGCGCCTTGCGACGGCGTTCGAACAAATTGCGGTTGCCAGCATTGGCAATAATTGCTTTGCTATGTGGCAACAGAAAATTGCGACCATAGCCCGCTTTCACTACCACTTCATCACCAACATTTCCAAGCCCAGCAACACGCTCAAGTAATATTAACTGCATTATTTTCCTCCATTAATCGGCGTAGTCTGCCGACGAAAATCAAACCAAATATCTAAAAATCCAACGATTACAAAAGGCACAATCATCATCGTCCAAAGCAACAACACAATATACATCATGACAATTGCAATACCCATATTCCGCGCCTTAAACCAACAATGTGCCACGGCCACACCCTGCACCGCCACCATACCGGCAAGCGTCAAGGCCAACATCACCAAAACCACCTGCAACGATCCTGAAACCACGCCTGCCACTGCTGTTATCAACGGCAACAACAGCAAAACATGCCGGCTCAACTTCAACTTCAGGAATGAAACTTCTGACTCCTGAATACAACCATAAGTCACTGCCCATCGATAAGAGAGCAACAAACTCGAAAACCAAATACCCCACAAACTAAAAGCTAAAAAACCAGGCATGAGCCAAATGGTCATTTTCTTCAATGCTTCTAATTCTGCCGCATCTGAACCCGTCATCCCTACAGAGACCGATTGAAAAAATGGCGCCATCATCTCGCTCATCAAGACTTCAAAGCTGCTCCCTTGACTCACAGAAGAGGCAACCATCGCTATCAAAAGCAGCAGGACAATCCCCACCGCCAACAGCTGTGCACTTCGCCCAACCCGTTCACTATCTGCAGCCAAGACCCATACTGCGGCCAATGGCAACATGCCATAGAGCAACAGAAAAGTGACCGTAACCAACACATTGAATTGCGAAAACAACAACACCATCAATGCGGAAATCCAAGTCACTTTTATTGCAAATTGAACGCCACCACCCAATGCCACAAATCCAAGCACAGCGGGAACCATCAAGTTAAGCACCATCGCCACAAGCATGGCAACAATACCTAAAAAAGGTGATTGACTTGCAATAATACCAAGCCACAACAGCGACATATACATTGTCGCCACCAATGCAGCGCAGGGAATCTGCCGTGTAAGCACATGGCTTAGCCATGGATGTAAGGTTTTCACACCCTCTCGCTGCATCAAACGCACAACCTTCTAATTAGAAAGTCGTCGCAATCAATCGTGATGAAGCGGTGTGAATGCCAACAGCGCCAAAACACGCGCACGCTTAATCGCAGTGGTCACACTGCGTTGATGTTTTGCACAAACACCGGTCACACGCGCAGGCAAAATTTTATAACGCTCTGTCAAATATGGCTTCAATGAATCCGGATCTTTATGATCAATGGTCAATGTTGTATCTGCACAATATTTACAAAATTTTCTACGGCGCGGGAAACGCTTACCACCGGGTGCACCCTTGCGCGCAGGACGGCTATCATCGCTACTACCAGTGCTTGCTGCTCTTTCTACTACTTTATCATCTTCAGACATTCATCACTCCTGATGTTATACATTTCTATGCGGCACAACATTTTTGCGCCCAAATTTCAACCTGACCCCAACGCTCAACCCCATCTTGGCGGTAATAACGCCGGCGCAACAATCCTTCCACATACACTTGCTGCCCTGCATGCTCAACCATACTCTGGGCAACTTCACCTAGCCCACGCAGTGGTAGTGGCTGCTCATCCGCTTCAGATGCACGCAATGCACCCTGTTTGGGTCGCACAATATAAAGTGAGGCAACCACAGACAAACTACCATCGGGCGTCCAGCGCTGGTTTACTTCTTCAAGCCGACCAAGCAACTGAACATGGTTCATTATGCAGCCTCTGTTACTTCCTCAGCAGCTGGCTCAGCTACAGTTTCTGCTTCAGCTGTAGGTACAACAACCTTACGGCGTGCCAAGGGTGATGGCTTATCGGACAACTCAGTCAATTTCGTAGTTAGGAAGCGGATAACACGCTCATCAAGATGAATGGCATGCTCAAGTGCTTCAACTGCGGCAGGGCCACCATCAGTAACTAAAAGGATATAATGGCCGCGCTTACGCTTGCCAATGGAATAAGCCAACGGACGAGAACCCCAGTTCTCGCGCTTAACAATACGACCGCCCGCTTTTTCGATCTTTGCGACCAAGCCATCGGTTAGGATTTCAGCATTTTCTTGTGATACGTCAGGACTGACGATTAATATAGTTTCGTAATACAAAACGGCGCCTCTCGGTGTACTTAATGTACGCCCCGGTTTTGCGCAACCGAAGCAAGTTATTTAAACCACACATTCTTGCCAAAACAGCCAAACAGTGCAGCCCCCATTTAAAGGGCTGCGAACCATAACAAACTATTTTTTGATTTCAAACAAAATATCGCATACCAAAATCAACACGCTTTTCGTTCAATCGTCATTTCCAGGCTTGCCCAATCGCCATCAATATCAACGCGCTTGCGCACCAATCCTTCTGCCAAATAGGCACCCTCAACCATCTCAACTTGAGTCGCCAATAATCCTGACAAAATCAAATCACGCCCCACACATGCCGCCAAAGCAGGTGCCATCGCAACCAATGGCGCAGCCAAAATATTGGCCACCACACACGCAAACTTCTTCGCAGGCGGGGTGTCATTCAATTCGACTTGCATCACCACGCCATTGATCTTTGCATTGACCAAACACGCCTCAACCGCAATGGCATCATTATCGACCCCCAGTGCTGACGCCACGCCCATCTTGAGCCCTGCAATCGCCAACAATCCTGAGCCAGCCCCCATGTCCAACAATGTTTCTGGCAAGGTATCGGACTGTTCACAAAGGCGCTCGATGGCTTGCAAACATAAACGCGTCGTCGCATGCGTTCCCGTACCAAACGCCATACCTGGATCAAGCACCACATCGATACGACCTTCGGGCGCTGCATCACAAAACGAGGGGCGCACCCATAGATGTTCTCCGACAGCAACACCCGTCCAATATTTTTGCCACGCCGTCGCCCAGTCTTCACCCAACAAGTTCCAATGGCACTGCCAATCCTCGACACCCAATGCGTTCAATTGTGGTAACAACTTCGATTGTAAATCGAGCTGTTCCTCGGCAGTCTGGCAATCAAACCATAAAATATGATCAACCACTTGCGTATCGGCATCGGTCTCAATGGCGGTCCCTACGGCATCAATCCTCGCTGCAAGAAGATAAAAGCGATCTTCATCGTCACCAAAACCACGCATTCTCAACTCTAAATAGTTCAAAACTTGCATATTTACGCTCCTTGCGTTGCAATTCATCTTTTTTCTGTCCCGATCAAAGTGAGGATCTATTGCAAATTAACCACACATACTCCATGCAAATCACCGCATGCCAACGGCTAACCAATCCAGACTGTGAAGATCATATCGTCAAACTCACCCTCAATCCTGTTAACAATGAGCACCTAAAACCCTTTATAACGGGGCAATTCATTCGCGTTGGCATCCCGAACACCTCCGCCCCTGCGCCCACCTATTTTGCCATCGCCTCGGCACCATTTACCCGCGAAGGTTACGACCTGGTCGTCAAAAGTGCGAGTGGCATGTCGCAATACCTCTCCCACGCCCAAGCGGGCACAATCCTTGAAGTTGAGGGTCCCATGGGCAAAGGCTTTGATCTTCGCCCCTACAAAGGCATGAATGTGGTCCTCATGGGCGCCGGCACAGGCATTGCGCCGTTGCGAAGCGTATGGCAATGGCTGATCAACCACCGCGAAGAGTATAAAGATATCTACATCTATGCAGGTTTTTTAACCCCGCTACATCGCGTATTAACCGATGAACTTCAAGCGCTTCAAGAGCATGATATCCATGTAAGCGTATCTCTTGCCAGTGGCGATCAAAGTTGGGACGGCCCCATTGGCTTCGTCCAAGATGCCTTAAAAGCCAACCCTATTGATGGACTCCATGCTGTCGCCTGCTTGGCAGGCATGAGCCCCATGGTGGACGCTTGTACCGAAACATTGCAGAATCTCGGATTTGATGACACACGCATCTTGCTCAACTTCTAAATTTCCACTTCCTCTACTGGCCCTTGATGTCGGCAAAAAACGCATTGGCATTGCAGTCTCTGACTCATTGGGTATCTCAACCCGTGGTATCGCCTGCCTGCATCGCAACGACAAACAGTGGCCACAACAAACCCTAAAACTCATCCAAGAGTATGGCTGCCTCGGCATTGTCATTGGTGTGGCAAGAAACATGGATGGCAGCGAAGGGGTACAAGCCAAAGACTGCCGCAGCGCTGCCAAAGAACTTGGCAAACAGACCCCACTGCCAATATTCTTTCAAGATGAACGGCTCTCCTCATGGACTGCCAAAGAGCGGCTTTTTGCCCAAGGACTCTCTGAAAAAAAGGTAATCGAAAAACTCGATCAAACGGCTGCAGCCGTCATTTTAGAAGATTACATCGCCCATCAAAAAACAATCCATCAAGCCGCCACAGAAAAAACACCACAAACCCATAAAGCGGAGCATCGCCATGAATAACCTCTTATTTACCCACG
The DNA here is from genome assembly GCA_002753275.1 of Zetaproteobacteria bacterium. Lineage (GTDB taxonomy): Bacteria > Pseudomonadota > Zetaproteobacteria > Mariprofundales > Mariprofundaceae. Next base: position 7,954 of record PEAA01000034.1, on the reverse strand, counting down.
ATGCGGTCATGCAAGCCCTGGACCGTATGGCCGAGCATATTCAATCCGCTCACGGCAAAAGCGATGCGCCTATCTGCTTGATCGGTATTCACACCGGCGGTGCCAATGTCGCCGATGCACTCCAGACACGCCTGGAACAAGCAGGGGCAACGGTGATGCGTGGCAACCTCGACATCAGCTTTTATCGTGACGACCTCGATCTCAATGGCCCCCACCCTCAAATTCACAGCAGTGATCTATCCTTTGATATCAATAACCAACCTCTTTGGCTGATCGATGATGTCTTGTTCACAGGGCGTACCATTCGCGCCGCCATGGGTGAGCTGTTTGACTTTGGTCGTCCCGAGTCGATATCCCTCGTTGTGCTGCTTGATCGCGGTGGGCGCGAGCTCCCCATTCAAGCGGACTTTTCCGGGTTATACCATCAGCCGGAAAGCAAACAGCAATCGATCAAATTACTGGCCCATGCCGACCATTGGACCATTATCGAACAGCCAAGGAGCCTTGCATGAAGCTACAACACCTCTTTGGCATAGCCCAACTCAACAAAGAGCAGATCCATTATCTGATCAACATGGGCGATGCCTTTATCGAACTCTCTAAACGACCCATCAAAAAAGCGCCTACGCTACGCGGCAAAACCATCATCAACCTCTTTTTTGAAAACTCAACCCGCACACGCACCAGCTTTGAAATTGCCGGCAAACGGCTCTCTGCCGATGTCATCAACATCTCTGCATCGACCAGTGCCACATCCAAAGGTGAAACACTCCTGGATACCGCACAAACCTTGGCAGCAATGCAACCCCATGTTTTAGTGATTCGTCACTCGCTGGCCGGAACCTGTGAATTCTTAGCCGAACACCTCCGTGAAACAGCCATCGTCAACGCCGGCGATGGTGCCCATGAGCACCCCACGCAAATTTTAACCGACCTGCTCACCCTCAAACATAGCATTGGTGATGTCGCCGGAAAAACGATGACCATTGTCGGGGATATTTCGCACTCACGCGTGGCGCGCTCCCATCTGCTTGCTGCAAAAATATTGGGTTACCATGTCCGTGTCGTTGCCCCCAAAACACTTTTACCCTCCAAGGTTGAAAATTATGGCTGCGAAGTCTTTCACGACTTCGATGCAGCGATTGCAGGGAGTGACATTCTTTACATGCTCCGTGTGCAAACCGAACGGCTGACCTCCAACTGCTGTTTCCCATCCATTCGCGAATACCATGAGGCGTATGGACTCAACAAAAAACGCCTTGCCCGTGCCAATGCCGACTGTGTCGTCATGCATCCTGGGCCAATGAATCGCGGTGTTGAAATCGCCTCAGATATTGCCGATGGCGCGCATAGCCGTATTTTGAACCAAGTTGAACATGGCGTTGCGGTACGCATGGCGGTATTAACTGCGATGTGCGATCTACGCTTCAATGCCCACGATCTACCATCCAACCCTGACAAGAGAGGAACACTATGAGCGACACCGTCATTCGTAATGGCCGCATTATCGACCCCGCCAATGGAATAGACACGCTCGCCGATCTTTGGATTGATGATGGCAAGGTGGCAGGCATCGGTCAGTTCACCGGTGATGCAACGCATGAAATTGATGCCACAGGGCAAATTGTATGCCCAGGATTGATCGATATGCATGTTCACCTGCGCGAGCCAGGGCAGGAGTGGAAAGAGGATATCGAATCTGGTTCACATGCCGCCATTGCGGGAGGTATCACCACTTTTTGCTGCATGCCCAACACCAAACCACGCCTTGATCATGCCGGAGTATTGCTGCAAGTGATTCAACGCGTACGCGAAGTTGGCCTTTGCAACATTCACCCCATCGCGGCGGTCACCATGAACCTTGAAGGGACACAATTGACCGAAATGCGCGAATTATCGCGCCTCGGAGCTGTCGCTTTTTCTGATGATGGGCTCCCCATTTGGCATGCCGGAATCATGCGCAAAGCCCTTGAATATGCTGCCAGCTTTGACTATCTCATCATTCAACACGCCGAAGAGCTCCAACTCACTGAGAAAGGGTGCATGAATGAGGGGTGGGTCTCGACCCAACTTGGCGTAGCTGGCATGCCCAATGAGGGTGAAGATTGCATGATTGCACGCGATATTATGCTTACTGAAAAAACTGGCGGCCGTTACCATGTCGCCCATATCTCAACGGCAGGCGCTGTTGATCTCGTACGCGCTGCGCAAAAAAGAGGCGCCCGTGTCTCGGCAGAAGCGGCCCCACATCACTTCGCCATGACCGAAGAGGCGCTTCTTGGTTACAATGTCGATGCCAAAATGAGCCCACCTCTGCGCACAGAAGCAGATCGCCAAGCAGTGATTGAAGGGCTTCGCGATGGCACCATCACCATCATTGCCACTGATCACGCCCCCCACCATGAGGATGACAAGCGCTGCGGTTTATCGTGTGCCGCCTTTGGCATTGTCGGCATGGAGACGATGCTTCCTGTCGCCTTGGAGTTAGTGCATCAACATGGACTACCACTCGCCGATGTCATTGCCAAGATGACCTGCAATCCGGCAACACTATTGGGACTGGATGCAGGAACCCTCACCATTGGCAGCAACGCCGATCTCTGCATTTTCGACAGCGAACAAACCTGGGGCTTGGATAAAAACAGCCTCTTTTCTAAATCAAGAAATACCCCTTGGCATGGACAAACCATGACGGGGCGCGTCACCCACACCCTGAAGAATGGTCGCACTGTTTTCGCCCATGGAGTGATTCATGACTAATGCACATCATGCCACCATCGTCGAAGAGATCGCCACCATTCTTGCCAATGTTCAACACCCTGGCGATCAATTTGTCATGCGGGTTCACGCCCCTAAAATTGCGCAAAAAGCCCTGCCTGGGCAATTTGTTCATATTCAAGTCTCTCCCGAGCGTCCCATGCGCCGCCCCATCTCCATCATGCTGACCAACCCTGAGCAAGGCACTGTTGATCTATTGATCAAAGCCATTGGTGAAGGCACCGAACGCTTGCGCCAACGCAAAGTCGATGAACAACTGCCGATGATGGGGCCAATTGGTCACCCCTTCGATCTCGCGGACCCTTCCAAACGCTACATCCTGATCGGTGGCGGTGTAGGGATTCCACCAATGATCTTTGTCGCGGATCATTTGCAGGGGCAAGCAGAAACCATTCTCTTTGCAGGCTCTGAGGTTCCCTTCCCCTTTGCGCTCAAACCTTCCACTTTTTTACTTCCGGGCATTGACTCATCGGTAAAAATGACCATTGCCTCACTGGAATCTCGCGATATCCCATGCCGCCTCGCCTCCAAAGCCAACATGCATGGATGCTTTGATGGTTATGTTGCCGATCTTGCTCGTAGCTATCTGCAAGCCCTTCCCCAAGAGGAGCGCCAGCGCTGCGTGCTCCTCTCATGCGGGCCGCATCCAATGCTGCAAAGTGTCGCCAAGTTGGCACACGACCTCAACATTCCAGCCCAACTAAGTCTTGAGGAGCACATGGCATGCGCCATTGGTGGCTGCGCGGGTTGCGTGGTTGAAACCCTTGAACAAGGCAAACGCTACTATCGCCGTATTTGTGTCGATGGCCCTGTCTTTGATTTGAACATCTTGCCGGAGTTCGCCGCTTAACCATGCAGTATGACCTTGGCATCATGTCAGGCACCTCCATGGATGGCATCGATGTAGCGATTATTGATCAAGCAATGCGCCTGCACCACTGGCACTCGCAACCCTTTCCCACAACCATTCATGAGACCTTGCAGATGGTCGTCGAAGCTGATCAAATGGGCGTAGATGATCTCGCAGTGTTGGATCAACAATTGGGGGAGTGCTTTGCACAAGCCGCATTGGCTGCCATTGCTGAGGCAAAGCTCTCTACCGACGCAATAGGCCTCATTGGTTCCCATGGTCAGACCATCCGCCACCGCCCGCCACAAACCTCAACATCGCAGGCAACCCCCTTCTCTCTACAACTGGGTTGCCCATCGATCATTGCCGAGCGCACCGGAATCACCACAGTGGCCGATTTTCGTCGCCGGGATATTGCCGCTGGGGGGCAAGGTGCACCGTTGGTTCCTTTTGCCCATCAACAGCTTTTTGGACAAAACAGCCATGATGCCACCGCCATTCTGAACATTGGCGGTATTGCCAACCTCACTTACTGGCAACACCGCTATGCACCACTCATGGGCTTTGATACCGGCCCTGGAAATATGGTCATGGATGGCCTAATGCAGCACATCTCCCACGGGACTCAGCCCTTTGATCGTAGTGGACAATTGGCAGCAAAGGGGATCGTTCATCACCCCCTGCTCAATCAGTGGATGCAACATCCGTTTATTCAAACAAAACCACCCAAATCAACCGGGCGTGAAATGTTTGGCCGTGCAATCATACAAACCCTTCTTGAGACGCCAAACATCAACGATGCGGATCGAATGGCTACAGCCCTCGCCTTCACCGTTGAAACCATTGCCCAGAGCATCGAACACTTACCTGAGCCGCCCAAACAATGGATTGTCTGTGGTGGCGGCGCTTTCAACGACACCTTCATGCAACAGCTGCAACAGCGTCTCACGCCTGCCACAGTGCAAACATCCAACGCCTTTGCCATCCCTCCGCAAGCCATTGAAGCGATCTGCTTCGCCCTTTTAGCCCGCGCAACACTTTTAGGCCACCCTAACACCTTAAAAGAGGTGACAGGGGCCAACCACCATGTCTGCGGAGGCCACATTGTGCCTGGTAAAAATTGGCAACAATGGCTGCAGAAGGAACCATTGCGTTGACAAGTATCGCCAATCTCTATAGAAATCATGCCCAGATGTCGCACAGCGATAATCTCATTACTATCTATCTTCTCCCATTAATATTACACCAAAGCCAATTTAAACATCTCTAATTTTCAAGGCTTAAATCTTCGGGGTTCCTATGTCTTCAGACGAACAAAACAATCAAGAATCAACACCAAGCAGCGATGCAACCATCGAGACTGCAACCGTTGATACTCCCAAGGAAAAAAAAACCCGTTTACGGCGTAAACGGCCTCAACCCTCTTCCTCTGTAGACAGCACTGTCGATGGTACTGAAACCACATCAAAGACTCCTGTTGATGGAGAAATCCATGTAGTAGATGCGACAACTCCTGCAACAAACACACCGACAAACAGCGACCAACCTGTTGCGAGCACAAAACCGCGCCCCAAGAAGCCTCGCAAACCCGTAGAAACCTCCCCCGCTGAAAATAGCACCGAAGAGACATCACCAACCGTAGAACCCTCTTCCAACGCCAACGAAACCGTTGCTTCACCATCAAATGATGGGCAAGTAAACAACAGTCCCGAGGGGGAAAAGACAGAAAGCAGCCATCGTAACAACAAGCGCGAACGCAACAATCGCAACAAATCACGCACAGCACATCATGACAAGCCCCACAACAATGATAAGCCGCGCAACAACAACAACAACAAAACTGAGCCCCAAGAAGCCCAGATGATTTCTGATGAGTTTGCCGGCATCTCGCTCTCGCTCAGCGATGTTTCGGCGATGTCGGTCAATGAATTGGTCGAAAAAGCGGAATCGCTCGATATTGAAAATGCAGCGGGGCTACGCAAGCAAGAGCAGATCTCGGCCATTTTACGCGCTCATGCGCTGCGTGGCGGCTCCATTTATGGCGATGGCGTGCTTGAAATTCTACCCGATGGCTTTGGTTTTTTACGCGCCATTGATACCAACTACTTATCGGGAACCGATGATATCTATGTCTCGACCCATCAGATGCGTCGCAGCTATCTTCGTAAGGGTGACATGGTCTCAGGTGAAATTCGCCCACCACGGCGCGGTGAAAAATACTTCGCACTCAAATCTGTTGAAAAAATTAATGGCCTTGACCCCAGTGGCGCCAGACACCGTGTACTCTTTGATAACCTCACCCCACTCTATCCTGATGATCGTCTTCACATGGAAGTCGATGATTACGGCTCGAAAAAGCGTGATTTAACAGGACGCGTCATTGATCTGGTTGCTCCAATTGGTAAAGGGCAGCGTGGCTTGCTGGTCGCCCCACCTCGCACAGGTAAAACAATCATGATGCAATCGATAGCTCACTCCATCGAAGTGAACCATCCTGACTCGATGCTGATGGTATTACTGATTGATGAACGGCCTGAAGAGGTGACCGACATGAAACGCTCGGTGAAAGGCGAAGTGGTAGCATCCACTTTTGATGAGCCTGCACTGCGCCATGTGCAAGTCGCCGAAATGGTTATTGAGCGTGCCAAGCGCATGGTTGAGCAGGGCAAAGATGTCATTATATTACTCGACTCCATTACCCGCCTGGCGCGTGCCTACAACATGGTTGTCCCCTCCTCGGGCAAAATTTTAACTGGGGGTGTCGATGCCAATGCCCTGCATCGCCCCAAACGATTTTTTGGTGCCGCGCGCAACATTGAAGGGGGGGGCAGCTTAACCATTATCGCCACCGCGCTGGTGGATACTGGCAGTCGTATGGATGAGGTGATCTTTGAAGAGTTCAAAGGAACCGGCAACATGGAGATCAAGCTCGACCGTAAACTGGTTGATAAACGCGTCTTCCCTGCAATCGACATTGCACCCTCGGGCACCCGTAAAGAGGAGTTGCTTACCAACCGTGAAGATCTGCAGAAAATTTGGGTATTGCGTAAAATTCTCTCCCCCATGGGCACTGTGGATGCGATGGAGTTCTTGCTTGATAAATTACTATCAACCAAAAATAACGCCGAGTTTTTTGATCGCATGAATCAGTAGCGCGCGGCTGTTTTTACGCATTTTTTTGCACTGGCAATGCCTCAATGCATACCTTGCCAGTGCAAACTCAAATCATGAATATCGGCCACATGAAAATCCCAGGGAAGATCATGGTAAATATGTGCTCCCTTCTGCGTTTCAACCCATACAGTTTTTGCACCCAACTGTTTTGCCGCATGCAAATTATCCGCCATATCATCCACAACGATGCTACAGTGTGCCGGTGTCGATTCGGCATCGAGCAACATCTGCAAGGTGACAGAACATGGTTTAGGCTGATAATGATTAAAACGAATATCGTAGATTGCTTGAAAATGCTCGGAGACCCCCAAAACATTCAAAATTCGCTCAGCATGCTCTTTCGTACCATTGGTATGAATGACTTTACGGCAAGGAATAGCGTGCAAGGCTTCGTTTAAGCGCCCATCGTTCACAAGTAAACCATGCACTTCAATATCATGCACCTCATCTAAAAACGGCTCAGGCGCAACACCATGATGAACCATTAATCCCTTCAAGGTCGTACCATAGCTGCGCCAATACGATCGGCGCAATTGGTCAGCAATCGCCTCTGTTACCCCCAATTCACGCGCAATAAAGTGATTCATGCGTCGATCCATACGATCAAAGACCCCGTTATTGGCGGCATACAAGGTGTTATCGAGATCAACAATGGCCAGTTCAATATGTTTCATCGCAACAACTTGCCCGCAATCCAACATGCGTGCAAATCTTTTATCGATCGAACGCACGATCTTCCGGTTGAGTCCCAATAGTGCTGTAAATTCAGGATGGGTGGTTGGCCACCTGCTTTCCGTTAGTTTTGGCGTTACGACACATCAATGACTAAGGAGAGAAAGCAGATGGCCGATTACGAGATTAGCCTGAGTAGTGATCAGGTGAAAGGACTTTTAACGAGCGATGAGGGATTGAAGGGTTTGATTGAAGCGGTGGCGAATCAGGTACTGGATGCGCAGATGACAGAGCACCTGTCGGCTGGGTCGTATGAACGCAGCAATGACCGCAAGGGGTACCGGAACGGCTATCGTACCCGCCAACTTTATGCGCGGGTCGGGAAACTGGTGCTGCGTGTTCCGCAAAGCCGGGATGGCGAGTTCAGCACGGATCTGTTCAGCCGTTTTCAACGTTCAGAGCAGGCTCTGGTGCTGGCAA
>PEAA01000007.1 GCA_002753275.1 Zetaproteobacteria bacterium | reverse complement strand
GTAAACACAATGGCTGTAGGCACATATACCTTGAATTACAATGTCACCGATGCCGCCGGAAATATTGCGACAACTGTCTCTCGCACTGTCAATGTAGGCAATTCAACAGCACAAGGATTAGGGACCGCCAATATCACCGGCGTCACACTGCCCAAAGGAACGGTGAACCTTCAAGCATCCAACAATGCCAGCTTCAACAGTATCAGCACACCTGCAGCACCTGCAAATACCACCACATTAACCTTCCCAATGGGTGCATTGGCTTATGAAGTATCTGTGAATGCTGGTGCGACAATTACAATGACCTTCACATTTTCGCAATCGCTCCCCGCTACATTTAACCTGTACAAATTGGATCAAAACAATAACAGCACATTGATTCCGCAAAATTCATGGCAGAAAGTGAATGCCACGACGATCGATCTAACGCTCCAGGATGGTGGGATTTTAGATCAAGATGGTACTATAAACGGTATTATTGTTGATCCCTTTGCGATAGGCGTCATTCCCCCAACAGCTGCGCCACCTACAAGCAGTGGCGGTGGCGGTGGGTGTAGCATCCAACGGCACGACTCCGATATTGACCCTCTGTTGATACTTCTTCTACTCCTTGCAACAATCCATATTGTTAAACGAAAACAAGCTGATGCAACCGTTAAAAATCTATAAAGACCTCCAGATGTTTTTCGCCATATCTGCGGCGATAACCATCTGGACACTTCTTTATATCTATGACCACCCAAACCTCGGCATCACATGGGGCTTTCAACGCCCTCTCCTTTTTATCTCAATCATCTTCATCCAACCCATCCTTGAAGAGTTACTCTTTCGCGGAGCTCTGCAAGGGTGGCTCATCAACCAACCCTGGGCATCAACCACTTGGCTACACATTTCACTGGCCAACCTAATGACCTCCATGCTTTTTAGCCTCCTCCATATCTTCGCCCACCCTCCACTGATATCCGCCCTGGTTTTCATTCCATCGCTCATTTTTGGGCACTTCCGCGACCGTTACCATGGCTGGCTTATTCCATCGATTAGTTTGCATATTTTTTACAATCTCGGTTACTTTTTTCTTTATCCCCCCTCTTAATTCATTCGCCAAGAAAATCAACACACCTCTAAGGGTTTGAATAGGATCATCATTCTGCTAGAAAGGCTCCGTCAACAACTCCAACAAGGAGAGGTGGTTATGCAGCAATTGAACCAAAACGAACTCGAAATGATTGAATCATTGGTGCAGAGCGTTGGTATACCTAGCCCGCCCAATGTTGTTCTTGAACTATCCAAGCTCTTCGAAAGCGATGCGCCAGCGCCCAAAGATGTGGCGCATATCATTCAGAAAGATGCTGCGCTGGTCGCCAAAACGCTCACTGCCATCAACTCTCCAACCTTTGCCCTTCGCTGCGCTGTCTCCTCAGCACAACATGCCTACACCCTCATGGGGCCCACCACCTTTCAAGTCGCAGTACTTGCATCGGCACTTCATGATTCACTCACTTCCTATGGAATCGATGAAGAAATTCTCGAAAAGTATTGGCAACACTCAACCAACACCGCCGAATTTTGCCATGCACTGGCGCTACGCCTCCACGCACACAAAGGAAAATTAATCAATGCCGAGCATGCGTATCTTTTGGGGCTTTTTCATGATATAGGCGAAATCATGCTCCTTAAACACAATGCCAAATATGTTGAAATCCTCAAAGAGAGTTCAAACCGACACCTCAACTTATCACGACTTGAGCGTGCATTCGAAATCGAAGAACACAGCAAGGTTGGTTTCGTGAGTACGGAAAAATGGAAACTTGATGGCACCATTCGCCACTGCATTTTAAAGCACCATATCCCTTTTAATGACCCATCCAACAATGAAAAAGAACAAATCTATCTAGCGCTCCTCTCCTTGGCAGAATTTTTATCATTACAACTGCACAAAGACTCCTATTTAGAACAAAACTATCAAAGCAAATCTAACATCTTGGATGAGTTGCACTTCTTGGGCATTGATACCCAATGCATGAAAGATATTTTGGAGGAGAGGCAACGCAAGCACATGCCACAAAAGCCCCGCATCGATGAGCCTGAAGCAATCGCTGTCGATGAACATTGACGAAATCAATGCGCCGCATGAGCATCCATGCAAATAAAAATAACAGGACACTAGATTCTAATATGAACAATACTCGAATTGAACGCGACTCTATGGGAGAGATGCATGTTCCCATGGATGCCATGTATGGCGCACAAACAGCCCGTGCATTGGCCAACTTCCCCATTTCTGGCATCACTTTTTCACGGCCTTTCATCAAAGCATTGGGCCATATCAAGAGTGCTGCAGCCAAGACCAATCAAACATTAGGAAAACTGGACAAACAACGCAGTGAAGCCATTCAAATCGCTGCACAAGAGGTCATCGAAGGCAAGCTGGATCATCAATTTGTACTTGATATTTTTCAAACAGGGTCTGGAACCAGCACCAACATGAATGCCAATGAAGTGATTGCATTTCGTGCCAATCAGATCGCTCCCGCTCTAACAATCCATGCCAATGACCATGTCAACATGGGGCAATCGTCCAACGATGTGATTCCCACCGCAATCCATATCGCGGCAGCAGACTTACTCCAATATACATTAACGCCAGCACTGCGACACTTACATCAAATTTTAAATGCAAAGTGTGTACAATATGCCGATGTTCTCAAAATAGGACGCACCCATCTCATGGATGCAACCCCAATTACACTTGGACAAGAGATCTCTTCATGGGCACGACAAATCGAATTAGCCATCGAACGACTACAATCCTCTATGCCGCGACTTTGTGAACTCGCCCAAGGTGGAACCGCCGTAGGAACAGGACTCAACACCCACAAAGAATTTGGTGCACAAATGGCCACAAAACTCGCAGAAGTTTATCACATCCCCTTCACGGAAGCAGAAAACCACTTTGAAGCCCAAGCTGCACAAGATGCGGCTGTGGAATTATCAGGTCATTTAAAGACGGTCGCAGTATCGCTAATGAAAATCAGCAATGATATCCGTTTGCTCAATGCAGGTCCCCGTTGTGGACTTGGTGAAATCAGCGTCCCAGCCGTACAACCAGGGTCATCGATTATGCCAGGAAAGGTTAATCCTGTCATTGCTGAATCGATGGCGCAGATCTGCGCACAAGTGATTGGCAATGATGCCACCATTACTTATGGCGGAGCGAGTGGACTGCTCGACCTCAATGTCATGCTCCCCGTCATTGCGCACAATCTTTTGCAGTCGGAAACCATTTTGGCCTCAGGCTGCACCATGCTTGCCAATGACTGTATTCGGGGGCTTACAGCCAATGAATCGCGCTGCCAAGAGCAGATCGAATGGAGCATGAGCATGGTCACCTCACTCGCCCCTGTCATCGGCTATGATCAAGCTGCCAAAATTGCCAAACAGGCTGTTGAAGAGGGGAAAACCGTACGGCAAATTTGTCTGGAATTGGAAATTCTTCCTCCAGAACAACTGGCAAAACTACTTGACCCACGCAGCATGCTAACAGCACATAGCATGCAACAAGGTTGACATAGATCTATCCTATCATATACTGCGCAGCCCATTCAGATGATTGTCCCATGCGATGCTTGGTGAGTAGTGAATGATTGATTAACTTTAAGAAGTAATGGAGTAAACCATGCGTACATGGACTGTTCGTCCCGGTGACATTGAGCGTAAGTGGCATATTATTGATGCAGAAGGTGTAATTCTTGGTCGTCTGGCCAGTGAAGTTGCAAAAATACTTCGTGGCAAACATCGTCCTGAATTCACCCCACATGCAGATTGCGGTGACCATGTCATCATTATCAATGCTGAGAAAATTGCTGTTACAGGCGCCAAAGAGATGCAAAAAACATACTACCGCCATAGTCAATTCCCTGGTGGTATTAAAAGCATCACGCTTGAGAAACAGCGTGAGCGTTTCCCTGAGCGTATTCTGGAACTTGCCATCAAAGGCATGATGCCAAAGAATCCCTTGGGACGCGCAATGTTTAAAAAGTTAAAAGTGTATGCTGGTTCAGAGCATCCACATGCGGCACAACAACCGCAAGAACTGAAATTGAATTAAGCCGAGGTTTTAAAACATGGCAACTGCAGAAAACACACAATATCAAGCAACAGGTCGCCGTAAGGCTGGCATTGCTCGCGTTCTCATCCAATCAGGCAATGGCACAGTCGTTGTTAACGGTAGAGCTCTTGAAGATTACTTTCCAATTGAGATTATTCGTCAACAAGCATTGGCACCTCTTGCGTTAACAAAACTATCAGGCCGCATTGATGTTCGTGTTAATGTTAAAGGTGGCGGCGTTTCAGGCCAAGCGGGAGCCATTCGTTTAGGTATTGCTCGCGCATTGCTTGAGTATGATTCAGGACTTCGTGCTGAATTGAAAAAGGCTGGCTACCTCACCCGTGACTCGCGCATTGTAGAGCGTAAGAAGTATGGCTTGAAAAAAGCCCGTCGCGCACCACAATTCTCAAAGCGTTAAACAGACGATCATTCAGGATTTTTTTCCTGGTTGCAAAAGGAGAGCTTTGGCTCTCCTTTTTTATTTTCATTCTTTTATCTTTCTCTTGCCATTTCTCTTTACCCGCACGGGCAAAGCGCTAACATCAGCCCATGAATCGTACCCCCGTCGCCATCCTTGGAGCTACCGGTTATACCGGAGCAGAGCTTATCCGCCTACTGGATCAACACCCCCACTTTGAAATCGCCTACTTGGGAGCCCATTCCCAGCAAGGCAAACGGGCTGGTGAGGTTATCACATCCATTGGCAACCCAGCCATTGCCAACATGATACTACAAGCCTCTGACACCCCTATTCCTGACTCAATCCCTTTGATTTTTACCGCTCTTCCTCATGGCGCTTCAGCAAATATCATTGCGTCATTGATCAACAACGGAAAGCGTGTCATCGATCTCAGCGCCGATTTTCGTCATCAATCCTCGCAAACCTATTTGGAGGCATACCAAGCAGAACACCCCTGTCCGGAACTCTTCCCGCTTGCGATCTATGGGCTCAGTGAACTACAACGCGATCGTATTAAAAACTGTCAACTGCTTGCCAATCCGGGATGCTACCCAACCTCGCTACTGCTTCCCCTTATTCCATTACTACAAAAGCGCCTCATTGACCCCAATTATATTATCGTTGATTCAAAATCAGGAACATCTGGAGCAGGACGATCTGCAAAAACAAATCTACTTTATTGTGAAATTAACGAAGGAATGTCCGCCTATGGACTACCCAGACATCGCCACAACTGGGAGATGGAAGAGTGGGCACAATGTTTAGGAGGTTTAACAGCCAACATTCACTTTGTCCCACATATTATCCCCATGACAAGAGGCATGATGAGTACCATTCACCTTCAAGGTGGACACGCGCAAGCATGGCATGAAACCTTATGTGCAACCTATCAAAACGAGCCATTCATCCAAATTCTTCCTTACGGCGAACTGCCCAGCACCCACCATGTTCGGGGTAGCAACCGCTGCTCCATTGGCATGATCGCCACCGGTGAAAATTGTGGTGTTATTGTAAGCTGTATTGATAACTTGCTCAAAGGTGCCTCGGGGCAAGCCATTCAAAATGCCAACATCATGTTTGGATTCGAGGAGACCACAGGGTTAAGCAGCTATGCAACCTGGCCATAATCACACACAGGAATGTATAAAAAAATCACTTCATCACACGCTGCATTAACGCATAATATTCGGCGTCGGTGGTCCTTGCATCACAAACGCCGAATGCGCCAAAAAATATTGCGTCAACGGCAATTTCAACACGATTCTGAACAAAATAAGATTCACTTTCAGCCTACGGTAAGCCCACAAAAGAGCAAGCCTGCACGCCGAATCAAACAGCTACTGTTGCAACCCAAACGCTTGCTTATTATTGGTGAACATGGCCGTGCAAATCGCCCATTTATTTTCCATCCCCTGATCACACTGATATTTCTCCTCATGCTCATCACACTATCGTTTGCATTGGGACATCGACTATTCCCTGAGAAAAATGACCATTTCATTGCCAAAATAAGTTATTTACAAAATGAACGGGACCAACTTTTGAAAGATAAGGCGACCATTCATGCGGTTGATTTAATGAAAAGTGAAAAGATTCAGGCGCTTGAAGATGCTCTCAAACGGGAAAAAATGAACAACATTCTCCTTACTGAACGCATCAATACATTTGAAAACTTACTTAGTGCTCGAAAAGAAAAAGGGGTTTCACTTGTTCAGGCGAGTTTGATCTCGCAAGAGAAGGGGATATTGAATTATGAATTTGCTCTAGCCAAGGGGGCTGACAAATCCCGCATATTCACAGGATCGATTCAAATTGACATTCTAGATCATCATCATGAACGAAAAACACTCCTCTTTGATGGCGATAGCAACCTCCCATTCACCACAACTTCACACATCTTTTTACGCGGATCGATCCCTCTGAATGCCATCCAGGAAGATGATATTAAACAGGCTGAAATTATCATTTTTGACAACAGAAACCATGAACTATTGAGAAAAAAGGTTCTCTTAAAAAAAATCTAACCATGGAGCTTATATGATTAGTCCTTTTGAACAGTGGCGTCCTCAAATTGAAATGGGCGTCTTTATCGCCTCCTCGGCAGAAGTTATCGGGCAAGTCACAATCGGTGAATACTCCAGCATTTGGCATCAGAGCGTCTTACGCGGTGATGTTGAGGCCATCCACATTGGCGCACGCACCAACATTCAAGAGCACTGCACGCTGCATACGAGTTACCAACGCACCCCTTGCGTGATCGGCGATGATGTCACCGTTGGCCACCGAGTCATTTTACATGGTTGTGAAATTCAATCGAATTGTCTTGTCGGCATGGGATCCATCATCATGGATCAAGCCGTCATGGAGTGCGGATCCCTTTTGGCAGCAGGCTCTCTAGTAACCGAAGGAAAAATCCTCAAAAGTGGATTCCTCTATGCAGGCTCTCCTGCCAAAGAGATTCGACCTCTCAAAGCAAAAGAGAGAGAATTCTTATTGATCTCTGCCAAACGCTATATGGAACTTGCACAAAAATATCATCAGGAGGAGTCATGATGGATCACGACCAACGCTTCGCCAGTATCGACATCGGTTCCAACACCATGCGTTTACGCATCGCCGACCAACACCCCGATCACCCCATCGGCCAACAGATTTTTTACACCCATCAAGTAACTCGACTGGGGGAAGGGGTGCGTCAAAATGGCCGATTATCGGAAGCTGCCATCATCCGTGCACGGCAATGCCTTCGCGACTTTCGGCAACACCTTGATGAACATCAAACGCCTCTCAGCCACCTTCGTGCGGTAGCAACCGCAGCATTGCGGCTCTCTGACAATGCCAGTGAATTGTGCCAACAAGTCGAGGATGAAACGGGAATAACCATTCACATTATTGATGGTGATACTGAAGCCCGTTTATCACTTCTTGGTGCGACATCGGCACTCGACCCTGCGATCGCCCAAGCGATGTTGCTCTTTGACATTGGTGGAGGAAGCACTGAATTTATTCAGGTCAAGGCGCAACAATTGGTGCAAGCAATCAGCCAACCTTTAGGTGTCGTTCACACCTACCGCCATGCACAAAGTGACCCAATATCACCGCCAGACTATCAGGCGATGGTGGATGATGCATTGCACTATTTGCACAGTCTTGGCACAAGTTGGCTAGAAAAACCTGCGAACCATTTGGTTGGTACCGCAGGAACAATCACCACACTGGCAGCAACCTACCTCAACCTGAACACCTACGATGTCAATCAAATCAACAACTGTTATATTGCTCTCACTGACTTTTATAACTTAAGAGATCGTCTATTACAAAAAAGCAATGCTGAGCGTCTTGTGATGCCAACCATTGAAAAAGGACGGGAAGATCTCATTGTGGCAGGACTGGCAATCACTGAAGCGGTTCTTACATTTTGGCAATTTGATCATCTTATCAGTGTCGATGCAGGACTACTCGAAGGCAATTGGATCGAATGGAGCCACCATCAATCCTTGCAACATATTTAAGGCTCAAGCAATTTAACAATTAAACCCGAATATAGACCCGCTCACCAACATCAACATAGGAAAAAAGATCGATAACATCATCGTTGTTCATGCGAATACACCCATGGGATGCAGGAGTGCCCAAGTGCGCCTCGTCTTGTGTTCCATGAATATAGATATAGCGATGGTAACTATCCACTTGACCACGATGATTATAACCTGTTTGACAGCCGCCCAAGCGTAAAATGCGACTTAAAATCCAATCACCGTCTGCCTGATCAATCCCAGGCCGATAAATCCCCTCCGGATTTCGTGCTTTAAACACAGTCATTCGGGGCTGACCTTCACCAATTTTATCGATCACCTGATGCCGCCCAATCGGAGTTTGAAAGCTCCCTTGACAATTACCCACACCTTTTTTTGCTGTTGAAATCGGGTAGATGCGCCGCACACCAAACTTACGACGATGAATGAGTATTTGTCTCGCCACAGAAATGACAATCATGACAATTTAACCCTTCGTGTTAAGGTGTTCGGAAATGAAAAAAGCATCTGCCCGTGCCTGCGTCTCATCCATCGCCTGCTGCACTCTGGCCAATGCCGATTCGAATGGCTCTTCAGCCGTCAAATAAACATATTCACCATAAACCATCACACCACGAGAAAAGGGTTTAGGGATATAAAAATGGTCCCATGAGTTTGCACGCCAACAGCGATCACTTGCATAACATACAGGTAAAATTGGCAATCCCGATTTAATGGCCATCTGCACAGTCCCTTGCTGAACCACTTCACGCGGACCTTTGGGGCCATCCGGAGTAATACCCAAATCACATGCTTCTTGCTTCACTTTGCGTAACATTTGCAGCATGGCTCTGGCCCCCCCCCGCGTGGTTGAGCCACGAATGGTTCGAATACCAATCAAACGCATGGTATCGGCAATAAAACCACCATCACGATGGTCTGAAATCAACATATAGCCTTGCCATTGACGAAACGCATAAGGCATCATCAATAAACGCGCATGCCAGAATGCGAGCAGAAACCGCTCAGGTTGACCTGCATGGTAAACATTGCCAACAAACTGCCAACAAATCGATCGACTTAAGAAAAAATAGATCACACGAATCAACTGCGGAACCAACCAGATAATCACACGCTGCTTCCATGCGATCGAATAGACGCCATCTCCACCCTTCATATGACAGAATCAACATCACCCTGTTGTTCAAACTGCATATGGTAAAGCTCAGAATAGAGCCCACCCTCTTGTAAAAGCAGTTCATGTTGCCCCATCTGTGCCACCTGGCCATGATCAAGCACGACGATCTTATCCGCATGACGAATAGTAGAGAGCCTGTGCGCAATCACGATCACCGTACGACCCTGCATCAAACGATCAATGGCTTCTTGTACCAAGCGTTCCGACTCCGTATCCAGACTGCTGGTCGCCTCATCCAAAATTAAAATGGGAGCATCTTTTAGCAATGCACGCGCCAGAGAGATGCGTTGGCGCTGCCCGCCAGACAAAATCACCCCGCGCTCTCCCACCAGAGTATCATACCCTTGTGGCATTTTCATAATAAATTCATGGGCATTGGCAGCCTTGGCTACCGCAATCACCTTTTCACGATCAATCTCATCGTGCCCATAAGCAACATTATTCAGCACCGTATCGTTAAATAGAATCACCTCTTGGGTAACCAAAGCAATATGCTGCCGCAAAGAGTCTTGCGTCACATGACGAACATCTTCACCACTAACCCGAACCACCCCAGCAGAGACATCCAGGAAGCGTGGAACCAAACTCGCCAACGATGTTTTTCCTGCACCACTTTTCCCGACAAGAGCCACCACTTCTCCAGGAGCTACTGAAAAGTGAATATGATCAAGCACCGCCTTTTCTGCATTGGGATACTTCAACTGCACCGACTCAAAAGCGACCGAAGCCACAAAGTTACCACTTAAATCGACCGCGTCGTCACAATCAACGACCGCAATCTCTTCATCGGCCAAATCAAAAATCCTCTCTGCAGCAGAGAGACCTTGTTGAATCTGGTTATTCGCAGCTGATAAGCGTTTTACAGGTTCATAGAGCATAATCATCGCAGCCAAGAAAGACATCAATGCGCCAGGCGTCGAAAACCCCGCAGCCACCTGAGAACCGCCATAGTACAAAACACCCGCAACACAAAAACCGGCCAACAATTCCATAATCGGAAAAGAGAGCGCTTGCACGCGCATCGCGCGCATTTGGTGACTAAAGAAACGCTGCGTCAAGGCTCTAAAACGGCGTTGCTCATACGCCTCCATACCAAAGGCTTTAACAACGCGTACCCCACCGATGGTCTCTTCAACCAAACTGGTCATTTCGCCCATCGAGACTTGTCCCTCCGAGGTTGCATGTCGAATTTTTTTACCAAACCTCGCAATAGGATAGATCACCAATGGAAATAACATCATCGACATCAATGCCAATTTCCAATCCTGATAAAGAATCACAGCGGTTAAAAAAATAATCGTCGCCACATCACGCATTAATGCGGTAATCGCAGTACTCACCGCCCCCTGAACCAAGGTGACATCATAACCAATCCTGGCCAGAATTTCGCCCGTTTTACGATGGGCAAAGAACGACAAAGACTGTGAAGTAAGCCGGTCATACATATAGTTACGAAGGTCGGTAATGACCCGTTGCCCGATATAAGCCATAAAGTAACTCTGACCATAATAAGCAATGCCTTTAATGAAATAGAGCCCGATAATCCCAAGTGGAATCAAGTAGATATAGCGTTGATTTCCACCCGCCAATGCTTGATCGAGCGCTGGCTTTAACATCCATGCCAATGCAGCTGTACAGGCTGCAAGCACCACCATACAGAACATCGCCACAAAAAGACGCCCTTTATAGGGCTTTAAAAACTGTAAGAGGCGACGATAGAGATGATTCATGGCAACAATGATACAGGTTTACCAAGCAATGACACGCGTTGGCAATCATTCGCACAGGGAAACTCCATCTTCACGGTCTCATGGCCCAAATCGACTTCAACATCCGCACGACGATTCTCTGAATCAAGCAACCCTTGGCGACGAAGATAGTTTTCGCTGGCAGACAAAAGCGCCGCTGCTAATTTTTCCTGGTGTCTTTTATTATTCAAGACCTTCTCTCTGTTTGGATTTGAAATAAAATCAACCTCAACCAACACACTGGGCACCTCAAGCGCTCCTAACACAACAAATCGCGCTTTTTTAGGATGCTCATACTTAATCGGCCCAACCGTTGCCAAATCTTTTAACACCTGCTTCGCCAAAATCTCAGCACTGATCAAACTATCTTTTTTTGCCATGTCACCTAAAATCATATTCAGCAATGGATCGTCCATGGCGAATGGGCCCGCCCCCCCCACTTCATCGGCAGCATTCTCTTTTGCAGCAAGGGCAGCTGCAACTTTATCGGGCGTCGCTCCGCGATCAGAAAGCGTATAAACACTTGCCCCCTCAACATAGCGCTGTTTAACAGCATCGGCATGGATACTAATCATCATATCGGCATGGGCATCGCGGGCTCTTTTTACACGCCCTTTAAGAGAGACATAATAATCACCTTTTCGCGTCAATACAGCCCGCATCCCCGCACGACCATTAACAGCGTTCTCCAATGCTTTTGCCACAGCCAAAGTAACAGTCTTCTCTTTCAGTCCATTGCGACCAATAGCGCCAGGATCTTCGCCGCCATGCCCAGCATCAATAGCAATAATAATCGTTTTTTTCCCACGAACATCTTTCGTTACAGTGACATCTTTCTCTTTGGGCTGTTGTTTCAATTTTCGTTTAAAGTCAACAACAAGACGGTAAGGCTTGTCTTTACTTGGATTTAACAAAAATGATTCCGAAGTGAGAGCCTCTTTGGTCACAAAGACAAAGCGTGAGGTTGAGGGTTCATGCTTGCCGTAACGCACCTTAGTAATCGCAGGATCAGGCAAGGGAAGTTTTAAACGATCCACTTTCAGATCGCTTTTAAAGAGGTCTACAACAATCCTGTCAGGATTGCTTAATGGAAAAACACGGTACTGCACCGATTTATTCAAATCAAAAACGACCCGAGTATGATCGGGGGCAGTCCAGAGCCGGACATCTAAAATAGCAGCATCACGGGCTATCGCAGATGGCATCGAAAACACCATCAAACAGAACAACGAAAGCGTGCTAATAACTATCTTAAACCATCCAATCATTGTAACGCGCGCACCTCAACCCAGTTGATTATCACAACCTATGTTCAACATCACACTTGGTCAAGCACCATCCGACGAACCAAATCACGCGTAGAAACGACACGATCGGTAAAAAGCACACCATCCAAGTGATCGATTTCATGTTGAATAACGCGAGCTTCATAGTGGTGACTCTCAATCACTTGCGATACACCCATAAGATCTTCATAAGCAACCCTCACCATCTGGTGCCTCTCTACCATTCCAACCCAATCGGGAACTGAAAGACAACCTTCACGGCCAAGCTTCATCTTTTCTGATGCGTCAACAATGCGAGGATTGACCATCATCAACAATCCATGATGACGGCATGGACGGTTTGCCAAGCTGCAATCGACAACAATCACCCGTTCAAACCAGCCAATTTGCGGCGCAGCAATTCCAACGCCCCCCACACCTTGCAGCATAACCACTCTTAAATTATTGACCTGCACAATAAGTTCTGCATCAAAACAACGGCGTTGCACCGACCGTTGACGCAACCTCAAGTCAGGCTGTTGCAATATTACCGCTGCTTCTTGTTGATTTTCTGCCGTATCGACAACCGTCATAGGCTAAAAAATACTCTTATCCAAGCTATGCAGCTCAATATCAACAGACAACTGTTGCGCCAGCAAACGCAATTCACCACGCAGAGCATCTTCCTGATCATCTAAGCCGACCGCTTCAAGCGCCATCATATAGAGATCGCCGTGGTTTGAGCTACGCGCACGCGTTGAAACATCCACCACCGAAATATTGTGTTTGACCAACAATTCCGTCACAGAAAAAACGATACCCGCTTGATCTGCACCTGAAACCGTAATGACACAATCGGGCTCTTCAGGAAGCAACACCATATCCGCATCTTCAATCATTTCAGAACGAACCGTTAAAGCAGTACGCTGCTCAAGTTCCGTCATCACTGCTTTGAAAAGCGTCAGCTCTTTTTGTTCGGGCAAATGAACAACCATCATCATGGTAAATCGCCCACGCAACGCAGTCATTGAAGAGTCCTCAATATTGGCATCCACATGCAACAACGCATCGGCAACATCACACACAATCCCTGCTCGGTCTCGTCCCGAAACGGTCAACAACACATAAGGCATAAGAAAAACTCCTTCACGATCTAATCTAACACTCTCAAGACGACCCTCTATTTTCAATCGTTACAGGGTAAATGACTCTCCACAACCGCAAGCCCCTTTCTCATTGGGGTTACGGTAAACAATCGCCGAAGAGAGCGCATCTTGTTGATAATCGATCACAAGCCCCTTCAAGGCTTTTTCATAAGCAATGGCATCCACATAAAAGGAAAAAGGTAACATGGGAATCGTTAAATCGCTCTCGTGAGGGAGATCAACAACATCAAGCACATAAGCATGGCCTGAACACCCCGAAATTTTGGTACTTAAACGCAACCCTTGCGAGGGATACTCTTTCAAAAAATTGGTAAAATAGTGTTCCGCTGCTGCAGTCACTGTAATATCTGCATTCATCATTTCCATCCTGAAAGTTTTTTCATGCGTTCTCTCACCTGTTGCAAGGCTTGCACAAGGGCTTCCGCCCCCCGTAGGGTTGAATCGCCGCCAAAGCTAATGCGCAAACTGCTGCGAGCATCGCTCTGAGCAACCCCCATCGCACACAACACATGCGAAGGTTGGCGTTTTCCTGAAGAGCAAGCCGAACCCGAAGCCACAGCAAATCCTGCCAAATCAAGCTGCATCAACAGCGTCTCACCATCAATCCCCGGCACAGAAAACATCGATGTATTACCAAGTCGAAGCGCATCACGCCCAAAAATTGTCACATCATCGAATGCAGCAAGCAACATTTGTTCAAAATGGTTACGCACAACATCAACATGCGTAAAATCCATCGATTGTAAGGCAGCCGAAAAACCAGCAATCGCCGCGACATTTTCGGTCCCTGAGCGCCGCTTTCGCTCTTGCCCACCACCAAGCATTAACGGCTGAAATACTGCGCCTTTACGCACAATTAACGCGCCCACACCTTTGGGGCCACCAATCTTGTGCGCGGAGAGCGAAACAAAATCAGCATCGAGTTTTTTCAAATCCAAAGATATCTTTCCCAGCGCCTGCACCGCATCGACCAACACTGGAACCCCAAGCCCACGACAATGATCGACAATAGCCTGCACAGGCTGAATCACCCCAGTCTCATTGTTGGCCAACATGATTGCCACCATTCGCGTCTCTCGCGAGATCTGTGCACAAAAATCAATCGCATCGATTTCGCCCTGAAGACTGGGGCGCACAACAACCAACGCGCATCCAGGCTCTTGCCCCCAGCGCTCCATCGGCTGCAACACTGCAGGATGCTCAATCGCAGAGGTAACAATCGTGCCAGGTTCACAGGATGATAACACACCATAAATCGCCATATTATTGGCTTCCGTACCACCTGATGTAAAAACCACACTTCCGGGCTCGACCTTCAAGTAACGCGCGATGAGATCGCGTGCATCATCAACAATCTTGCGCGACTTACGCCCCGCCCAATGCAGGCTCGAAGGGTTTCCCGATGCAACACGGCAAGCACAAACCACCGCCTCTATACTTTCTTCAAGCATAGGGGCGGTGGCATTGTAATCAAAATAGTATTGGGTGTTCAGAGGTCAACCTACCTTAATCGGCTGCTCATTACCGACATAATGTGATGCTGGCAACATCTCAATCGAATCAAGAATAATATCTTGATTGATAATATTTTCGACGGTCACCACATCTAAAAAACGCTGAATATGCAACCCCAATGTATTCCAAAGCTGATGCGTATCGCAACGATGACCTCGGTGACATCCCCGACTTGCATTGGCACACATTGTCATCTGAATCGGCTCATCGACAGCTAAAATAATGGCCGACACAGTGATCTCACTTGGCAATGCCGCCAAATGATAGCCACCACCAGGCCCTCGCACGGAAGTGACCAAACCATGCTCTCGCAACTTACGAAATAGCTGCTCCAAATATGAAAGTGAAATACATTGCCGCTCTGAAATCGAAGCCAAAGTGACAGGCTTATCCTCCCCCTGCTTCGCCAAATCAACCATTGCAGATACCGCATAACGACCTTTACTTGTTAATCGCATATCGCACCACCTTATCCAAAAAGATAACCAATCATTCCATAACCTAGCATAAAGGTCAACTATTAAACATCCCCGCGCAAAGGATTAAATACCACCGCCACCGAGAAATTTCTCAACCTTTTGATGCTCCTTTTCCATCTCTTGATGCAAAACAGCCTCTTCCGCGTCCATCGTATCATTGCGATGATGCGCATCAATCCGCGCGTTCACATCATCAATCATCGTTAACATATGGCGAATCGCATCCGCAACAGGATCCGGCATCAAATGGTGATCAAGATTAATCTTCCCTTTCTCACCCTCCGAGCTGCTTTTGGTAACAATATTCCCAGGAATCCCCACCACGGTAGAGTGTGCAGGAACCTCCCTCAACAACACCGAATTAGCGCCAATGCGTGAATGTGCCCCCACCACGATTGGCCCCAATATTTTGGCTCCAGCTCCCACAATCACCCCATCTTCCAAGGTTGGGTGACGCTTGTGTTTTTTCCAGGTCGTTCCACCCAATGTTACACCATGGTAAAGGGTCACATCATCCCCTATCTCCGTCGTCTCACCAATCACAACGCCCATACCATGATCAATAAAAAAGCGCCGACCGATGGAGGCACCAGGATGAATTTCAATCCCTGTAAACCAACGAGCAAGGTGCATGGTAAATCGCCCCAGCCAAAAAAGGCGCCAACACCAAAACCTGTGTGCAAGGCGATACATCCATATTGCTTGCAAACCGGGATAGCATGTCATCACCTCCCACACCGACTTTGCGGCAGGATCGCGCTCAAAAACCGTACGAATATCTTCTCGAACTCTACGAATCATGGAAGAAATCTACAGAATATTTCTAGCAGATTGTAGTGCTTTTTTAGGTCCAAGCAGTGTCCACATCGGTTCGGCAGCAAGATGTTTTGCAACCCATACGCGCAAATCAATGACGGTAACTTCTTGAATCAACGCCACCCAATAGGCTTGTGAATGTAAAACGGGCTCGTCAAACCGACCACTCAAATAGAGCATATATCCCTCGACTGAGTCCATCCCCATACGAAGTTGCACCTCAAGCTGTCGTTTGGCACGCATTAACAGCTCATCACTTAACTCATCCACATACCCCGTCAAGGTCTCTTGCAACACTTGCAAACAGGGTGCCAGCAACTTCGGATCAGTCGCACATGAGACTGACCAAATCCCCAAATCCGTATATGTCGAAAGATGGGAGCCAATGCCATAAACCAAGCCGCGCTTCTCACGAACTTCACGAAAAAGACTTGAGCTCATACCCACGCCAAGCAACTGATTAGCGACCCATGCCAAAGGACGCTCAGCGGATGCAGCTGAGATACCTGGCCATGAAAGTGCAATCTGAACCTGCTCCGTTGATCGCTCCAAATACTGTACTCCAGTCGCGGCAATGGGACATTCCCTCACCAAAGCAACACTCTTCCCCTTCCAGGGATACGCCTGTAACAAATCAACCAATTCGGCATGCTCGATTCGTCCAGCTGCACTGACCAGCAAACGGGGAGGTTGATAATGTTGATGCAAATAATCCCGCAAATCATCCACATGCATCGAAAGAATACTCTCGCGTGTCCCCAAGGTTGAAGCACCAAATGCAGAATCTGGAAACATCGCCTGCATATGTTGATCAAACATCCACTCATCAGGGGTATCTTCCACCATCGCCATTTCAGAGAGAATAACCTCTCGCTCTCGCTGCCACTCCTCATCAGGAATCGCAGGATTCTGCACCATATCCAATAGCAATTTAAGCGCCTCTTGCCAATCTTCATGCAGAACCTGAAGATGAAAACAGGTCCGTTCACGCGAGGTGTATGCATTAGCATTACCTCCCAAGTTATCCAACCGTTGAGAGAGTTTATGCACATCCAGATGGGTAGTACCCTTAAACATCATATGCTCAAGCGCATGGGCAATCCCTGCTACATGCGATAACTCATCACGACTACCAACATCGATAAAAATCCCCAATGCGACCGTTTGCGCCGCTGGCATCCCATGTGACAACACCAACACACCCGAATCAAGCTTTGATTCTTGAAAATTGTCGAACCCCATACGCTGACCATCCTTAAAAAAATCACATCCCTAAACAAAAAAGGAGATGACAGCGTCATCTCCTTTTTTAGCTATCTTTCAAGCAGGACTGTTAAACCATCAATCCTCTGTTGGCGCATCCAGCAACGCTTTCATCGACAAACGAATCTTACCACCACGGTCGATTTCAAGCACCTTCACCTTAACCACATCCCCCTCTTTCAACTCATCCGCAACATTTTCAACGCGCTTGTGTGAAATTTGAGAAATATGAACCAAACCATCCGTATTGCCAAGAACACGAACAAAGGCACCAAAATCCATCAACTTGACCACTTTACCTTCATAGGTTGCACCGACTTCAACCTCTGCAACAATATCGTCGATCATCTTTTTCGCCGCATTGCCCGCTTCGGCAGTTACGGCAAAGATCTTAATCGTACCATCATCTTCAAGGTCAATCTTCGCGCCAGTCTCTTCAACGATACCACGAATCACCTTACCACCCGTACCGATTACTTCACGAATTTTGTCCGCTTTGATCTTCATCATAATCATACGCGGTGCATAATCGGCCACATCATCACGCGACTCCGTCATACACTTGGCCATTTCAGCCAAGATATGCATACGACCCTCTTTGGCTTGCGCCAAGGCCTGTTGCATAATATCACGGGTTAAACCACCAATCTTAATATCAAGTTGCAAGGTTGTGACACCCGCAGATGTACCGGCAACCTTAAAGTCCATATCGCCCAAATGATCTTCATCACCCAAAATATCTGACAATACCGCATAACCATCTTTTTCAAGAATCAAGCCCATCGCAATACCTGCAACCGGCGCCTTGATCGGCACACCTGCATCCATCAGGGCCAACGAAGTGCCACATACAGATGCCATTGAGGATGAACCATTGGATTCAGTAATTTCACTCACCGCGCGAATGGCATAGGCAAAAGTATCCGCAGAGGGGATAACTGCCTCAACACCACGACGCGCCAGGCGACCGTGACCAATTTCACGACGACCTGGAGCACCCATACGGCGCGCCTCACCGACAGAGTACGGCGGGAAATTATAGTGCAGCATGAAGCGTTGTTTATCAACACCTTCCAAGCTTTCAGTCATCTGCATATCTTGCTCTGTACCTAAGGTAATCGTGACAAGTGCCTGTGTCTCACCACGGGTGAAAAGCGCTGAACCATGGGTACGAGGCAAAACACCAACTTGACAATCAATTGCACGCACATCGGTCGTGGAACGGCCATCAATACGCGGATGACCATCGATAATTGCGCGGCGAACCACCCGTTTTTCTAATGATTTCATCGCAGAGGTGACATCATTAGAAGCAAACTGACCTGAGGCCTCTTCACTACCTGCCAACTGCGCTGCCGCAGTCAAACGAATCGCATCAAGTTTGGTCGAGCGTGCTTGTTTATCAACAATATCATAAGCTGCACGCACATCGGCTTCAAACGCCTCATTGACAGCAGCTTGCACATCATCATTCCCTGCCAATGTGACTTCAATTTTCTCTTTACCAGCTTGCGCGGCCAAGGCTTCAATTGCTTCAATCACAGGTAGATAACCCTCTTGGCCAAAGATCACCGCATCCAGCATCTGCTGTTCACTCAACTCTTTCGCTTCAGACTCAACCATCAAAACAGCATCACGCGTTCCCGCAACCACCAAATCAAGCACCGACGATTTCATCTGCTCATAGGTTGGATTCAAGACAAACGCACCATCAATCATCCCCACGCGTGAAGCAGCAATCGCTTCTGCAAAAGGCACATCTGAGATCATCAACGCAGCTGAAACACCATTGATAGCAATAATATCAGGATTATTGTCTTCATCGGCCGAGATCACCGTGGCAATCACTTGGGTTTCATGGAAGTAACCTTTAGGAAAAAGGGGACGAATCGGACGATCAATCAAGCGCGAAGTCAAAGTTTCCTTTTCAGAAGGACGACCTTCTCGCTTTAAAAAGCCGCCTAAAAAGCGGCCAGCAGCGTATGTACGCTCTTGGTAATGCACGGTCAACGGCAGGAAATCAACCCCTTGCATCGCTGTTTTTGCGGTCGTGGCTGCCACATGAACAATCACATCGCCATACTGTGCCAACACTGAGCCGCCCGCTTGACGCGCAATTCGACCCGTTTCTAAACCAAATTCACGATCGCCAACGACCGTATTTACTTTCTTAATATCAAACATTCCATATCCTTATTCGAGAGATCCATCTAAGTTGTAAAACAAAAAAGAAAAGGGCGGCTCAATATTGAGCCGCCCTTTATGCAAGCATTCTTAGCGACGCAAGCCCAAGCGTTCAATCAGGCTGCGATAACGACCAAAGTCCTTCGCTTTAATATATTTCAAAAGATTTCTACGCTGACCAACCATCTTTAAAAGGCCACGGCGTGAATGGTGATCTTTATGGTGCGCCTTAAAGTGATCACTCAACTCATTGATACGCGTCGTCAGCAGAGCAACCTGAACCTCTGGAGAACCTGTATCTCCTTCGTGGGTCGCAAATGCGGTCATAACTTCATTCTTTTTTTCAGCAGTCAGAGACATGAATCCTCTCAATCTCGTTTCATTATTTTCAAGGAGGCGGACTATACCGAAACCTTTTCATCTTGCAACAACAACCTTCAGCACCTGAATCTCGATGCTGTAAAAACAACATTACACCGCAGCCAACCGCTCTATTTCAATCGCAATCTGCTCAATGGATAAAACTTTATGCGCAGCACCAACCTCAACAACGGCCCTTGGCATTCCCCAAACCACTGCCGAGGATTCATCCTGTACAATCACAACGCTGCCCGACTTGACAAGCTGCTCCGCACCTTGGGCACCATCCTTGCCCATTCCTGTCAAAACAACAGCAATCGCTTTAAACTGCGGCGCCAAACGCGCCATCGATGCAAACAAAACATTCACCGCTGGCCGGCAATGCTCGCTTTTCTCTTCATCCGTATAATTTGCGACCAAGCCCCGCTGTGCATGATGCAAAATACTTAAATGCTGATTATTGGAGCTGGCAATATAAATAACACCTGCCCGCAAGCAATCGCCCTCTTGAACAATTTCAATCGGCATACAACAACGGCTCGCCAATGCCTTTACCAACGGAGGAACGCCATGGGGACGAATATGCTGAACAACAACCAACGGAATAGGCAAGGGTTGTTTAAAACCCTCAAAAAGCGCCATCAGCGCATACGGCCCTCCCGTACTACTGCCGATCACCACACATGCTGGTGACTTAAAAACCTTAGGAAACGGGGCCAATCTATCTGGGGCAATCACACCGCTATGCATAGAGACGGTGCATTAAACCTACCACACGGCTATGGATCAACGCGGAAGAGAATGGTTTAATAATATAATCCCTTGCACCAAGTGTTAAGCCGCGCAACTCATCCTCTTCCGATTGACTCGCCGTTAAAAAAA
The DNA here is from genome assembly GCA_002753275.1 of Zetaproteobacteria bacterium. Taxonomy (GTDB): domain Bacteria; phylum Pseudomonadota; class Zetaproteobacteria; order Mariprofundales; family Mariprofundaceae. Next base: position 46,539 of record PEAA01000007.1, on the reverse strand, counting down.
CAACAGGGACCTTGCTGCCACAGGCATTCATTTTTTCCATAAACTCAAAGCCATTCATTTTCGGCATACTGACATCGAGCAACAAAAGATCGATGCCACCACGACTCATACGCTCCAGACCCAGCTCGGCATCATGAATCACTTCAACATCCAAACCACCTTTGATCAAAATCATTTCAAGCAAGTCTGTCACATCTTCATTGTCATCAACACACAACACACGACGAACATTACGATCAGCGTTCAAATTTAAATCTTCAGAGTCAAGAACTTTTTTAAGAAAGTCTTCCAGTTCCGTCAAAACATCCAAAACACGATCAACATCTTTAGCCAAGCCCGCTTTTTCAATCAAAGCCCCCATCTCACTGATTGGATCCAGCCCATAACTGGAGCCAGAACCTTTCATGCTATGACCGAAGCGTGTCACCGTTGCAAAATCATCATCGGCCAGTGCACAACGAATACCATCAAGATCATTCAATCGATGCGTCAAATACTTAGGAATTAAAGGAAGAACCTCTGGATCTATATTTTTCAACATCTCACCCGGCATAAAACGCCTCTCTACTTTATTAATAACTGTGCAACACTCTGCAACAACAAGTCCGCTTTGACCGGTTTTTGCAAATAAATACTCACCCCATGCTCAAATGCTGAATCTTTATCAGCATCACCCTCTTCCGCACTAATCATAATGACCGGCAAATGATGAAAGCCATCACGACTACGAATCTCTTTGACCATCGTCAAACCATCCATCTTAGGCATATTGATATCCACCATCAACACATCACATGGATCAATCAATATTTTTTCCAAGGCCTCGTAGCCATTAGCCGCCTCAAGCGTAGTATAACCCTTCGACTCTAGCAACATCACATAATACTTACGAATCATCATCTCATCATCAACAATCATAATCTTGGCAGTCATACCAGCCCCTTCTGATAAACCAAACTGGAATCTATCTTTTGAATTTGAAATCGAGAAGATATTCGGGACATCGACTCCATGCTTCCTAATAACACAAAACCTCCGGGATTTAAGAGACCATAAAGGGTCTCAACAGCCTGTTTCCGGGACACATCATCAAAATAGATCAACAAGTTTCTACAAAAAATGATATCCACATGCTGAACATCTGCCTGATATTTTGCATCTAAAATTGACCCCAAAAAGAAATTCACACTTTTACGCAGTGCCAAGTTGATTTGATATTCACCATTCGCCAACTCCGCAAAATATTTACGCACCAACGGTTGCGGCACAAAGCGTAAGGCATGCTTTGAATAGATCCCTTTATTACAACGCTCAAGCACCTCGGTATTAATATCCGAAGCAATAATTTGCACATTCCAATCGGACAACTTTGGCCAATACTCAAGCAAATAAAGCGCAATTGAATAGGGTTCTTCACCTGTTGAGGATGGTACTGACCAAATCCGAATCATCTCACCCTTGCGCTTGTTGGCAACAATTTGATCAAGCATCGAATGAACCATCGCTTTAAAATGTCCATCATCACGAAAAAAATAGGTTTCATTGACGGTCATCACATTGGTTAAAATTTGAAACTCATGCGCTGATTCAGCCAAACGAACATAGCGAAAATAATCGGCAAAAGATTGATGCCCTGTTTTATGAATACGATCAATCAAGCGCTTATCAACAAAGTAACGCTTGTTCTCCTTAAACAAAATTCCTGTTCGTGCATAAAAAAGATCTCGAAAACTCTCAAATTCACTATCGGTAATCCCCGTCGCATCAATCGCAACCCCACGCTTTGTGCGAGACATCACCGTATCGACCGCAAAATGAAGATAAGGCTGATCTTCAAAGCGTTTTTTAACCGCCAACAGATCTCCTACCATGTTGGGACGCGCAAAATCAGCCAGAGCATTCAATGCCGCCGCGACCACATTCACATGGCGGTCATGGCGAATCACTTCAAGCAACCAGCTTGGCACCATCGTATGGTGCAAGTGCTGAATCACATTGATCGTAAAAATACGAACATCCGAATCGTCATCCGCCAACAAACCTGATACATGTGGAGCAAAAAGTTCTGGAATCTGTTGAAAAAGTTCAATCGCACCATTTCTCAACATTGCATCATTTGAACGCAACATCGGTAACAATCGTTCAACCATGGCTGCATCCACCAAATGCAACAACGAGTCAAACATCGTTTCACGCACCGCAACATGCCGTTCTTTCAAAACAATTTCAGGCAAGACACGCTTACCATTTCTACAATAAGCAAGATCAAGAGCCGCCTGCCGTCTGCGTGCAGGATCCGCACTTTCTGCATCTTTTATCAAATCATCGCATCGGTTTCCAGTACAACTATGGGTCGACCCCAATGATAAACTCGACTTTCCCCACTGATATAGCGGCACTCCTCCCCCCCTTTTTTATCGCAATAGCACATTAACGGTATTGATCGAGCCCCGCGTCTTGCAATGCAATCTCACAGCGATCAATTTCAACATAGAGTGCTTCAATCGCACCGCCAAGTTCTTCCAACTCCTGCTCCCGAGCCATGCGTTCAACCGTTGCAGCCAAGTCTCCCAAGATTAACGCCCCCATACTACGACCACTTCCTTTCAAAGCATGCGCATTTTCGGCAACCTCAAACCAGTTTTCCGTAGCCATCGCCTCTTGGATAGACCCTTTTTTTTCAGGAAGCTGCGCTGCAAAAATATCGAGAATAGGACCAACCCCACAACCTAAAGCCTCTCGCATATCGGCTAAGGTTGGAATATCAATCGAAGGCGAACGCCCCCCCCCCGCAAGCTTTTGATCATGATTGCCCAATGCTTCTTCAGTGGATGATGTTTCATTCATAGGCGAGCCTCCAAGCCATGTGTTAAAAATATTATTCAGTGCATTCACTGTAAAAGGTTTGGAAAGATGATCATCCATCCCTGCAGATTGCCCTTTCATTCGTTCTTCATCAAACGCGTGTGCTGTCAATGCAATAATGGGGATCGCACGCTGCCCACGCTGCATTTCCAATGCACGGATAGCCCGCGTGGCAGCATATCCATCCATCTCTGGCATCTGCACATCCATCAAAACAAGGTCATAGTGCGATTGCTCAAACATCGCGACCCCTTCTTTGCCATGGTTCGCCACATCAACATGTTCGATTCCACACTTGCGTAACATACCTTTCGCCACTTGTTGATTCACTAAATTATCTTCAACCAACAAAATACGCTCACTGCGCAGATGATAAACATCACCATCATGATGCAAGGAACTTACAGAAAATGGCGCATCTCCGCCGTGCAATATCGATAACAACCCCTTGCGCAACGCCTCTTGAGAAGCTCCGCGGTGCAACTGCAAGTCAAAATATTCGGCAACTATCGGGTCTTTTTCTCGATCATAGGTTGACCGATAAACCAACAGACATAAGTCTACAAGCTGCGGACACGCACGAATCAATGATGCCAAACGCATCCCTTTCGCATCCTCATCCAGCACGACAAAATGGTACAATGAAGCCCGCTCATTTCCACGCTGAAGCCTCTCCAGAATCTCCTCATCGCTACAATTTCTAGCGATCAAATCGACATCCATCTGTAACGATTGCAACGCATCTGCGCAAAACTGCAAGCCGTCCACATCATCACCTGCGAGCAAAACAGTACAGTGCTCCAATGTCACCATCATCGATGGATCAAACAGGGAGCCTTTGGGAAAGGTGAGATAAAACTGAAAGGAGGAGCCGGCTCCTTTACAACTCTGCACCTCAATATTCCCCCCCATCATCTGAACCAGGCGCTGAGAAATCGTCAAACCAAGACCTGTACCACCAAATCGACTACTGATTGCCGAATTTCCTTGCACAAACTCTTGAAACAATCGCTGCTGCTCCAATTCATCCATACCAATCCCAGTATCTCGAACCGTAAACTGTAGCGTTAAATACGATGCATCATCAGCAACCCGCTCTAACACCAACACCACTTCACCCGATTCTGTAAATTTAATGGCATTACTTAATAAGTTGGCAAGAATCTGTTCCAAACGGTTACTATCTCCAACCACCATCGTTTGCAGATTTGCCTCCTCTACCATCAAAAGCAGTCCTTTGCTCTCTGCCACAGCAGACTGCAAATTCACCACACGATGAATCAATGCATGCACATCAAATTCGCCTAAATTCAACTCAAACTTGCCCGATTCAATTTTACTAAAATCAAGCACATCATTCAGAATTGTTAAAAGTGTTTTCCCTGATGCCCGAATGGTTTCCAGCTGATTACGCTGCATTTCATTCAATGGGGTATCGAGTAAAAGTTCTGTCAACCCCAACACGCCATTCAAAGGGGTGCGAATTTCATGGCTCATTGCCGCTAAAAATTGCCCTCGCATCGCCGTCGCCTGCTCGGCAATCATTAACGCTTGTCGCAACACCTCATTTTTATCTTCTAATTGATGTTTTACACTCTTTAAATCCAAAGTGCGCTCGCGCACTTGACTATCAAGAAGCGCTGAACTTTTATAAAGCTCTTTTCTTGATTGAGTCACCGCATCAACCATCTTGGTAATGGCACGAGAAAGGGATACAACCTCTTTGGCCCCCGAGAGATGCGGGATTTCAACCAACATTCCATCCCCAATGGTCTCAACCACCACTTCAAGCTGATGCAATGGGCGACACAACCAATATCCAATCAACCCACCCATCAGAAGAATAGCCAAACACAAAAACCCAGCCCAAAGCAACACATCATGAACAACGCCATCGACCCAATACGCCATGACGGTGCCCGATGCAACCACCCCCATCAACAAAAACTGTTCAGGATGGAGTTTGTCGATATAAAACTTGCGCATCTGTAACAATTCATTGGATGCACCCACACCAAGAAAAGGCTCACCCATCCACCCTTGATCACGAACAACAGGGTCGGCATGCCGTTTTAGAAAATCTGCAATATCAATCTCGTAATCGTGCATTACAGACGCTTGCTGCCCCGTCTCAAAAGCAAGCTGCTTTTCCGCTTGCGAATGAACGAGGTAGCGTCCAAAAGCATCGGCAATAAAAAAATCACTGACCCAAGGGTGAATACCCGTCGGTGGCATCAACACGCCAGCATTAACATCGACAACAAGCACTGCTTTCAAATGATGCTGCAAATCAAAAATGGGTGTTGCCAAACAAAACACTGGGGTATAAGGCTGGGCAATAACGCCATCCTCGCGATTGAAATGAATTGCAGAGAGATAAATTTGCCCTGGCGAAAGCTTTGCTGTTTCAGTAAACACCAACTGCTGAGATGCATCTCCTAAAGCTCCTTCAGCAACCCGCACAATATCATCCCCCGTCCGCTCAAGCCTTAACAACTCACGCCCAGGCATTGATACCGCATCAATCATCCGCAAATGGGTATAATCAATATATTGCTGCAGAGACTGTTTAAAAAGATCGGTGAGTTCTGCAAGAGCCCGTTCACCCGCGATCATCCCATCACCATAGCGAACAACAGCAGAAGCATTCACCAAACCATTCACACCATCACGCAAACGGGCAACTCGACTCTCTATCAAATAGTGATCCTCATGAAGCGCCTCTTGCAAGCGCTCCACATGGGTTTGCATTCGCTGTTGTTCAGTTTGTTGATAAAAAAAGTAGCTCGTGATCGCGGCAGAAACCAACGCCAAAACGGTGGTAACGATAGCAAACTGCACAGACATCGAGATTGGACGCATCCGTTAACCTCTACTTTCTTCAATCATATAGGAGGAAGTTATGCCAAATTACACATTACCCCGAACACGACTTAAACCATTCAGGAATGTATGAATCATGGTTTGCTGCTCGGAAGCAATTCGTGCCAAATCTTCAGAAGCCACCACCATTTCAGAAGACATCCGCCCTGTATCGTTGGCAGCGATACCCAAATCTCCGATAGAAGATTTCACATTATTCATTCCATAGCTGGCACGCTGCGCCCCATCAGAAATTTCTGCGACAGCTTGCGCCTGCTGGTTCATCGCCTCAGAAACTGAACCTGTATGCTCATTAATTTGCGCAATAATCCCCGAAATTTTTTCAAGTGCTTTGACCACTGCCCCACTCTCTGCCTGCATCCCCGCAATCTGTTTGCCAATATCGCCGGTGGCTTTGGCTGTCTGCTGCGCCAAATCTTTCACTTCATTGGCAACCACCGCAAATCCTCGCCCGGCATCGCCAGCACGCGCAGCCTCAATAGAAGCATTCAGTGCAAGTAGATTGGTCTGCTCGGCGATCTCATTGATCGTATTGACCACCGAACCAATCTCTTCAGAGACTTGCGACAGACGCGAAACGATCGCATTGGTATTTTTCGCTTCGACCATGCCCTGATCAGCGATTTCTGAAGCCTTCTGCACCCGATCGGTGATATCTTGAATGGTGGCACTCACCTCTTCGGTTGCTGCGGCTGTCATCTCCACATGGGAAATACCCTCCGTTGACCCCTCTTCAACGATGCCCACTTGTGCCGTCAACTCTTCCGCTGTTGCCGCAAGGCTTGATGCCGCAACGCTCACCTCTTCAGAAGAGGAGGCCAGCACCGAAGAGACCTCTTGTGCTTTCAGCTCAAACTCGCGCACCAACTTCGACTCAGCCTCTTGTTCGGCAAGCTTGGCTGCCATCGCATCATTGGCCTTTTTATGCATCAAGCGCATCTCATCGACTTTAAAGTAAGTTTGGTACTGCATTGCATTGGCCAGTGTAAACACATCGGCAAACTCATCCAAACGCAACAAATGTAGATCCGCATCGTAATGGCCTTGCATCATCCGTTTCATGCCATGCTGCAATCGTTCCAATGCGTGACGCGAGCGTGTTGCCATGGAAAAAAGGAAGATCAACGGAATCGCTTCCATCAAGATTGCCAACACTTTCACAATCGGAATGTCTTGAAAAAGACCCAACACCATCGCCACATTCATTCCTAACGGCACCGCAATCATCAATCCAATCCATGCCAAGGCTTGATAAAGGCTAATACGATTAATCAAATTAAAGCCAAGTGTTGAGGGTAGCTTGGCTTGATTGGCCTTAAGTTGACGGTATAAACTCTCAGCAGACTGAACCTCTTGCCGCGTCGGCTTGGTACGCACCGAAATAAACCCACTGACACCTTGATCATTCATTTCAGGCGAAACATTGGCGCGCACCCAATAGTAGCCACCATCTTTAGTGTAGTTTTTCACAATCCCTGTCCAGCATCGCCCTGCGCGCACCGTGTCCCAAAGATCTTTAAATGCTGCGGAAGGCATATCGGGATGACGAATAATATTGTGTGGCTTACCAATCAAATCCTCTTCATTGTATCCAGCGACTTCGCAAAAAGCCTCATTGGCATAAGTAATAATACCGCGCGTATCGGTACGCGAAACCAAAATTTGATCATCAGAAAACATCTTCTCTTGATTCACTGCCATCTACCCCTCCCCATTCCTTCGAATCATCGACTTCCATTGCCTATTGAAATACGACAATCCTCTTGCCCTGCATGATAAGGCAAATATGGATTCCTTGGAAAAATTGTCAACAAAATACACCTTTATGAAGGGAGTCCATAACCCTATGATGGATAAGCGTTCAACAATTAATCTTTAGTGCTACCATTGGCTCATGTTTATTCGCATTGATCAACTCCAACAAACGCTTGACGCTGACAACGCCGACATTGCCGCAACGATTCTCGCGTTGCTCAACATCACCGCCGATCAACTGATTGCGTGGCGCATCTCACGGCGCACCATCGATGCCCGCAAAAAAGCAGCCCTCCATTTCGTCCTCAGCATTGAGTGCCAACTGCACCCCCATGCCAAGCCCGACATGTCCACAGGTGTGCTGCGTATTGACCACTTCTCCTCCACCTCTATCCCTCCGCAAGGGCTCAAAAAAAGAGCCACGCACAACAAAACTTCTGCCATTATTGTCGGAGCCGGTCCAGCGGGACTTTTTGCCGCACTGGCTCTTGCCGATGCGGGTATCACCGTCACCCTGCTTGAGCGGGGCAAACCCGTTGAAACACGCATGCGCGATATTGGCGCGTTGCGTAGCCGTGGTTCACTCAACACAGAGAGCAACATCTGCTTTGGTGAAGGGGGAGCCGGCACCTACACCGATGGCAAACTTTACACCCGCATCAAGCACCCTTTTGTCCGCTGGGTGTTGCATGAAATGGTTCGTTTTGGCGCCAATCCCGATATTTTAGTGGAAGCCCATCCCCATCTTGGCACCGACAAATTGCTTCGACTGGTGCGCAACATCCGCAACTATCTGCTCGATCATGGCGTCGATTACCGCTTTGATGCACGGGTCGATGACATTCTCACACACAACAACCAAGCCATTGGCGTCACCCTTGCTAAGGGTGATCAGCTCCATGCGGATCATATCATTTTGGCGATTGGCCACTCCGCCCGAGATACCTTTGAGCAGTTACAACGCAGCGGCATTCAGATGGAAGCCAAAGATTTTGCTGTAGGTGTGCGCGCAGAGCATGCACAAGCATGGGTCAACCAATGTCAATACGGCAATTCATTTGCCAATCACCCTGCACTCTCTGCCGCAGAATACCGTTTGGCTCACCAAGTCAAAACAGCCGATGGCAGCGATCGAGGGGTGTACAGTTTTTGCATGTGCCCAGGTGGATTGATCGTTCCTTCCCCGACAGAACATGGACGACTGGCAATCAATGGCATGAGCAACGCCAAACGCTCTGGGAAATTCGCCAACTCCGGCATCGTCGTGCAGATCACCCAAGCGGACATGGCACAGGCAAACCTTGGCAAAGATGCCCTTGTTGGCATCCGCTTACAGCGGCAACTTGAACATAAAGCCTACAACATGACCCGCGCGCCCTACCAAGCACCCGCGATGCGCATCACGGATTTCATTAACAACCGTGCTTCCGGAACGCTGGCAAGCAGCAGTTACAAACCCGGCATTGAAGCGCATGATCTCCATGAACTCTTCCCCACATGGCTCAGTCAGCCACTCAAAGAGGGGTTGCGCGCCTTTGATCGAAAAATGCGCGGCTATGTCTCCGATGAGGCAAATATTCTTGGTATCGAGTCACGCACCAGTTCTCCCATTCGCATGACGCGTCATAACAACATGCAATCGGTCTCATTAGAACGGCTCTACCCTGTTGGTGAAGGGGCCGGTTATGCAGGAGGGATTGTGAGTGCGGCCGTTGATGGCTTAAAAGCCGCTGAGGAAATTCTAAAACAGTGCTAATCACAACCATCATTGAATGGCATATTTCACCACAATGGTTGCACGAATTGATATTTCACCTGGCTCAAAGGCGCCGCTATTTTGCGCTGCTACAGCCCGCTCCTGATAAAGAAACTTTCGATCTTCACTGAATTGGCCACGCTCCTCAATACTGAGGAGCCTACCCAGTTCAACACCATGACTTTGAGCAAGCAGTTGCGCTTTTTTCTTCGCCGACTCCGAGGCTTCTGTCAATGCCTCGCGCTCCACGGCATCCCGCGTACTCGTATCCAGTGTAATACGATTGATATTGGTCACACCCGCTTCAATCGCACCATTGACGAGATCTGAATATTTTTCTAATCCATGCAGCGTCACTTGAATAACACGGGAGAGATCATAGCCTAAAAAGTCCCGTGTTTGGTAATTGTATTGCGGATGTATAGAGATTTCAGTGGATGAAATATCACTTCGATCAACACCCAATTTTTTACATAAAGCAACAATCGTTGAACTTTTTTGGTCCATGCTCTTTTTCATCGCAACCAAATCATTGCCGCGATCACTAATGGCAAAGGAGAAGTTGGCAATATCAGGGGGCACACGCACATCGGAGGAGCCAGAAACCTCGATGCCATTTTCAAGCGCATCGATTGAAAATGGCATAAAAGCAGCAATGCATAGACATACGACAAACTTCGCCAATGCGTTCATTGACAATGCCCTACAGCCCCAGATCAATGCAACGACAGCACATCTTGCATGTCATACCAACCGGCCTTGGCATCACCAAGCCAAAGTGCAGCGCGCAAGGCCCCTTTGGCAAACACCATACGGTCTGACGCAATATGGGTAATTTCCAAGCGCTCCTCATCTGCGGCAAACATTGCGGTATGTTCACCGACAATATTGCCTGCACGGATCACAGAGAAACCGATCGATCCCGACTCACGCGGCCCCGTGATCCCTTCACGGGCATAAACAGCAACATCGGTCAATGAAACATCACGCCCTTTGGCTAACGCGCGCCCCATCGCCAAGGCAGTACCTGAGGGTGCATCCACCTTATGCTTATGATGTGCCTCGATAATTTCCGCATCATAATCAGCGGCAAGAACTTGCGCAGCCTGCTCAATCAAACGCAATGCCAAATTGACACCCACCGAATAGTTGGCGGCCATCACCACCGCTTGCTCAGACAAAATCGTCCGCAAGGATTGCATTTGCGCATCATCAAACCCCGTAGTGCCAATGACAAAGCCCATCTGGTGATCGGCGGCAAACTGCGCATGCTCCAGACAGGCTGTAGGCGCGGTAAAATCAATGATCACATCCGCCTCTGCACAATGGTCAAGCGCATCAACAACGCACAAGTTTTGCGGGGCTATGCCCATCAACAAACCTACATCGACCCCCATCGCATCCGAACCTGCACGCTCAGTCGCTCCCACCAGTATCGCTGCAGAAGATTCTGTCACCGCACGCATCAACATCCGCCCCATACGGCCCGATGCGCCTGTGATGATCACACGCGTAGCATCGTTTTTTGCAACGCCGCTCATGTCAACTCATCCCAAAACTGTTTCACTTTACCCAAAAACGAGGAGCGCTCGGGATAAACCTCATCGCCCGTCTCTTCGGCAAACTTCACCAACAAGTTTTGCTGATGTGCTGACAACTTCTTAGGCACCGCAATCTGCACACGCACATAGAGATCACCGGTGCTGCCACTGCGCACATCGGGCACGCCGTGACCACGCAAACGAAAAACTTTTCCACCCTCCGTTCCCGCAGGAATTCGAATCTTAATCCGCCCGGTTAGCGTAGGTGCTTCAAGCTCCGCACCCATTGCCGCTTGAGGAAAAGTGATCGGCATGGTGCAATGAAGATCCGCGCCATCCCGTTCAAAGATCTTATGCTGTTTCAATGAAATGACGATATAAAGATCACCCGCCATCGCATCTTGCGGGCCCGCTTCACCCTCTCCGCCGACGCGTACCTGCGCACCATGGTAGACTCCCGCAGGAATCTTCACCTTCAGTTTTTTCTGCTCTTTGACCAATCCCGAGCCACCGCAGTCACCACAAGGCGACTCAATCCGCTTACCACGCCCCTGACACACAGGGCATGTTTGACGCACAGCAAAGAAACCTTGGTTGATCTGAACCTGACCATGCCCGCCACACTTTGAACATGGAACAGGATGGGTGCCTGGGCGGGCTCCCGAACCTGAACAGGTTTTACAACCCACATGTTTGGGAATATTAAGCTCCACCTCTTTACCTAAAGCAGCCTCCTCAAGCGACAGGCTTAGATTATAACGCAGATCAGAACCCCGCGCTTGCCGGCCACCACCGCCACCAAACATATCGCCAAAGACATCACCAAACATATCACCGAAATCACGGTAGGCGTGTGAATCACGACCACCGCGCCCAAAGAGATCCTGCATCTGCGCATCAACCCCTGCATGACCATATTGGTCATAGCGTTGGCGTTTCTCTTTATCGGTCAAAACCTCATACGCTTCGGTCACTTCACGAAATTTCTCAGCCGCTTTCTCATCATTGGGATTTCGATCGGGATGGAATTGCATCGCCAATTTGCGATAAGAGCGTTTGATCGTCTTCTCATCGGCATTGCGCTCCACTTCTAAAATCTCGTAATAATCACGCTTGGTCGTCACACTCACCTCTCAACATCATAAAAGAACCCTCAGCACCAATGGCACTGAGGGTTGATTTTGTTTTTTCAACATTTTGTACGAACGAATGAAACATTCACTCTATTTTTTCTGCGAATCATCCACAACTTCAGCATCAACAACATCGCTGTGCTTATCGGAAGAACCTGGCTGCGCCGCATCTGCACCCGCTCCAAAATCGGCACCGCCCTCTTGCGCCCCTTCAGACTGCATCTTTTGATACATCGCTTCACCCAGCTTTTGCGCTTTTTCAGCAAGATCCTCTTCCGCCACCTTAATCGCCGCAAGATCATCACCTTCCAGTGATTTTCTCAACACCTCAAGCGCCGCTTCAATGTTTGCACGGGTCTCATCATCGACTTGGTCACCATACTCTTTCAATGATTTTTCCGTTGAATAGACCAGCGTATCAGCATGGTTGCGGGTTTCAATTTTCTCTTTTTGAGCCTTATCGGCATCGGCATTGGCCTCCGCATCTTGTTTCATGCGCTCGATCTCATCTTCACTTAAACCTGAGCCTGATTCAATACGCACCGAAGTCTCTTTGCCCGTACCTTTGTCTTTGGCATGCACATGCATAATACCATTGGCATCAATATCAAACGACACTTCAATCTGTGGCATGCCACGGGCTGCAGGTGCAATCCCTTCAAGGTTAAATTGCCCCAGTAGCTTGTTCGCTGAAAAGATATCTCGCTCACCTTGCGCGACACGAATGGTCACTGCCGACTGATTGTCTGCCGCCGTGGTATAGGTCTGACTCTTCTTGGTTGGGATGGTGGTATTTTTCTCAATAATCTTATTGAAAAGCCCTCCTTCCACTTCAATACCGAGCGACAATGGCGTCACATCAAGAAGCAGAACATCGGTCACATCACCCTTCAAAATTGCGCCCTGAATTGCCGCACCAATCGCCACAACCTCATCAGGATTAACACCTTTATGGGGCTCTTTACCAAAGAACTCTTTCACCTTTTGTTGCACCAAGGGCATACGGGTTTGACCACCGACCAAAACCACTTCTTCAATTTCAGAAGCGGAAACACCCGCATCACGCAAGGCATTTTTACAAGGTTCAAGTGATTTTTGCACAAGGTCACCCACCAACGATTCAAACTTCGCACGGGTCACTTTAACCAACAAATGTTTAGGGCCCGAAGCATCTGCGGTAATGAAAGGTAGATTCACTTCTGTCTGCTGGCTTGAAGAGAGTTCAATCTTCGCTTTTTCTGCAGCCTCTTTAAGGCGTTGCAACGCAAGCTTATCACTACGCAAATTGACACCATGCTCTTTTTGGAACTCATCAGCCAAATAATTAATCAAAACCTGGTCAAAATCTTCACCGCCCAAAAAGGTGTCGCCATTGGTTGATTTCACTTCAAAAACACCATCGCCAATTTCAAGGATGGAGACATCGAAAGTACCACCGCCCAAGTCATAAACGGCGATCAATTTATTATCGTTACCTTTATCCAAACCATACGCCAACGCTGCAGCTGTGGGCTCATTGACAATACGCAACACATTCAAGCCAGCAATTGCCCCCGCATCTTTGGTCGCCTGGCGTTGTGAGTCATTGAAATAGGCAGGAACCGTAATCACCGCATCGGTAACGGTTTCGCCGAGATACTCTTCCGCAGTTTTTTTCATTTTCTGCAGAGTGATCGCCGAAATCTCTTGTGGAGACATCTTTTTTCCATCCACTTCAACCCACGCATCACCATTATCCGCTTTCACAATTGGATAAGAGACCAGTTCATGGTGGTGTTTGGTCTCAGCAGACTCAAACTTACGACCAATCAACCGTTTTACCGCATAAAAAGTTTTATTCGGGTTGGTCACCATCTGACGCTTTGCAGGCATACCGACCAAACGCTCATCCGCAGTAAACGCAACTACTGAAGGTGTTGTGTTGTCCCCTTCACTGTTGGCGATCACTTTCGCTTTGTCCCCTTCCATTACGGACACACATGAGTTGGTGGTTCCTAAATCAATACCAATTACTTTTGCCATTGTCTTTTTCGCTCCTTAGATTTATCTAAAATTGATCATCTTATTCTTTTTATAGGGTCGGTCATTGTGATTTCAACCCCTGCCACAATTTTTATTTGGTAAGTCTGTTTACGAACCGCTCGAAACCAACACTTTTGCTGAACGGACCAAACGACCATGCAAGGTATAACCCGCGATATGCTGCGCAATGACGGTTCCTTCGGGTTGATCGCTCGGCATCTGCGCTAAGGCTTCATGAAAGTGCGGATCAAACTTTTCACCCTCAGCATCGATACGCTTAAGCTCAAACTTGGCCATCGTCGAAAGCCAGTTGTCCAAAGTGAGCTGAACACCCTCTCGCAACCCCGCTTCATTGCCCCCTTCAACAGCCAGCGCGCGCTCAAGATTATCCACGACATCCAGCAGTGCGGCTGCAAATTTTTCCACGCCGAACTTACGCGCGTCATCAATCTGTTTTTCCATCCGTTTGCGCATATTTTCTGTTTCAGCATGCATACGAAGAAGCTGATCTTTACTCTGTGCTAACGCCTCATTCAACGCTTCAATCTCAGCATGCGCTGTGGCCAAATCATCCACCTCGACGACTTCAGACTCCAGCTCAAGATCCTCTGGCGCAGTGATCTCTCCGCTTAAAACATCCAACTCTTCTTGTTGCAACTCTTGCTTATTGTCACTCATTTAAACACTCCTGCATTTGTGATTACTTATGTTGAAACATTTGACTCAACCAGCGCGCCGTACAATCCACCACTGGCAATACCCGCTCATAATGCATAGAACGAGGACCAATGACACCCAGCGCACCCACCCGTTTACCCGGGCCAGTATAGCGTGAAAAAACCATCGAGACTTCCTGCATATCCACCATAGCATGTTCAGAACCGATAAACACCTTAACCCCTTCCGACTTCTCAACCTGCTCAAGAAGATGGAGAAGGTCTTCCTTCTCCTCAAATGCTGAAAAAAGCGAACGAATGGTCTCAATAACGCCAATTTCAGGGGCATTAAACAACTTGCTTTGACCACTCAACAGTAACTGCGGCACCCGCTTTGCACCCTGTGGCTGCGCCCATTTTTGCAAATCACCCAGCATTTGACTGATCTGTAAGCGATCTTCACGCACCTCTTTCTCAAGCTGCAAACAGATCTCCTCGAGGGAGCAATGCTGCAAAAGATCATTCATTCTCCGGCTCATTTCACGCAAACCTGCATCACTCAATCCCGAGGGGCGGCGCACCAGTCGATTTTGCACCTCGCCCGACTCTGAAACAATCACCACCAAGATTTGCTCATCCGAGATTGATACCATTTCCAACTTCGCCACGCGGGAGAAGCTTGTCTCGGGCACCAGCACCATTCCTGCAAACTTTGTCAATTGAGAAAGGTCTTCACTCGCCCGTTTCAACAACCTGTCCGCATCAACATCATCATGATATTGCATCGCAGACAACACTTGCGTTTCAATCGCTTCATCCATCACCATCAACGAGTCAACAAAATAACGCAAGCCTAAATCGGTCGGCTTACGCCCTGCCGAGGTATGAGGCGCAAAGAGCAGTCCCATTTTCTCAAGATCAGCCAAGGTGTTACGAATCGATGCGGGGCTCAATTTTAAGTGCGTCATTTCAGAGAGAGTGCGCGAACCAATCGCCAACCCTGTATCTAAATAGGCCTTAACCACTTCCCCCAAAATATATTCATGGCGTTCTTTCACAGCTGCTATTGAACCATCCCATTTTTCAAAGATCTGATTAAATCCCTCATGTTGAAATCGATTGGCACTCTAGCAAAGCGAGTGCTATTGGCAACCATTTCAAGATCCTCATCGAACTTGGCAACCCAACACCCTTCGCCCGCCAAAGCGATTTGCCACTTGCAACAAAAGATTGGAGAATCCGCACATGAATCAAGAGAGAGATGCCACCTTAACCGAATCATTAACACGCATTGAAGGCATTTTACAACGACAAGCCATGCTGCGCGGCTGGTCAAAACAGACCCTCTCCGCTTACATTTCTGACCTGCATCATGCGCAAATAGCCCTTTACAAAGCATGGCAAGTGACCCTTTTTGAGGCTTCAGAACAACAAATTGCCCACTACCTTGGCACGCTACGCAAAGCGCGACTCAAAGAGAGTTCCATTGCGCGTAAACGGAGCGCGCTCAACCGTTGGTTCACAACACTGATAGAAGATGGCGTGCGCAGTGATCATCCCGTACGCCTTCTACCCAGCATGCGTCGTGGGCGGGCTCTACCCAAAAACATTTCAGAAAAAGAGGTATTGGCACTAATCGAAGCACCCGATTTACGCACACAAACAGGGCTGCGCGACCGATGCATGCTCGAACTTCTCTACGCTACGGGATTGCGCATCACCGAGCTGGTATCCCTCACCCCTGCCAACATCGATCTAAGCAGCAAAACATTGCGCATTGTTGGCAAAGGCAACAAGGAGCGCGTCGTTCCTTTTGGTGAACCTGCAAAAAAATATCTCGCGCGCTGGTTATCCAGACCCAAGAGCCAAGGTAAGGCTGAACAACTTCGCCATCTCTTTCCTGGGCGAAACCATCAAGCGATGACACGACAAAACTTTTGGCTGCGCATCAAATTGTATGCTACACAAGTAGGCATACAACCACTCCCCTCGCCACACACACTACGACATGCCTTTGCAACCCATCTACTTAATCATGGTGCTGACTTACGGGTGGTACAAACCCTGCTGGGGCATGCCAACATCTCCACGACGGAAATCTATACCCACATCACCCGTGAACGGTTACATCAATTGGTCAATCAACATCACCCCTTGGGAAATGGCGATTCATAAACACCTTGGGTTAAAGGCTACTCAAAAAATTACCATCTCCCCTAACCGCAAGTTCGTCATGCCGAACTTGATTCGGCATCCAGAAGCCAAATTGAACAGCCTTTCTGGATTGCGGATCAAGCCCGCAATGACAGGGCCTGAAATCACCCATGTCTTTATGAACGGTTCAGCTTAGAATGATCCACAACCCCAAAAACATTTTCAACGGTCTGCTTCAAACTTTTCATATGGTAAGGCTTTTCAAGCATTCCGGCCAAACCGCTCCAATCACTCTCCCGTAATAAATTCGCATCACAATAACCTGATGACAACACCACTTTTACATGGGGATTGATCTCCTTAAGCCCTTTAAAGCACTGGTCACCCGTCATCACCGGCATCATCATGTCCAAAATAACCCCATCGAGATCAGGAGTTGCCGCATAAAGTTCAAGCCCCTCCTGACCATTGGTAGCCATCACCACTTCATAGCCCAAATCACCCAGTACCAGCTTCAAGACATCACGCACCATTTCATCATCATCAACAACCAAAATACGATGGTTTTTTGCCTGATGGCTTACAGCATCCCCCTCAACAGCTCTCGGAGCATAAACCGTTCCCCCTTGGTTAGAAAATAGCGGGAGAAATATGCTCATGGTTGTTCCAAGCCCTTCTGTCGATTCAAACATCAACAATCCATGGTGCGCATGGACAATACTCAAAACTAGACCCAGCCCTAAACCACGCCCATGAAAATGGGTTGTATAAAACGGCTCAAAAATTTTACCCTGTAAATTGGCTGCAATCCCACAACCTGAATCGGTCACCTCAATTTTCAAATAATCCCCAGGCGTTGCCTCATCGCAAGGGAAGACCGATCGATCAATCATCGGTTGTTTGATATTGACCTTACGCATAGCGACCGTAATCTCTCCATGCCCCTCCATCGATTCAGCACCATTATGCAACAGCTGTTGCAACGCTTGCACAACCAAAGCTTCATCCATTCGCACATGAGGAAGAGACTCTTCACAAATCAAGTTCACTTGAACCAACGGAAACGACTGCATATGTTGCAATCCTGCAGAGTTTTGCCATAACGCCATCACATCCATATCTTGTGGATGATGAATTTGTACATCGCCAGAATAGAGACGCATCTTTTTACACAGTTGCGAAATGGTCCTGGTTGCTTCGGCCAAAGCATCCACCATCGAACGAGCCGCATGATAGGGTCCTAAAGTCACTTTCAGCATATCAATATTCACAAAGGCTGGAGTCAGCGCATTATTTAACTCATGAGCCATCGCACCTAAAATATTTTGACTGGAAGCAAGGCGGCTCTGCTCTTGCATACGCTGCTCATAGCGTTTGTTTTCTAACTCCAACGCTTTCAATGCAGAAATATCACGAATCGCAACACGCAAGACCGTTTCATCACCAAGTTCCATCGACACGATCACCACGGAGGCGAGAAAACGCCTCCCCGAAACACCAGAAAACTGCCACTCAAACGAGGTATGATGATTAAACAAAGCCTCTTTCAAATGGGTTTGAAAGCATGTGTTTGAAACCGCGCCATCGGCTTGATGTATTGGAGACAACTGCCCAAGGCGTTGTTCTCCAAGTGACTGAACACTAAAAACATCAAACTTACTTAAGGCTGCAGCATTACAATCCAGGATATGACCATCAAGTGGATGGACAATCAGCAACGCATCGGTTGAGCCCTCAAAAAGATCATGGTACTTCTTTTCAGACGCTTGTAACGCCTGCAAACTTTGAGTAAGTTGGTGATCTCGATCCCATGCCCGAGAAAAGTTGCGCGCCAACTGCAAAATCTCATCCCGTTCAAAAGGCTTACGCAAAAAGAGAATATTTTGCTGCAAAGCATCATCTATCTCTTGCGTACTTCGATCCGAATAGGCCGTCACAATGACAATATAGATTTTAGGATCAATGGCACGAATCTGCCTCGCGGCCTCAAGCCCATCAATTCCAGGCGGCATTAACATATCGATAAACGCCAACACATAAGGCTCGCCATTTTGTACGGCCTTCTGCACCTTTGTCACACCCTCTTCCCCTTGAGAAGCCATCGCCACTTGATACTTGGATGTATGATCGGTTGAGGACTGATAACCCAACAGTTGCTGTGTCCGACTCATTTTCGGCGCAAAAATAGCCGCATAACTTTTCTGCGTCTCCAAATCATCTTCGATCACCAAAATTCGATTATTCAATACCATTACCCCTCCAAAGGAAACTGGATCACCATCGATGTCCCAAATCCCAAACCTTCGCTACGCGCTTCAACATGCGCATGGATAGACTGACAAAACAGCGCAACCGAATGTAATCCAAAACCTGAGCCACGCAACTTATCTGATTCACCGAAAGAGAAAATCTTCGTTAAACGCTCCGCCTCTATGCCCACGCCATTATCAACAAATTCAACCTCAAGCCGGCGTGGATTGGCCAACAAGCGTAAATGCACACGCATCTTCCCAGTACACTCCTCACTTCCCCAATCTGAACGCGTCTCAATGGCTTCCCAACCATTTTTCACCAGATTACCAAAGGCTTGCAACAACGCGACTTTTGGCAATTCCAACACAATGGGGTGTGCCAGCTCGTTGCGTAGCAATACCGTGATATTTCGTTTACGCAACGACAATGCATTAAACTGCAAGCACTCTTCAACAACTGCGGCCATATCAAGTGCTTCCATATACACTTTTTCACCGGCCATCATCGATTGTTGCGCCTGAATAATCTCCTTAATGTGATCGACATGATGTGCAATATCACTCAAATTGACTCTAACATCGCTATCTGCCATATCACGCAGCACCTGAGGCAGGCGTGTCAACACCATCAAATCCTGCTGCCATTGTTGCCCCCAAAGTTGCTGCGATAACGGCATCGATGCCTCTTGCAACGCCTGCATGCGTAGCGCAAGGCCATCAAGAATCACCGATAAATTTTCCAACTCAGGAGAGACCTCCTCCAGAGACTGAATACGGTGCGACAGATTGTTCACCGCATTGCCAATATTATGTAATACCGTTGTCGAAATTTCTGCCACACCCGATTTATAGGCCGCATCAGCTGCTAACATTCGAGCCCGATCAATCGCTTTTTTTTGATCCGTCACATCTTTGGCAATCAACACAGCCCCATCAATTTCACCATTTTTATAAATCAACGAGGGCGAAATCAACACAGGAACACGACTCTGATCCTCCGTAACCATCATCAAATCAACCACCGGTTTCTCCTCAAAAAACAGTGCGCCAAACTCTGTCAACTGAATCAAAAACCAATCGGGATCAATCTCGGGGAAATAGAGCGTACTTAAAACAAATTCGCGTCTCCCCATCACCAGTTTGGATAAGCCGACACAAACATCCAACGACAGACCCGTTTTATGACAAGCACTTAAAGGGCTGTCCATTCTGCCCATAACCCGGCCCTTGCTTTCCAACATAAACTGTTCTCGAAAACACACATGACTCTTGCGCATGGATGCAGGCAATAGCACCTCCACACCTTTACCCAAAAGTTCTCTGGAGCGATAACCAAGCCGCTCACCCAACATTGCATTGGAATAGATGATATCACCCTGTTCATTCACGACCATGCAAGCAAGGTGGGCATGATCAAGCAAGCGCCAAAAATCGTGTTCTTTTGAATCAATCACCGTTTGAAGATGGCGCGAAAGATCGACAAAGGATGAGCTACGAAAGAGAACTTCTGTACTCGTCTCCCCTTCGAGCAGTGAGATAATCGACTTGCCCTGCAACTGATCTTCAGCATAACCAAACCGCCGACTGGCATAACGATTCAAGCCATTAATGGCCATTTTTTTATCAACCACAAACACCGCATCGGACATCGCATCAAAGACCGTATCCATATATTCATTAGCAAGGATCAGTTGATCCCGCTCCTTCTCCAACTGCTGATCGCGCATCGCCACCATTGCAGACATACGAACAAAATCGATCTCAAGCTGATGCAATTCAGCAATATGGGAACCATACATCTCCACTTGAAATTCACCACTGGCCATTTTATTGCTTGCTTGCATCAAGTGGTAGACTGGTTGCAACATTTTTCGTAACGCCCAGATCCCCACAAGCGTCATCATCAACATCACCAATGCTAGAATGGCAACAACAGGATAGAGCTCCTGATCAACCAAATCCTCAATCTTTTGCACAGACACTTCAGAGATTATGCCCCACTGCAAAGGCTCTGCATGGCTCGCGACACCATACACAGCACCCCGTTCAACCCCTTGATATTGTTCCTTGGTATACCACTGCTCTTCAGCAAGCAATCGGCGCACAATAGGAAGATGGGTCATCATTGCCCCATGGGAATAATCACCGGCATCAAACAATAGGGTTCCGCGGTTATCGACCCAAAAGAAATCTGTAGCGTTATGTTCTTCGCGACGGCTTCGTTCCAATTGATGTAGCACATACTTTTGCAAGCGTGCGATATCATACACCGCGATCAACACATCCCGTTGTTCACCCACTTTTGCAGGCGTCAATGGAACACTCAAAACAAAATGGTAATGTCCATCCTCTTCCACATACGGCGTGCCGACAAAGAGCCGGCCATGTTGCGGCACAATCACCGCGGGGCTGCTACCCTTAACAACTTGGCTAAAGCCATGCTCTGCCAATATTTCCATCGTCTGGGTATCCGTGCGATAGATATAAAGTTTGATCATGGAAGGCTCACTACCAGTCCAGTCACGGATTTTCCAACGCAACGCTTCAAAAGAGGAGCCTGAATCAAGGCCAAAACTCAGCCGCTCGGCATGTGACTGCAATTGCGACACCATACGCCGAGACTCCTCATTAAGTACATCGACAATACGATGGTGAAAAATCTTTTCACGCATCAACACCTCATCAAGCACCTTGTCAGAAAAGTGTTGATAGACCCAAATCGCCCCCAGCGATGAGGGTAGCAAAAAAACGATACCGAGGAACATTAACCATATCGTTTTTAAAGAGTAGGTTCGCTGATCAAACCAACCTGCATGCATAAAACATCCCCTACAGATCAAACATCATTGAATCGATCGCCTATTTCCCGACCGCTTGCACGAAGCGTAGATCCGCGTAACGCGCCAAATCAGCGGGCACCTCATCCCAAAGCCCCATTTCAACCAACTTTTCAGCCATATCGCGCAAGTCTGTAGCGGTTGGAACCATGTCATCATAACGAATCCAATCTGGCGGATCACTTAATACTTGTTCAAAAACATCGGCTTTTGCCCCGGTATAATCCTCGCCCATTTTGGCTGCTTCATGCGGATGTTCTTCAATAAAAGCACCTGCTTTCAGAAGTGCTTGAACCAACGCCTGCAACTGTTCCGGGTGTTCTTCAATAAAGGCATCCGATGCAATAAAAACATGGTCCATGTGGTTGGACCAAATCATCGGAGAAATTGTCGCCATCCACCCAACATCAACTGAAATCGAACGGTTTCCCTCAGGCTCGCCTACCACAAAACCATCGATCTCCCCTCGGCTTAGCGAGTTGACCATATCGCGTGGAGGCATAGGTAGAATCGTCACCTTACTTAAAGGAACACCCGCCTGTTTAAGCGCCATCACAGCCAACACATGATGCTGCGAATAGAGATGTGGCACGGCGATAATGACAGGTTGCTCCGCCAAATTGGCAATGGCATGATACTTTTTACTCAACACAAAGCCATTGCCATTACGATCGCCCATCAAAACAATCTTGGCCGGCAACCCCTCTTTGATCAAATTCATTGCCAGTGGGGAAAGGATGAAAGTACCCGCCAACTTGCCCGATTTCATATCTTGCACCACATCATCCCAGCTATGATTTTGCACAGTACGAAGATGAAAGGGTAGATCGTCTTGATACATTGACTCAACCACAGCCAACGGCAAGTGACCACCACAAATCAAACGGCCAATATTCACCTCCGACTTTTGTGTCGATACCACCACGGAGGGCTTTTCATCTTGATTTTGACATGCCGCCAAAACAAGCGAAACCGCAACCATCATCATCCAATGAACCATTTTTTTCATTTGCCCCAACATCGCACGACTCCCCAAAAACGACATACAGATCTACACATTGCCCGCACAAATCCTTTCATCGAACAGTATGCATGCTATAATGCTGGCAATCCTACACAAAGGAGCAATCATGGCTAACACAAACATCCATTGCTACTCACCAGGTTTAGCGGGCATTCCCGTGACTGAATCCTCAATTTCATCGGTCGATGGCACCATTGGATATCTTGAATATCGCGGCATTGACATTGAACAGTTGGCGATCCACTCCTCCTTTGAAGAGACCTCTTTTTTACTGCTCAATGGCTATTTACCCTCGCAAGCCGAGATGGATATTTTCGATGGCGATCTGCGTAAACATCGTCGTATCAAATTTCGTATTCGTGACATCATGAAATGCTTCCCTGAATCTGCGCATCCCATGGATGCACTGCAGGCATGCGTCGCCGTCCTTGGCATGTTTTACCCCCTTCCAACCGATGGAAAACTGAGCGAAGAGCAGATTCGTGATGTAGGCCGTCAACTGATCGCCAAATTGCCTACGCTCGTGGCAGCCCACGCGCGCATGCGCAATGGTGATGACCCCATTCAGCCCCGCGATGATCTCTCGCATGCGGCCAATTTTCTTTACATGCTGACCGGTGATGTGCCCGATCCGCTTGCTGAACGCATTATGGATGTTGCCTTTATTGTGCATGCCGAGCACACCATCAATGCCAGCACTTTCTCCACACTGGTCACCGCCTCAACGCAAGCTGATGCCTATACCGCCATCAGCGCCGCCATCGGAGCCCTCTCAGGCCCCTTGCATGGCGGTGCCAATGAAGATGTGCTCAAGATGCTTGATGAGATCGGATCGGTTGATCGTGTTGAGTCTTACCTCAACGACAAACTTCAACGCAAAGCCAAGATTGCAGGCCTTGGGCACCGTGTTTATAAAACCAAAGATCCCCGTGCCACCCTACTACAAAAACTCTATACGGATTTAACAGAAAAGTTTGGTGCAGACCCCACTTATGAGATTGCCAAAGAGATTGAAACCCTCTCTCAACTTTCGCTTGGTGCCAAAGGTGTTTGCCCCAATGTCGACTTCTACTCAGGCATTGTTTATCGAAAACTGGGGATTCCCAGTGATCTATTCACACCCATTTTCGCCATTGCACGCGTCTCAGGTTGGTTGGCACACTGGAAAGAGCAGTTGAGCAACAACCGAATCTATCGACCTACACAGATCTATACAGGGAAAAGTAAACAAGCCTACATCCCAATCGATCAGCGTTAACCGTCAGCATCGAAATTTAAATGAAGGAACCACCGTCACGGCGGCGTTGATACAAAAATAGCAGGCACACCATCATCAACGCTCCCGTACTATCTGCAACCCAATCCCAAATATCGGCATCGCGCCCCGGCACAAACGATTGGTGCCACTCATCACTCAATCCATAGAGCAGACAAAACAACCAAGCCACTCCCAGCAACATGGTTCGCGTAACAATATGCGCACGCAACGCATGCCATGCCAACCATGCCATCGCCGCATAAGCAGAGGCATGCACAACCTTATCTTCACCTGAAAACACATGAGGCATTGGCACCGTCGATTGTGCTGAGAGCGTAAAAATCAAGCCACAGTAGAGCAATAATCCCAACGCGTAGATTCGCGATACAAACAACTTAAATCGCCGAAACCATGGTGCTTTTACGCGACAAAACCCGCGTCATTGCCGCTGCCGTCAAAATACACCACACCGCAAACAGTGCGCCGGGGAGTGCTGTTTCTGGTGCAAAATGTTGCAATGCCAATGCCACTCCCAAGCCCGCATTTTGCATACCCACCTCAATCGACAGCGTTAAGCGATGGGCTTGATCAAAACGAAACATGGTTGCTGCTGCCCAACCCAGCAGATAGCCTAGCCCATTAAGCACCACCACCAACAAAAAGAGCCAAATGGAAACATCGGCAATCCGATCATGGTTGGCAGCAACCGCATAACCACAAATAATCACAATCGAAAGGGCTGCAATCCCTGGAGCAACATCCTCCGCCCGCTCCTGCCATCCACCCAAGTAACGGCGCAAAAACATCCCCAAAAGCAACGGCAATACAACCGACCAAACAATCGTCCACATCATCGCCCCAAAGGGGATCTCAAGAATCGCCCCACCAAGAAGTTCGACCAGCAACGGCGTAATAAGCGGTGACAACATCGTGGCAACCAAGGTCATGGCGATCGAAAAGGCAACAGCGCCACCTGCCAAATAGGTGACAACATTGCTCGCCATTGCCCCTGGGGCGCACGCCACAATAATAAAACCGAGCGCCAATGCGGGAGGCTGGTTTAATAACAACATCATGGATGCCGCCATAAAGCCCAATATTGGCATCACCGTGTATTGGGTACATAATCCCAATACAATCATTTTCGGCTTGCCCAACGCCATCTTCGCCTCATCAGGATCGAGCACCACGCCCAACGCAAACATCGTCAAGGCAAAGAGCCATAAAAACAGATCTTTAAAAATCAAAAAAGCGGGTGGATAGAGATAAGCAGCCACCGCACATACCACGGTAAGCAGGGCCAAATTACGCGAAAGAAAAGTCCAGATCATCGCCCTATCTTCCACAATCGCCACGCAAGGGCAATCGACAGCCTACACCGCCACATTGAATGGATATTGGCTCTCTTCTACCAATTCGATTAAAATATCAACGATTTGAGCATCGTACAACACCCCGCGATTCTCTTGCAACTCTTCAATAGCCTTACCAACCCCCAGTGCCGCGCGGTAGGGTCGATGCGATGAGATGGCTTCAAAAACATCCGATACCGCCACAATCCTTGCTTCAAGCAAAATCTCCTCACCCACCAATCCCAAGGGGTAACCTGAGCCATCCATACGCTCATGGTGTTGCGACACAATTTGAACAATCGGCCACGGAAATTTAATATCTTTTAAAATCTCACGCCCTGTCTGTGCATGCATTTTAATAATCACATATTCAGAATCCGTCAAACGAGCAGGTTTCATCAACATCTCAGCAGGAATCCCTAACTTACCAATATCATGAATACTGGCGCCCAAACGGAGCCCTTCCAATTGATGTGCGCTAAGCCCTATTTTTTCACCTACAGCAACGGAAATCTCGGCAACACGCTGCTGATGCCCCGCGGTATAAGGATCGCGAATCTCCAATGATTTTGCCACCGCAGAGACCACACCCAACAATGCCTCTTGGGACTCTTTTTCAGCAACAGCTTGCTTAGAAATATCGATGCCCACACCTGCGAAGTAGGATTGGCCATCAATCATCAATGGAACGAATGTAAAAAGCACTGGCAAACAGTTCTTCGACTTACTCTGCAAGCATGCCTCAAACTCCACATACCCCTCTTCATCCTGCTGATCGAGCAACTCTTGCAACGCGTGATGACACGCCTCTGGCAACAGATCCCATAACGGTTTCTGCTCAAGCTCTTGCGCTGAGAAACCTGAAAGATCAATAAATTTTTGATTCCAACGCACCAAACGCATCTCGTGGTCATAAAGATAGATCAACCCAGGAACATGGTTGATCACCGCATCAGAAAAGCGCTTTTCCAACGCTTCATGCGCACGCAACTGCGCCTCCATCCATTTACGCTCGGAACGCTCCCTCAGCAGATCCAAAGTGCGCGAAGAGAGGTTATCATACATCGAAAGTACCGTCTCAACCAACACCTGTGTTGACCCGCTCATCTCAATATCCGCTTGCTTCTTCGCCTGCTCAAGCAAGAGCCCCGATTCAACCCCGTACAACACCTTGGCCATCCGCTTGTCACTGTCCAATATATGAAAGGCCAACCAATGACTCAGAAATTTCAAAATATCTTCAAAAACCAATGCAACGGGCTTCGATTCTCCTTCCTCTTTCAACTGCATAACTTTTTCGACAAATGAATCATGGGTATGTTTATGCGCCAGAAACCACGGATCATCACGAAATGCTTTTGACCAAATCTGCTCTTCCGCTTCGAAATGGTATTCCGCATACGCCGCCAAACTATTCAGAACCTCGTCAAGCTCAGCAGTCGTCGATTGCTGCCCAAGATAGGCTCCCAACTGATTCAACAAATGAACCAGTTGTTGGTGTTGCGCATCGATCAGTTTCACCCCCGTTTCAAAATTTCTATTCCACGGAAAAACTTCAACAACATCGATATCTCTAACCACTTACTTCACCCCTAAAATGGCATTCAACAACTGTTCCGGTGCAATCACGCAATAGCCACCGGCAGGCAATGCAAGATCGGCCAAGGAGAGTGCGCCAACATGGGTTCTAGCCAACCCTTCAACATGATTGCCTACAGCTGCAAACATGCGCCGAACCTGATGATAACGCCCTTCTTGCAAAACAACCTCAACATGGCGTGCATCATGGACGATCAACTCTGCTGGCAAACATGGAGTATCATCCCCATCCAACATCAATGTTCCCTTGGCAAAAAGCTCGGCCTCATTGCCACGCAACGCTTCAGCAAGATAAACATCATACCGTTTGGGAACATGGTATTTCGGACTGGTAATCTGATGATTCAGCTGACCATCGTCGGTTAAAAACAACAAACCCGAGGTCTCTTTGTCCAAACGCCCCACACAGGAGAAGGCAGGCTTACGCTCTTTCCAGCGTGCAGGAAAATCATCATACACCAATCGGCCACTCTCTTTATGCGAGCAGACACTACCAAGCGGTTTATGATAAATGATCGTCAATCCATGCGGATGATCAAGCGGAGCACCTTCGATCTCAACAGTGTCAACATCAACCCTTTCAGAAGGAGATTTGGGCACACTCCCCTGCACCGTGACCCAACCCTCTTTCAGCCAATAGCGCACATCGTTGCGCGAACCATAGCCCAAGCGTGACAACAATTTATCCAACCGTTCATAAGTAACTTGCTTCTGTATCATTCTACAACCCCTTTGATCACCTTAAACCCTGAGGCTTGCTTGACAACTTCAAACGATGGGCAATACCGTTTAACAATCTGCTCGTAAGGAAGCTGTCGATTGGCGACTAGGTAGAGCAAACCGCCCTTCTTCAAATGTTGGCAGGCGCGCGCCACAATCGTTTGCCCCAATTGCACATCACGCGACTGTCCCGAATGAAACGGTGGATTACAAACCACAAAATCAACGCCCGTGGGCAACGCTTCAACGGCGGCATCCAACCAAAGATAGGCTATCGGAAGTTCAAACTTTGCCATGTTCTTTTCGGCACACGCCAATGCCCGCTGATCAACATCAAGCAGATATAACTTCTCAACGGCGGCGCAATGGCTGGCAACCCAACGGGACAACACCCCATAACCACAACAAAGATCCAAGCCAACGCCTGCCAGTGAGGAGGGCAAGCATGCCATCAACATCGCCGATCCCACATCGATTCGATCCCAAGAAAAGAGCCCAGGCTGCGAGCAAAAGCCATCGGTAACTTGCTGCATTTCGCCCTCATCCAGAGAACGCTGCAGCAGTGCGTTCGAGGCTTCATCAGCAAGATTTTCTTCCGTTCTCATCGCCACCACCAAACGCGTTTTCGATTTTGAACTTGATCGTGCATTCCCCGAAAGCAGTGCCAAAAAATCGTCATAGGATTTGGCACCATACTGATTTTCACAACAAAGTAACAGCACCCCACCCACCTCAAGCCGTTGCCATGCCTTGGCAATCCAATACTTGCTCTGCTGTTTCTGCTTGCTTGGAAAAACCAACGCCATCTGCACCGGCTCTACATCATGCACACCTTGTAAGCCATGAAATTCCAACTCGAGCGCCGCACCACGCATTCCTTGCTCAAACTGACACACAGCCACTTGCGTCAACGCGACCAGATCAGGATGATAACAGGGCGATTGAATCAATACTCGCACTGACAAGCCATGCTGCGCCATCGATTGCGTCAAGTGCGCAACTTGCTCCAGAGCCGCATGATAAAGACGCGCTGCAACAACCATCGCCGCTATTTACTTCTTCCCCGTGCTACCAAAACCGTCTTCTCCACGAACTGTTTCTGCAAGACGCTCAACCTCTTGCCAATCTGCTTGGCTAAATCGCGCAATGACCATTTGTGCAATTCGATCGCCACGCTGAATCACAAAAGGGACTCGACCATGATTGATCAAAATCACCCCGATTTCACCACGATAATCTGCATCAATTGTACCGGGGCTATTCAACACGGTTACACCATGTTTAAGTGCCAATCCAGAGCGAGGTCGTATCTGCGCTTCAAAACCATCAGGCAAAGCCATGCAAAATCCTGTGGGAATCAACATCTTCTCACCTACAGGTAAAACAACATCCGCATCAATCGCAGCGCGCAAATCAGCACCTGCGGCCATGGCAGAAGCATAGTGTGGAAGCGCTAAACCCTCGCCATGTGGCAGTCTCATCAATTCAATTTTAGGTTGTTCCATATATCTCTCCTTACATCATTGACAATGGTGGTTTTCCTTCGCCATCGCTTGCATCATCAATTGCACCAAGACAAGCGCCAAGTCCGCTTTTGACATACGCGGCAAGGATTCTATCACTTCACCACACAACCACCATGCCGCCGCATCAGCACTTGCCATATTGCTCACATCGTTGGCAACCAGCGCATCGACACCTTTCGATTTCAATTTTCCCAAGCCATGTTCCAAATGCTTTTCGCTCTCTGCCGCAAATGCGACCACAAATTTGGGACGCAATACCATCGAGGCAACGGTGGCCACAATATCACAATTCTCGCGTAAGCCGACACGCATGTTCGACAAAGCTCCGCGCTTCAACTTCCCGGAAACGGGCTGCTCAAAGGCATAATCGCTCACGGCAGCCGCCGCAACAAAAATATCGGCTGCAGCTGCCACCTTCACAGAAACTTGCAACATATCCTCTGCCGACTCAACCGCATGGGTTCGCACCGTTGCCGGCAGCGGCAGTGAAATTTCACACGCATGGATCAGGTCAACGGTTGCCCCCAACGCCGCCGCAAGGCGTGCCAACCACATTCCCAACAAGCCCGATGCCCGATTACTTAAAACCCTCGTCGCATCCCAAGACTCCTTCGTCGCGCCCGTATTGACAACCCAACGCTGCCCCTGCAAAGGCTTGGCTGACACCACAAGTTCCAAGGCGACAGCAATCGTAGCGGGTTCACTCAACCGCCCTGCACCATGCTCACCGCAAGCCAGATCACCCACTTCAGGGCCCACCATCGACACACCTTGCCCACGCAATATTTCAAGATTGCGTACAACCGCCGATGATTGCCACATCACACCATTCATTGCGGGAGCAAGCAGCACTGGCGCATCATTGGCAAGCAAAAGCGTCGTGCAAAGATCATCGGCAATCCCATGGGCATATCTAGCGATCACATTGGCAGTGGCCGGCGCAACCACAATGGCATCAGCCCATCGTGCCAATGCAATGTGGCCGATCCCATGAGAATCTTGGATAAGATCAAACAATTCGGTATGGACGGCCTCACCCGTCAGCGTCTCAAAAGTGAGCGGTGTGACAAAGGCCTCGGCAGACTTTGTCATCACACAGCGCACCTTTGCACCCTGTTTGATCAAAAGTCGCGCCAACTCTGCCACGCGAAATACAGCGATTCCCCCACTCACCAAGAGCAGGATGTTTTTCCCGCGCAAAATTGGCGACGCAATCAAATTCATCTAAAAACCGTTACGCTTGCAAATCACGCAACACTTGGCACACCTCGTCAACATGGCCCGCCACCTTTACCTTACGCCACGCATGAACCACAACGCCCTCAGGGTTGATAATAAAGGTCGAGCGCTCAACGCCAACACTCTCTTTGCCATACATTTTCTTCACCTGCATCACATCAAAGGCACGACAAACGACTTCATCCTTATCAGAAGCCAAAGCAAAAGGAAACGCAAACTTTTCAGAAAAGTTTTGATGTGACTTCAACGAATCACGACTGATGCCCACAATCGCCGCATCAAGCTCCTGGAAATCGGCATACATATCACGAAACTCACACGACTCCGTAGTACAACCCGAAGTATTATCTTTGGGATAAAAATAAATAATCAACCACTGCCCACGATAAGCGGCAACCGTCGTCTCCGCAGCAGGCCACAAGTTCAGTGCAGCATCAGGCGCCATATCCCCTACATTTAGCGTGTATTCAGCCATAGAATTCTCCTTTTCTAATCATGTAGCCAATGGTAATCTCTCATGCTCGAAGGTCGAGGAGTTTTTATGAAGTTATGGCTAGCGCAACCCCGTGGTTTTTGTGCAGGCGTGGATCGCGCCATTGAAATTGTAGAACAAGCATTGGCAATATGTGGGGCGCCCGTTTTTGTCCGCCATGAAATTGTCCACAACAAACATGTCGTTGAAGATCTGCGTCAAAAAGGCGCCCAATTCATCAACGAAGTTGATGATGCTCCTGATGGTGCCACACTGGTTTTTTCAGCCCATGGCGTCAGCCAACAAGTGCGCGAACATGCGCAAGCACGCAATCTGCACATCCTGGATGCCACCTGCCCTCTGGTCACCAAAGTGCACCTGGAGCTACTTCGTCACTATAAAAATGGCCATCAAGTCATTTTAATTGGCCATGCGGGGCATCCAGAAGTTGAAGGGACCATGGGACAGGCTCCCAAAGGGGCTGTATTACTGATTTCAACGACAGCAGATGTTGACACGCTGGAAGTCAACGATGCCGAACATCTTGCCTATGTGACCCAAACCACCCTCTCCATTGATGATACACAAGCCGTCATCGAAGCTTTGAAGACCCGTTTCCCAAACATTCAAGGGCCCAAACGAGAGGATATATGCTATGCAACAACCAACCGTCAAAATGCGGTCAAAGCGCTCTCCGAAGTATGCGACCTCATTTTCATATTGGGATCAAAAAACTCATCCAACAGCCAACGGTTGTGTGAAATGGCCAAGCGCAAAGGCATCGCTGCACAACTGATCGATCGCGCCGAAGATATCGATAAGACGCTTTTGCCGGGGAAAAAAAATATTGGTATCACAGCGGGAGCCTCGGCTCCTGAAATTTTAGTCCAGGCGTTAATTGTACATCTGCGAGGGTTAGGCTACGCGGCACCACAACCTATCGCAGTTGCCGAAGAGAACATCACCTTTCATCTACCTGTGATTAAGCAACAACCTTGTGAAACAAGTTCAATCTAGACTGTTTCCAACCCGTTTCAAGGCCATTTGCAGTGTGTTACAAAAATGATCAGGATCAAAAAACTGCGTCACATTTAGCTTCAGCAACTGCTGCTGATGCACTTCACTGGCCACAATATAAACCTCCACCCCACCACGCCTAAGGGTGGCAAGCAGATCTTTCAGGGTAAAAATCGCCGTAATATCGAGAAATGGAACACGCTTGATATCAATAATCATCGTCTTGATATTCAATGCTTGATTCACCTGATTTTCAAACGCGCTACTTGAACCGAAAAAGAAAGCGCCATCGACACGAATAATCCGCACATGTTCCGGAAGATTGACGGCTATTTCAGCATCGTCCCGATACACCAGTTCAATCTGAGTCGCCTGGGTAATGCGATAAACAATCGACAATGATGCCAACACCACACCCACAAACACCGCGCTAATCAGATCAATAAATACCGTCACAAAAAAGACGGTACCCATGATTGCCAAATCGTGACGCGGACTCTCCTTCCAGACATCCAAAAAACGATAATCGAGAATATCCAGCCCCACCTTGATCAGGATCCCAGCCAATACAGCCAACGGAATCGCCGAAGCAAATGGTGCAAAAAACAGCACGATCAACAGCAGAACCACGGCATGGCTCATTCCCGAAAGATGGGAAGTGCCGCCACTTTTAATATTGACCACCGTGCGCATGGTCGCCCCTGCGCCAGGAATGGCACCGGCAAACGCACAAAGCGCATTCCCGACCCCTTGACCCATCAACTCTCGATCAGGGCGATGCCGCGTCTGTGTCAGGGAGTCGGCCACAATCGAGGTAAGAAGTGTATCGATGGTGCCGAGCAGAGCGATGGTGAACGCCAGTGGCACGATCACATTGATCTGATCAAGTGAAAATGAGGGCCACACCAGATCAGGAAAGCCAGAGGGGATTTCGCCAATCATTGACACCGGCAAATCCAACAACGCACTCAACGGTGTCAAAACAATCAATGCAATCAATGGCGAAGGCACCCGACGACTCACCGCAGAGGGTGTCCACAACACAATCGCCAGAGCCGATGCCGCCAAAAAAAGCGATGCCAGATCTGTTCCTGCCAATGTATGTGGCAGTTGTAACAAAATATGCAGCACCGAACTATCACTGGCGGCACCAAGAAATGGATTGATCTGCAGCATAATAATAATCACCCCAATACCACTCATAAAACCAGAGATAACAGGATAAGGAATATAACGCACAAAACGGCCAATTTTCATCAAGCCGAACAACACCTGAAACAGACCGGACAACAAAATTGTCGCTGCAATCAATGCCGGATCCCCGTGCAGTGAAAGAACTGCGGCCGCAACCATGACTGTCATAGGTCCCGTAGGACCCGAAACCTGACTCGGGGTACCACCAAGCCAAGATGCGACAAATCCAAGAATAATCGCACCGTACAGCCCCGCCGTTGCACCAAGACCACTGGCCACACCAAAGGCAAGCGCAAGCGGCAATGCGATCACCGCCGCCGTCGCACCACCCAAAATATCCCCTCTGATATTCAATGCCATTGCGCGACACTCCGCAGCCAACACAAATTTACTCTCATGCGCTCTCAGTAGAAAATGGATGCGCCAACACACTGTAATCTTATTCCAATCTTGCTACGCCCTATTATAAGGCAAGTGTTAAACCGTAAATTAAAGGAGGAATGACACGCTGCAGATCATCGTCCACAGATTCAAAAACAGGCTATCAATCGAGAAGCGTCTTCTCGGCCTGCTCCTGTTCCATTTTACAATCGATGCAGAGCGTGGTTACAGGGCGTGCTTGCAGACGCTTTTGACCAATATCGCCACCACAATCTTCACACTCACCAAACTCTCCCGCTTTGATACGGTTCAAGGCTTGATCAATTTTACGCACCAAATGGCGCTCACGATCTTTAATACGCAAATCAAAATTACGATCGGCCTCTGCGCTCGCTTGATCTGTTGGATCAGGATAGGTTGCCTGCTCTTGCCCTTGCAGCGCCTGCAAACTTTCATTCTGACCAAGCATCAACTCTTTACGCCAATCGTTCAACTGCACCTCAAATGCATCCAACTCTTCTTTCGATAAAGCCATACCTTTCTCCTAAACCCGTGGTTTGAAAGCGCTGGTATGATAACTTCATGCCACCAAACTGCAAAAAATTCTTACAATTCAGCAAGCAAGCAGCGTTTCCACACCTCGGCCAAGGAGCAATAATCTTGTGCAACAGCAGCGTGATCGACCACCCTGTCCGCACTCAAACCGGAACCACAAGGGTTAATGGCAGCAAAATAATCTAAATTCACATCTATATTTAATGCCATTCCATGATAAACCACACCATGCGTGACCTTCAAGCCAATAGCCACCAACTTCCCTTGCGTACTCCAAACCCCTGGAAGCCCGCAGTGACGAAAAGCATCAATTCCCCATAGCTCTTGCAGAAAAACGATGCATGACTGCTCCAACGCATGCACATAATCGCGCACGCCAATCTGACGCTCTTTCAAATTCAACAAAGGATAGAGCATCAACTGCCCAGGGCCATGAAAGGTTGTCTCCCCCCCTCGGTCACACACCACCGTTGGTGCTGGCAAACGGGCAACCAATCGATTGTCCACCGCTCGATAACCCGTGGTATAAACAGGGGCATGTGAACAACTCCATATCTCTTCTGCCCCCTTATGATTCGCAATCAATTTCACGGCATCTTGCATCGTATGCCATGTCTCCACATAGTCGCGAGACGCTCCCAACCACCGCAACCCTACAACCACAAACACCACCTTCTAAAAATTTTCATCCCCAACCATCCCATCTATTAAAATACATGCACTTCAACATTCACTTGCGATACGAATATCAAAGTCGCTATTGTTGCCTTCATGACCAATCTAATTTTAGCTTCTCAATCCCCTCGTCGTTTAGAATTGCTGCAAGCTGCGGGCATCAGTGTCAAGGTTTCCCCAGCGCACATCAATGAATCTGCCCACGATGGTGAAAATGTCCAAGATCTAGTGTTGCGCCTCTGCCAAGAAAAAGCCGCCGCATGCCCTGACAAGAACTATGAAAATATCATTATCGCAGCTGACACCCTCGTCACACTGGGAGGCACCATTTTGGGGCAACCCAAAAACTTTGCCGATGCAAAAAGCATGCTACAAACCCTTTCGGGAAAGAGGCATCAAGTTCTCACCGCGGTTTGCGTCGCACATGGAGAGCAACAAAAAACAGCCGTGGTACAAACCTATGTCACTTTTCGCACCATCAGCGAAGATGAAATTGACACCTATCTCGCCCACAATCAAATTTTAGACAAGGCGGGCTCCTATGCCATTCAAGGTGGTGCATCGAGCTTCATCACCCATATTGAAGGCCCTCTGGACAATGTCATCGGGCTCCCTGTGCAGCAGACCCTTGCGTTGATCCAACAGCTTGAGAGATCCCATGAGTGTTGAACTTCTGGTCAATGCTTCCCCCTTTGAAACGCGCATCGTGCGTATTGAAAATGGCCGTGCCGAAGAACTCTACATCGAGCGCGAACGCGAACGCGGCCTTAAAGGCAACATCTACAAAGGCAAAGTGCAACGGGTTTTACCTGGAATTCAAGCTGCATTTATTGACATCGGGCTAGAAAAGGCAGGCTTTCTTTACGCGGGAGATATTGCCACCCATTCGCGCACCGAAGATATTGAAAACACCACTGATGAAAACTCTGAACAAGAGCCCGTAGAAAACCATGGCAAACGAACCATCGCCCCTATTGCTTCGCTGTTACGCGAACAGCAAGAGGTGCTTGTTCAAGTTTCAAAAGAGCCCATTTCATCCAAAGGTCCCCGCCTCACCTCTCTCATCAGCCTTGCAGGTCGTCACCTTGTTTACCTACCCGGCACAGAGCACATTGGTATTGCACGACGGATGGAGAGCATTCCTGAGCGTGAACGGCTCCTCGAAATAGCCCATCAAATCAAGCCTGAACAGGGTGGGCTGATTATCCGCACCGTCGCTGAAGGCCATAGCCGTGAAGAGCTCGAACAAGACCTCGCATTTTTACTCAGACTTTGGCATGACATTGAAAACCGCTGCAAAACCGCATCTCCTGGAACCGTTGTCCATACCGAGCTCAATCTTTATCTACGCGTATTACGCGATTATGTCGATGATGATGTCGAAAAAATCCATATTGACTCAAAAGAGGCTTACCATGCAATGAAACACTTTGCGGCACAATTCATGCCCGAAGTTGCCGATCGACTCTACTACTACCCTGGAGATCGCCCCGTATTTGATCTTTATGGTGTTGAATCAACCATTGCCGCCGCACTCAAGCGTCAAGTCCCTCTTAAATCGGGGGGGTACCTTGTCATCGATCAAACCGAGGCGCTGATCGCCATCGATGTCAACTCGGGCTCCTTCACAAGTTCCCACAACATGGAGGAGACCGGTTTCAAAACCAATCTTGAAGCAGTCCATGAAATTGTACATCACCTGCGCCTGCGCAATCTCGGTGGCATCATTGTTCTCGATTTCATTGATATGCAAGAGGAGGAAAACAAGCAACGGCTCATGCAGTTGCTTGAAAAAGCATTGGAGCGTGACAAGTCAAAAACACATATCGCCCAGTTTTCAACCTTAGGGTTAATTGAAATGACGCGCAAACGGACGCGCGATTCGCTGGAACGAATTTTATTGCAAGAGTGCCATAGCTGTCATGGCTCAGGTCGCGAAAAGAGTCTCACCACCATCTGCTACCAAATGTTCCGTGATGTGATGGCGGAAGCGCGCGCTTATCCATGCGAAAAACTTATGGTCATTGCCAACCCCCTACTCATCGATCTCCTGCTGGGTGAGGAGTCTGAAGATGTAACCAAACTTGAACATTTTTTAAGTAAAGAGATCGTATTAAAGAGTGATTCTCAACTGGCGCCCGAAAATTATGAAATCGCGCTTTTGTAAGGATGTGAACGAGAAAGCACCTCTGCAACTCTACATTCACATCCCCTTTTGCTTGCATCGATGCCACTACTGCGATTTTAACGCCCATGTGCGCGAGGCACCACCGTGGGATGCATACGCCCTCGCCCTGACGCGGGAATTGCACGCATGGTCGCAACATGAAGCCTATGCCCATCGCCCTATTCACACGATATTCTTTGGTGGCGGCACCCCCTCATTGGCACCGCCTACGCTCATAGCCAACATCATTAATCAAGCTCAGCAATGTTTTGGGTTTACAGCCGATATTGAAATCACGCTGGAGAGCAATCCAGGTGCCATTGATCATACGCATATTGCTGATTATGCGGCAGCAGGCGTTAACCGCCTATCGATTGGTGCACAAAGCTTTAATGATCACGAACTCCAATGGATGGAGAGAGTTCACACCCATAACAAAACCCTTGAGATGATCAATGCGGCGCAACAGCATGGTATCGCACGCTTAAACTTGGATCTCATTTACGGGCTGCCCAAACAAACCATAAAAGCGTGGCTCACAACCCTCAAGCAGGCCATCGAAATCGATCCTGGTCACCTCTCTTGTTATCAACTCACCATCGAGCCTCACACCAAACTGGCCAAACAACATGCCATAGCCCCCTACCCCATGCCCAATGAAGCGTTGTCCCTGGAGTTTATGCAACAGACGAGAGCAGAGCTACAACAGCAAGGCTATCTTGCATACGAGGTTTCTAACTTCGCCAAAAAGGGTGCCAACTGCCGCCACAACGATGGTTATTGGCGCTACCATGATTACATTGGCATTGGTGCTGGCGCTGCTGGAAAATGGGATGCCCCCCTATCTGAAGGAGGGGGAATTTATCGTTACAGTAATATTCGCAGCCCAGAGGGTTACATCAAAAGCATCCTTGAACATCATCTTCCCCATGCCATCAACAGCGATGAGCACTTAAACCGCATTCAAGCTGCCGGTGAAGCGATGTGGCTCGGACTTCGTCGCAGCGAAGGTGTCGATCTTGCAGCGTTCAAACAGCGTTTTGATGCACCGCCTCACCAATGGTTTCAGCAAGCGATCACATCGTGGCGTGAGCGCGGCACACTCATCGAGAGCCCAACCCACCTACTTCTCTCCCAACAAGGCGTAGCACTGGCGGATTTAGTGGCAGAAGACTTCTTAACCCTCGGGGATTAAAGCGCCCCATTCTCCTCTTCGGGCATTGAAAGAAGGCTGTTGCTAAAATTCTCCGCATCAAACTCCATCAAATCTTCCAATGTCTCCCCAACCCCTACATAACGAATCGGCAGCATAAAACGCTCCACCAACTGCACCAAAATGCCACCTTTTGCCGTTCCATCAAGCTTGGTCACAATCAATCCGGTCGTTCCCGCCGTATCACGGAACTTGTCCACTTGTGCCAAGGCATTTTGCCCCGTGCCACCATCCACCACATGCCACACCTCATGTGGTGCACCCTCAAGAGATTTAGCAATCACGCGGCGAACCTTGCCCAATTCATCCATCAAACCTTTATCCGTCTGCACACGCCCTGCGGTATCAACAATGACCACATCATAACCTCGAGAGATTCCTCGCTGTACAGTATCAAACGCCACAGAAGCGGGATCGGCGCCAGTCTGCTGTTTGACAATATCTGCACCCGCACGATTCACCCACACTTCAAGTTGCTCCACCGCTGCTGCACGAAAGGTGTCACCCGCACCTATCAACACTTTTTTACCCTGCTGGCGATACATTGTCGCAAGCTTCCCAATCGTTGTGGTCTTTCCCGTGCCATTCACGCCAACAACCAACAACACAAAAGGACCTGATTGCGGAACATTCATCGGCTTATCACAACGCAGCCGCGATCGCATCGCCCGCGCCAACGATCCGCGTGGGTCTCGCGAATCCCTTTTGGCCAGCTCGACCATCTCTGCAGCCAAATGCGCACCGCAATCCGCCATGACCAACGCATCCTCAATATCTTGCCAATCAGCCTCTGTCATCACCTTTTTACTCTTAGGCAAAATAGCGGAAAAACTCTCACGGCTTCTTTTCAATCCAGCACTAAGGCGAGAAAACAGCGACATAAACATCCTTTTTTACATAAAATTTTCAGCGAATCTTACAAGATAATCTGTAGATATCGTCGCGTACAATAAAGCATTTTAAGCCATCCATCAAAATTTCATATTGGCTTTTATGAGACTGTGAAAAAAAACACCTATGCGTAATATAGTTGCCAATAGCCAACGCCATGTTTATGGTTCGCCCCGTCGCGCTGGTGTGACGATTCGGCAAGTGTAAAATTTTACCTGCGAAGATTTATTGCTCCATAAGTCTAGCGCCCGTAGCTCAGCTGGATAGAGCAACGGACTTCTAATCCGTAGGTCGCAGGTTCGAATCCTGCCGGGCGCACCAGTTATGACATGAAATGCTTTACGATATGGTGGACGTAGTTCAATGGTAGAGCCCCGGCTTGTGATGCCGGTTGTTGGGGGTTCGAGTCCCCTCGTTCACCCCAGTTTGAAAAAAGATGGTGAAATTTCGGGCCGTTAGCTCAGGTGGTAGAGCAGCTGACTCTTAATCAGCGGGTCGTTGGTTCGAGCCCAACACGGCCCACCATTATAACTTTGGTGTATATCCATGATCATACATCACACATGCGAGGGTGGCGGAATTGGTAGACGCGCTGGATTTAGGTTCCAGTACCTATGGTGTGGGGGTTCGACTCCCCCCTCTCGTACCACTTCAATATTACATGAAATACAATCATGTAATATGTCTATAATTTTCAAGAGGTAACTATCAATGATTCAAACCAAAGTTGAACAAATTGCTGACAATGAGCACATGGTTCTGGCCTCCTTACCACAATCTGAATTTGATCGCATCTACAATGCACGCATGGATGCCATGAAAGGTAAAGTTAAGTTGCCTGGCTTCCGCCCTGGAAAAATGCCAAAAAATGTTATTCAACAACAATTTGGCAATCAACTATTTGAAGAAACTGTTAGTGAAATCTTACGCACACACTACATTGCAGCCATTGAATCTTCGGGGTTGAAGCCTGCAATTCAACCCACTTTTGATGTTCCTCAAGAGCAAGAAGATGATCGTTTCACTTTTTCTCTACGCATCACTAGCTGGCCAACGATTGCGTTAAACGATCTTTCAACACTCAGTTTCGAGCGCACCAATGTCACGGTTGAAGAGAGCGATGTCCAAGAAGTTGTTGACCGCCTACTACAATCACAGGTGAAGTACAACATTGTCGCTGAGCGTGCTGCAGAAAATGGAGATCAGTTAATCATCGATTTCGAAGGTTCAATCGACGATATTCCTTTTGAAGGTGGTAAGGCTGAAGGATCAACCTTAGTGTTGGGTTCTAACACTTTCATTCCTGGTTTTGAAGATCAATTGATTGGCAAGAAAGCAGGTGATGATTGTATCGTGGAAGTGACATTCCCTGAAAACTATCAAGCGACACATCTTGCGGGTAAAACTGCGAAGTTTGCTGTTGTGGTACAAAGTGTTGCAGCTGCGGAAAAAGCAGAAGATGATGATCAATTGGCAAAAATGCTCAACTTTGAAAGCGC
The DNA here is from genome assembly GCA_002753275.1 of Zetaproteobacteria bacterium. GTDB lineage: Bacteria > Pseudomonadota > Zetaproteobacteria > Mariprofundales > Mariprofundaceae. Next base: position 5,903 of record PEAA01000007.1, on the reverse strand, counting down.
TGCAGCTCTCCGTGAAGATGCAACAAACCGCCTATCTCGTGAAGCGATTGATGCAGGCTACCAAAGTACGCGTGAATCATGTTTTGAAGCCATGATCGAAGCGAACTCTATCGACCTTCCAGAAGCTATTCTTGAAGAAGATATGCAAAGCACTGCCAAACGGGTCTTGAACAACATGAAGCAACAAGGCCTGACAGATATTGACGGCATGAGCCAAGACCCTGAGTTTCTTGCCGAAGTACGCAAGCGTTCTGAGCGAGGCCTAAAACTTTCCATCCTTTTGCAAGCCGTTCGTGACACCATAGGTGATATTGAAGTCAGCAATGAAGAGGTTGATGCTGAAATTGATCGTTTATCGATGCAATACGCTGAAGACCAGCGTAGCCAATTTAAAGATTGGATGCACAGTCAAAAAGAGCAAGTATCAGCAATTCAAGATCGCATTACTGAGCAAAAATGTGTTCATTATATTGACTCCGTTGCCAACCCTACTGTCAAAGAGATCTCTCTATCTGCATGGCAAGGGGCGCAGGACGAAGGTAACGCATAATTTTCACAAACCAACGAGGAGAATTCATAATGAGTAACCTGATACCCATGGTTGTTGAACAAACATCAAGAGGGGAGCGCTCCTATGATATTTTCTCACGGCTACTTAAAGAGCGGATTATTTTTCTAACCGGTCAAGTCAATGATCACATGGCCAACTTGATTACCGCTCAACTGCTGTTTCTTGAATCTGAAGGTTCAGACAAGGACATCTATATCTACATTAACAGCCCCGGTGGTTCCGTTACCGCAGGGCTGGCGATTTATGATACCATGCAATATGTCCGCTGTGATGTTTCAACCCTATGTGTCGGCCAAGCTGCCAGTATGGGGGCCCATCTTTTAGCCGCCGGCGCGCCTGGAAAGCGTTATGCTCTCCCCAATGCGCGCGTCATGATTCACCAACCTCTGGGCGGCTTCCAAGGGCAAGCGACGGATATCGAAATTCACGCCCGTGAAATCATTAAGTTAAAGCACCATCTCACCAAACAGTTCGCCATGCACACGGGTAAAACCGTACGCAAGGTTGAAAAAGATGTGGAACGCGACTATTTCTTAAGCGCTGATGAGGCCAAAGCCTATGGTATCATCGACCAGGTTTTAACCTCTCGCAATGATCTCAACACAGAGCCAAAAGCATGAAAAATGATAACTCGGGAAACGAAACAACCCTTTACTGCTCCTTCTGCCTAAAAAGCCAGCATGATGTTAAAAAATTAATCGCGGGTCGAAACACCTTTATTTGTGATGAGTGCATTGAGTTGTGCAATGAAATTATTATCGAAGAACTGGGTGATAAGCGGAATGAATCAAGAGAGGGCGATTCACAACGAGAGCTACCTCGTCCTTCTGAAATCAAAGCCCATCTCGATGAGTATGTCATTGGGCAAGAGCCCGCCAAAAAACAGCTGGCGGTTGCGGTCTACAATCACTACAAGCGAATCAATCACAACCAATCTTCTGATGTGGAAATTTCTAAAAGTAATGTTTTGCTTATAGGACCGACAGGGAGCGGAAAAACACTGCTTGCCCAGACCCTAGCTCGCATTTTTGAAGTCCCCTTTGTGATGGCTGATGCAACGACCCTAACCGAAGCAGGTTATGTAGGTGAAGATGTTGAAAACATCATCTTAAAGCTTTTACAAGCCTCTGACTATGATATCTCCAAAGCAGAACGCGGCATCGTCTATATTGATGAAATTGATAAACTTTCACGCAAAGCAGACTCCCCATCCATTACTCGCGATGTCTCTGGCGAAGGTGTTCAGCAAGCATTGTTGAAATTGATTGAAGGTACGGTTGCATCCGTCCCCCCTCAAGGCGGACGCAAACATCCACAGCAAGAGTTCATGCAGGTCAACACCACCAACATCCTTTTTATTTGCGGAGGCGCGTTTGCGGGACTCGAAAAAACCATTGAAGCGCGCGGCAAACGCAAATCAATCGGTTTTGGTGCCAATGTGGACAGCGAAAAAGATATGGAGATCAGCAAGGTTCTTCGCGAAGTTCAACCCGAAGACTTGATGAAACATGGTCTAATACCCGAACTTGTTGGGCGTTTGCCTGCCGTGGCAACCCTCGAAGAACTCGATAAAACGGCGCTAATCAAAATTTTACAAGAGCCTAAGAATGCCCTAGTAAAACAATATCAGGCACTCTTTAAATATGATAATGTTGACTTGGAATTTTCTGATGATGCCCTTGAGGCAATTGCAGATAAAGCCATTAACCGTAAAACAGGAGCACGTGGCTTGCGTGCAATTTTGGAAACAGCCATGATGGATACCATGTATGAAATCCCCATCATGAAAGATATCAACCACTGCATCATCAACAAACAAGTGATTGAAGGTAGTGAAAAGCCTGTGCTGATGCATAGAGAACATGAGGCTGCATAACATCCGTTGATTCATTGATGCATGCAAGTTTTACAATGAGGTTGAATTGTGGTTGAAAGCGTTACACCGATAACTCCAAACAATGCAATGCCGCTGCTCCCATTGCGCGATATTGTCATTTTTCCACATATGATTGTCCCCCTTTTTGTGGGGCGCGATAAGTCTGTCAACGCCCTTGACGCGGTGATGCGCACAGACAAACGCATCCTGCTTTTGGCACAACGGCAAGCGGACATCGATGACCCTACTGCCAGTGAAATGTACGACATTGGCGTGATTGGCAATATTTTACAGCTTCTAAGGCTGCCTGATGGCACCATGAAAATCTTGGTTGAAGGGTGTGAACGCGTCACCATTTCAGATATTCAAGAAGATACCAATCTCTTTCTAACTGCGACCTACACAATCATTGAGAGCGAACAAGTAGACGAAACCGTGTTAGAATCCACCACCAAGTCACTGCTCAATGAATTTGAAACCTTTGCCAAACTAAATAAAAAAATTGCACCTGAAGTGTTGACCTCTGTTGCAGCCGTTGACTCACCTGATAAGTTGGCTGATACCATCGCCTCGCATCTCAATTTACAACTGGAACAAAAGCAGGCTCTTCTTGAAACCGTCAATACTATCGATCGACTCGAATTACTTTATGGCTTTATGGAACAAGAGTTGGATATGCTCGAGATAGACAAACGCATTCGTTCACGCGTCAAACGGCAAATGGAAAAAGGGCAACGCGAATACTATTTATCTGAACAGATGAAAGCGATTCAAAAAGAGCTTGGTGAAGATGATGCTACCGAAATGCAAATGCTTGAGAAAAAAATTTACAGCATTGGCATGCCTAAAGAGATTCAAACAAAATCACTTATCGAATTGAAACGGCTCAAAGGGATGCCCTTTGGCAGCTCTGAAGCCAATGTTATCCGCAACTATCTTGACTGGATTGTTGAACTTCCATGGAAAAAAAGAAGCCGTCTTTACAAAGATTTGAACATCGCTGAATCTGCACTTAATGATGATCACCACGGACTTGAGAAGGTTAAAGAGCATATTTTGGAGTATTTAGCGGTCTTGAATCTTGTCAAACAGATGAAGGGATCGATTCTCTGTCTTGTTGGGCCGCCAGGTGTAGGAAAAACCTCCCTCGCCCACTCCATTGCAAAAGCGACGGGACGAAAGTTTGCCCGTATCAGCTTGGGCGGCGTGCGTGATGAAGCAGAAATCCGTGGTCATCGCCGCACATACATTGGTGCACTGCCTGGGAAAATCATTCAAGCCATGAAAAAAGTGGGTGCCAAAAATCCACTAATTCTGCTCGATGAGATTGATAAAATGGGCTCAGACAGTCGAGGAGATCCCGCTTCTGCGCTACTGGAAGTACTTGACCCCGAGCAAAACCACAACTTCAACGATCACTTTCTTGAAGTTGATTATGATCTTTCAGAAGTGATGTTTGTCACCACCGCCAACGGATTAAACATTCCTGGACCGCTGCGCGATCGTATGGAAATTATTCGCATTGCGGGTTACACCGAGGATGAAAAACTGGCCATTGCCAAGCAATATCTACTGCCCAAGCAACGAAGCAAACATGGGCTACCTAAAAACAGTCTTAATCTAAGCGATGCAACTCTTCGCGATATTATTCGTTACTATACGCGCGAATCGGGAGTGCGTGAACTATCGCGCATGTTGGCCAAACTTTGCCGCAAAGTCGCACGCAAACATGTTCAATCCAAAGATTTACTGACCATTGAAGTTAGCCAAAATGATCTTAACAGTTACCTTGGTGTTCATATTTACCGTTATGGCATTGCTGAAGAGAAAGATCAAATCGGTGTGGTTACAGGCTTGGCGTGGACAGAGGTAGGCGGAGAACTCTTACAAATTGAAGCAGCGCTAATGCCTGGAAAAGGAAAACTCATCATCACGGGGCAACTTGGCAAGGTGATGCAAGAGTCCATTCAGGCCGCATTTACCTATGTACGCTCGCGTGCCATCAATCTTGGTTTACAAGCAGACTTTTACCAAAAAGTCGATATCCATGTGCATGTTCCTGAAGGGGCAATCCCTAAAGATGGCCCTTCAGCAGGTCTGGCAATGGCGACGGCAATTGTCTCCATTCTGATCGGTGTTCCCGTGCGTAAAGAGGTATGTATGACTGGCGAGATAAACCTTCGTGGCAATGCCTTAGCGATTGGTGGGCTCAAGGAAAAAATGTTGGCAGCGCACCGTGGTGGGTTAACCCATGTCATCATCCCTGAAGATAACCGCAAGGATCTCAAAGAGATTCCTGAAAATATTTTAGCCGGTCTATCTGTGCATGTGGTATCGCACATGGATGAGGTGTTAAAACTTTCTCTGGCAAACATTCCAGAAAGCGTTACATTCGTGGACAACTTTGTTCCTACAGCCATTTCAGACATCTATTTGGCCAGTATGAACAGCACAGCCCATTAAAGAAAAAACAAATAATATATTGACTTCAAGCCATAGATTTTGTCTAATTCGGCTTCGATTTACGGAGGGGGAGATTATGAACAAAGCTGATTTGGTTAATCATGTCGCTGCATCCGCAGACTTGAGTAAAGTGGCTGCAACATCAGCAGTTGATGCAGTGTTATCAGGTATTGCAGACGCTTTAAAAAATGGCGATAATGTCAGCTTGGTAGGATTTGGAACATTTTCAGTAGCAGATCGTGCAGCACGTACTGCACGCAATCCACGCACTGGTGAAACCATTGAAGTAGCAGCTTCAAAAGCGCCTAAATTTAAAGCTGGTAAAGTTTTAAAAGACTCGCTAAAATAACGCTGTTTTTGGGGGTGATGCAAAATCAAAGCATCATCACTTAACGGGCGCTTAGCTCAGCTGGGAGAGCAACGGCCTTACAAGCCGTAGGTCGCAGGTTCGATCCCTGCAGCGCCCACCACGGAGTGGTAGTTCAGTTGGTTAGAATGCCGGCCTGTCACGCCGGAGGTCGCGGGTTCGAGTCCCGTCCGCTCCGCCATATCGATGTTTGACACCATCCTTTAAGAGCCCGTAAGCCTAGTGTTTGCGGGCTTTTTTTGTTTGATACGATGTGAAAAATACTTCCTACTCTCTCTTACCCAATGCGCAAGAGCCCAGCGATTCCCAACAAATACATGAGGAACAGCGAGAAACCTATCACACTTAGAAAATTTGTAGTCCGATAGGACTCCAGGCTCAAGACGATTGAGTCCCAAACCTGCTGTAAATTCGCTTACCGTCAGTTCGGGCATCGTCATTTGATGCTACGCACCTTTGCCTCAGCAGCCTGAGGCTGGCTTTTCTTCCACTCGAAGAACTCTTCCATATCAAAATACTTTTTGCCAGAGATCCACACCTCATGCTGTTCAGCGAGCATGGCACCGATCAACCGGATGGCTGATGCCTCGTTCGGGAAGATGCGAATCACCCGTTCACGGCGGCGG
>PEAA01000033.1 GCA_002753275.1 Zetaproteobacteria bacterium | reverse complement strand
CGAGCACAGGCATTTCGCATAAAATAAAGATGCGCCCGACAAAGAAGAGAATGAAGGCGATGCCGAAGAGATGGATGTGTGAGACGCGAACCAAACTTTGTATCGAGGTGCCAGTATCAACTTTGGTGAGTTTCATGACATTTTCATAGCTGGTGAGTGGCGGAAGATTCATGCCCGATTCAGGGGAGTGACACATGATGCAGTTGGCATTGAGAATCGGCGCAACATCACTGTTGAAACGCTCCTCGGTTTTGCCACTTTCAAGCCAGGCAATGATAATATCTTTCTGTTCAGGCCGTTCAAGGTTGCTGAGCATCGGGCCATTGATGGCGGCACCTAAACGGGTCTGTTGGTGGGTGCCATAGTAGGCGATACGCACATCCTCCGCCGATAACCCCGGCTGACCATCGCGACCCGAATGGGTGAAATACATGTGCGCAAGGGCAAAAAAGTAGGCAAGGCCAATGGTGACAAGAAAAATGGAGTCGAGCATTTTTTCACTGACGGAGCAATCCTCGAAACGGCGGTAGTGTGGCATGAAAAGGAACCTCAAATAGAATGGAAAATAGAGGCGCACCATAAAGGTTTGCTTGTGACATGCAATCTTCACCGCATGGTTGGCATGTCGTGGGAGAAGGTGCGACATGCTCCTAGGGTGATTTTATTAAACGCATGATCCACGCTTTTGCCGAAATAGTCTCTTCAAACGCTCCATCCAGTTGCGCTTGATAGGCGCGTTTCAGCCATTGCCCCATGGTTGGGCCTGTAGGAATTCCCGCGTGTAAAAGCATGTCGCCATTAATTATTGCAAGGGGTTTGCTTTGATGAATGTTGAGCTGGCGTGCAAGCATGTACCATGTGTCAAGGGTTGTTTGTTCTTCCTGATCGTTGGGATGGGTGGCGTGGGTATGAATGGCCCACGCTTCAATGCTGCAGGGCGAGAGCCGTGCCGCAAGGTGGCGCACATGGGCTTGGGTGCACGATTGCATTTGATGAAGGGTTTGGTTTTCAATCAGGGGAATCATGATGGTGCGGATGGCGTTGGGCGCACCAATTGCCTCTAAAAAGGCGATAATCTGCGCATGCGTTGTTTGACTTTGATGTGAAAAAAGCGCTGCGAACATTAATGCCAGTGTCGATAATTCATCGAAGTGTGGCGCTTGCGTATGAAGTAAATGGCGGGTGTGTGCGCAGCTTTTTAGTGTGCGTTGCCATTGAGAAGGGTTTAAGGATTGTTCATCGAGCATCGGGTAAAGGGAGAGCCAATGGCTCATTTTGAGCGCAGTTAATCCATGTTCGGGGTAAGGCGCCAGCGCCCATTTTCGCCACTCTTGCCAAATGCGATGGCGGCTGAGGGTTGCCGCTTCATCGAGCATTGTTTGGCATAATGCCGCCGTTTCTGCGGCGAGGGTCAATTGAAAGCGTGCGGCAAATTGCATGGCACGCAGTGGTCGCAGGGGATCTTCATGAAATGATGGAGAGACATGGCGCAGGATTTTATCGTGAAGATCCCTTTGCCCATGATGAAGATCAATCAGCGTTTGATTGTGCATATTATACATCATCGCATTGATAGTGAAATCGCGTCTTAGGGTGGCGCACTCCAGGGTTAAGGTGTGATCGGGGGTGACATCGAACCCTTGATGGCCTTGCGCATTTTTAATTTCAGTGCGCGGCAGGGCGAGATCGTAGCACCCTTCCGCAGTGAATAGCTTACAGATGCCAAAATGTTTTCCTGTCTCTTTTATGGTGCCAAATCTCTTGGCAACGGTGTGGAGATGCTTTTTTTCTAATCCATAAACTTCGATATCATAATCGTGAGAGGTGATGCCAAGCAGGGAGTCGCGCACGAAACCACCGACCAACCACGCCTGCCCACCGGCTTCATCAATCGCCTCGGCGAGGCGGGTAAGCGGCTTGGGTAACGGGGGGAATGTTGCAAGAGGGTTGCTATCGATCATCGCGATATTAGGCGGATGAAAAGGGGATGTGTAAATTTTTTTATAACAAGTGTATAGATTTTGGCACGCTTGGGGCACTATTCGCCCCTTGATGTCGCATGTTCATTTTTTGATGATCCAAGGAGGGCGTATGCACTGGCTTAAGCAAGGTAATGGTCAACCAAACTATTTTAAACATAAAAAATTAACGGTCGTGGGTTCTGGCAATGTCGGGGCAACAGCTGCATTCCTGGCCGCGCAAAAAGAGTTGGGCGATGTGGTGCTTCTTGATGTTATCGATGGCATTCCTCAGGGGAAAGCGCTCGATATGTATGAAGCCGCACCGATTCAAGGCTATGATGTGCAGGTGCATGGAACGCAAGATTATGCGGATACGGCCCATTCGGATTTGGTGATTATTACGGCAGGCATTGCGCGAAAACCGGGAATGAGTCGAGATGCGTTGCTGGCAACCAATGTGAAAATTGTTGCGGATGTGACGCGGAAAATCATGCAATATTCACCCGATTGCATCTTGCTGGTGGTGACCAATCCCTTGGATGCGATGGTTTATACAGCAAAGAAAGTCTCGGGACTTTCGCGTGAGCGGGTGATCGGCATGGCTGGCGTGCTTGATTCGGCACGCATGCGCACCTTTATTGCTGAATATTTACAAGTGTCGATAGAAGATGTCTCCGCCTGTGTCTTGGGTGGGCATGGTGATACGATGGTGCCATTGCCGCGCTACTCAACGGTTTCAGGAATTCCCATCACGGCAATGATCTCTGCGCAAGATGTGCAGCAGATTTGTGAGCGCACCGCACAAGGTGGAGCGGAAGTGGTACAACTGTTGAAAACGGGTTCTGCTTTTTATGCGCCAGCCTCGGCTGTAGTCGAGATGGCGGAGGCAATCTTAAAGGATAAAAAACGCATTCTTCCTTGTGCTGTTTATCTGCAAGGCGAGTACGGTATTGATGGATTCTATCTTGGCGTACCGTGTAAATTGGGTGGCGCAGGCATGGAAGGGGTGATGGAACTTGATTTGAATCGCGCAGAGCAGGATGCCGTTGCCCATTCGCTGGCGGCTGTGAAATCACTGATTGGTGAAGTGGACGCATTGTTGGCCAAGGGAGAAGTTGAATGAATCTACATGAGTATCAAGCCAAATCGTTGTTGAAAACCTTTGCATTGCCTGTGCCGATTGGCGCGGTTGCTATCTCTGCGGCAGAGGCGGTGGATGTTGCCAAAAAGTTGGCGGGAACATGTTGGGTTGTGAAGGCTCAAATTCATGCTGGTGGCCGTGGCAAAGCGGGGGGCGTAACGATTTGCAAAACCTTGGATGAAGTGCATGCGGCTGCTGAGGCAATGCTCGGATCGGTTTTGGTGACGGAGCAAACAGGGGCGGCGGGCAAGTTGGTGCAACGCATTTATGTGGAGCAGGCATCGACGATTGTGCAAGAGTGCTATTTGAGTCTGTTGGTTGATCGCGATCATGAGTGTTTGAGTTTTGTCATGAGTCCCGATGGCGGTATGGATATTGAGACGGTCGCGAGTACGAGCCCCGAGCGTATTTTGACACTGCCCGTTGGCGATGATGGCTTGCGTGATGTAGAGATTGCGCAGGTGGCACAATTTTTGACCCTGCCACTTACAATACAGGATGAATTGAAGGGGTTGCTTGCGGCAATGGTGCGTGCTTTTTGGGCGCTTGATGCAAGTTTGATTGAGATTAACCCCTTGGTGTTGACAGAGGATAACGACTTTTGCTTGCTCGATGCCAAGGTAAGTTTGGATGATAATGGACTCTACCGTCATGGTGATCTGCAAGCGCTGCGTGATTTGAACGAAGAGGATCCGCTGGAAGTGAAAGCCTCGGCGTTTGGGCTGAACTACATTGCGCTTGAGGGCGATATTGGCTGTATGGTCAATGGTGCGGGGCTGGCGATGGCGACGATGGATATGATTCAGATGAAGGGTGCGAAACCCGCAAACTTTCTCGATGTCGGTGGCGGTGTGACGGAAGATACGGTGACGGAGGGCTTCCATCTTCTCTTTTCGAATCCCCATTTAAAAGCGGTACTTGTGAATATTTTTGGCGGCATTGTGCGCTGTGATATTATTGCCAATGGCTTGATTCGTGCTTCTGCGATGCATGCTGAACGGGTGCCAGTGGTGTTGCGCCTCGTGGGGACCCATGAACAAGCGGGCCGGGAGATTATTGAAGCCTCAGGGCTGGATGTGCGCTGGGCAAACAATTTGGATGAGGCGGCTACTTTGGCTGCAGCTGCGGTAGGGGGGAACGCATGAGTATCTTGATCAATGCAGAGACGCGGGTGATTTGCCAAGGGTTTACCGGCAAACAGGGGACCTTTCATTCACAACAGATGATCGATTATGGCACCACTTTTGTCGGCGGTGTGACGCCGGGGAAAGGTGGCTTGCGTCATTTGGATCGTCCTGTTTTTAATAGCGTCGCCGATGCGGTTGCAAGCGAAGGTGCCAATGCAACCGTCATTTATGTGCCGGCTGCCTTTGCGGCAAGCGCGATCATCGAAGCTGCCGATGCCGGCATTGGCGTGATTGTTTGTATTACTGAAGGAATTCCCATTTTGGATATGCTCAAGGTGAAAGCCCATTTGCGTGATCAAGTGAGCGTGTTGATTGGCCCCAACTGCCCGGGGGTGATTACGCCAGGGCAGTGTAAAATTGGCATTATGCCAGGGCATATTCATCTTCCGGGGCGTGTTGGTGTTGTCTCTCGCTCAGGCACTTTGACCTATGAAGCGGTCGCGCAATTGACGGCGACGGGGCTGGGGCAGAGCAGCTGTGTCGGTATCGGGGGGGATCCTGTTCATGGCATGAACTTTGTCGATGTATTGCAACGGTTTGAACAAGACCCTGAGACCGATGGGGTGGTGATGATTGGCGAGATTGGCGGGGCTGATGAAGAAGCTGCCGCAAGTTATATAGCCTCTTCAATGTCGAAACCTGTGGTGGCGTTTATTGCCGGCGCAACCGCACCCAAAGGGCGGCGTATGGGCCATGCGGGCGCGATTATTTCGGGAGGTGCAGGTACTGCTGAGGCAAAATACCAAGCCTTGGAAGCGGCTGGCGTATTGATTGAGCGCAATCCAACCCATTTGGGGGCGCGGATGTTACGCTGTTTAGGATCGTGAGGATTCTTGACGATCGGCTTGCATGCGTGAAATTGTTGCTGGCATCTTGCAGCTTTGCGATGATCGATTACCCTACGCAATGATGTTGATTCATTTGCCCCTATATTTTTTGTTTTCATGAAAGGTCTCCCGTTGTTACTGACACGCTCTGAGGATGATATCCGTCATGTTGCGATTACCCCCAAGTTTCAGCGTTGGGGGCTTATCCTTATTGCACTGTTTTTTGTTTTGATTGGTGCCGCAGCGGTATCGATTTATCAATACAACCATGTGTTGCAGCAATGGCATCAATCGCAAGAGAAACAGTTGCTATTGCAACAGCGGCATGCTCAGGAAATTGATACGCTCAATGCAAAAATTGTGGCGGAGCAGCAAGCAATGTCTGTCTATGCACGGGAGTTGAGTTTGATGCAGGCAAGGGTTGTGCGTCTGGATGCGCTGGGCGAGCAGTTGGTTCAAGTGGCGGAATTGGATGATAAAGAGTTCGATTTTTCGCAAGAACCTGCGCTGGGCGGGCCGCGGATGCGGGTGGTTCAGCCACTGCCAGCGCTTGAGTTTGACCATCAGGTGCATTCACTTTCCGGCCATATGGCAAGTCTTGATGTTCAGCTTACGGTGATCGACCATGTGTTGCAGGGCGCGCGTGGTGAAAAAGAGGCGCGGCCACAAATATGGCCGACAGAAGGGGGATGGATCAGCTCGCGCTTCGGCGTGCGTAATGATCCATTTACAGGTGGCCGGGCTATGCATCAAGGCGTGGATATCGCCAACCGTAAAGGGGCGCCGGTATTTGCTTCTGGGGCGGGGATTGTGATGTTTGCGGGTGAAATGGCTGGCTATGGTCGTATGGTTGAGGTGGAGCATGGCTATGGTTATCGCACCCGTTATGGTCATCTTTTGCACATCGATGTTGAGGTGGGCGATCAGATTGAGGTGAATCAATTGGTTGGAAGAATTGGCTCATCAGGACGATCAACAGGGCCGCATCTCCACTACGAAGTGAGTCGATTTGGCCGCAATTTGAATCCGGTGAACTATTTGCCAAGAGGTTAAGTCTGGATTAAGTCGGCGCTGCTTTAATGTGATCATGGAGGGGATATGGATAGTGTGGAACGCACATATCATCTGGACCAATTGCTTAAATCAAGGCGAACCCCCATTTCGTTGTTAGAGATATGCGATCGCTTCGCCTGCTCCGAATCAACGGCCAAGCGAACCATCGAAAAGATGCGAAATCTTCTTGGCGCACCGATTCTTAATATTCCGAATCAGGGTTATTTTTACAGCAAAAATTCGACCTTCGAGATGCCGGGCGTCTGGTTTTCCGCCGAAGAGCTGCATGCCCTGCTGACCATGCAGCAACTGGCGGCAGGTCTTTCCGGCGGCTTTCTGGAAAGCGAGCTGGATCGTCTGCGCGAGAGAATCGAATCCATCCTGAAAAAGAGTGCGCCAATGGTGGTGGATCAGATGCATCGCCTACGGATGATGGATTCTGGACGACGCAGCCGGGCAATGCCGCTGTTCCCGCTACTGGCAACCGCCGTGATGCAGCGGCAACGGTTACATCTTGAATATGAAGGGCGGCAGAAGTGTGAGCGCAGCGCGCGCGAGGTTTCGCCGCAGCGGTTGGTTCATTATCGCGGGAACTGGTATCTCGATGTGTGGTGTCACAAGTCGGATGGACTGCGTACCTTTGCTATCGAAAGGGTCCGAAAGGCGGACAGGATTACAGGGGCTTGCCTTGATGTGGATGAAGATACCTTGAACCGCGAACTGGCTTCGGCATTCGGCATCTTTGCGGGTGCGCCGACTGCTGAAGCTGTGCTTTTGTTTACTGCCAAAGCAGCTGCCTGGGTTGCCGATGAGCAGTGGTTTCCCGATGCGCAAGGCAAGTGGCTGGAAGACGGGCGTTTCGAGTTGCGTATTCCTTACAGCAACCCCACCGAACTGATCATGGAAATATGTCGCTACGGCCCGGAGGTGGAGGTGTTGGATCCTCCCGAGCTCAGGCAGCAGGTCGCGGCGATGTTACAGCGTGCTTGTGATCAATATGCCTGTGATCAACATGCAGGCAAGGTCACTATATGACCTCACGCCCCTGTATCGTTGCGACGATGATGATTTGAAGGGGCGAGTGCAGGATTTTGAGTGAACGAAAATGTGCACATGAGAAGGGTGAAGATGATGGGTGAAAAAAATTATGCCGCGCATATCGATGAATCGAAAAATATTCATCGGCTCGAACAACACCTGTCGAAAGTGGCAAAACGGGCTGCCGGATATGCCGCAGGATTCCATTCCGATCAGTGGGCGGAGCTTGCCGGACGCTGGCATGACCTCGGCAAGTATTCGACCACCTTCCAGAAAATGATTTTCGAGGCCAATGGTATGGAGGCGCATATCGAGCCGGAAGTTGCTGGGCCGCGCAACCACTCATCTGCGGGGGCACTTTATGCAGTTGAAAAACTCGATAAATACGGACATGTGCTTGCTTATCTGATCGCTGGTCATCATGCAGGACTGCCGGACTGGTACAAGATCGATGCGAAAGGACAGGCGCTTGGCGAAAGGTTGAAAGAGAAGCAGCTCCTTGAAGATGCGCTCAAGGAAAACATTCCCGATGAAATATTGAAAGGTGAGGTGCCGAATCAAGCCATGGTCGGCGGTAGTGAAGGTTTCGCGCTCTGGGTGCGCATGCTTTTTTCTGCGCTGGTGGATGCCGATTTTCTCGATACCGAATCGTTCTATGATAAAAGCAAGGCAGGGCAACGCGGCGATTACCCATTGTTACATGATTTGAAGTCGTTGTTTGATGCACACATGCAGAAGATGGCTGCTAGTGCTGATGATTCAAAGGTGAACAGGCTCCGGGCGCATATTCTGGCCGACTGCCGCAAGGCCGGAATTCAATCGGGTGGAATATTCTCTCTGACCGTGCCGACAGGTGGCGGAAAAACGCTCTCTTCCATGGCCTTTGCGCTGGAGCATGCCGAAAAGCATGGTAAGTCACGCATCATCTATGCGATTCCCTATACCAGCATTATCGAGCAGACAGCCAATACCTTTCGGGAAATTTTCGGCGATAGCGTGATTGAACATCACAGCAGTCTTGATCCAGACGATCCGAAGCGGGAGAACCACAAATCGCGACTGGCCTCTGAGAATTGGGATGCACCGATTGTGGTGACCACCAATGTGCAGTTTTTTGAATCGCTGTTTGCCGCTCGCACCAGCCGCTGTCGCAAGCTGCATAATATTACGAACAGCATTGTGATTCTCGATGAGGCGCAACTGATGCCGCCGGAGTTTCTCGCGCCGATTTTGAAAGTGATGAATCTTCTGGCAACGCACTACGGCGTCACCTTTGTGATTTCCACGGCAACGCAACCGGCTCTTGGAACCATGAAGGACAGTTTCGGGCGGGAATTATTCAAAGGTTTGGACAATGTGCATGAGATCATTTCCGACCCCGATGATCTCTACCGCCAGCTTGAGCGAGTGCAGGTCGAGATACCTGCGGATTTTCAGCAACGGCGAACATGGGAAGAGATGGCCGTCGAGATTTCAGAGCATGAGTCTGTATTGGCGATTGTCAGCACCCGCAATGATGCACGGGAACTGTTCAAACTGTTGCCGGAGGGAACGATCCATCTCTCCGCTCTGATGTGCGGTGAACATCGCTCAAAAACAATTGCCGACATCAAGGCGCGCCTCAAAGCTGGCAAGCCAACGCGTGTGGTGAGCACGCAGCTGGTCGAGGCGGGCGTTGATCTTGATTTCCCTGTGGTCTACCGCGCCATGGCCGGGCTCGATTCGATTGCCCAGGCGGCAGGGCGCTGTAATCGTGAAGGCAAGTTGTCGGAGAAGGGCAAGGTGGTGGTGTTTGTGCCGCCAAAGCCAGCGCCTGCCGGTCAATTGCTGCGGGCTGCGCAAACCACGGTGTCGTTGTTGTCGGGAAACAACAGTGATCCGTTAGCGAGAAACAACTTCACCCGATTCTTTGAACACTTTTACGACAAATGTGAATTGGACAAGGAGGGAATCGAAGGGTTGCTGAGGCCAGAAGGCGATTTGACCGGTGTGCAGTTTCGCACTGCTGCGATGAAGATGCAGCTGATCAAGGATGCAGGACAATCGGTATTTGTTCGTTATGACGCTGAGTGTGAGAAGTTGTTAGACGATCTGGAAATTGAAGGGCCAAATCGTGAGTTAATGCGCAAGCTGCAACGCTACACGGTGAATGTTCCCCAATACCGGTTTGATCAGCTGTTGAAGAGTGGAGATATTCAGGTGATTCAGGATGAGTTTTATGTGCAAACAAGCGATGTCTTATATCATCAGGATTTGGGCTTGCTGTTAGATGGGGAAATGATGTCGCCAGATCAATTAATTGTGGGGGGTGTATGAAGAATTTTTGTCTGGAAGTGTCGGGAGATTTTGCCTGTTTTACCCGGCCGGAAATGAAGGTGGAGCGGGTCTCCTACGATGTGATCACGCCTTCGTCGGCGCGGGCGATTTTCGAGGCTATTCTCTGGAAACCGGCCATTCTCTGGCATGTGACGAAGATTGAGGTGCTGGCTCCGATCAAGTGGATGAATTTGCGTCGCAATGAGGTGGGCGCAGTGATCTCCGAACGCAATGTCAAAACTGCCATGAAGCAGGGCAAGGGAAATCTTGGCTTGAACATAGAAGATGAGCGTCAACAGCGGGCAGGGCTGTTCCTGCGTGATGTGAGATATCGCATCCATGCCGATTTCGAGATGACGGAACGGGCAGGCGAGGGCGACACACAGATGAAGTTCGCCGAGATGTTCGAGCGGCGAGCATCCAAAGGGCAGTGCTTTAATCAGCCCTATCTTGGTTGCCGGGAATTTTCCGCCAACTTCAGATTGATTGATATGAAAGATGCACCGGATACGCCCATCAGTGAGAGCAGGGACTTGGGATGGATGTTGTACGATATGGACTACTCAGACCGGAAAGACCCGAAACCGCTCTTTTTCCGTGCGGAGATAAAGAATGGCGTGGTCGATGTTCCGGCACACGACAGCGAGGAGGTGCGCGGATGATCCTGCAAGCATTGACTGAATATTATGATCGAAAAGCGAATGATCCGGTTGATTCCCTTGCTCCTCCCGGATTTGAGTGGAAGCCAATTCCATTCATTATTGAAATTACTGATTCGGGAGAGTTTCTTCAGCTTGAGGATACGCGGGAACAGGTTGGAAAAAAGAAAGTGGCCAGATCGTTTCTGGTTCCCCAAACAAAGATCAGGTCTGGGGTAAAGGCGTATGAAAGCCCCAATGTTCTCTGGGACCATTACGGGTTTGTGCTTGGTTATGCTAAAAGAGCAGGCAAAGACAAAGAGCCATTAGAAAAGGATGCTGCAACCGCTCTGTTGCAGCATGAATATTTTTTCAAAGCTGTCGAATCAATATTTTCGATAACTCAAGACAAGCAAGTTGGAAGCGTATTGAAGTTCCTTGAGAGTAAGAACTTTTCACAGGTGTTTGAGTCTTCTGCTTGGGATGAGTGTTCAGGCATCAATGGGTGTAACTTGTCTTTCAGAGTCCAATGCCTGAGGAATTTGGTTTGCCAATCGCCAAATGTAATTGAGTTCGTCACTAGTAGTGCCTCAAATGAAGATGTTGAAGAAGATAAAGCTTCCATCTGTCTCGTTACAGGTGAATTGAGCGCTATTGAACGACTTCATCCCGCAGTTTCTGGAGTTGGTGAAAAACCTGCCCCTTTTTCGGCTGTGAATGATGGGTCGCTTCCAGCATTTGCCTCGTTTGGAAAACATCAAGGGTTCAATTTTCCGGTGAGTAAACAAGCTGCATTTGCATATTCAACTGCTTTAAACCATCTGCTTAAAAGAGATGGTGGGCAGCGCATGCAGGTCGGCGATGCCAGTACGGTTTTTTGGGCCGAGAAAAAGAGTGGATTGGAAACGGGCGTGGTCAACCTGTTTGGCGAATCGCCCAAGGATGACCCCGATGCAAATGTGCGAGCAGTGGAAGAGCTCTTCAAATCGGTCAAAAACGGCCGCTATGTAGGCGAGGACAAGGATACGCGATTTTATGTTCTCGGTCTTGCTCCCAACGCTGCACGAATCGCGGTTCGTTTCTGGCATGTGAGCACGGTGGGTCAAATGGCAGAGCGTTTTGTGCAGCACTTCGAGGATTTGAAAATCGTGCACGGGCCGAAGCAGCCGGAATATCTGTCGCTGTTTCGTCTGCTGGTATCCACAGCCAGTTTGGGGAAGGCGGACAATATCCCGCCGAATCTGGCGGGTGATGTCATGCGTGCCATTCTCGAAGGCCGCCCATATCCGCAAACATTGCTTGGCGCAGCCATCCGTCGCATCAAGGCAGAACAGGATGTCAGTTATCCGCGAGCGATGCTGATCAAAGCCTGCATCAACCGATCAACGCGAAATGAAAACAAAGGAACAGAGGAGGAACTCAAAGTGTCACTCGACGAAAACAATACCAATATCGGCTACAGGCTCGGTCGTCTGTTTGCCGTGCTGGAAAAGGCGCAAGAGGAGGCGAATCCCGGCATCAATGCCACGATTCGGGATCGCTACTACGGCTCGGCCTCAAGCTCTCCTGTTACAGCCTTTTCCACGCTGATGAAACTGAGTAAACATCATATCGCCAAGCTGGGCAAAGGGCGTGCTATCAATCTGGAACGGCTAATCGGTGAAGTGCTCGCCGAAGTGCAGGATTTTCCGGCACACCTGAATATTGCTGATCAAGGCCGTTTTGCCATTGGCTACTACCACCAGCGCCAGAACTTTTTCAAAAAATCAGAAGAGAAGGAGATGATCCATGAGTAATGCAATTCAAAACAGGTATGATTTCGTATTGTTGTTCGATGTGCAGGACGGCAATCCCAACGGTGATCCCGATGCAGGCAATTTGCCGCGCGTGGATGCAGAGACTGGCAAGGGCTTGGTCACCGATGTCTGCCTCAAGCGCAAGGTGCGCAACTATGTAGGGCTTAAGCATGGTGAGAAGCCACCCTACGAAATCTATGTGAAGGAAAAGGCAGTGTTGAACAAGCAGCACGAGCGAGCCTATGTGGGAATCGGTGCCGAAGATGCGCTGAAAGACGATAAAAAACGCAAGGGTGGCGACAAGGTTGGAGAGGCTCGTGACTGGATGTGTGCCAATTTCTTTGATGTGCGCACCTTTGGTGCGGTGATGTCCACGGGTATCAATTGTGGGCAGGTTCGTGGCCCTGTGCAGCTAACTTTTGCCCGCAGCGTTGATCCGGTGGTCACACTTGAACATTCGATCACGCGCATGGCTGTGGCGACCGAGGCGGAAGCTGAAAAACAGGATGGCGACAACCGCACCATGGGACGCAAGTTTACGATCCCTTATGGCCTTTATACCGCGCATGGCTTTGTCTCCGCGCCGCTGGCATCTCAAACTGGTTTTTCCGAGGATGATTTGGCTCTGCTGTGGGATTCGCTGAACAATATGTTTGAACATGATCGGTCTGCTGCGCGCGGCATGATGTCCACCCGCAAGCTGGTGGTATTTAAACACGACTCCAACATGGGCAATGCTCCGGCGCATGAGTTGTTCGAGCGTGTTCAGGCTAAACTTAAGGACGGCGTGACTGTGGCGCGCAGCTTTACCGATTATGATGTGCAAGTGAATTCGGATAATCTTCCGAACGGAGTGTCAATTCTGGAGGTGTGACATGGCTGTAGCTGCAAGTTTATTGAAGGATGTTTTGGCGCTGGATGCGCCCAGTCGGGCGGAATTGGTGGATGAGTTGCTGGCAAGCTTGGATCAGCCAGATCAGGCAATCGACACGCTTTGGGCGGCAGAAGCTGAAAGCCGTATTGATGCTTATGATCGAGGCGAGATCGGGTCCGTTTCAGTACATGAGGTGATGGCGCGGTATGAGAAAAAATGAACATGCGGTTTCTGGATGTTGCCAGTCGGGAGCTGGATGATGCGATAGTCTTTTATAATCGTGAAAGACAAGGCCTGGGCGATGATTTCTATCAGGAAGTGAAGCATACTCTCAATAGTATCGCTACATTTCCAGAGGCTTGGCATCCATTATCCAGGCGAACCCGGCGTTGCCGCTTGCGGCGATTTCCTTATGGGTTGGTCTATCAGATTCGTAAAGATGAGCTGCTGATTATAGCCGTGGCGCATTTACACAGAAAACCTGATTACTGGAAAAACAGGGTGATGTGAGTGGACATGGCCGACGCCATTTCTATATCCGCGCTCCAGCATTTCATCTACTGCCCGCGCCAGTGCGGGCTGATCCATGTTGCTCAGGCGTGGAGTGAGAATCTGCATACCCAGAAGGGGCGGCGGGAGCATGATCGGGTCGATGTGCCGGAGTATGAGATCAAAGCAGGCGTGCGCATTGAGCGGGCTCTGCCGGTCTGGTCTGAAAAGCTGGGGCTGAATGGCAAATGCGATGTGGTTGAGTTCCATGCAGATGGTTCAGTCTATCCGGTGGAGTACAAGCACGGGCCACGCAAGCAGGGGCTGCACGATGATGTGCAGCTTTGTGCGCAGGCGCTTTGTTTGGAAGAGATGTTGGGCGTATCGATTGCCGAAGGTGCGATTTATCATGTGAAAAGCAGGCGGCGGCGAATCGTGCTGTTTGATGAAACCTTGCGCGATAAGGTGAGAGAAACGGCGCATGCGGTGCAGGCCATGCTGGAGAGTCAGAAGGTGCCGATACCCCGATTCGGCAAGCACTGCGATCAGTGTTCGCTTCAGGATGTTTGCATGCCGGATGTGAAAGTTACATCGGCCAATCTGTTTGAACCCCGGATGGAGGAATCATGCGACAAGTGATGAATACGCTGTTTGTGATGACGCAGGGATCCTACCTGCATCTGGAGCGGGAGACACTGAAGCTGGAAGTGGAAGGTCAGGAAAAATTACGCATTCCCATGCACCACATCGGTAGCATTGTACTTTTCGGCAATGTGATGGTGAGCCCGTTCGCTCTGCACCGCTGTGCCGAGGATGGCAGAAGTGTAGCGATGCTTACGCAATATGGGCGATTTAAGGCGCGGTTGGAGGGGCCGCAATCGGGTAATGTGTTGCTCAGGCGCGCACAGCATCAATTGCTGGATGATGATAAACGCAGCGTTGATTTGATCCGTATGATCATTGCCGGAAAGCTGCAAAATACAAGGTCGCTTCTCCTGCGCGGAGCAAGAGAGGCGGGGAGCCAATCCGGAGCCGAGACATTGCGTACGGCAGCCAATGCTCTGGCAGCTTCGTTGCGGGCCTTGCCGAAGGCTGAAGATGCCGATGTTTTGCGTGGTATTGAGGGGCAGGCCGCGCGTCAGTATTTTGATGCATTCAACGCGATGCTTAAAGTGAATCAGGAAGATTTTGCCATGAACGGTCGCAACCGCAGGCCGCCGCGAGATCGGATCAATGCTTTGCTTTCGTTTCTTTACGCACTGCTGACCAACGAATGTGTGTCGGCTGTGGAAAGCGTCGGGCTTGATCCACAGGTGGGTTATCTGCATGTGCTTCGTCCGGGGCGCCCGGCGCTGGCATTGGATTTGGTAGAGGAGTTTCGTTCTGTTTTGGCCGACCGCATGGTCTTGACCCTGATCAATCGTCAGCAGATCAAACCGGATGATTTTGAAGAGAGACCCGGTGGCGCGGTGCAGATGTCGGATGATGCGCGGCGCACCATTCTTACAGCATGGCAGGAGCGAAAGCAGGATGAAGTGCAACATGAGGTGTTGGGGCAAAAGGTGCCTCTGGGATTGATGCCAATGGTGCAGGCAAGGTTGCTGGCGCGATATATTCGCGGCGAAGCGGATGAGTATATTCCGTTTATGCCGAGGTAGCTGTGCAAATTGTAATCACCTATGATGTGAACACCGAAACCAAAGCCGGGCGGCGCAGGCTCAGGCGTGTGGCGAAGCTGTGTGAAGATTATGGGCAAAGAGTTCAGTTTTCGGTTTTTGAATGCAGCGTGAATGAGATGCAGATGGATGCCATGCTGGCTGCGTTTGAAGAGGAGATAAATGCTGAGCTGGATAGTTTGCGCATCTATCGGCTGCATGGCCAGCGCAGCGGAGCGGTTCATACTCTGGGTAAAGATAGTTACCGCGATTTTTCCGCTCCGATGATTATTTGATGTTGTTCTTTACAATTCGGAGAAGAAAACGCGAACCTGGAGTGGTGAGAAAATCACGCTGGATTCGCGTTGGTTTGAACGCATTGATTTTCAATGAGAATGAAAGTATGTTTGTGTTTACTTGGAGATTTTTTTCGACTTGTGCATTAGGGTTCGCGCAAGTTGGAAGATTTTTCTTTTGGATTCCACCTGTTAGACAGGTGGGA
>PEAA01000032.1 GCA_002753275.1 Zetaproteobacteria bacterium | reverse complement strand
AAGCTATTGCGTGTCCTGTCCAGTTAACCAGCTCGGCGTACCTAATGCCCGTAACGGTTGCATCAGCCAAGTAAATTCGTATTGATTTTCCTACTGCCACAAGGACTCCTTATTATGCATACATGAAAAGGATAACCATGTATTCTACATCTCTGTATATTCATAGATGCGACGATAGCCTTTCTTTGCTTGCTCTGTCTATATCCCGGTCCCCCCCCCTCACGGCAAAGCATCAAGCGGAGGCGGCCATTTTTCCTGTCTGAATCGATCAGGTTTTCATCGCAAGGGTTGAAATTATCCCCCGAGATGCTTACAAGTCAGCCATGGATAATGATAACGAAATTGAAATTATAGAGATCCCCGAGGTTGATATTGATCGGCCTGAGGATATTGAAAGTACCAATATCATCGTAAAAGAGAGTGAGCCTTGGCCCGAGCGGTTAATGATTCTTCCACTCTCCAATCGACCCCTTTTCCCCGGTCTTGTTGTGCCCTTGGTTTATGAGGGGGATGAGTTGATGGAGTTAATTCGTACCAATGTTGAGCAGGGGCATCAGTATGTCGGACTTGTGTTGGTTAAGGATGAAGAGGAGCCGTTAAAGGCGGAGAACCTTTTTCGCGTCGGTGTATTGGCGCGTATTCGTAAGATGATCGAGATTGAGAATCAGGGATTGCATCTGGTTGTTGAGGGGCTTGAGCGATTTGAGGCCTATAAATGGCATATTCGGAAACAAAATTTACAAGCGGATGTGCATTATCATATCGCCCAGCCGTATGAGGATAGCGATGACCTGCGTGCATACACCGTCGCCATCATCAATACCATCAAGGAGTTGTTGAAACATAATCCATTGCATGAAGAGGCGATGCGGGTGTTTGCTTCTCGATTTAGTGTCAATCAACCTGAAAAACTTGCTGATTTTGCCGCAGGGTTGACCACTGCAGGTCGGGATGAGTTGCAAGATGTGTTGGAGACTTTTTCGATCTTTGAACGGATGAAAAAGGTGATGACGCTGCTCAATCGGGAGCTGAATGTGAGTAAGGTACAGCATCGTATTCGTTCCAACATCGATGAACGGGTCTCGGAGCAACAGCGAAAATATTTTTTGCAAGAGCAGTTGCGCGAGATTCGTCAAGAGTTAGGGCTTGATTCTGATCCAAGAGCGTTGGAAATGGATAAGTTAAAAGCGCGTGCCAAAAGCTTAAAGTTCTCAAAAGAGGCGCAGCAAGTTTTTAATGAAGAGTTGCTGAAACTGGAGATGATCGATCCATCTGCCCCCGATTATGCGGTGAGTCGTAACTATTTGGACTGGTTGGTGAGTTTGCCTTGGGGAATACGGGCGCGTGATCGTTTGAGCCTGCCCAAGGTTGCCCGAAGTTTGAATCGCCATCATGCTGGGCTTGAGGATATCAAAGAGCGGATTTTAGAATTTATTGCAGTTGGTGGGCGAAAAAATGGCTTGGGAGGTTCGATTGTCCTTTTTGTGGGGCCGCCAGGTGTGGGAAAGACCAGTTTGGGCCGAGCGATTGCGGATGCCATTCACCGTCCTTTCTATCGTTTTTCAGTGGGTGGAATGCGTGATGAAGCGGAGATCAAGGGCCATCGGCGCACCTATATTGGTGCGATGCCGGGTAAAATCATCCAGGCATTGAAGCAGGTTGAGGTTGAAAATCCCGTGATTATGATCGATGAGGTGGATAAAATGGGGGCTGACTTTCGCGGCGACCCTGCCTCAGCGCTTCTTGAAGTGCTTGATCCTGAGCAGAATGTTGATTTCATGGATCACTATCTCGATGTTCGCTTTGATCTCTCCAAGGTTCTGTTTTTACTTACCGCCAATCAGTTGGATACGGTTCCTGAGCCACTGCTTGATCGTGCCGAGATTATTCGATTGCCAGGGTATATCACTGAAGAGAAGGTCGATATTGCACGCAAACACCTGCTTCCGCATCAGTTGATTGAACACGGGTTTGAAAAGTCCGATGTCAAAATGACCGCTTCAACCTTAAAATATATCACAGAAAATTATGCAAGGGAGCCGGGCGTTCGCCAGCTTGAGCAGTTGTTGAAAAAAATCTTGCGCAAGATTGCACATCAAGTGGCCATGAACCATCTCCAACTTCCGATGACCGTGACTATTCCGATGTTGAAAGCATTTATTGGTAAACCCCGTTTTATGCCGGAAGCCTTGCGATGTGAAGTAGGGCTGAGTACAGGGCTTGCATGGACGGCGATGGGCGGCGTTAGCTTGGTGCTAGAGGCCTTATTGATTCATCATGATAAGCGAGGGCTTAAAGTGACGGGGCAGTTGGGTAAAGTAATGCAGGAGTCTGCGGAGATCGCCTACTCTTATGTCACCGCCAATTTGACGCAGTTTGGGGTCAGTAACGATTTCTTCGACCACGCCTTTATTCATCTGCATGTGCCAGAAGGGGCGGTGCCCAAAGATGGCCCCTCGGCAGGGATTACCATTGCATCGGCGCTACTTTCGTTGGCACGCACGCAAAAAACCAAGCCGATGGCGATGACGGGCGAGTTGACACTCACTGGCGAAGTGCTGCCCATTGGCGGTGTGCGTGAAAAGTTGATCGCAGCCAAACGGCTTGGTATTACCGAGGTGATTTTACCTGCCGCCAATGAGGTCGATGTCGAGGAGTTGCCAGATTCGGTTGCGGAGCATTTAACCCTGCACTATGCCAAACATTATGCCGAGGTCTTTGCACTGCTTTTTTAGCATGTGCGCTTTGATGGCGCTATCCGTTACCAATATGCAACGCCTTGATCAATTACGAAGCAATATTTTCTTGGCTATTCGGCTCATGCTCTTGTTGATGGTGGTCCGCCGCCAATAGCATATAGACGGCAGGGACAACAAAGAGGGTGAACAAGGTGCCAATGGATAGACCTGAAAAGATTACGATTCCCATCGCTTGTCTCCCTGCAGCACCTGCTCCGCTTGCCATGACGAGCGGCAAAACGCCCAGCACCATCGCGGCGGTGGTCATCAAAATAGGGCGTAGACGAATCACGGCAGCCTCTTCAATCGCTTGGCGTTTACTGCGTCCCAAGGCTTGTAAGTCATTGGCAAATTTCACGATGAGAATACCATGTTTACTGATCAGCCCCATTAAGGTGACCAGCCCCACTTGCGTATAGATGTTGAGTGTTGCCATGCCGAGATTGATAAATAGTAGCGCGCCGAGCAGTGCCATGGGAACTGATACCAAAATAATGATTGGATCCCGGAAGCTGTTGAACTGCACCGAAAGCGCCAAAAAGACGATAATCACCGCAAACATCATGGTGAAAACAAAGCCTCCCGACTCTTGTTTGAATTGGCGTGATTGCCCTGAAAAATCGACGGAGTAACCCGCAGGTGCAACTTCGTGCAATGTTTTTTCCATAAAAGCTAAAATATCTTGTTGCGA
The DNA here is from genome assembly GCA_002753275.1 of Zetaproteobacteria bacterium. GTDB lineage: Bacteria > Pseudomonadota > Zetaproteobacteria > Mariprofundales > Mariprofundaceae. The sequence continues at coordinate 12,075 of PEAA01000032.1, read as the reverse complement.
CATGCCCGGGACAAAAACGCCTTGGATGGTGGCGGAGTTGAGTTGTTGGAAATGGTTGATCGATTCAGGCACCACTTCATAACTTAGGTGCGCAACTGTTGAGGCTGGAATCATCGAGCCATCTGCCGCACGAATGTAGTAATTCAAGATTTGATCAGGGTTCAGGCGATCGGGTTGTTGTACTTGCGGAATGATTCGGTAAGAGCGCCCATCGATGGAGAAGTAGTTCACATAGGCACCACTGAGTGCTGCGCCAAGGGTTTGCCCTACGCTTTTTTGTGTTAAACCAAGGGCGCTGACCATATCTTTATCAACCTGTAGCGTCGCTTGTGGCTTATCAATTTTTAAATCGCTATCGACAAAAAAGAACATGCCAGAGGCCAATGCGCGTGCAACGACCTCTTGCGCAACCGCATTGAGATTTTCAAAACTATCCGTGCTCTTGATGACAAACTGCAGCGGCAATCCACGGGCACCCGGCAGGGGGGGGAATTGAAATGCGGCAATGTGCGCCCCCGCAATGGTGTTCCACTTGGCTTGGAGTTCTGTTTGCAGATCTTTGGCACTGCGTTCGCGTTGATCCCAAGGTTTAAGCAATACGCCACCAATGCCTTGATTGATGGTGGGCATGCCGGTGAGTTGAAACATTTGATCATATTCAGGCAGTTCATGGGCAATATCAAAGACCTGTTTGGCATAGAGCTGCATCTGTTGCGCGGTTGCATTGGGGGCGGCAGAGATGTGCGCGGCGACCAGCCCCTGATCCTCTTGTGGCGCCAATTCGGAGGAGGATGTGGCAAAAAGATAGATGGTGCCGATCAGCAGCAAAACACCCATAACAATTTGCACCGACCATGTATCGAGCGAGCCATGCAAACGGCGGGCATAACTATCATGAATACGCTCAAAAAGCCGATCCATGCGCTGCATAAGCCAAGTCTCTTTTTGCGATTGTTTAAAAATTTTAGAGGCCATCATTGGCGAGAGTGAGAGGGCAATAATCCCTGAAACGGTCACGGCTCCTGCCAAGGTAAAGGCAAATTCACTAAAGAGTGCGCCCGTTAATCCGCCTTGGAAACCGATGGGGAGATAGACAGCGATCAAGACAATGGTCATGGCAATGATGGGGCCTCCAAGTTCACGGGCGCCAATCAATGCAGACTCCATGGCTGATTTGCCCTCTTTCATGTGGCGATCAACATTCTCAACCACAATAATTGCATCATCCACGACCAGCCCAATGGCAAGAACAAATGAGAGTAGCGTTAATAGGTTGATGGTGTAGCCAAACATCTCCATCACCTCAAAGGCACCGATCATTGAGAGCGGGATAGCAATCAAGGGGACAATCACCGCACGGACATTGCCTAAAAAGATAAAGACGACGAGAGAGACGATCAGCAGCGCTTCCAACAAGGTCTTGAGCACTTCGTCGATGGAGCTGTGAATAAACTTGGTGGCATCGTAAACGATTTTCCCCGTAAGGCCGGCAGGCATTTGCGCAGTGATTTCAGGGAAAACTGCTTTGACGCGATCTACCACCTCCAGCACATTGGCATCGGGGGCAACCTTAATACCGATAAAAACCGAATCTTGCCCACCAAAGGCGGTGGTTAAATTGTAATCTTCGGCGCCCAGAACCACATTGGCGACATCTTCAAGGCGAACGATGGCATTCCCTTGTTGTTTGATCACCAGCTTTTTAAATTCATCAATGGAGTGAACATCCGTCGCAGCGGTGAGCTCGACACTGACCATCTGTCCTTTGGTGGTGCCAAGTGCGGTTAAATAGTTGTTATCGACCAACGCTTGTTGAACATCGGCCGCAGTCATGTTGAAGGCGGCCATGCGGGTTGGATCGAGCCATGCACGCAGGGCAAATTGCCGCGCACCAATAATATCTGCAAGTTGAACACCTTCGACCCCATCAAGCTGCGGCTTGACGACGCGAACGAGGTAATCGGTTAAATTGTTGTTGGGTAGATCTTGGCTGAAGAAACCCATATACATGGACGCAATGGTTTCACCTACTTGCACGGTAATGGTGGGTTGCTGCGCCGCAGGTGGCAGGCGATTGAGTACGGCATTGACCTTGCTGCTAATATCCGTGAGGGCGCGGTTGGAGTCATAATTGAGGCGCAGTGTTGCGGAGATGGTTGAGATACCACTGACACTGACTGAAGAGAGATAATCAATGCCACCTGCTTGGGCGATGGCTGATTCCAGCGGCTGGGTGATAAAGCCGGCGATGGTTTTGGCATCGGCACCAAAATAGGCGGTGCTCACGGTGATGACCGCATTTTGGGTTTCGGGAAATTGTCGTACGGGCAATTTAACAATCGCTTGCAGGCCAAGAACCAAAATAAGCAAGCTAACCGTGGTCGCAAGCACAGGCCTGCGGATAAAAATATCGGTGAAATTCATGGCGGTGGCTCGCTTAATGTTCTTGTGGTGTCGGCGCTGGGTTATTGGCCGGAACGATGGAATTATTGATGATCAAAGGGGTGCCATTCTTCAATTTCATTTGACCGCTGGTAATGACAATGGCGTGCTCAGAGAGACCTTCGATGATGGCGGTTTGATCGCCGCGAACGGCACCTGTTTTGACAAAGATTTGCTCAGCGAGCGGTTTATCTTCAGCTGACGCTGCGGGTTTAGCAATAAAGAGCGTGGAGCCATAGGCGTTGTAGGTGATGGCGGTTTGCGGCACGGTTAAGTAGGGGGTGTTGTCCCCCGTTTTTATGGCGACCTTTGCAAACATACCTGGCAGCAGTAAGCCGTTGGGATTGTTAATAAACGCCTCGACCTTCAAGGTGCGTGTATTGATATCGACAACGCTATCCAGGACTTGAACAAAACCGGTGAATAGATTGTCTGGGAAGGCTTCACTTACCAGTGTGACCTCTTGACCTATATGCAGTTGGGCCATCTGGTTTTGCGGGATGGTAAAGTCCGCTAAGATGGGGTGGGTCGATTGCAGGCTTACGAGTGCTGTGCCTGCGGGGAGATATTGCCCGACACTGATCGCTGCGACGCCAAGCTTGCCTGCAAAGGGGGCAATGATCCGTTTTTTATCAAGTTGTGCTTGCAGCTGTTTGACCTGTGCCTGTTTGGTTTTTAAATCAGCATGGTCGATATCGAGCACGGATTGACTGACCGCCATCACTTGCAACTGCTTTTGGTCGCGTTGATAGGTTTGCACAGCAAGCTCGGCAGCAGCCTCTGCCGCCTGCAGTTGCGCCCGTTCAATGGCATCATCAAGCTCAAGAATGAGATCACCCTTTTCCACCCATGCACCCGATTGAATGGCGATTTTCTTGATCATGCCAGGCACCTCATTGACCACCATGATACCCGCTTGCGCGCGAAGCGTGCTGACGGCTTGGATTGAGGGTGTCCAATCACTGTATTGCGCCTCGATGGTGGTCACTGTTGCGGGGGGCACGCCATTTCCTGCAAGCCATTGGGCCATCATTGCGGCTTTGAATTGTTGGAAACCGATAATGCCACCAAATAAAATGGCCACGCTGATTATCATAATCGACATGCGTTTTTTCATGGGTTATTGCTCCGTTTCACTGTTTTGGTCTGTTGCATTGGGCTGTTGATCGGGGTCACCGTTCCACCATCCGCCACCGAGGGTGAACATCAGCAGTGCGGCATCGGCATAACGGGCAGAATCTGCTTGAATGCGAGTTAAGCGTGCTTGCTGCCACTGTTGCCGGGCGACGAGTAGCTCAAGATAGTTGGCGGCACCGACCTTCACTTGATGCTCGATGAGGGTGAGTGCATCGAATGCAGCCAATTCTGCGCGTGTTTGCAACTGCCACGATTGTTCGTCGCTCTGCAGGGCTTGCAGTGTATCGGCGACTTCAAGGAACGATTGTAATACCACTTGTTGGTATTGTGCGCGTGCTTCGTCAAAGGTGGCAATCGCGGCACGGCGCTCAGCATTAAGTGAATCGCCATGAAAGATCGGTTGTAAAAGCCCGGCACCCAATCCCCAAATCGAGGGCGCATTGAAGGGATTGGCGAGGGATGAAGCCTCAATCCCGAAGCTGCTGGTTAATCGAATTTGTGGATAGATGTTGGCGGTTGCCACACCCACCATGGCGGATGCTTTTTGCAAGCGTGCTTCGGCAGCCAAAATATCGGCGCGTTGATGAACAAATGCCGATGGCAGCGTCACCGGTAGTGTGGTAGGGAGATGGAGCGAATCGAGCTTAAATTGCGGCAGGCTGGATTTTTCTGGTAATTCTCCGACCAAGATGGCTAAGAGATGGCGCGTCTGTTGCAGTTGTTTTTGCAGAGGAGGGCGCTGCGCTTCCATTTGTGCCAGTTGTTGTCGCTGAGTAAGCACGGCGACTTGTGTTTTTGCGCCGAAGTTGGCTTGTTGTTCAATCAGATGCAGTTGTGCTTGGCTATCGCGCACCATTTTGTCGAGGGTGTCGATCTGCTCATTCAAGGTGGCTTCTGCAATGACTGCGGCGATAATATTGCTCACCAAGGTCATGCGGGCGGCTTGGCGTTGGTATTGCGCTTGATCGATGTCGGCTTGTAATGCTTCGAGATAACGGCTGCTTCCACCAAAAAGATCGATCTGATAGCTGGCAGAGATGGAACCATTATAAACGCTATACATGCGCGAGCCTGTTCCAAAGGCGGCGCCTGATATTTTTTGACGGTTGGCATTGAGACTGGCATCTACGCTAGGGTAGGTGACGGAACCCACTTGGGCATGGTAGCTCTCTTGTAGTTGCACAATGCGTGCATTGGCAGCGGTTATGGTTGGATTATTGTTGAGCCCTTGGCGAATCAGTGCATTGAGAGGCTCTGATTGAAACATCTCCCACCACGCTTCGGCAATGGTTTCACCCTCTTTGAGAGCAATATCGGTTTTGTCGTTGCTTGATGAACTCGGGTCAAGGAAGCTCTCGGATGATGGCGCATCTGGCGAGGTGAAGTTGGGGCCAACAGGGGCGCAGGCGGATAGCACGATCAGTGAAAAGAGCGTGAGTAGGCAAGTGATGCGTGGATAGTGGGTTAAAGTTGGCATAAAGTCCTTGTTATTGCGCTGTTCGCATCCCATTGAGAAGTAAGTCGCAGAGTGTTTCGCCACTTTTGAAGGGTTCAACGAAATCACCTTGAGGAAGATATTTGAGCGATGGCCAAGTGAGGAAAAGAAAGACATTGAGCCCGGTTAATGCGATGGCCTGGTGGCCAGCATTGATATCTTGGCGCAGCAATCCGCATTGCTGTCCTTCTGAAATAAGGGCGCGGAGATGTAAAAATTGTTCGCTAAACGCCTCTTGTGCCAGTTGTTGCGCATGTGCTTCGCGACCATAGGTGAGTTCGCGCAGGGTGAGGCGAACGACATCGGCATGGTTCATCATCTCTTGCAAATCATGGGCGCAGTAGAGGATGAGTTTGGAGATGGTATCAAGATTTGCCGATTGGGAGAGCGTGTTAAGCATTGCTTGAATTCCTTGGCAAGAGCGTTTGATCACGGCGAGATAGAGCGCATCTTTATTAGAAAAATAGTGAAAAATAGATGATTTGGAGAGCCCTGCCTGATCGGCAATCTGCTTGATCGAAGTGGCATCAAAGCCTTGATTAGAAAAAAGGGCTTCGGCAGCATTCAAAATGTTTTGTTCAGATTCACTCATCTATTCAATGTAACCTTTCTACTTACTTTTGATTGTGGACTGACCAGTCGGTCGAGAGGTTACTTTTTTGAAAGTGAAAGGCAATGCGAAATAAATTTGTTGTAATCATTGATGAGCAATGATCCCTCGATCAATTGACAAGACTCTTCGTTAATATAATGTTGATATTGAAGTGGCAGGGTGTGTCTGTTCTTCGTAAATATGATGATGTGGGGCGAGGAAGAGCCATGGTATGTGAAGTATTGGTGGTGGATGATAGCGCGGTGATGCGTAAATTGATTGCGCTGACGCTGTCACGGACAGAATATAAGCCTACTTTCGCGGTCAATGGTGATGAAGCATTGAAGATTCTGGAGTGGTTTTCACCGGCAATTGTGTTGTTGGATGTGCGTATGCCGGTGATGGATGGTTTTGAGCTGTGCCGTATCATTCGCAAGAAACAGTACGATATGCGGGTGATCTTTCTTACCTCGCTGGATAATGATATTGACTACAATCATGGACTTGAAGTGGGTGGAGATGTTTATCTCATTAAACCTTTCTCACCCGCAAAACTTGTTGCGGCGATTGATGAACAGTATGAGTTGTGGCAATCCAATAAAGATATTTCGGAGATGATCTCTCCACAAGTGTTGCAAAAGATTGCACACAATATGTCCGATTTGGCGAATGATTCATCAAGTGTTGATTGAATCCGCATGCCGTTAAGTTTCTTGGATGGGAAACTTGCCAAATCAAACAATCACTGCGCAAACAATCACGGATATTTATGCAGGTTTACACGCCATTGGGCAGATCGATTCAGGCTATGATCGGCCTGCGTATTCTGATGTTGAAACCGCGGCAATACGATACATTCAAGGGTTGGCGGACCAGGCAGGGTTAAGCCATTATTGGGATGCAGCAGCCAATTTGATCATTGAGCTGCAAGGTCAAGAAGATCGATGGGTTGAGAGTGGTTCCCATCTGGATACGGTTCCAGGTGGTGGCAATTATGATGGTGCGGCCGGTGTGATCGCGGCACTTTCGGTATTGATTTATGTGAAAAAAAGTCAGCTACGGCCATATAAAGGGCTGCGCCTGCGGGTGTGGCGTGGCGAGGAGTCGGCCAGTTTTGGTGTGGTCTCTATTGGCGCGCGTGCCATCATGGGGGTGTTGCCCAACGAGGCATGGGAGCAAATGCATAATGGGCAGTCTTTGTATGCCGCGATGCAGGCGCAAGGGGCGGATGCAAAGGCATTGCGTACAGGGATGCAGGGGATGACTTCGGCGCAACAGGCGGTGATTTCCGCCTATGTTGAATTGCATATTGAGCAGGGCAATGTGTTGGAGCAATCGAAAAAAACGATCGGGGTTGTCACGGGGATTCGAGGCTCCATTCGTTCGTGGGTGCGGTTAAAGGGGCGGTTTGATCATTCGGGGGCGACGCCGATGGGCACGGAATTTCGTGCTGATGTCAACCTTGCAATGTCCTATATGCAAGTGCGGTTGCATGAATTGGCACAGGAGTATGGTGGTCAAGATCTGGTGCAGACCATTGGGGTGGTAAACTTAAACACCAGCGTAGCGCAGGCGTTGCCAGATTTGCGTTTCAATGCTGTTTCTAAGGTGAGTGGTTGTGGCTTTTTTTCGCATGAGATTCGCAGTTGTTCGTTGACCTTAATGGATGCATATATGTTGAGGGTCAAGGCGATTGTGGCGACAACGGCAGCGGAGTTTGGCGTTGAGATGGCGCTTGAGACTTTTTCCCGCATGGTGGGCATTCCCGCGCTTGACCCATTGATTCAACGCACAATTGCCGATCAGTGTATGGCATTGAACATCCCTTCGATCCCTTTGCCCAGTGGTGCATGGCATGATGCCGGAGTGATGGCGCAGACAGAGTGCCGTGATGGGCGTTTGATTCCTGTTGGAATGATTTTTATACCCTCGCACGATGGCGTGAGTCATTCGCCGCAGGAGTGGACATCGGCTGCTGATATTGCCACAGGTGCAACGGTTTTGCTGCACACCATGTTGCAGTTGGCAGCCGATTAGCCATCGCAGATGGATGGCTCTCTTTTTATTGCGGCGTTCATCTCTGCGACGCTGCTGCCAGGTGGCTCGGAGGCCTTGCTGCTTTTTCGTATTCATGAAGGAGGGAATCCTTGGGCGCTGGTTGCGGTTGCCACCCTTGGTAATGTGTTGGGGAGTTTGCTGACCTACGGACTTGGGCGGGGCGGCAATGCGTGGCTTCATCAACGGCGTTGGTTAAGGATCTCGGCATCGCAGTTGGCGAAAGCGGAGTTGTGGTTTGGGCGCTATGGTCAAGGCTCCCTTTTACTGGCATGGTTGCCCATCGTCGGGGATCCACTCTGTTTGGTTGCAGGGCTGCTGCGTTGCCATTGGTTGCTGTTTTTGCTGCTTGTGACTGCGGGAAAGCTGGTGCGTTATTCGATGCTGGCGTGGTGGTTTGTTTGAGTTGCTTCGGTGTAGAAGCCAAAAGTTTGTGGGAGGGTCGATGTTAACAGGTAGCTCCATATTAATTACCGGAGGTACGGGCTCATTTGGGCATACCTTTGTGCCGATGACTTTGGCGAAATACAATCCTCGGCGGTTGGTGATCTTTTCGCGGGATGAGATGAAACAGTGGGAGATGGCGAAGCTCTATGGCGATGATCCGCGCGTTCGTTTTTTTATTGGCGATGTACGAGATAAAGATCGACTTTACCGCGCGCTCGATGGGATAGATTTCGTGGTGCATGCTGCGGCAACGAAGATTGTTCCCACCGCTGAATATAATCCTTTTGAGTGTGTGAAGACGAATATCAATGGTGCAATGAATGTCATCGATGCATGCATTGATCATGGCGTCAAACGGGTCGTGGCATTATCGACAGATAAAGCGAGCAGCCCGAGTAACCTTTATGGGGCAACAAAATTGGCTGCTGATAAATTGTTTGTCGCGGGCAATTCCTATTCAGGGGTGCAAAACACGCGCTTTGCCGTCGTTCGTTATGGCAATGTGATGGGATCGCGTGGCTCGGTGATTCCGTTTTTTATGTCGAAGGCGGAAACGGGCAGCTTGCCTATTACCGATGTGCGTATGACCCGTTTTATGATTTCGTTGGAGCAGGGTGTTGAATTGGTTTGGCATGCCTTTGAGGACATGGTGGGTGGTGAGATCTATGTGAAAAAGATTCCTTCGATGCTGCTGACAGATATTGCCAAAGCATGTGCACCTGAAGCGGAGCAACTGTTGATCGGGATTCGTCCGGGTGAAAAGCTCCATGAGCAGATGATTAGCCCCGAAGATTCTTACCATACCTATGAGTATGATGCACACTATAAAATACTTCCTGCTATCTATAATTGGAGCGCGGACGAAGAAAGAATTAAAGATGGTCGAAAAGTTGCCGAAGGATTTGAGTATGTATCAAATAGCAATTCGGAGTGGATGGATGTGGAAACATTGAGCGCATGGATTGAAAGCAATCGCACCAAAGTGGGTATGATCTAAATGAGAGCGGCGATTCCCTATGGTCGCCAAGATATCTCTGAGGATGATATTCAAGCGGTCGTAAATGTTTTGCGTTCAAGCCATTTAACGCAAGGCCCTGTTGTCCCTGCTTTTGAGCAATGTGTCGCAGATTATTGTGCGGCCACGCATGCCATTGCGGTGAATAGTGCGACATCGGCGCTGCATATTGCCTGCCTTGCCTTGGGCGTTGGCGCTGGAGATTTTGTTTGGACCTCACCCAACACTTTTGTCGCCTCTGCAAACTGTGCCCGTTATTGTGGTGCAGAAGTCGATTTCGTTGATATTGATCCTCGTACCTACAACATGAGCGTGGACATCCTGAGCCATAAATTGGCGTTGGCGGAGCAGAATGGCACGCTACCGAAAGTCGTTATCCCTGTTCATTTTGCCGGGCAGTCGTGTGAAATGCGTGCGATCAAGGCGCTATCTGAGCGTTATGGTTTTAAGATCATCGAAGATGCTGCGCATGCCATTGGTGGGCGTTATCTTGATGATCCTATCGGTTGTTGCCGTTATTCTGATATTACGATTTTTAGTTTTCATCCTGTGAAAATTGTCACTGCCGGAGAGGGTGGCATGGCAGTGACGCATGATGAGGTGTTGGCTAAACGGATGCGACGGTTGCGTAGCCATGGAATTAGTAGTGACCCCTTGGATATGGAGCCACGGTCAACCGATGAGATTTGGAATTATCAGCAAATTGATCTTGGTTTTAATTATCGTATGACCGACATCCATGCGGCCCTTGGTTTAAGCCAGATGCGGCGATTGGATCAGTTTGTAACGAAGCGGCATGAAATTGCCAAGAGATATGATGTGCTGTTTAAGGATGAGGGAATCACGACGCCATGGCAACATCCTGATAGTTACTCCAGTTATCATCTCTACCCTATTTGTTTGCAACAGGATCAGATTGAATTATCACATCAATTGTTTTATCGCGCCCTTGTCGCAGAAAAAATCTTGGTGAATTTGCACTACATTCCGGTCTATCGACAACCTTATTATGAGGCGTTGGGCTTTAAGGCGGGGTATTGTCCGAATGCGGAGAACTATTTTAAGGCTGCGATGAGTATCCCGATCTATTCAACACTGACAGATGTGGAGCAGAACGAAGTCGTTTCCGAGATACGCAAGGTGTTGCACTGATGCGATTGGCTATTATTCCCGCCCGTGGCGGCAGCAAACGCATTCCACGCAAAAACATCAAGGATTTTTGCGGCAAGCCGATGATCGTGTGGTCGATTGAAGCTGCTAAACAAAGCCGCTGTTTTGATCGTATTCTTGTCAGCACCGATGATGCCGAAATTGCAGCTGTTGCCCAAACGCATGGCGCAGAAGTTCCATTTATGCGCCCTCCGGAATTGTCCGATGATCACACCGGCACAACGCCAGTCATTGCGCACGCGATCGAATGGCAAAACGCGCATGGCGAAGCTGCCTGCGAAGTTTGTTGTATCTATGCCACGGCACCATTTATACAACTCACTGATATTCAACGCGGCTTGCAGCTGTTGCATCGCAGCGGGGCAGATTACGCGTTTAGTGTCACGAGCTACGCATTTCCCATTCAGCGCGCCATTCGCATCACACCCGAGCAGCGCGTGGAGATGTTTCAACCAGAGCATTTCAATACCCGCTCACAAGATTTGGAAGAAGCCTGGCACGATGCTGGGCAATTTTATTGGGGTAAAGCTGAAGCTTGGCTAGCTCACAAGCCGCTTTTTAGCAAAAGTGCAGCGCCCGTAGTGCTGCCGAGACATCGCGTACAGGACATCGACACCCTTGACGATTGGAAAAGGGCTGAGTTGCTTTATAAAGCTAGAGAAATGGGGGCCGTTGATGAGTAACTATAAGACAGAGCAGGAAATATTCTGGGCGGGTGATTTCGGAACGGAATATATTGAACGCAATCAAGGCAACGCGTTGCTAGCTTCAAATCTTAATTTTTTTGTCAATGCCTTGCGAAGTGTTCGGGATATTGATACTTGCATTGAGTTCGGCGCGAATATTGGACTGAATCTCCAGTCTATTAAGCTCTTATATCCTGGCATTGACGCATCAGCAATCGAGATCAACCAAACGGCAGCCAAACAACTTGCTGATGTAATCCCCCCCCATAATATATTCAAAAAGTCTATCCTAGAGTTTGTCCCAGGAAATCAGTGGGATTTGTCCCTTATTAAGGGTGTTCTTATCCATATCAACCCAGAAGAATTGCCGCAGGTTTATGACAAGTTGGTCGCATCAACCAAGCGTTATTTGATGGTGGCTGAGTACTACAACCCAGTGCCAGTGGCTATTCTTTACCGCGGCCATAACGATCGCTTGTTTAAGCGTGATTTTGCAGGAGAAATCATGGATCGCCACCCACAGTTGCAGCTGGTTGATTACGGCTTCGTTTACCGCCGTGATCCCAACTTCCCACAGGACGATATCACTTGGTTCCTGATGGAAAAACGATAATCGAAATTCCAAAGTGAAAGTTTTCTTCCGCACCGACGGGGCACTTGAAATCGGCACCGGCCATGTCATGCGCTGCTTGACACTTGCCGACGCCTTGCGGGTGCGCGGTGCCGAGTGCGAATTTATTTGTCGTGAACATTCGGGAAATTTGAATGATTTGATTCAGACGCGAGGTTACGAAGTGCATCGTTTGCCGATGCAAGCAGATCAAACAGAGTTGGCAGCGAGCGATGGTGCGCTACTTACGCACGCTGCATGGCTGGGCGCGGACTGGTCAACGGATGCCGAACAAACGCTTGCGGCTATCGGTGATGCAAAGGTTGACTGGCTGGTTGTGGATCACTATGCGCTTGATGCGCGCTGGGAAAAGCGGCTACAGGTAAAATGTAACCACCTCATGGTGATTGATGATTTGGCGGATCG
>PEAA01000055.1 GCA_002753275.1 Zetaproteobacteria bacterium | reverse complement strand
TCCCGGATTTTCATATGGAAGCTGGCAATCGCTCGTTTGATGAACGGGTCACAAAGGAGACTAACCGGCGCATTGTCGATCATATCAGTGAGATTAATATGCCACTCACTGAGCATGCGCGCCGCTATCTGATTGCTGAGGGTATCAAGGCCGAGAATGTGATCAAGACCGGCTCCTGCATGCAGGAAGTGCTGGAATATTATGCACCGAAGATTGAAAAATCGGATGCACTAAAACGCCTGGGGCTGGAGCCGAGAAAGTATTTTCTCATCAGTGCTCATCGTGAAGAGAATATTGATACACCGAAGCGCCTTGCAGGTCTTCTGGAGTCGCTCAATGCGCTGGCTGAGACCTATGATGTTCCGGTGATCTTTTCAGTGCATCCTCGAACCCGCAAGCGTCTTGATGCACTTGCCCACGGCAATATCGATGACCGTGTGCAGTTTATGAAGGCGATGGGATTTCTCGATTATATCCAGTTACAGAAACAGGCGTTATGCGTCGTTTCAGACAGCGGAACGATCGCAGAAGAGGGTTCGCTATTGAACCTTGCGGCGGTGACATTGCGCCAGGCGCATGAGCGGCCTGAGGGTATGGATGAGGGAACAGTGATCATGTCAGATGTGGTTCCAAAAAGTGTGTTGGCTTCAGTTAAGATGGCATTGGCGCATTTTGATGAAAATGCACCGGCGATTAGTAAGGTGGCAGATTATAATGGCGGTCGAGTATCATTAAAAGTTGTGCGTATTATTCAAAGTTATACGGATTATATTCGGCGTACAGTGTGGCGAGAATCGTGAGTTGAAATCGGTGTTGGTATCAGGTGCTTCTGGCTTTATCGGCCAACGCTTGTGCACTGCACTTCAGGGTGATAGAAAGTATGTGCGAGCGTTGTTACGCAGCGAAGAGAATGGCCCATGGGATGAGGTTAATATCATCGATTTAGCGAGATCTGCGATTCCTCCGAGTTGTTTGGAAGGCGTTGATACCATCTTTCATCTTGCCGGAAAGGCGCATGCTTTGGCGGAAACAAAGCAAGATGAAGATGCTTATTTCAGTGTCAATACGCACGCTACACAAAAGTTGCTGGAAGCAGCACAGTGTGCAGGTGTGCCGCGATTTGTCTATTTTAGTAGTGTCAAAGCTGTGGGTGATGTTGATGGCGTCATGGATGAGTCGGTCTCTGTCGATGCAGATACGCCGTATGGTCGTTCGAAGTTTGCAGCTGAAAAGTTGGTGCTTCAAGGTGGTTATGTTCCGCATCCGGTGGTGATCAGACCTTCTATGGTTTATGGCATGACAGCAAAAGGTAATTTGCCGAAAATGATTCAGGCGATTGCATCAGGGCGTTTTCCGCCGCTTCCTGAAGTGGGGAACAAGCGTTCGATGGTGCATGTCGATGATGTGGTTTCCGCTGCGATATTGGCAGCCGAACAGCCGCAAGCAGCGGGGCAAGTATATATTGTTACCGATGGCTGCGGTTATTCGACGCGGCAGATGTATGCGTGGATTTGTGAAGCGTTGAATCGGCCTGTTCCTGGATGGAACTGCCCTGTAAGTGCGTTGCAGTGGCTGGCAAAAATAGGGGATGGTATCGGCAGTATGCGGGGGCGACGGTTTATATTTGATTCGGACGGCCTGCAGAAGCTGTTGGGGTCAGCGCATTATTCATCGGTCAAAATCGAACGCGAATTGGGGTTTATACCTCAGCGAAATTTACATCAATCGCTTGCAGAAATTGTCGGTTTTTTACAACCATGATTTTCTACCTTGCTCTCTCTTTTATTGATGATTTGTTTGTTTTTGCTGCCGCTGTCGCATGGTCAATAAGAGTGTTTAATGCATCAACGATGAATAGTATGATTGCTGAAATCAACTTGGCGTGGCGAGCTTCGTCAACGCTGAGTAGAGATTTCATGAATTGAAGAGGCTTTTTTGAAACGGTTGTTTGATGTAGTGACAGTGTTGTTTGCCTTTGTGATGCTGCTTGTTCCGATGCTGTTGGTAGCTTTATGTGTGAAGTCCACTTCACACGGTCCGATGATCTACTGGAGTGATCGTGTCGGGCGGAATAATAGGATTTTCAAAATGGCAAAGTTTCGTACGATGCGCGTGGATACCCCCGCAGTTGCGACGCATCTGTTGCATAATGCGGGAAGTTACCTGACACCGATTGGTTCTTTTTTACGGCGTAGCAGTCTGGATGAGTTGCCACAGTTGTGGAGTATCCTGAAGGGTGATATGAGTTTTGTGGGACCTCGTCCTGCTCTGTTTAATCAGGATGATTTGATCGCCTTGCGTACCGAAGCCGGTGTTCATGAACTGGTGCCAGGGTTGACCGGCTGGGCTCAGATTAACGGCCGTGATGAATTACCTATTCCTGAAAAGGTGAACTTGGATGTGGAGTATTTGCAAAAACAATCACTCTTTTTTGATATAAAGATTATGTGGCTGACTCTTTTTAGAGCTGTTTGGCAAGATGGAGTTTCCCATTGATGTGTGGTGATACCTTTCTCCAGCGTGTAGGTATGGCGGTATGTGGGTTGTTAGCCATGTTGTTAGCCAGTCAGCTGTATGCCCAGGAGGTTCTGTTAGCCAAAAAGTGGTCCACGGATCTCAACCCTGCCAATTATTGGGTGAGTGAGAAGCTCGATGGTGTGCGCGCTGTGTGGGATGGTCATGCATTATATAGCAAGAGTGGCAATCCTATTCATGCGCCCAAGTGGTTTACTGAAGGTTTTCCCA
>PEAA01000054.1 GCA_002753275.1 Zetaproteobacteria bacterium | reverse complement strand
TTATATCATGCGGGCTTCAAGCGATTGGCGCTTTAGCTCAGCCGGTTAGAGCGGTGGAATCATAATCCATGTGTCCGGGGTTCGAATCCCTGAAGCGCCACCATAAAAAAGCTAGTAATATCAACAAAAACGAAGGGTCAGGCTTAACAGTCTGGCCCTTTTTTTTTGCCCATTGTCCACTCATTGTCCACTAAGCCAGCACAAGCGACGGTAAACGCATCCTGATCGGCAAGGCGGGATGCCATAGAAAATTGGCAAAAACGGCAGATCACTGGACAACCAGTGGACAATATGCCGTTTTCCATTTGTAAAAGTATTGTATATCAAGGCTTCAGTGTATTGGAGATGCGGATTATCTATCCTTGTTGCGCTTTATTGTCCCTTTTGCTACGCTATCGGCAGTAGTTGAAAAAAGGGCATATCATGGCAGCAATCAACAAACACACAGACGCGAACGGACAGACCAGCTACAGGGTGCGGGTGAGGCTCAAAGGCCACCCTGTACAGTCCGCAACATTCAAGCGCAAGACCGATGCAACCAAATGGGCGCAACAGACTGAGGTGGCAATCAGGGAAGGGCGCTATTTCAACAAGACGGTTTCACATAAAATGACCCTGAATGAATTGATAGACCGTTATCTTGTACGGGTAATGCCTGAAAAGAAGGCCAGCACACAAGTGCCGCAAAAGGTTCAGCTTGATTGGTGGAAGGGTGAGATTGGCACCTTAACGCTTGCGTCAGTGGATGCTGCCCGTATTGCCGATTGCCGGGACAAGCTGACCGATGAAGGCCGCACGCCCGCCACTGCCAACCGATACATGGCGGCGCTTTCCCATTGCCTGACCTATGCCAAGCAAGACCTGCAATGGATAACCAGCAATCCATGCCTTGATGTTCGCAAGGGCAAGGAGTCACGCGGCAGAGTGCGCTTTCTTTCCGATAATGAGCGGACGCGGCTTCTGGATGCGTGCAAGGCTTCATCCTGCAATCTGTTATATCCGGCGGCACTGGTGGCCATGAGTACAGGCATGCGACGCGGTGAGCAGTTTTCCCTTACATGGCGGCAGGTGGACTTGCAGACAGGTCGCATTATTCTGGAAGATACGAAGAACGGCGAAAGGCGCACGGTAGTCGTCACAGGCCCGGCGCTGGATGAATTGCGCAAGATGGGGAAGGTGCGGCGGCTGGATTGCGACCTTGTTTTTCCCGGCCATAGAAAGACCCCTATTATCCTGACCAAGCCATGGTATGCGGCGCTGGAAGCGGCAGAGATTGAGGACTTCCGCTGGCATGACCTGAGACATTCCTTCGCCAGTGAACTAGCCATGAGCGGCGCGACGCTGGCCGAGATTGCCGAAGCGATGGGACACAAGACCCTGAGCATGGTGAAACGCTATGCCCACCTGACCGAAGGCCATATTTCCAGCGTGGTAGAGCGTATGACCGCCCGCGTGTTTGGGGGTGAGTGATGAAACCATTGTGTGAACTATCAAAACAGAATGCCGATGCGCTGTTGAGAAAATGCGCCGATGGTGAAGCGCTGCTTTATGTGGCATTGCGCCCGTTCACAGCAAATTTGCGCACGCCAAATGGAAGAGAGGCGCATCCATCATTGCAAGAGCGGAGACACGGTACCGCAATAAGGGTTCCTCTTAACCGATTAGCGGCGGGGGTGTTGTTAGAGTTTCCTGATGCCAAAGTTAGTTGGTTTGAGCCGGTGGAAAGTCTCGATGAAGCGCGCCCAGAATATGGCTATTGGTATTTCCTCAAGGAGCCCCAAACAGTCACGCGAGATCAAGTCTATTGTGAACTGCCGTTGGAAGATCGAGGGCCGGACGCTTTCAAGTCTATGGACGGGCTTACTTCTTATGAGCTGACCATTCGCCTTATGAGAACGGATGAAGTGAGACCGTTTGACCGGCTGAAAATAGAAGCAAGGGGCAAGAGCCGAACAATGACGGCATCCAGTTTGGGCTTGTGCGATAAGCGAACGGGAGCTTTGAACAGAGCAGGGCAAACACTGGAAACGATGCAAAAGGGAGTGATTCCTAAAAATATCAAAGCCCCCGCACAGGCCATGAAGGAACTGCGCAAGATAATCAAAGGATTGGGTATCATGGACAAAGACCCGTTTCATCCGAAAAGAGATAACTGGAAGCCAAAGTTTAACCTGAAAGATCAGATTGAAGAGGCAGATAAACGGGCTAAGGAACGGGCAATTCATGAGCCGTATGATGAGACCATTCAGTATGACAAAGAAGATGATACGGCAGGTGAGTGGCTAAAAGATAATGACAAATAACTTCCGTCATGCGCACTTGTTAGTTTGTTTAACCCATTGAAACGAAAGATGATTATTTGACGAAATAAAGATAAACCTGACTTGTCACGCCTTATGGATATATGTACCTAGCAACAAGGTGCAAATCTATGCAAAAAAAGGCGATAACATGGAAAACCTACTAACTGTAAAACAACTGGCCGCAAAGAGTCCGGCTTTCACTGAAGGCGGCATCCGTCACCTAATTTTTCACAATATTGATGATTTCCGCACCCGTTGCGTTATCAAAGTTGGCGCAAAGGTGATGCTTGATGCCGACGCTGTTTCAGAGTGGTTAGAAGATCACAGAGGCGGTGAAGCATGATGACCGCCCAAAAAGAAATGGCCGCCCCTACAGCAGCCACTCCCAAAACAACCAATACAGATGCTGCCAGCCAGCGCAACCTAATCAAGCATATCATTCAGCAGC
>PEAA01000053.1 GCA_002753275.1 Zetaproteobacteria bacterium | reverse complement strand
TGTAGGCATTGAAGATGAAGAGGATGATGGCATCCCCTTTGAAGATAAGATGAAGGAATTGACCACCACGCTTGCCGCTCAAATGCAAAAAGAGAAAGAGCTGGATGAGCAAATCAAAACGCAACTTGCCAAGATTGGGTTTGAATTATGAACGAAGAAAATAACCTCATTATTTACCAAACTGCCGATGGTGCAATTGCGCTTAACGCTGATGCTGAACAAGAAACCGTGTGGGCAACACAGAAGCAGCTTGCCGAAGTGTTTGGTGTCGATGTGCGAACAATTAATGAGCATATCAAAAATATATTTAAAACGGAGGAATTGGAAGAGGATTCAGCTATCCGGAAATTCCGGATAACTGCGACAGACGGAAAAAGGTATAATGCAAACCATTATAATCTCGATATGATGATCTCTGTGGGATATCGGGTTAATTCAAAGACAGCAACCAATTTTCGCAAATGGGCAACGAAAACGCTTAAGCAACATATCACTCAAGGTTACACCATCAACCCATCACGCATCGCCAAGAACTACGACACTTTTTTGCATGCCGTAGAAGAAGTAAAAGCCCTTGCGCAGGATAACCAACAATTGCAAACCGATGATGTGTTGGCGCTGGTGACAGCCTTTGCCCATACCTGGTTCTCATTGGAATCCTATGATGAAGATAAGCTGCCAACACAAGGCAACACCCCAAGCACCATTCAATTGGAATCCACAGATTTGTATCAGGCTGTTGATGTGTTAAAGCAAGATTTAATCGGCAAAAAACAAGCCACAGCGCTTTTTGCGCAGGAAAAGAATGAAGGAAGCCTGCAAGGCATTATGGGCAATATCTATCAATCTGCCTTTGGTGAGGATGTATATCCCACGCTGGAAGAAAAAGCCGCCAACCTGCTCTACTTCATTATCAAGAATCATCCGTTTAACGATGGAAACAAACGCACCGCCGCCTTTTCATTCATCTGGTTTCTGCAAAAGGCAGGCATTGATTTTAAAAGCAAAGTCACCCCCGAAGCATTAACATCCATTACCCTGCTCATTGCTGAAAGCAATCCTTCAAGCAAAGAGCGCATGATTGGCTTGGTGATTTTATTACTCACAGGAAAAACACAATGAATGATTTGACCACCACGCTTGCAGCTCAAATGCAAAAAGAGAAAGAGCTGGATGAGCAAATCAAAACGCAACTTGCCAAGATTGGATTTGAGCTATGAGCGACTTATCAATCTACAATTACGCTAATTGTGGTGAATATACCATGTTTAAACCCATCGAATTTCTTGGTATTTGGGAAGAGATTTATAACCCAAATTTTAATTCCCCCGAATTCGAGGGAATTAAAAATCAGGCAGGGTTAAATCGTTTTGCACTTTCCGTAAAACAGTGGCGCGGTGAAAACCCGGATAATAACGGCAATATTCGTGATGATGCGGTTGTGTTGAATCGTGAGGTGAGGCGTGATTAAAAAAGCCAAGAAAATAGAGGTCTTTGGAACAGCCATCACGATCACCCATACCAAAAAAGAAGAATATGTCAGTATTACGGATATAGCGAAATACAAGAACCCGGACGCACCTGCTGATATTGTGAAAAACTGGTTGCGAAGTAAAAATACCATCGAGCTTCTTGGCTTATGGGAAAAACTTAATAACCCTGATTTTAAACTGGTCGAATTCGACCAGTTTAAAAATGAGGCTGGTTTTAACCATTTTGTCTTATCGCCAAAAAAATGGATAGAAACCACACAGGCTATTGGTTTGCAATCCAAATCCGGTCGATATGGCGGCACATATGCTCATGTCGACATTGCTATGGAATTCGCTTCATGGGTATCAGTTGAATTTAAATTTTATTTGATTAAAGAGTTTCAACGCCTCAAAAAAGAAGAAGACCAATCACTTGAGTGGAATATCAAATGTCACCTTACCAAAATCAATTATCGCATCCATACCGATGCAATTAAAGAGAACCTGATACCTGTAATGTTGGAAAAAGATCAAATTGGGCGTGTGTATGCTTCAGAAGCCGATGTGTTGAATGTGGCACTGTTTGGTAAAACATCGAAACAATGGCGAGAAGAAAATCCCGATAGAGAGGGTAATATACGTGATTATAGCAATGTATCGCAATTGGTTTGTCTGGCAAACATGGAAACTATCAATGCTGTGTTTATTCAGGAAGGACTTGAGCAAGCAGATCGGCTGACACGCCTGAATCAAATTGCGATTGCACAGATGAAGATATTGGTGGATGACAATGCAACAAAAGGATTGAGCGATGAGTGATAACATAAGCCTCATTCGTAACCATGAGCTTCAGAGTAAGATTTTCACCATCCGTGGTTTACAGGTGATGGTGGATAGCGATTTGGCAGAGCTTTATCAGGTTGCAACAAAAGTGCTTAATCAAGCTGTGAAAAGGAATGCTGGAAGGTTTCCTGATGATTTTATGTTCCAGCTATCTCAGGATGAGTTTGAAAATTGGAGGTCACAATTTGTGACTTCCAATGGCGATAAAATGGGGTTAAGAAGACCCCCCTATGTTTTTACCGAAGCTGGTGTCTCTATGCTTGCTTCTATCCTTAAAAGTGAATCGGCTGTAAAAATGAGCGTACAGATTATTCGTGCATTCATAGATATGCGAAAGTTCATCTCCAACAACGCTGCAATCTTCCAGCGCTTGGACAGCATCGCCGCCCCCGTAGGGGCGCCCCTTGTGGGTGCCCTTGATCACGGGCAGGCACAAGACCACGGGCAG
>PEAA01000006.1:71082-73315 GCA_002753275.1 Zetaproteobacteria bacterium | reverse complement strand
CAGGAGCACATGGCCGAGCTGTTTGGTAAGGCCAAGTCCACGATCAATGAACATATCAGGAATATTTTTGCTGAAGGAGAGTTGATCGAAAGCGATGTGATGAAGAAATTCGGAATTTCCGAATTTCAGCAAAAGGCCCCTAATTTCTATAACCTGGATGTGATTATATCGGTCGGTTATCGGGTAAAGCCGCATTGGGCAGGTGCGAAAGATGATTACCGAAGACCAACTCGAGCAACTCTGTATCGAATGGTTTCAGTGCATGCTGGCGGGATTGGAATGCGCGATTGTCTTGTCAGTAAAGTGCGGCTATTCTCTGACAGATATGGTGCTTATAAATAATGCAAACAATTGAAAATAAGATAATAAATAGGGTATATGGCCATGGTAGGGGTTGGGCATTCTTCAAGAATGATTTCTCCGATATTGGTAATGAAGCGGCTATCGATCAGGCACTGAGCAGATTGGCCAAACGCGGCACAATCAGACGGGTGATTCGTGGTATTTATGATTATCCGAAGTTTAGCAAATTACTTACTCAGGATTTACCTAGCGATATCGATCAGGTGGCGCAGGCATTGGCGCGCAAATTTGGCTGGAGGATTCAGGTTTCCGAAAATGCGGCACTGAATATCCTTGGCTTATCGACCCAGGTGCCGGGCCGATATATGTATCTGAGTGATGGTAAGAGCTGTAGTTATGAAGTGGGAAAACAGACACTTTATTTCAAAAAAACGCTTATCAAAGATGTCGGATTGAAGTATCCGGAAAGCGCATTGGTGGTGCAGGCCATCAAAGGGCTGAATACGAAACGTTTGAATGATCAACAAAGAGAACAGATTCGACGTTATTTCGATGAGAAAGTGGGAGCCCAAATACTCAAGGATACCCGCTACACCACTTCCTGGGTGTATGACGAAATCAAACGCATTTTTAATAGGGTAGGTGATTGATGGAGCGGGTAGCCAATCTTTCTGAGGAAGAACGCGTTGAGCTGTTTACAGCTGCATCGGAATATCATCAGCTTGCAGGCCCATCCATTGAGAAGGATTTCTGGATATGCTGGGTGCTCCAGAGGATATTTTCCGATGACAGCCTGAAAAACATACTACTGTTCAAAGGCGGCACCAGCCTTTCGAAGTGCTTTGGGCTGATTGAACGCTTTTCAGAAGATATTGATCTTATCGTGGATTGGACGCTTATCACTGATGAAGACCCGTATGCCGAGCGAAGCAACAGGCAACAGAAAATGTTCAATGACGCGATGAAGGCCAAAGCACCGGAGTATATTCGTGATCAACTGCTGCCTGAAATGAAGCGGGTTTTGTCCTCTCATTGTACGGTAACGATGCATCCGGAACGACCTGGATCCATATCGCTTATCTATAGCAAGGCTTTCGAATCGGACTATGTAAAGCCGCATATTGAGCTTGAATTTGGTGCGATGTCCCCCATGCAGCCGAAAGGCTCATATACTATTCAGCCTTATTGCCAGAGCACAGCGCCACAGCTTTTTGATAGCGAGGGTATTCATGTAGAAGCCATCGCAGCGCGGAAAACATTCTGGGATAAGGTCAGTATTTTGCATGCGGAAGCACATAGGCCATTGGATAAGAATGTGCCGCTTCGCTATTCGAGGCACTACTACGATTTGTATCAGATGATTCATGCGCCAGTCTGCCAGGAGGCAGAGCAGGATTTGAAGCTGCTTCAAGATGTGGTGGCATTTAAGCATAAGTTTTATCCTCAGGGGTGGGCGAATTATCAGGCCGCACTCGAAGGCAGGTTCAAACTATTGCCTGCTGAGAAACATATCGAGAAACTGAAGAATGATTATGCGCAAATGCATGAAATGATTTTTGGCACATACCCGGACTTTGACGATGTGTTGGCTTCCATTGCTGACTTTGAAGAAAGATTGAATGGATTGCATCCATGAGCATCACCGAAGACCAACTCGAACAACTCTGCCTCGAATGGTTTCAGACCATCGGCTACGACTATGTCTGCGGCTACGACATTGCCCCTGATGGCGATAGCCCAGAGCGCAGCGACTATCGCCAGATCGTGCTGTTCGGGCGCTTGCTGGAGCGGCTGAGCGTTCTCAATTCGCATATCCCGGCAACGGTGCTGGAGCAGGTTGCACATCAGATCGCCAAGGCGGAATCGCCGGTGCTGATCAAGAGCAATAAAGCCTTCCACAGGCTGCTTCTGGAAGGGGTGAAGGTCGAGT
>PEAA01000006.1:0-70984 GCA_002753275.1 Zetaproteobacteria bacterium | reverse complement strand
CGGCACGACTATGTGCAGCTGATCGACTTCGCCAATCCTGCGAACAACCAGTTTCTGGTGGTGAATCAGTACACCATCACCGGCAGCAAGGGCAATCGTCGCCCGGATGTGATCGTGTTCATCAACGGCCTGCCGCTGGCGGTGCTGGAGCTGAAGAATCCGGCCGATGCCAATGCCGATATCTGGCATGCCTACCAGCAGCTACAGACCTACAAGGATGAGATTCCCGATCTCTTCTTTACCTTCAACGAGGCGCTGGTGGTCAGCGATGGCTTGAATGCGCGGGTGGGTTCGCTTACCGCCAACAAGGAGCGCTTTCTGCCCTGGCGCACCATAGCTAACGAGGACGACAAGCCGCTGTTCGAATATCGGCTGGAAACGCTGGTGAAGGGTTTCTTCAATCCGGCGCTTTTCCTCGACTACATTCATTACTTCATTCTGTTCGAGAACGACGGCGATGCCATCATCAAAAAGATTGCGGGATATCATCAGTTCCATGCCGTGCGCGAGGCGGTGAAGGCAACGCTGATTGCTTCCCGGCGGCGTGCGGGCGATGGCGTTGCCGAGCCGCGTGCCACTTACGGCTCGGAGGTGGTGCCGGGATCGGGCAAGGCGGGCGTGGTCTGGCATACGCAGGGCTCGGGCAAGTCGATCTCGATGGTCTGCTATGCCGGTAAATTGCTGGCACAGCCGGAGATGAACAACCCGACCATCGTGGTGGTGACCGACCGCAACGATCTCGACGGCCAGCTGTTCAACACCTTCTCCATGGCCAGCGAAATCCTGAAGCAAACGCCGGTGCAGGCATCCGATCGTGATGCGTTGCGCGATATTCTCGGCAGTCGCCAGTCTGGTGGCATTATCTTTACCACGGTGCAGAAGTTCGCCCTGCTTGGTGAAGAAGCGAGCCATCCGGTGCTGAGCCGCAGGCATAACATTGTCGTCATCTCGGATGAGGCGCACCGCAGCCAGTATGGCGACAAGGCCAAACTCGACACCAAGACCGGCCGCTACACCTTCGGTTATTCCAAGCACATGCACGATGCCTTGCCAGAGGCCTCATTCATCGGCTTTACCGGCACGCCGATTGCGATGGAAGACAAGGATACGCGCGCCGTGTTTGGTGATTATGTCTCGATCTACGATATTCAGGATGCGGTGGACGATGGTGCGACTGTGCCGATCTACTATGAATCACGCCTGGCCAAGCTCGATATCAAGGCGGCGGAGATCGAAGCGCTCAACGATGAAGTCGATGAGGTGATCGAAGACGAAGAGGATTTGGCTACAAGAGAGCAGACCAAATCGAAATGGGCGGCATTGGAGAAGCTGGTTGGCAGTGGGCCGCGCATGCAGGAGGTGAGCGAGGATCTGTTAGCTCATTTCGAGAAACGCATCGAAGCCGAACCCGGCAAGGCGATGATCGTCTGCATGAGCCGCGATATCTGCGCTGATATGTACAACGCTATCGTGGCACTGCGCCCGGATTGGCACAGTGATGATCCGGCAAAAGGCGCGATCAAGGTGGTGATGACCGGCTCGGCCTCGGACAAAGCGAAGCTGCAGTCGCATATCTATAACAAAGAGACCAAGAAGTTGTTTGAGAAACGGTTTAAGGATGTGAATGACCCACTGCAGTTGGTGATTGTGCGCGATATGTGGCTGACCGGCTTCGATGCGCCGAACTGTCATACCATGTATGTCGACAAGCCGATGAAAGGGCACAACCTGATGCAGGCGATTGCCCGCGTGAACCGGGTGTTCAAGGACAAGCCGGGTGGGCTGGTGGTGGACTACATCGGTATTGCCAATGAATTGAAACAAGCGCTGAAGACCTATACCGATTCCAAGGGCAAAGGAGCGCCGACATTGGATGCACGCGAGGCCTTCGCCATCCTGCTGGAGAAGATGGATATTGTGCGTGGCATGCTGCATGGCTTCGACTACAGCGATTTCGAGAAGAGTGCGTTGAAGTTGTTGCCGGGGGCGATGAACCACATTCTGGGGCTGGAGGATGGCAAGAAACGGTTCCTTGATGTGATGGCGGCCATTGGCAAAGCCTATACGCTCTCCGGCACGCTGGATGAGGCTGAGCCGTTGAAGAAGGAGATCGCATTTCTTTCTGCCGTGAAAGCGGCTGTAGTGAAGTTTACCAGCATTGATAAGCGGCGTAGCGATGAAGAGAAGCATTCGGCGCTGAAGCAGATCATCGATAACGCCATTGTGGCTGGAGGCGTGGCCGATGTGTTTGAACTGGTCGGTCTGGATAAGCCCAACATCGGCCTGCTCTCCGAAGAGTTTCTTGAAGATGTGAAGAATCTGCCGCAAAGGAATCTAGCCGTGGAGCTGCTGGAGAAGCTGCTGCGTGACGAGATCAAGGCGCGCATGAAGACCGATGTGGTCTCGGAGAAGAAATACTCCGACCGCATCATGGAAACACTGCGCAAATATCACAATCGGGCTATCGAAACCGCTCAAGTCATCGAAGAGTTGATCAAGCTGGCCAAAGAAATGGAGGCGGATGCTGAGGCTGCCGAGAAGCTGGGCCTGAATCCGGATGAAATCGCCTTCTATCGAGCCTTGATTCAAAATGAGTCGGCGGTGAGGGAAATGGGAGATAGTAATCTTCGGGAGCTTGCCAAACATGTTACCGAGCAGTTGCGCCGCAGTACCACGGTGGACTGGCAGGTGCGTGACAGTGTGCGTGCCAAGTTGCGTAATCTGGTGCGCCGGGCACTGCGCAAGTGGAAGTATCCGCCGGATGGTCAGCAGGAAGCGATCGATCTGGTGTTGAGGCAGGCGGAAGCGCTTTCACAACATTGGAGTGCATAGAACTCTTCTATCTTGAATGAAAAAATAGTCTGCGCTCTGTTTTTCGTGGGTGTGCGTTACATTCCCTAGAAATAAAAAAGCCCGCAATTCGTTGAAATTGCGGGCTTTAAGATGGCTCCCCGAGCAGGACTCGAACCTGCGACATATGGATTAACAGTCCACCGTTCTACCAACTGAACTATCGGGGAATAACAGCGCAGCGAACGATACAAATAGAATTTGCTATGTCAAGGTGAAAAGTTAATCTGACTCTATGGATTTGTATGAAATGAGGGTGATCTTGTCAGGGTGTATCGATGGACAGGGTAGAAGAAGGAGGCATAAGGGGTGAAAATTTTATGCGTTGCTTGGTGTTTTTTTTCATTGTTTTTGATGAGTGCATGCTCTTATCATCCCGTTTCATTGCCTACGCGCACACTGCATCCCTCAATGCATCCATTTGTGGACTCTCTTCAATATGTCAATCCTGATTACCAAAATGAGGTTGCAGCTTCAATGGTGCGTGTCGCATCGCCTCAGCTTATCGCAGCCATGACGCAGGTTCAGCAGCTACCCACTGCGGTTTGGCTTGATCGGATCGACGCGATCAAGGGCGGCCAGCGCAATCATGGTCGTTTAAGCTTAGAGAGCCATCTTGAGCAAGCGTTGGCGCAGCAGCGGCAGAAAAAGAGGCCGGTTGTTGTGCCGTTGGTGATTTACAACCTTCCCAATCGTGATTGTGCGGCATTTAGCTCCAATGGTAGCCTGGATGCGCATCATGGTGGTTTGGAGCAATACAAACACCGATATATTGATACGATCGCAGCTGTGGTGGCTCAGCCACGCTTTGCTTCGCTCCGTATTGTGATGATTCTTGAGCCTGATTCATTGCCCAATATGGTGACCAACCTTGACCATCCCATCTGCCAATGGGTCGCGGATCAGCAAGTTTATGCGCGTGGTATCCAATATGCGATCAAGCGCTTTCGTCGATTGGACAACAGTTATCTCTATTTGGATATTGCCCATTCGGGATGGCTAGGGTGGCCCGATGCGCGTCAACGGGCCGTCTCCTATTATCGTACGGTGATCCTGGGGGCGAAGGATGATCAAGGGCTGGAGGCTATTGATGGGTTTGTCACCAATATCTCCGGAGCAACACCAGTCGAAGAGATTTGGTTGCCCTATGCGGATCAACTTGTCGGAGATCAACCGGTGAAGTCGGCAGATTTTTATGGCTGGAATCCGCTTTTCGATGAGAAAGATTATGTGGAGCAACTCTATGACGATTTTATTGCGGCAGGTTTTCCGCGCAAGATACGCTTTTTGATTGATACTTCGCGAAATGGTTGGGGGGGCGATGCGCGTCCTCTCGCTGTATCATCGTTATCTTCATCTGAATTGAATCGATCTCTCTTGAATGAATATGTCGATGCATCTCGCATAGACCAACGAAGCCACCGTGGTTATTGGTGTAATCCTAAGGGAGCGGGGCTTGGCGCGAGGCCTGTAAGCAACCCTTATGGTGCAGATCATCCGGTGGCGGCATTTGTTTGGGTCAAGCCGCCGGGTGAGTCGGATGGTACAAGTGATGCGACGCAACAAGCAGAGGATGCAGAGGGGAAGCGTTATGATCAAACCTGTGATCCCAATTTTACCGATGCGATGGCCAATGCACCTGCGGCAGGTCACTGGTTTCATGAGCAATTTTTGCAGTTGATTCAGAATGCAGAGCCTCCCCTTGTGCAAAAGAGTGAGTAGATGTTGCGAGGTTTCCTGAATTCAATCGTTTTTGGGATAGAAATGGCTAACAGATATGGACAATATGGATGACAATTCATAATCTTCAATTTTCAAGATTGGGAGGTTCATGATGGAAGCTGTTGTCGATTTTTTCATGGAATATTTATGGCCATTGGTGTTGGTTTTTATTGTGTGGTTGATGTTGCGGAATTCGGGTGAAAAAGAGGCCGCAAAGGCTGTGGCTGAACAACATAAGCTTGATGCTATGCGTCATCATCATGAGGATTCAAACCCTGATCGAAAGGCGTAGCCATTTCTATTCAAGCACGGGATAATTTTTCCCCTTCGTCTGTTGATCATTATGCGTTTCGTGGGCGTACATTTTATGTGAAGCGTGATGATTTAACCGATCCGCTGCTCAGTGGAAATAAATATCGAAAACTGCATCATCTTATTGAACAACCTGCATCCACTTTGCAAGAGGTTTGGTCACATGGTGGTTTACAATCCAATGCGATGCTGGCCATGGCGGCACTTTGTCAGCGCAAAGGTTGGCAATTTCATTATCTGGCCAAAGTGGCGCGTCATGTGAGTCAAAACCCTGTGGGTAATCTTGCTTTGGCATTGGATCTTGGTATGCAACTGCATGAAGTAGCCGTAGATGTGTACGAGCAGAAGTTGCAATCATTACGACAATTATCACAACCCGGGACGCTTTTTTTACCACAAGGTGGTGCTGATCCATTGGCGCAACAGGGGATTGCACGGCTGGCGCAAGAGATTGTGGATTGGCAGTGCGAGCAAGATATCGAGACGCTTGCTGTTGTTACCCCTGCAGGTACGGGAACCACGGCCTTTTATCTTGCACACGCATTGCCCACTTTGCAGGTATTGACGACACCGATGGTTGCTGATGCTGATGATTTGCGTATGCAGATGGGAGTGTTGGGCAGTATCCCAGAAAATTTAACCATTTTGACACAGCAGAAGCGCTACCGTTTTGCCGCACCCTATCCTGAATTTCTGCAGCTCTATGAAGCGTTACTGCATGCGGGTATCGAATTTGATCTTATTTATGGGGTGCGTATGTGGCATACGCTGCTGCATCATCTCTCTGATATTTCAGCAGAGATCTTATATGTTCACAGTGGTGGCCTCACGGGCAATGCGACGATGTTGACGCGCTACCGTTAGCATCCCCGATCCAATGCATTCGGCTGCTACAGCGTCAAGTTAACGATCGTAAGCAGTTAAAAAAAACGCCATTGCGGGCTTGATCCGCCATTCAGAGCAGGCGACGACAAAGCGATGCGGCACTTCTTTTACAAACGATGGTTGTCTACGGTGGCGGGGGTAATATAGGCAGAGGCTTGCATGGCTATTGCTTCGGGGAAGTTGTGGTAGTGGGTGCGAACCGCCTCGGAAAGTTTGATTTTCGTAGCACTGTCAACCAATGCAATCGTCTCATTGGGCAAACAATCAATCAACGCTTGCAACAGTTTTTCTTGCGGTTGAGGCATCTCTTTCAACCACGATTGCAAAAGATTGCGATCGACATAGGCGGGGAGCGAACCCATGATGCCGACATCATTCTGATCGTGCACCAAAAGCCCTGTTGTCGTTCCACGATCGAGCGTTAACACTTGGAAAAAGTAGAGGGTGTGGTAAGCGAGTTGCGTTTGTTGCGCTGTTGGGTTTGCGCTACTTTGCGCGGTTAATGATGCAGTTAAGATCGAGACATAGGTGTCGATGGCCGTTTCACCCACCGCTTTTGCCAACTGATAATCGGCCTCGGGCTCGGCGGTAAAGTAGTTTTCAAGGTAAAAATGTGCGGCGCCGCGATGGCGTTCAAGCACGGGAATGAAGAAGTAGTGCTCGCCTTGAACCTTGGCTTCATCAAATTGTTTGGGTGCTGCATCTTTTAAGGCTGCAAGAAAAAGGGTGGTATCAGCACTCTTTTCGTGCGAGGGGTTGAGGTCTGCCATCATACGCCAATATCCGCTGCCATCTTTCATCTCAGTCCAACTGATATGAATATGTACGGAGGGGGCGAATGGGTTGCAGGGGTGGATGATGGTTGATATTGCGTTGGCCGATGCCAATTTCTTTTCCGCCATATCATCGTAGTGTACTTGTGAAACATTGACCGAACCGCGTCCAATCAGATTACCATCAGCAGTTTCAAAGCGAATGCCACCGCCATGTTTTCCTTCATCGCGCAGCCACTCAACTTTGGTAAAGCGTTGTGAACTTGCCAATGTTTTTGCCAGGGTTTCCAGTTGCGTTACAAAACGGTTCTGCAAGCTGGAGACAAGTTGCAACGCCCGGGTTGCTTGGGGTGATTGAGCGAGAATTCTGTTCATGTTTTTATCCTTTACGATGCGCCATATTCGCGGGTTTTTAGAAATTGAATCTCAGGCCACTGCTCCATGGTGTAGTTCAGTTTCCATAAGCTTGGAGCGAGAAAGGTGAGGCTCTCTTCAGCATCTGTGGCGAGGTTGACTTCAAAACTTCGTTTGAATTCTGTGAGTTTTTTTTCATTGTCAGATTCAATCCAGCGGGAAACTTGAAAATCTGTTGCAGTGTAGTCGGCATCGACATTGTACTCCGTTTTGAGCCGTTCCACGGTAACATCAAACTGCAATGCACCCACCGCACCTAAAATATAATCGCCACCAAGCAGAGTGCGAAAGACTTGCACGGCTCCCTCTTCTGAGAGTTGCACCAACCCTTTGTGTAACTGTTTGCGGCGCATGGGGTCTTTAAGCCTGATGCGGCGAAAGAGTTCGGGGGCAAAGTTGGGGATGCCTGTAAAACTAAGCGCCTCTTTGGTTGTAAATGTATCACCAATGCGGATGCTGCCATGGTTGTGAATACCGATAATATCCCCTGCATACGCCTCTTCGACTTGGGAACGATCTTGAGCCATAAAGACAATCGCTTTGTTCAATGCGATCTCTTTGCCAATGCGATGGTGGCGAACCTTGATCCCTTTCTCAAACTTGCCTGAGCAGACGCGGAGAAAAGCAATTCGATCCCGATGCGCGGGGTCCATGTTGGCTTGAATTTTGAAGGCTACGGCTGAAAAATCTTTTTCATTGGGTTGAACCATACGCTCTTTGGCTTCACGGGCGCCGGGAGGTGGGGCAAACTCGACAAAGGCATCAAGAAGTTCTTGAACCCCAAAGTTGTTGATTGCACTACCAAAGAAGAGCGGTGTTTGGCTCCCTTTAAGAAATGCCTCAAGATCAAAGGGGTTGGCAGCGCCTTCGAGTAATGCAATCTCATCACGCAGATCATTGGCTTGGGAGCCGAGGAGTTCGTCGAGTTTAGGGTCTTCAAGATCGGAGATGGTAATGCCCGCATCAAGGCGAGTTTCAGCGCCGGCAGTGAAGAGGTGAAGCTGTTTTTTATAGAGGTTATAGACACCGCGAAAGCGTTTGCCCATGCCAATCGGCCAAGACATCGGAGCGCACTCAATTTGCAGTTTCTCTTCGATATCAGCAATGATATCGAGCGGCTCCATCCCTTCACGATCGAGTTTGTTGATGAAGGTGACGATGGGGGTGTTGCGCATGCGGCAGACACCCATAAGTTTTTCGGTTTGTGGCTCCACGCCGTTGCCTGAATCGATCACCATCATGGCGGAATCGACACAAGTAAGCACGCGGTAGGTATCTTCTGAGAAATCTTCATGTCCTGGGGTATCAAGCAGGTTGATCTCAAAATCGCGGTAGTTGAATTTCATCACCGATGAGCTGACAGAGATGCCGCGCTGTTGCTCGATTTTCATCCAATCCGAGGTGGCGTGTCGGCTTGATTTGCGGGCTTTGACAGCGCCTGCCATCTGAATGGCTCCCCCAAACAGCAGTAGTTTTTCTGTCAAGGTCGTTTTCCCTGCATCAGGATGGGAGATGATGCCAAAGGTACGGCGTTTGAAAATTTCTTCTTGGATGGTGGTTTCGGACATGATTTTTGACTCTAGGCGTAGGTTTTGCGAAAGGCTGTGAAGAAACGGTCAAGTTCATGTGCAGGAAGATGGTTGATTCCTGCGGCCGCTGAGCGCCCCCCACCTGTTGCAAATTGTGAACAGAGGGTTTCGGCATGCAGGCGATGATTTAATGGAGCCCGTACACTGACGCGATAGCCGGAATCACCGTCCACGGTGATGATTGCATGGGCGCGTTTGGGATGTTCGCGTGCCAATAAGTTGCCATAGACTCCTGAAATGCGTCGTGCCCAGCGTGCATCCGGGAGTTTGTATGTGGCGGTTTTATCATTGCTATCAATGGGCTTGAGTTCCATGGCTTGTTTCATGTCGCTTTCAAAACCCTCTTTGAGTGTGGTAAACGCAACATCGTTGTTGATGAAATCAAAGGGATCACGGTAGCGAACTAAAGTGCGATAGAGGGTGGTTGGTTTAAAATGGAGATCATGCACTGTTTCACCATACGCATTGTAGTTGAGCAATTCTCCTAAGATTTTGAGCGACTCAAGTTGCGTTTCGGTGTAGTTCAACGGTTTGGCGACTTCAATCGCCTGCTCATGCATATTGTCACCAAAGGCGGCTACAATGGCCCAAGGGAGAAATTGTCCTTTGAGATGCGTATTGACGATCAGACTTGTACAGGTTTCCGCAGCCGTATCAATGTGCGCATTGAGTTGAGGAGAGGTTGGGATATTACCTGCATCATGATGGTCAAAGTAGTCGATGGTGGCGCCCAGTGCGATGGCAGAGACCAGCGGGTCATGGTTTTTTGCCATTGAGATATCCAAAATGGTTAAATGATCGCCATGTTTGGCTTTGACCTGTTGAACCAGTTGAATGTCGCGTTTGGTCCCGGTGATGAGGATTTCATCGCGAACAGGGTGGGCTAATCGAAGTTGAATAAGAGCGCAGATGCCATCAGCATCGCCATTGAAAATGTCATAATGTGTCATAGGTTGCGCAGACTAACGGTGAGGTGAAAAAATGGAAACAGTTCGCGAACAGTTGGCACAATATTATCGCTGGTTGCGCCAATTTGGTTACAATGATTCCCATAGTGGCAACATTTCAGCACGCGAGGGTGGAACGGTGTGGATCACACCCACGGGGGCGTGTGCCGATACACTGCTTGCCGATGATTTTATTGCTGCATCCTGTGATCAAGCACCTCCCAAACACGCTTCGGGCGATACCAATTTGCATTTGGCTATCTATCAACACAATCCGAAAGCAGGCGCAATCATCCATAGCCATTGCCCCCATGCGGTCGCCTTGACGCTCAATGGGGAGGATTTTGTCCCGCCAGATTTTGAGGGGCAACTCTATTTTCCCAAAGTGCCGGTGATTAGCGTCCCTTATGCGGTCTATTTTCAAGAGGCTGCGGGCAAGGTGGCGGAAGCGTTGCGTGATTATCCGGTTGTGATTGTGCGCGGTCATGGTGTGTATGCGTGGGGAAGCGATTTGAATCAAGCTTACAAATGGACCTGCTCATTGGAACTTTCAGCCAAAACCGCATTTATTGCGGGGCAAGCGGGGACGATTCGTTCATGATTGCATGGGATTATGGCTTTATGAAGGGCGTGCATCAGCTTCTGGTCGCAATCAGCGCAACGCTTTTTTTGGGGCGTTGTTGGATGATGTGGCGATCGAATGCGGTGCTTGGGCGCACATTGGGTTCGCGTTATCTGCCCGATGCGATTGATACGCTGCTGTTGATATCGGGGATTACTTTGATGGTTCTTTCAGCCCAATATCCAACCACATATCTGTGGATGTTTTTTAAGCTATTGTTATTGCTTCTTTATATCGTTTTGGGTGCGGTCGCGCTGCATCGTGGCAAAACAGCGCGCGTACGAAAGTGGGCATCCGTCGCTGCGATAGGTGTGCTGGGGAGTATGATTGCGTTGGCGATGTTGCATTGAGGGTGTCTTGGGATGCAATGTATCATGTTTAGAACAGGGAAAAGGAACTTTTCAAGGTGCATAATTTGCCATTCTTGACTATGTTTATCGACTATTTTTTTACCAAGGAGATTTAAATATGGCACTGGTAGCATCCATTCATGTGGAAAACGGTTGGAAAATGCCGGAATTTACGCTGCAAGATGCGCAGGGTGAAACCCACCATTTAAGCGCATTGGCGGGGAAAAAAGGGTTATTGGTCGTCTTTACCTGCAACCATTGCCCCTATGCACAAGCGGTATGGCCCCGTTTGATTCGTCATGCGCAAACCTTGCAAACGATGGGGGTCAACACGGTGGCGATTAATCCCAATATCAATCCTCGTTTCCCTGATGATTCTGTTCCGGAAATGCAGAAAAAAATTGTCGAGTGGGGGATCCATTTCCCCTATTTGGTTGATGATACACAAGCGGTGGCTGCAGCCTTTGATGCACAGTGTACCCCTGACCTCTACCTTTTTAATGGCGAAGGTGAGCTTTTTTACCATGGTCGTATTGATGATTACTGGAAAGATGAAGCGCGTGTCACCAAAGAGGAGTTGATGCCTGCCGCCGCGTTAATGGTTGAGGGCGCAGAATCGCCGAAGGTTCAATATCCGACGATAGGATGTTCAATTAAATGGTTTGATGGGCACCATTGAACGGGGAGCGTATTGGGTGCGCGTTTGCTGTTTGCTTTGCTTGCGGCGCACCCGTTTGATTGGTGGCGTTTTATAATTGGTGCGCGTTAAACCAATTTTTTCCTACGCCAATGTCAGCAATCAGGGGGACTTTAAGTTGCACGGCCTGTTGCATCACTTCGCGCATGATTGCGGTGGTTTGATCAAGAAGATGATCGGGAGACTCCACGACCAACTCATCATGGACTTGTAAAATAATGTGTGCTTGCGGCAGCTCTTCTTGTAGCCGCGCATGCAGTTGAATCATTGCCACTTTGATAATATCGGCCGCTGAACCTTGCAGTGGGGCGTTAATGGCGGTTCGCTCCGCATATTGGCGTTTCATGCCGTTGCTGGCGCGAATATCGGGAATGTGGACACGGTGGCCAAGCAGGGTGTCGATATAGCCCTGCCGGCGTGCTAACTCGGGCATCGCTTCCATAAAGTCACGAACTTTAGGGTATTGTTGAAAATAGGCTTCGATAAAGAGTTTGGCCTCACCGTTGCTCACTCCAAGTTGTTTGGCAAGTCCAAATGCACTCATGCCATACAAAATTCCAAAATTGATCACCTTGGCATGACGACGCATCTCTCCCGTGACACTCGCGCTGCTGCATTGATGAACCGATGCCGCCGTTGCCGTGTGAATGTCGATGCCTGAATCGAAGGCATGCAACAGTGCTTCATCTTCAGAGAAGTGAGCCATCAAGCGCAATTCAATTTGAGAATAGTCGGCGGCAATGAGCGAGCAATCCGCTTCGGCAATGAAGGCTTTACGAATCTCACGCCCAGCCGCACTACGAATTGGGATGTTTTGCAGGTTCGGGTTGGATGAAGAGAGGCGACCTGTCGTAGTAATGGCCTGATTGTAGGAGGTGTGTACCCGCCCTGTTTCAGCTTGAATTAATTTTTGTAGCGCATCGGTGTAGGTTGATTTGAGCTTGGAGAGTTGGCGTACCTCAAGAATCAAGCGGGGAATTTCATGGGTATCTGCTAATTTTTCAAGTTCACTTTGACCGGTAGCCCATTGACCCGATTTGGTTTTTTTGCCGCCCGGTAGCGCAAGGGTCTCAAAGAGAAGTTCGCCCAGCTGTTTGGGTGACTGAATGTTGATCTCAAAGCCGGCCCGTTGGTGTATAGCGGATTGGATTTCACCAATTTGTGCGCCAAAGGTGGTGGAGAGTTCGATCAGTTTGTTGCGATCGACCTTTGTCCCTTGCCACTCCATATCGGCCAAAACACGCGAGAGAGGCAACTCAATCGCATGATGGCGTTGAATCGCTTCGGGCGGTGAGATCTGGGTTAAATGGTTGACCAAACGAAGGCTGATATCGGCATCTTCACAGGCATAGGGTGTGGCCGCAGCAATGGTGGCGTGGGAAAAGTTGATCTGTTTCTGACCTTTGCCCACCACATCTTCATACGCTATGCATTGATAATCAAAAAAATCTTTGGCGAGCGCATCCAGGTTTGGCGCATATTTTCCCGCTTGTAAACAGTAGGCGAGTAGCATGGCATCGGCGCGAATCCCCTGAAGCTCAATGCCTGCGCGGCGTAAGACCTGGGCATCATATTTGAGGTTCTGACCCGTTTTATGCAGAAGTGGGTTTTCAAGAAGAGGCCTGAGTTTGCTAAGAACCTCTTCTTTGCAGAGCTGCGTGGGAGGCAGTGTGAGGAGGTCCGCGGCACGATGACCGACGGGAATGTAGTATGCTTCCCCCTCAGTGATGGCAATTGAGATGCCCACCAGATCGGCGGCGTGGGGATCAAGCGAGGTGGTTTCTGTATCGACGGCAAAGGAATCACAGAGGGTCAACTGCTCAATAAGCGTGTGCAATGCTGCGGGGGTATCGACCAGATGATCATGTCGGGTGATTGGATTTGAGCTGTTTTGAGAAGCATGCTTTGCATGTGCATCATGTGCATCATTGGCAGCTTGGGGCTGTTGTTGCGAAGTTTGTGGTTGGAGTGCAAACCCTGTTGCAGGCTCATCGCTTGCAAATTCCTGATAGAGGCGATGAAATTCCAACGCTTGGAAGAGTCGTGCGAGATGTTCACGATCAGGGGATTGCATGACCAAATCGCTGATCTTTTGATCGATCGGAGTTTGATCATCGAGTGCAACCAATCGGTAAGCGAGACGCGCAGTTTCGATGGAAGCAAGAATCGTTTCGCGTCGCTTGGTCTGTTTGATCTCATGCGCATGGTTTAAAACATCTTCAAGCGTTCCGTAGCTCTCCAAAAGCAGGGTTGCAGTTTTGGGGCCAATGCCGGGAATGCCAGGGATGTTGTCCGCTGTATCTCCTGTCATGGCAAGAAGATCTTGAATGCGTTCGGGATAGACGCCCCATTTCACCTTTACAGCTTCGCGATCGTAGTGCTGATCTTTCATCGTATCGAGCATGTGAATATTGTCATTGACCAG
Source organism: Zetaproteobacteria bacterium (assembly GCA_002753275.1). Lineage (GTDB taxonomy): Bacteria > Pseudomonadota > Zetaproteobacteria > Mariprofundales > Mariprofundaceae. Next base: position 57,398 of record PEAA01000006.1, on the reverse strand, counting down.
TTGCATCAAATCTTTGTCGGTGGAGACAATGGTGACGCGAAAACCTTGCTTCTCCGCCTGTTGCGCCAAGGTGGCAATGACATCATCGGCCTCATAATTGTCGATGCAGATGAGCGGAAAGTTGAACGCCTGGGTGACTTCAATCACCACCGGCCACTGTTCCGCCAGCTCTTCAGGCATCGGTGGGCGGTGGCTTTTATATTCGGAGTAGATCCTATTGCGGAAGGTGCCTCCCTTGGGGTCAAAGGCGACAGCAACATGGCTCGGTTGAAGTTTTTCGAGCACGCTGCGCAACATCTGCACATAGCCGTAGATGGCGTTGGTCGGACGCCCCGCCTTGGTCGTTAAGTGACGAATGGCATGAAAGGCGCGAAAAACATAGTTGGGCCCATCAATGAGGACGAGATGGGGTGGGCTTTTCGCCGCTTGATTCATTTGGATAAAACCGAGGTGTATCCTTCAAAGCGTGGGCCGCCGATGTAGATGCCTTCAGATTTGTGTCCTGCCTTGGCATGGGCTTGGCGGAATGCTTCAGATTGTGTCCATGCGACAAAGGCATCTTGGGATTCCCAAGTGCTATGCGAAATGTAGGTGGTGCAGGTTTCATCGGTCGCGCCGCGCAGCAGGTTGAAGTATTGGAAGCCGGGTACGCCCGTGAGGTGTGAGTCGCGCGCACGCCAGATGGTTTCAAAATCTTCCTCACGGCCCAGGTGAATACGAAAACGGTTCATTGCAATAAACATGATGTTACTCCTCGTCGTTGTTGTTTAAATGTGGGGCATCGATCCCCAAAAGGGTTTGGCTCTGCGCATCATCCATGCTCTCGACATTGGCCAGCTTGCGGCTCATGACGCGGGTGCGTGTTCCTGTCTCTTCAATGCTGCGCGAGGCGGTGTCCAGCTGCTTTTTAACCTTTTCGAGCACGCCGCCAAATTTGCCGAATTCAGTTTTTACGGCGCTTAATACTTGCCACACTTCGGATGAACGCTTCTCAATGGCGAGGGTGCGAAAGCCCATGCGTAAGCTGTTGAGCGTGGCGGATAGGGTGGTGGGGCCGGTGATGACGACACGAAATTCACTTTGGATCGACTCTACAAATCCCGCTTCACGCAGCACTTCAGCATAGAGACCTTCGGTGGGCAGAAAGAGAATGGCAAAATCGGTGGTGTGGGGAGGATCAATGTATTTTCCAGCAATATCTTTGGCTGACTCTTTGATGGCGCGAAGTAGTGCGCTGAGTGCTTTTTTGGCCGCCTCTGGATCGGCAATCTCCGAAGCGTTAACCAGCCGCGCATAATCCTCATGGGGAAACTTCGAATCAATCGGCAACCACACTTGGCTATTGGGCTCATCGGATGCACCGGGGAGTTTGATAGCAAATTCCACATGATCGTTGGAGTGATGTTTCACTTTGACATTGGCACCGTACTGCTCAGGGGTGAGAATTTGATCAAGAATCGCGCCCAGTTGAAATTCACCCCAAGTTCCACGGGTTTTAACATTGGTCAGTACCCGTTTCAAATCGCCTACACCTGTGGCGAGATTTTTCATCTCACCCAGCCCTTGTTGCACCGATTCGAGACGGTCACTCACCAATTTGAAGGATTCACCCAAGCGTTTTTCAAGGGTGGATTGTAGTTTTTCATCAACCGTTTCACGCATCTGATCGAGTTTTTTCTCATTGTTTTGCTGCAGTGTGGTGAGTTGCTTTTCAAGGGTTGTTCGCACGCTTTCAAAGTTGACCATGTTTGATTTCTCAAATGATTGTAGCTTCTCATCAACGGTGGTACGCATCTGCTCCAGTCGTGTCTCATTGTTTTGTTGGATGCTTTTGAGTTGCTGCTCCAGCGTTGTGCGCATGGTTTCAAAATGGGCAATATTGGATGCTTCCAAGGCTTGAATGCGTTTTTCAAAGGTGGTCAATTGCTGGGCTTGTTGTGCGGCCATCTCGCCCATGCGTTGGGTGGTACCGGTCAAGAAGTTGTTTTGGCTAAGAGCTACCTCTTCACGCAACTGTTTGGCCGATTGATTGCTCTCTTCACGACCCAAGCGAAACTCTTCGCGAATCGCTTGCATCAACGCATGGTTCTGTTGTTGAAGTTGTGCAGGATCACTCTGCGGAATTTTTCGCCACAATAGAATGACGAGAACGATGATTGCCAACAAAAGCAGTAAGCTGGGATCAAAGGCGATGCTAGCCATCGGGGATGCGGTGGCATCAACCACGGGCAAAGACCCAATCATGGGCTGAGGACAACGCTTCGTTGTAGCGATAACCGGCGAGATCAAATCGCTTGATTGCATCGGGGTGTTGCAAACGGTTCTTAATGATGAAGCGTGCCATTAAGCCGCGCGCTCTTTTGGCATGAATGCCGATGATTTTATAGGTGTCATTTTTGCGCTCTTTAAAGTGTGGTGTAATGATTGACCCTTGCAATGCCTTGGGTTGAATGACCTTGAAATATTCACTGGAAGCGAGGTTGATGAGCGTATCATCGCCTTGTTCGTGCAGGGCGGTATTTAAATGTTGGGTGATGATCTCCCCCCAAAATTGATACAAATTTTCACCACGCGCATTGCGCAGGCGGGTGCCCATCTCAAGGCGGTAGGCTTGCATAAGGTCAAGGGGTTTGAGCAGCCCATACAAGCCGGACAAGATGCGCAGATGTTGTTGGGCAAAGTGCATATCATCGCCATCCAATGAGGCGGCATCCATTCCTTGATAAACATCCCCTTGGAACATCAACAGGGCGGCAGAAGCGTTGTCTGTCGTGAAGGGTTGATGCCAATCGTGATAACGCTGCACATTGAGATCGGCAAGATTCATACTCAGTTTCATGAGATCGGCGATTTGAACAGCATTGTGCGTACGCAAAATTTCAATCAACTGTTGACTCTTATCAAGCAACAAGGGTTGCGTGACGGGGAGTGAGGTTGCAAGGTTGGCAGCGAGTTTTTTTGCAGGGGAGATGATCATCAGCATACGCAACTGTTGCGTGGTTGGGGCCTTTTTTCAAGAGAGGATGGCTTCTGTAAACTTTTGTATGCCAGGGATACACTGAATAAGTTAGCGTATCCGTGCAGGCCATGGTTGGTCTGCCAAAACAGATCAACCCTAGGAGTATCAAATGGAATATCGACTGTTGGGACGAAGTGATTTGAAGGTTTCTGCGATCTGTCTGGGAACCATGACCTTTGGAGAGCAGAACAGTTTGGCTGAGGCGCATGCGCAGCTCGATTACGCCGTCGAGCGGGGGATCAACTTTATTGATACGGCAGAGATGTATCCTGTGCCACCACGGGGAGAGACGGTGACGCGGACCGAGACCATGGTCGGCGAATGGCTGCACACCAAGCGGCGCGAGGATTTGGTGGTGGCAACCAAGGTTGCAGGACCCAATCGCAGCATGGATTGGATTCGCAGTGGCCCGAAATCGCTCGATCGTGACAACATCCGCATGGCGGTTGAAGGATCGCTAAAGCGGTTGCAGACCGATTATATTGATCTTTATCAATTGCATTGGCCGGCGCGCAATGTGCCGATGTTTGGTCGCTATCAATTTGAACCGGATCAGGAGGTTGAGGCGACTTCGATCGTTGCACAGTTGCAGGCATTGGGTGAGTTGGTGGATGAAGGGAAAATCCGTTATGTAGGGCTTTCCAACGAACATCCGTGGGGCATCATGCAGTTTTTACAGGCGGCGGAGCGGTTGAATTTGCCACGGGTGGTTTCAATTCAAAATGCGTACAGTTTGATCAATCGCACTTTTGAGTCGGGAATGACTGAGATCAGTTACCGTGAAGATGTGCCGCTTTTGGCTTATTCGCCACTCGCATTTGGCCATCTGAGCGGTAAATATTTGCTCCATGAGATGGCGGAGGGGCGGGTGAAAAAGTTCCCTGGCTTTGGTCAGCGTTATGTCAAACCAGCTGTTGCGCCCGCTGTCGCGGCATATGTGGAGTTGGCGAACAAGTGTGCGATGACACCGGCAACCTTGGCGCTGGCGTTTGTCTATTCGCGTTGGTTTGTCGGTAGCACCATTATTGGAGCGACAACAATGGCACAACTCAAAGAGAATATTGATGCGTGGGAACAACCACTCTCGGATGACATTTTAAGTGAGATTGATCAGTTGCAGTTACGGTTTATGAATCCTGCACCGTAAGTGAAGGTGCTGGGAGGGTTCACGGGAGTGTATTGGATGTTGTGTTGAAGTGCGTGCGTAAAAGTCCAATGCGCGTATAACATCAAAACAGCATCTGTATGGATCCGTTGGAGAAGACCTTGGCGAGTAAAAGCATCGATAGGTTGCCAAGTAAAAAGAGAATAAATAGGGCGGGAATGGCAGCAATGCTCCATTTAACCATGAAAACCACCATTGAGATGAACGACATGCGAATGTCGGTGATGATCACTTTTTGTTCAGATTGCTCACTGCTCACGGTGTGATTCTTGGGCTTGGCAATGGCCGACATTCATACGAAAGCTTTGTTCACAATATTGGCAACTGATTGAGATAAAACCATCGGAGTCTTGCATCGATTGAAGTTGGGCAATATCCATGCTTTCAAAAATGGCACGCATCTTTTGTTCGGAACATTGGCATTGGTAGCGGTAGTGGTCGTGCCCCAGTAAATGGCACTGCTGTGCAGCAAACCCACGCAGCATGACGGTTTCAGGATCGTCATGCACGATCTCATTGGAGGTGATTTTTGCAAGCGCCTCAACACTTTCAAACCAGTCATCATCGCTACAGCCTGGCATTGCTTCGAGCATAATTGCTGTTTTATCGATGAGAACCACATCGGCACGGGTTTGTACCGATTGCGCCAGATAGTGATTGATGTGATCGGCCAAAAAGGTGTGATCAGACTCAATGGTGGAGATGTAGGGTTGATCAATGCCTAAATCGCGTACGGTGGAGACATGAACAGGGACCCCCATCCATTCGGCAATGTTGTTTTGGTGGTGAGGCTGTTCGCTGCGTTGAAGAATGCTCTCCTCTTTCCAATTGATGTAGCCGCGTACAGCGCCGGCGCGTGCTTCAGATAAGATGCGTTGGATGGGGGTGTTTTGATTGTTTTGCGCATCGAGTTGTAAGACTTGACGGACTCCCCCTTTGTTGACGCTCAATAGTAAAATGGATGCGAGTAAGGTTTGGATAAAGAGTTCACCGACCTCATGATTTAATCCATGAATCTTGCAGGCAGCCGCAGCAATATGATTGCCGCGGATAATCACACCACGGGTGGATGTTTTGGGAAGCATAAATCGAATTAGCGAATCTGCGTCATAAGCCATGTAGAGACCTCGGAAAGGGTTGGAAAACAGTGTGCTGCACCTGTTTGTGTGAGCTCCTCAACGCTAAAGCTCGATGTGATCGCTAAGCTCATCACTTGAGCCGCTTTGGCAGCGCGTGTATCGGAGATGCCATCACCAATCATGATCGCTTGAGATGGTGAGCATTTCAGCACGGAGCAAGCGCGTAAAATAGGTTCAGGGCTGGGCTTCTCGGCCAAGCCAGGCTGCTTGCCGATGATGCAATCGAAGTAATCGCTTAAGCCAAGGTGGTTAATCTGTGCTTCGGCGCGCAGTTGTCCCTTGCTCGTAACAATCGCCATGGGAATTGCGCGTGTTTGTAGATGTTGTAAGAGGGGTTCAACCCCATCCAGTGTGGCAATACCCTCAAGCAGATAGTCATCATGAATTTTTAGAAAGTGCTCGGTTGCCGCCTCTTTATCGTCACCAAACAGAGCACGCATGGTGCAATCACCCCGTCCTGTTTGGCGGCGGATCTCATCCGCTTCAATGCGTTGACGACCAAAGTGTTGCAATGTGGCATGGATGGCCAAAATGATTGGATGGAACGCATCTACCAGCGTTCCATCCATGTCAAAGAGTACACCTTTTAAGGGATGGGGAACCATTACGATGCGGCGAGCTTGTCCAATTCTTCAATCATCCATTGACGGATTTGCAGTGTTCGAGCGCCGGGTTTTCCTTCTAAAAGTGGTTGATGATTGATACGGGTAATCGGCATGATCGCATTGGTGGTACTGCTGAGCATCACCTCTGAGAGCCCTTGCTCATCGAGTGTCCATTGCCGTTCTTGTACCTCAAGATGATTGGCTTTGGCCAAGCGAATCACCATGTCCCGGGTGATGCCACCCAGCACTTGATGGTCAAGCGGGTGGGTGACCAGTGCACCATCGATGATGGCAAAGAGATTGGTTGAACATCCCTCAAGCACATGATTTTCTTCATCAAGCCAGATGGTTTCATCGGCACCTTGGGCGACGGCCTCGTATTTTCCCATGACACTTGCAAGCATGGCAATCGATTTGATATCACAGCGTTTCCATCGAATATCTTGCATGGTGATCGTGGTGAGTCCCGCTTGAATTTTTTCATGGGTAGGTTGTGGCAGTTTACGCAGTGTCATTACGACCGTAGGGGTAAGTTTCTCGCGGGTGTAATGGGCACGCGCGGCGACGCCTCGAGTGATTTGAATATAGATCATCGCGCAGGGGATATTGTTCATTGCATAAAGATGCTCAATCCATTGACGCATTTCTGCGAGGGTGAAGGGAGGCTCAATGCTAATGGCTTGGCATGAGCGCTCCAACCGTTTGAGGTGGGGCTCTAAATCGAGATATGTGCCATTGAAACAGGCGACAACCTCATAGACACCATCGGCAAATTGAAAGCCGCGGTCTTCAATATGCACGGTGGCCTCATCAAGAGGTAAAAAATGGCCATTTACATAGGCAATTAGTGGTTGTGAATTATGGTTTGGCATGATCTCCATCACCCTCAGGGGCTGTTTCGTTGTTGGTCTCTTCATTTTTATTTTGCCACCATAAGCGCATCACATCGATGCGTTGGCCAATCCATGACGCTTCTTCAACATGACGCGTTGCAACCATGTTGATGGCGGATAGCGGCTCGGAGAATGTACCATTTTTCTCTTTGACGACAGCCTCAATGATGCCTATGGGTTGGTTTTCAGCAATAGGTGCCATGAGTGGTGTTTCGTATTGTAGACGGAATGTCAGTTGATTTTCATAGCCTTTAGGGACGGTGACCATGACTGCGTTTTCAGGTTTGAGCCAAACGCTCTCTTCTTTGCCGCCATAGACCTCAACCTGGCGGCGAAGATCGCGCTCGGTTGGGCGAATGGTGACAAAATTACGAAAACCGTACTTAAGTAAAACGGCAGATTGTTGTTGGCGTGCTTTGTCAGAGGATGTTCCAAAGACCGCAGAAACAAAACGGGTGTTACCTGTTTGTGCAGAGGAGACCAGGCAGTAGCCAGCTTCGTCTGTGTGTCCTGTTTTTAAGCCATCGACTTCGGGCATGGTCCAAAGAAGACGGTTGCGATTCCACTGTGTACGGCCATCATAGGTGAAACTTTTTTCTGAAAAGAGTTTGTAATGGTCAGGAAAGTCACGCCAAAGGGCTGCCGCAAGCTTGGCCATATCCCCAGCTGAACTGTAATGATCTTTGGCAGGAAAGCCTGTGGCATTGATAAAGTGGGAGTGGGTCATCCCTAATTTTGCCGCTTTTTCATTCATGCGCATCGCAAAGGCTTCTTCTGAGCCAGAGACATGCTCAGCCATAGCGATACAGGCATCGTTGCCAGAAAAAGTGGAGATACCATGAATCAGATCACCCGCTTTGGGGCTCATGCGCGGATCAAGGAACATGGTGCTGCCACCAATTTTCCATGCTTTTTCACTCACGCGTACATTCTCATCTTCGTTGAGGCGCCCCAGTTTAATATCTTCAAAGAGCAGGTAGAGGGTCATCAGTTTGGTTAAACTGGCGGGGGGAAGTTCATGATCAGCATCTTCTGAGGCTAAGACTTGTTGGGTTTGCGCATCAAGCAGTATCCATGATTTGGCCTCTAACCGTGGAGATTGCGGGGTTGTCGCTGCCATCGTCGCAGTTGAAATCAATGCGAGGAGTGTGAAGATGAGGAGTTTAAAATATGTCGATGTTGTTACCATTGCCAATCCTTTTCCGGTTCTGCAATCCACTGTTGGGGCTGGGGAAGCGCAGGTGCCGTTATGTTTAATTTATGTGCATGGAGCATCAAACGGTGGTGAGATTCGCCACCATAGCGTTGATCTCCAATGATCGCATGTCCGATATGGGAGAGATGGACACGCAGTTGATGTGTTCGACCAGTTTTGGGTATAAGTTGGACGAGGGCACGATGTTGTTCACGCCGCAATACTTGCACAATTGAGGTCGCATATCGACCCTGTTGATCTACGGTGTATTGCCCTTTTTGATTGGCTTTGGTTGAAAGAGGTAGGTCGATGGTTTGCATATCCCATTTGGGAGCGGGCGAAATTACGGCAAGATATACTTTGTTTGCCGAGCCTTGCCAATGGGTTTGCAGTTGGCATAACTGCTTGGGATTGGCAGAAAAAAGCATCAGCCCTGAGGTCTCCCGATCAAGACGGTGCACCGGACGAAAGTTTTTTTCTATGCCGCGAAGGGTTGCAAAATAAGAGGAAATTTCATCCGGAAGTGTGCCGCGTGCACGGTGTAGCGCCTCTTGTGCATATTGCCCAGATCGTTTGTGAATCATACATAGATCACGATGAACCCAAATCAGTTGCGCATGTGAGAAGGGGACGAGAATCTCTTGATTAAGCAGCACCATGCGTAGTTGATCGCCCATCTGTAGCGCTGTTTCGGGTTGGTCGCAGCGCTTTTTGTTGATATAAACACCGCCCTCTACAATGGCGCGTTCAATGCGTTGTTGTGAAAATGGCGAGTGATTGGCGAGGTAGCGATTTAAGCATGTCGGTTGCGCATCGCAGACGCGGTGATTGAAGTCTGTGAACTGTTTCATGTTAAATGTGCCAAAACCTCATCATGGGTGGTGCATAATGTTAACATCTGCGCTGCATGATCAACCGATAAATATAGATTATTATTGAGGATTGCAATAATGGCGGGCCATTGATCGCCGTAGAGAATACAGGGGCGCGCTTTTAAGGCTCCAATGGCGAGAAGATCCCAAACCATGGCCAATTCAGCGAGTGTTCCAAGTCCGCCAGGCAAAACCAGGTAGGCATCAGCTTCTTCGATCAATAATTGCATGCGCTGGAAGAAATGATCCGTGGAGATCTCTTCTGTCAATGTGTGGTTGCTAGGTGTTGGAAAGCAGGAAACGGTATAGCCACGGACATGGGCTCCCGCTTCACGCATGCCTTGTGAAAAAGCTGCCATGGCTCCTTGGTGGCCGCCGACGATACCATGCCAACCTCGCTGGCCAATGGCATTCGCCAGTTGTTGAATATCAATATATTGTGGATCGTTGTTGGGAATGCGGCTGGAGCCAAAGATGGTGATGTGTCGTGTCACTCGTTGGTTACCACAATAGCGTGCTGAATCCCTTCGCGCTCAAGTGATACGATGGCTTGTTCTGCTTGCGGACGATTGGAGAATGGACCTATGCGAACACGGAACATCGGCGGGGTATGATTGGTGCGTTGAATATGGATATCTGGATGATGTGTTGCGAACAAATCGCGCATACGCAGTGCGTTTTCTTGCGAAGAAAATGCTCCCAATTGAATAAAAATCAGCTGTGGAGCTGCAGGTCGGGGCTGTGGCAATGTCTGGATGGGTGTATTGTTGGCAACGGGTGTTGTTGGCATCGCAATCTCTTGAACCGGTTGCACTGGAGCCGCTGAGGCAGTCGTAATTCCAAGGTTTTTGATGGCGGTTGTGTAGGCGCTTTGATGCGCCTTTCTGGAAGGTTCTGTCTCATCAGAGGCTGTGGGTAATGGTGTCCTGGATCTGGATGAAAAGGGTGAATGTTCACTGATCACTTCAACACGCACATGTGCTGTACCTATGTCTAAAAAACCTAAGGCGTTGGCAGCGGCATGCGATAGATCAATCAACCGCTCTTTTACAAAAGGACCACGGTCATTAATGCGCACCACAATCGATTTTCCATTGTCTAAATTGGTGACACGGGCAAGTGTGGGAAGAGGTAATGTTTTATGTGCTGCTGACAAGGCATACATATCAAAGGTTTCACCATTGGCAGTTTTTCGACCATTAAATTCATCACCATACCAGGAGGCAATACCTGTTTCGCTATAACCTTCTGCCGATTCAATCGGTTGATACCAAATTCCAGCAATTTTATAAGGGGTGCCAATTTTGAATGAACCACCTTCTCCGCTCGGGAGTTGAGGCTCAGCGTTGTTCTGCTCAGTGGAACGATGATGTGGCGTGCCAATGTCTCCCCGTTGATCAGAGCCTTGACCAATAATGTAGTGATTGGGTGAGCATGCGGTGACTGTCAATAGCAATGATGAGAGGATGAGGGTTGCCGTATGATGGCATATTGGTTTTATGATTCGATGTTGCATTGTGGGCAGCCAAGAAGGTGGGCAAGTTCAGAGATCGCAAGCGCATAGTTATATGATCGATTCCAACGGGTGATGACATAGAAGTTGTAGTGAACCAATGCCGTTCGTTTCCCCGTTTCGGTTTCGCGTTGAATCAGAGCGACTCGGTCATCATCGTGCCATGATTGGGGTAGGTTTGCAATGTTTGCATCGCGAAGTTCTTGTAATTTTTTCCAACTTTTTGTTTCATCGTTAAGCATTTGGTTGGTGAGTGGATGCGAAGGAAGATCAGGAATCCATTGTGCAATCGGTCGATCATCACGCCATTGATGGCGGTTGAAGTAGTTGCCTACACTGAAAATAATATCACTGGGTGAGTTCCAGACATCGCGTTTTCCATCGTGATCAGCATCCACGGCAAAGGCGCGATACGATGAGGGTATGAATTGCGTGGTGCCAAAGGCTCCGGCATAGGAGCCTTGCACCTCATGAGGATTTAACTTTTCTTCTTCACACAGTAAGAAGAATTCACCCAGTTGGTTGGCAAAAAACTCGGCGCGTCTTGGGTAGCCCGTGGCCAAGGTATAGAGTGCATCCAGTACGCGATCTTTTCCTCGGTAGGCACCGTAGCGTGTCTCCATGCCTAAAATGGCGGCAATAATTTCAGGTTGCACACCGTAGCGCTGGTAACACTTGATGAAGATATCATGATGTGTCGCCAAATAATCACGCCCTTTTGCAGCGAGTCGCTCATGAACAAAAAGAGGACGGTATTGCCCATAGGTTTTCGATTCGTAAGGGGTGTTCATTTTACGAATGATTTGCTCATCGAAGGTGGCGTTTTTCAAATAAGCATGCAGCCGCTCTTTAGGAATCGAGGTCTGTTTGTGCAGTTGTTCAATTAAGCGTTGATGGTTAAGCGCCTCTTTTGCTGCAGCGAACAGCGGTGAGGGTAGCGTGCTACTTGTGATGGCGACGGCAGCTACTCCCATCAAACCTTGTTTGATGAGTGTCCTGCGAGACGGGTCGTTACAGTGGTTGTAATTCACAAAAGTGAGAGGTGTCGTATTGCAAACAGGCGTGATGCGGACTTAAAAAACAAACTCTTGAATCACGGGCAAACCTTCCATCGATTGTAACAGTGTTTCAAATAGTACGGTTTGGGTTGCCGTTTGATCATGGTAGTGAATGTGCGTGAGCTTAATGATGGGGTCACTGCCCAAAAACGCAATAATTTGTCCATTGGGATTGCAGTAGTTGTGTAGATGTTGAGGGATCTCTTTAAGAGTGGCACCAAGAATAATAGCATCAAATGTCCCATGGATTGCTGTTGCAAGTGCATCTTCATCCATCGCATTGACAGTGACAATCTCGACATCATCGATGCCATGTTGATTCAAGTTTGCACGCGCCATTTTGGCCAATTCAGGATGGATTTCGCAACTGGTCACATGCCCTGAACGCATGGCCAATAGGGTTGTGAGAAAACCTGTTCCTGTCCCGATTTCAAGCACACGGCTTGTTTCATTGAGATCAAGTTGTTGTAAAATAGATGCTTCTTGCAAAGGGGACATCATCTCTTGATTGCAAGGGAGGGGAACATGTCCTTCCATGTAGGCCAAGCTCTTGAGATAATCGGGGAGGTACTGCTCACGCGGCAGAGATTCGATCATGTTGAGTAGATCCATATCCAAAACTTTACAGCAGCGAATTTGGTATTCGACCATATTCCGGCGTGCGTGTGCATAAATATCAGAACGCATTCGCATCTCCTCTCACTCTATTTTTTCGCATGCAACGCTGCATGAGCTTGCAAATGATAGCAACATTGATCTGTGTTGTAATTAAGGTTGATTACCATTGGCTATAAGTTTAAAGCCACGCAACACTTGTTGTTTTTTATTTTTTTCATCTAATATCTGTATCGGTTGATTGTCGATGGTCACCTTAAGTTCAGCCGCATTACCTGTTGTGAGTTCGAGATACGCGGCATCACTGGTAACATTTAAGCTTTCACCGATTTGTAAAACCACATCGTGAAGTTGGGTCCGTTCATCACCTTGTATGGCATACAATTGCAGCCATACAATATCATTGTTGGCTGCAAATAGATAATGATGCCCTGTAGATTGCTTTTGTAGGTTTTCATCGAGGTTGCTTGTAGCCTCATTATTGACCGTTGCTTCATTGAAGGGTTGTTGCTGGTTGTTGTCACTGTTTTCTGTGGGTGTGCTGGTGTCTGATATTATCAGTTCAGCCAAATTCGAAGGCGCAATAATGTTTTCGTTGGCAATGGGCATAGATGCATCGGGGCTGCCTTGCTCCTCACTTTGATAAAAAAAGATATTGGCTCCAATAAAGAGCATAAGAAAAAAAACTCCGGCCATGATCGCCAGTTTTTTATTGGGAGAGGTCGGTTGATCTTGATAAATTAGCGGGCGTGTAAAACCCTTTTGGTTAGAGCGAAGGGCTTCCAGTTCATCGGCAATATCACACTGTAGATGTTTGGCATATTGCTTGGCGAAGCCAAGGGCATAGGTTTCACCAGGAAGAACAGACCAGTCCCCCGCTTCAATGGCATGAAGATGCGTAGTGGAGATGCGAAGAATCGAAGAGATTTGATTGATGTTTTTTCCGAGTCGTTGTCGTTCTTGAGCTAAATGGCTACCGAGATGTTGTTGAATCGACGCTGAGCTTTGGGGCGCTGATTTGTTTTTGTCCATCTCATTTTCGGCGGAGAGGGGATTCCCTGGCTGTGAAATATCTTCGTCGGATGTTTGTGCTTGTATAGGAGAATCAGTTGTCATGGCTTTTGAATCCAAATGTATAAAATATCGTCATGTTCATTGGCTACGGTCATTTTTTTCTGCGCGTTCAAGGCTGGTGAGTTCATCTTCGATCCATGCCATATCATGGCTAGCGATCGGTTCTTGTTGAGCATGGCGTAGTAGTGTGCGTAGTTGCTGCCAATGTTGTTGTTGTTTGAGAAGTACAACAATCTCTTGTAAGGGCTCCATATCCGCTGGCGCTTGCTTCAAGAGATACATGTATTGTGTCAATGCTGAACTTTTATCACCCTGCTCGATGAAGCTTCGTGCCAGTTTGAGTCGAGCGGAACGCTGTTGAGGTTCGATATTGATCGCGATTTGGTAGGCGTGTTGCGCAGCCCCTCTCTGTCCCATGCCGATCAATACATCGCCTAAGTTGGTGTAAGCGATGTCTTGATGGGCATAGGTTGGATCATTGAGCGCGATATCCAACTGTACTTTGGCATCGTCATAGCGCTTCATTTCAAGCAATAGATTGGCGTAATTGTTATAAATCGCGCTATCAGGATGGTGTGAAATGGCCTGTTGGTAGAGCCTTTCTGATTGCTCAAAGTCCCCACGCATTCGCCATGCGTAGGCGAGTGCATCGAGCGTCTCGGGTTGATCTGGAAGGAGATCATTGGCTTGGATAAGCTCACTAAAGGCTTTGGGAAGCATGTTTTGATGCAGAGCCTCCAACCCCAATTGATAGTGAAGGTGGGCTCGATGAGCAGCATCATGTGGGGTTGAGCTGGGCGTTGATTGACAGCTTGAAAGCGCAAGTGCGGTGACAATAGCAATAAAAAAAGATTGCTTGATGATCGGCTTGTGATTCATAGTAATCGTTTTACAATCGCATAAACTGGGCGAATCTCCTCATCAGTAAGATGGTGAAGGTTAGTAAACAGGCTCTGTTCTAAAATGTGCTGACATTTGCATGGCTCTGCGGCATAGGTATCAGCAAGGGATTGAAAGAGTGACGAAAGCATTTGATTGGCTTTTAATGTATTGCGTTGCATCACTTCGATGACAGAGGTTGCTGAGACGGCTTCATCTTCTTCTCGCCAACAATCATAGTCTGTACTCATCGCAACCGTGGCGTAACAGATTTCCGCTTCACGGGCCAGTTTCGCTTCAGGCATATTGGTCATGCCAATTACATCCATTCCCCAGCTTCGGTAGAGGTTGGATTCAGCCTTTGATGAGAATTGAGGCCCTTGCATGGCAAGATATGATCCTTGTGCATGGGTGGTGATGTTGACCTGTTGACACGCTTGCAACAATTGTTGCCGTAGCCCATGACAGGTTGGCTCAGCCATAGAAGCATGCGCAACAACAGGACCATCAAAGAAGCTGCTTGCACGCCCATGGGTACGATCAACAAATTGATCAACCATGACAAAGTGCCCAGGGGCAATCTCCTCTTTGAGTGAACCAACCGCCGAAATGGAGATAATCTTGGTAACACCCACGACTTTAAGGGCATAGATGTTGGCACGGTAATTGATTTTATGGGGAGGAATATGGTGATGGCGACCATGGCGAGGAAGGAAAATCAATTCATGATCATGCATGCGCGCAAGGCAAATTTTATCAGAGGGTGAACCATACGGGGTCTCGATATCAAGTTCATCAATGATCTCTAACCCTTCCAATTGATAGAGGCCGCTTCCACCAATAATTGCGATACGCTGCATAAATCCTCTCAAATTAAGTCTCATCAGGTTGCATGGGGCGTTTTTATTGGGTTAACGCGCCAAGATCATGGTTGGATCAGTCGCTGCTTTTAATTGCCCACATGCTGCCATAATATCTTGACCGCGTGATCGTCTAAGGGTTGCACGAATTCCTTTTTTGATCAACCTTTTTGCAAATCGATGTAGTTGCTCGGAGGGCGTGCCTTGGTAGGGGCTGCCTGGATATGGATTAAATTGAATCAGATTGATGCGTTCGCGTGCAGGGTTGGTGAATTTCACCAATGCTTCAAGGTCTTCTTGACGGTCATTCACACCTGCAAGCATCACATATTCTAAAGTAATGTGGCGTTGTTGCGGTAATGGATAACGGTTTAAACATTGGCGAAGATCCTGTAGCGGGTATTTACGATTGATGGGAACAAGGGTGTCGCGCAAGATGTCATTCGCACTGTGTAATGAGATGGCGAGATTGATCGGAGATTGCAGGCCTAAGCGGTCAATTTGAGGAACCAATCCTGAAGTTGAGAGGGTAACTCTTCTGCGAGAAAGATTGAGCCCCTCTTCAGAAAGAAGGATCTCAAGGCTTTGATAGACCGAGTGTTCATTGGCCAAAGGCTCTCCCATGCCCATATAGACAATATGAGAAACCTCTCCGTGCAGTGATAATGCGCTCGGTAGAGGATCATTTAACAGATCATGCTTAATCGCTAAAACCTGAGCGATGATTTCACTGCTGTTGATGTTTCCTTCAAATTTTTGTGTTCCTGTATGACAAAAAGGACAGTCAAGCACACAGCCCATTTGCGATGAGATGCATACGGTGCCACGGCGCTCATCGGGGATGAATACGGCTTCGACCATTTTTCCAACATAAGGTCGGCGGGTTAATGCAAATAGATATTTTCGTGTGCCATCATTGGAGCTCATTTTGCGTACCAAGGTTAAGGGTTCACATACCATTTCGGCATGGAGTTTCTCCTGGAGGTCCAGTGGCAAGTTGCGCATCAGTGAAGGCGTTGTAATACCTTTGTTGCGCCAGTCAAGAATTTGCTTGGCACGAAATTTAGGCATCTTCCACGCCAATATCTCTTGTTGCAGCGCATCAAGTGATGCGCTGGGCAGGGCAAGTTTCTCGCGTGTTGGGGCGTGATGGATTGATTGGCTCAAGAGTGTGTCGCAGATTTGACAGTCCGTGCTGCCGCAAGTGCAGCCATGTTGACGATGTCATCGGTGGAGGCTCCTGTTTGTAAAATATGGGCTTGCTTGGGCAGACCGACCAAAACAGGACCGATGGCGGTCGCATTGCCAAGTTCGCGTAAGAGTTTATAGGCGATGTTTCCTGATTGCATATCGGGGAAAATCAAGATATTTGCACTATTTTTAAGTTTTGAGAAAGGGTAGTTGTTCAAAACGGCCTGGTTGATGGCAGTATCCGCTTGCATTTCACCATCGACCATAAGATTGGGGTGATCACGGTGCAATATTTTCACAGCTTCTGCTACACAAAGGGTCGCATCATGTTGAGCACTGCCAAAATTGGAATAAGAGAGCATGCCAACGCGTGGTTCCATTCCCAAGGATGTGGCAAGATCCGCGGCATGAACAGCCAATTGCGAGAGCTTCTGCGCATCCATCGTTAAATTCGCTGTGCAGTCGCCTAAGATATAAGCCCCTGACTCCATCACTAAAATATAGAGCCCAAAAGTATGCAGATGTGCACCGGTCTGGTTGTGTGCCAATATCTGTAGAACAGGGCGTAAGACATCGGCATAGTGGCTGTTGCGCCCAGCAAGTAAACCGTCAGCAAAGCCTCGGCGAACTAACATGGAGGCGAAAATGTTGCGATTGTTCTTTAATGTGTCGAGCGCATTTTGACGCAAAACACCATGACGATTGCGATCAAAGTAATAGGCATCGGCTAAGCTTTCAAAACGACTGTCAGTGATATTGGGGTCGATGATCTCAATATTGTCCAATTGCAAGTGTAACTCTTGTGCATGTTGAGCGATGGCTTTGGGTTCCCCAATCAATATCGGGCGAGAAATACCTTCATCACGCATGATGGTTGCTGCGCGAATTACGATAGGGTCTTCTCCTTCGGGTAATACCATGCGTAGAGGATTTTGTCTGGCTTTGTCCAAAACCAAACGCATCAATGAGCGTGATTGATCGATACGACCGCTCAATTTTTGTGCATAGGCTTGAAGATCCGTAATTGGATTGCGCGCAACACCAGTTTCCGTTGCCGCATGGGCAACAGCTGTCGGGATGGTTTCAATTAAGCGAGGATCAAAGGGGGTGGGTAAAATATAGTCGGGGCCAAAACGGAGTGATTTTTTACCATATGCGAGCAGCACACTGCTGGGAACATCTTTGCGAGCAAGTTTTGCTAACGCATGCACTGCCGCAATTTTCATCTCGGTATTGAATGTGGTCGCCCGAGCATCAAGGGCTCCTCGGAATAAAAATGGGAAGCCAAGCACATTGTTGACCTGGTTGGGGTGATCGGACCGGCCGGTTGCCATGATCAGATCTGCTCGTGTTGCTTTGGCTAGATCATAAGCAATTTCGGGCGTAGGGTTGGCCATTGCAAAGACAATAGGACGATCCGCCATGGATAGTAACATGTCTGGGGTAACCATGTTGCCTTGTGATAAACCTACAAACACATCGGCACCTTGCATTGCATCGGCCAAGGTTTTGGCGGGGTTGGTTGAAGCAAAATAGGCTTTGTGCGGCGGAAGGTTCTCATCACCTTGATGAATGACACCTTTGCGATCGACAAAAAGAATGTTTTCTCTCTTGGCTCCGAGATCTTCCAGAAGACGCATACATGCAAAGCCTGCGGCGCCTGCACCGAGACAAACAATGCGCACCTCATCCAAATTTTTCTTTTGAATATGAAGGGCGTTAATCATGCCTGCCGCGGTAATCACTGCCGTGCCATGCTGATCATCGTGAAGAACAGGAATGTTGACCCGTTTTTTTAACTCTTCTTCAATAATAAAACATTCAGGTGCTTTGATATCTTCAAGATTGATGCCGCCAAAGGTGGGCTCAAGGCGTGCAACGGTCTCAACAAAAGCCATCGGATCTGTCTCATTGATTTCGATATCGAAAACATCCACATCTGCGAAACGCTTAAAGAGTACCCCTTTTCCTTCCATGACCGGTTTGGAAGCAAGAGCGCCAATATCACCAAGTCCTAAAACGGCAGTGCCATTACTGATGACACCGACAAGGTTGGCTCTTGAGGTATATTCATCGGCAAGATCAGGATTCTTTTCGATCTCAAGACAGGGCTCCGCAACACCAGGGGAGTATGCGAGCGCCAGATCACGCTGGGTGATGCATGGCTTACTTGCTTTAACGGTGATTTTTCCAGGAACCGGTGAGCGGTGGTAGGCAAGTGCCTCTTCACGAAATGAGTCGTTGGACATATACAAATCCTTTATGGTAAACGAGATGGGTGATCATTATTCGGATAAGAAAGTGACTTTTCAATTGCACCATGCAAATCAAGTCAGCACTTCTTTAATAAGTATTCTATGGTGTTCACAATTTTTTTTCTACTGATAAGTAATTGTATTTGGTTTCCACCATGCTTTCTCCATAGATAGGCGGCGCGAATCGCAGCAAAGAGCAGGCTGCGTACGCGGTCTTTATTGCTTGAAAGGCCAAGATGCTCGGTGGTTCCATGAATAATAATCCGCGGTTTAACTTGGCTCACAGTCTCGCCATAGAGATTGGAGATAGCTGCTAAGATATTGTGATGGGTGTAGCTAGCAAAATATTGTTGTTGCTTCTGGATATTTTGAAAGCCTTGGGCGATCTGCTTTAATGTTTCAGGTTGTTTTTGTAATTTTTTCTCAAGCGCCATGATGGTGCTGCAATAGGTCATGATCGATTTTGCTTTGTCAATTTGTAAACCTTGTAACACTTTTGAACCTAGCAATAAACCGCCGCGTAACTGCTCTGCGCTCTGATATATTTGGATCATGGGTTGATCTGCTGTTGCGAAAATACTTTCAATGGATGTATTAAATTGCACCGCATCATAAAGACCTGTACGAGAAATCGATTCAATGAGTTGCACAGCTTGCAGCAATGCTGCAAGCGCAAGGGTTCGTTCAAGGAGATGGGCTGGGGGGTGTTGTTGGAGCGTCATAATGTCCTGTGTGGGTTCATGGCTGCGGCTGCGGTCGCATTAAGAGCGCTTTTCTAACCACATGCTCTCAACCCCTGGAGCTAAACGAATTTGGTCCATGGTCTCTTTGGCATAAGCCTGGTCGGTAAAGGTTTTTTTATATTGCAAGCGGTACCATGTTTTGCCTTTGGCAAGATGTGTAGAAATGGTGGTATCAACGCCCAAATCATGCAAACGCTTCTGTTCCATCAATGCACGGCTCTCTGCAATAAAGGAGGCAATGTTAATAATGTAGATAGGTTGACCATTGAGTTTTGGCGTGGTGTTGGTTACGGCTCTGGGGGGAGAAACGCTTGCAGGTTGCGTTGTTGCGATTTGTGTATTCTCCATGCTCTCGGGTTGTTTTGCGGCAGTATTGTGGTCAAATTGTAACAAGTTTAATTGCAGTTCAGGTTCTTTTTCAGCTGGTTTTTCAATCGGTTTAAATGGCTCATCCGCAACCGCTATGATAGGTGGAGTGGCCGCTTGTGATAGTGGTGATGCCATGTTTCCATTGGCTTCAGGTGCGATGGGCGTTGTGTTTATCGGCATCGTAGCTGCTTGTTGCCCCCTATTTTGGTTGCTGCTTGTTGTGTTGATGGTTCGATTATCTTCTTTGATCTCATTGAGTTGTTTTTCTAGATAGATAATTTGATCTTTCATTTCCGTAATGGATGCATCTTTGTGGGCATCGGGTTTGTTAAGATTGTTTTGAATGTCATAGATCATATCATCCAACGCTGCGATATCATTACGATCTTGGGTGACCATCCAAGCACCAAAGCCACCAATAGCCATGCCAACAACAGCGATAATGGTTGCAACCCATGGGAGATATGATGTCACTGAATTCGTTTTGTTTTTACCGGTTGAGGTATGCTCTGCATTCATATTGAGTTTCTCCTTGTGTGCGGAAGGTACATGATTTTTTGGGGATGAAGGGGTGAAGTCATCCATGTCATCAAGAAGCCCTTTCGATGCTGAAGGGGCGTGCGGTTTGGATTGGGCAGCAGCTGGTGTATTGAGTAGGGCAAAGTCATCCAGTAGCCCCATAGGTTCATCGAGATTTGCCTGTGCGGTTGAGTTTGAAGCTTGTTCTAGAACTTGAAGATCTGAGAGATCAAAGTCAAGTTGTGAGTTTGAAGGTGACGATAATTCAATATCATGGGAGTTCCGACCGGGTTCATCAAACAGCGTCGGCTTTTCCTTATCAAGGAGAGGTGATGTGGAAGTATCACTGGATTCAAAAGGATCTGCGAAAGAGCTGTCAAAATCATCAAACAGTGCAGGCTCTTCATCAGTGCTTACCATCATTTGATTCGCTTTTGTCGCTTCTTGACCATCATCAAAAAGGGCAGGTTCGATATTTGTTGTTGATGTTTCAGCCATCGCTTGAGCAAATGGATCATTTGAAAAGGGTGCTGATGTTTCATCTTTTTGCGCTTGAGCGGGGGGCGCTGATTCAATCAGTAGAGGATCGCCGTCCGGCATTGCTCCAGGCTCATCGGCGAAAGGGTCGTGGTCCAGGTCCGAGAGATCAAAATCCTCAAAATCATCAAATTCACTTTTCAGGTCAAGATCATCAAGCGCTTGATTCAAGTTGTTTAAATCGGTGGTTTCATTTGTATCCAAGGTACCTTGGTTCAGTCGTGGATCAATATCTGCCATGAAACCCTCCTTTTAATGTTATTAGAATCCCCTAAGCAAGATTAAGGCCAATATGTAACTCTGGCGGTACAAGTTTCGCCAATAACGATGCGTGAAACCTGTACACGATGATCGTTTAAGCGCTCTGCCATCGCTTCATAAAGGACTCGGGCGACATTTTCGCTACTTGGGTTGATTGTATCAAAGGGTTTTATTTCATTGAGGAAATAATGGTCCCAAGGGGCTAAAGCCGCCTTAAGTTCGCGCTTCAATATTTTATAATCAACAGCGAGCCCCAGAGGGTCAAGTTCTTCACAAGAAACATAGAGTTCAACCCGCCAATTGTGACCATGTAGGCGAGCACAGTCACCAGGGTAGTCACGCAGTTGGTGGGCAGCGGCAAAGTCGGTTTCAATCACTAATTCATAACGGGGCATTGCTGTTAACCTGCGCGTGGTAGAAGTATGCAGGCCGAGACTTCTCGACCTTCATCAACAAGAATATTATAGGTGCGCATAGCCGCGCGTGAATCCATATATTCGGTGGGAATATGGAGGTTGTCTAAGGCGATCATCAAGTCACGGCTTGGAAAGGTTGTTTTTCGCCCTGTTCCGATAATGAGCACTTCCGGAGGAGATTCAAGAATCGGTTGAAGTTGCTCTACTGTTAAGGTGGCAATGTTTTCAGGGCCCCATGGGGTGGTGATTTCATTGCGATGAATCTGTAATCCTGATCGGTGGGTTATCCCCTTGATTTGGATGTAACCCTCTTCGTAGGCTTGAAAAAGCGCCCTTCCATGAATTTGACCCGCAATGATCTCTGTTTGTAACATCGGTTAAGGTCGTGCTTCCATCGCTTTAATGTCCTCTTCTGACATGCCAAAGCGACCTTGTAGTGCAAGCATGATAGGGCTGGCTATAAAGATAGAAGAGTAGGTTCCTACTAAGATGCCAACCAATAACGCAAAAGCAAAGTCGTGGATGATTTCACCACCAAAGAGGAACAGAGAGATGACCACCAAGAGTGTGGTGAGCGATGTCATTAAAGTGCGCGATAATGTTTGATTGATTGATTGATTGCAGATGACAATCTCATCTTCAGGATTTTTTCTCTTTTTGTTTTCGGCCAGGCGTTCACGAATGCGGTCAAAGACCACAATGGTATCGTTGAGTGAATACCCAATGACTGTCAAAATGGCTGCGACAACCGGAAGGGTGAACTCTTTTCCTGTCAGGGCAAAGATACCCAATACGATGGTTACATCATGAATGAGCGCTGCATCGGCGCCCAGCGCAAAACGAAATTCGAAGCGAAAGGTGACATAGATCAAAATAGCAATCATCGCGACTAGAACGGCCATGATGCCTGCACGGGTTAATTCATCACCCACCTGTGGCCCTACGAATTCTACACGGCGCATCTCAACGGCATTCATACCAAAAGTTCCATGCAGTGCATCGAGTACTTCCGTGCTAATTTGTGCTGAATTGGCATCTTCGCCGTTTTGAATGCGAATCATGATTTCTGTGGGAGAGCCAAACTCTTGAATAATGGCTTGGCCATAGCCTGCAGGGCTAATCGCATCGCGAATCGAGGATATGGCAGGTGGTTGAGTAAATTTGGTTTCCACCAGTGTTCCCCCAGTAAAGTCAATGCCAAAGTTAAGCCCTTTGGCGATGACCAAAATGATGGAGAGTGCGACAATAGTCGCAGATAAAAGCAGGGCAATTTTCTTTTTACCAAGAAAATCAATTTGGGTATTGGGTTTAATGAGTTGCATAGAGTCCTCTAAATGCTGAGCGCTTGTTTGCGATTGCGTTTTTGGTGAGATAGAACAATGATGGCTCGCGTCACCATAATGGCGGTAAACATGGAGGCGATGATGCCCACCGATAGCGTCACCGCAAAACCTTTCACAGGGCCGCTACCAAATTGGAACAGTACGATGGCAGCAATCAGGGTGGTGATATTGGCATCAATAATGGTGGTGAACGCTTTGGCGAAGCCACTATCAATGGCGGATAGCGGTGTTTTGCCAAGTGCAAGCTCTTCACGAATGCGCTCAAAGATTAACACATTAGCATCTACCGCCATACCGATCGTCAGTACAATGCCAGCAATGCCGGGTAGGGTTAATGTTGCACCAATCATACTCATGGCTGCGGCGATAAGAATGATGTTGAAGATGAGCGCAATGTTGGCAATGGCGCCAAAGAGGCGGTAATAGATCACCATGAAAATTAGCACTGCAATACAGCCGTAGATGATCGAGTTCATTCCTTGATCAACTGAATCTTGCCCCAGGCTTGGACCGATGGAACGCTCTTCCACCACTTGCACAGGTGCGGGTAGTGCCCCTGCACGAAGTACGATCGCCAAGTCACGCGCCTCATCGGGTGAGAAGCTACCGGTGATTTGTGCTGAGCCGCCAGAGATGCGTTCACGAATGACGGGTGCTGATTGCACAACCCCTTCCAAAATAATGGCAAACCGTTCGCCAACATGATCATTGGTGAGTTGGTCAAATTTATGCGCCCCTTTATTGTTAAATTTGAGCGTCACTGCGTATTCGTTATAACGCGAATCGATAGAGACACGGGCATCTGAAACCTCAGAGCCTGAAAGTTCAGTGCGTTTCTTCAGAAGGTAGGGCTGGCTAGTAAATGAATTGCCGCGTGCCTCTTGTTTTCCGTAATAGATGGCATCTCCCGGTGGAATGTTGCCAGCCATGGCTTTTTCTAGATCACCTTTTTCATCGACAAGTTTGAATTCCAATTGCGCTGTGCGACCAATTAAACTCTTGGCACGGGCTGAATCTTCAAAGCCTGGGATTTGAATGAGGATGCGTTGTTTACCCTGTTTAACAATGACAGGTTCGGTTGTGCCCAAGGCATCGACACGGTTGCGAATCACTTCAATGGCTTGATCTACGGCAAAGGTTTCAACTTCTTTCGCTTCGGTTTCTGTAACCGTGAACATGAGTCTGTTTTCGATCTGCTCACTGCTGTATCCTGTTAAAGCATCTTGGATTAAAGTATTCGCTGTAGCAATTTTATCAGTGTCTTTGATGGCGATGCTAAGCTGGCGCCCTTTGGCATCAATTTCGCTGTAACGAATACGGTTCTCACGCAAAATTCTACGCGCAGTATCGACATCTTCTTCAACGGAACGCTCGACCGCTTTTTCTACATCTACATCAAGAACCAGATGGATTCCACCTTTAAGGTCGAGGCCTAGATTCATAGGCTGACTCATGGCTGATGGCCACCATGTGGGAGGCGTGGTGAAGTTGGGAAGTGTGCTCATGGCTGAGGTAATGAGGATGGTGAGAATGATCCAGATTTTCCAGCGTGGATATGGTTGCATACGATGCGTTCCTTTGAGTTTCGTTAAAGTGGGGTGCAGTGAAGTTCACCGCACCCGATGATGGTTTGAATTTTAATTATACTTATACGCGTAGGCTGGTGATGGTGTCGCGCTGAATGGTGATGTTGACGCCATCGGAAATTTCAATGGTCAAGGTGTTGTCTTGTACTTTGCTGATGGTGCCGTGAATGCCACCGCCGGTGATGATTTTGTCACCGCGTTTGAGTTCGGAGACCATGTTGCTGTGCTCTTTGGCCCGTTTTTGTTGTGGACGAATCAATAGGAAATAGAAGATAACCATGATTAAAACCAAGGGAATCAATGAGGCGAATCCTTCAGATGCACCACCGGCACCTTCGGCGTGTGCCATGGTGGTTGTAGCGAGCATGGCAGTGGTTGCTGCAGCGAGAGCCTGGCTGCTTTGACGGATGAAGTTATGGGTAGACATGTTAAAAAAGATCCTTTGATTATTTATAAATTAGATTGTTGTGTTTCGGTACTGCTGTAAAAAATGGTCGCGAAATTGGGGCCAGCGTTGTTCGTGAATGGCTTGCCGTACCCGTCTCATGAGATCGCAATAGTAGTGAAGATTGTGTAAAGTATTCAACCTCGAACTTAACAGCTCTTTGGCAATGAAGAGATGTCGAAGATAGGCGCGCGAGAAATTTTTGCATGTATAGCAGCTGCAGTCTTCCATG
This sequence comes from Zetaproteobacteria bacterium, assembly GCA_002753275.1. Lineage (GTDB taxonomy): Bacteria > Pseudomonadota > Zetaproteobacteria > Mariprofundales > Mariprofundaceae. The sequence goes on along the minus strand of PEAA01000006.1, from coordinate 32,614 downwards.
ATCGGCGTCTGGTCGAGCATATACTTGGCATTTTTAATGTTGATTTTGCCATGGTCTGTGAACAGCGTACCGTTGCGTGCATTACGACTGGGCATGACACAATCAAACATGTCGATGCCGCGATCAACCCCTTCGATCAGGTCGGCAGGTGTTCCTACCCCCATCACATAATGTGGCTTGTTTTTGTCCAGATGTGGTGCGAGCGCATCAAGCATGGCAAGCATCTCATCCTTGGGTTCACCGACAGAGAGACCGCCAATGGCGATACCTTCAAAGTCCATGGCTTGAATGGCATGTAGACTTTCGCGGCGTAGATCGGGGTACATACCGCCTTGCACAATACCAAAGAGGGCTTGTGTGCCGTTGTGAGGCAGAGCTGTGCGACACTCTTCGGCCCAACGCATTGACATCTCCATAGAGCTTCGCGCTTCGCTGTAAGTGGCAGGGTAGGGAGTGCATTCGTCAAAAGCCATGACAATATCACTGCCGAGTTTGCGTTGAATTTCCATGCTTTCTTTGGGGCCGAGGAACCATTCAGAGCCGTCAATATGCGAGCGGAAGCGAACGCCATTGGCTTCGATTTTGCGTAGATCTCCCAATGACCATACTTGGAAACCACCTGAATCTGTAAGTATGGGACGCTCCCAGCCCATGAATTGATGCAGCCCACCCAACTTTTCAATAATGTCAGCGCCAGGTCGAAGCATGAGGTGATAGGTATTTCCCAAAATAATTTGTGCTTCAATGTCATCCGTTAAGTCAGTGGGCGTGAGGCTTTTGACCGTTGCTTGCGTGCCAACGGGCATAAATATCGGTGTCTCAATCGTGCCATGCGCAAGCGATAATCGACCGCTGCGTGCAAAGCCGTTGGGATCTTGATGTAGGATTTCAAAAGTAAGCGGAAGTGTGCCCATTGCGCAAACGATAAGCGTGTTGGCAATAATGTCCATCATCTCGAAGCGAGCGGTAGGGTTGATCTATCGGGGTTGGCTGGATTTTGCCTTGTGCCTCTTATTGCTTTCCTTATAGTTGAGCGCACTTTCAAGGGTTGTCGTGACAACTTATATCAATGAACGGATGGAGAGTTTGAAACATGGATATTAAAAAAATTCCTGCGGGGAACGATGTTCCAGATGAGATCAATGTGGTGATTGAGGTTCCGCAGCATGGTGATCCAATCAAATATGAGCTGGATAAAGCTTCAGGGGCTATTTTTGTGGATCGTTTTATGCATACCGCGATGCATTATCCATGCAATTACGGCTTTGTTCCAAACACCCTTTCTGATGATGGTGATCCTGTCGATGTTTTGGTGGTGACCAGTCATGCGTTGATACCTGGATGCGTGGTTCCTTGTCGCCCTGTGGGTGTGTTGTTGATGGAAGATGAAGCGGGGATGGATGCCAAGGTTGTTGCTGTGCCTATCTCGAAGCTGAAACCGATCTATGATCATGTGAAAGAGGTGACAGATTTGCCAGAGTTTCTACGCAATCAAATCAAACACTTTTTTGAGCATTATAAAGACCTTGAGAAAAACAAATGGGTCAAGGTGACAGGCTGGGGAGATGCTGCAGCGGCACGCAAAGAGATTTTGGATTCAATTGCGCGAGAACAAATGGGATTGTCCCAATAAAATAGGTTTTAAAGGGCGGCAGTGGTTATGGTGAGGCATGTAAAAGATGTGATGTGTGAACGATTCATGGTGGTTACACCCGACGAGACACTGCAGTCCATTATGAACAAGTTCCAGTTAGCGAATGTTCATAATTTGGCTGTCGTGGATGAAGGTAAACTTATTGGTGAAATTTCAGACAAATATGTCTCACTTGCTGTCAGTCCGTTTGTAAATACTGCTGCAGAGCAGCATCGTGATGTTCAAACGCTTCATAAGCATGTACACCAAATCATGAATCGTCATGTGACTACATTGGCGGTTGATGATGAGCTCGATAGTGCTGTAGCCATGATGTTGGAGCGCGATATTTCATGGCTTCCTGTGGTTGATTCAGAGATGCACTTGGTTGGAGTGCTCTCATATGTGGATATTTTGCGTGATATGGTTGGTTTTCCAAAACTGGTTTAATCGGTGTTTTCTTGGCTTATTGAGCGTTGCTTCTAATTGAACTTGAAAAGAGCATTTTGTTTTGTATGATGCGGCACCTTGTTGTGAAAGTGGGTGCAGTGTGAAGCGGTTACTGCGTTAAATCCTTTTTACTTTTTTATATTGGCTCGTAGCTCAGGGGTAGAGCACTACCTTGACATGGTAGGGGTCGGCGGTTCGAAACCGCCCGAGCCAACCACTTTTTTAAAAACATATATGATATTGATATCAATTGATAGCGAGAGGCTGAACTATGAATATTCAACTGCCTGATGGCTCTATCCGTACTCTTGCTGAATCCCAAACAGCCTATGATTTGGCGGCGTCGATTGGTGCAGGTTTAGCACGCGCTTCGATTGCTGCTGTTATCAATGGTACGCTTTGTGATCTAAGCACGGCATTGCATGATGGCGATGTTGTTTCTCTGGTGACCGACAAGTCGGACGAGGCTCTTGAAATTATTCGCCATTCGACTTCACATTTGATGGCGCAAGCGGTGAAAGAAATTTATCCAACAGCGCAAGTGACGATTGGTCCCGTGATTGAAGATGGCTTCTATTATGACTTTGCCTTTGAACGGGCATTTACTCCTGATGATCTTGCCTTGATTGAAACGCGGATGGGCGAGATTGCGAAACGCAAGGTTGATGTTGTCCGTCATGTGATGGATCGTGATGATGCGATTACCTATTTTGCTTCGATTGGCGAGGTCTATAAAGCCAAATTGATTGATCGAATTCCTCAGGGTGAGGCAGTGAGTCTCTATGCACAGGGGGATTGGCGAGATCTTTGCAGGGGGCCGCATGTCCCCAATACCTCTTTTTTGAAATCGTTCAAGTTGATGCGTGTCGCGGGGGCTTATTGGGAAGGTAATTCAGACAATGAGCAGTTGCAGCGAATTTATGGCACGGCGTGGAGCAATGATAAGGATTTAAAAGCCTATCTTCATCGTTTGGAAGAGGCTGAACGGCGGGATCATCGTAAGATCGGTAAAGCGTTGGATCTGTTTCATCTGCAAGAAGAGGCGCCTGGAATGATTTTTTGGCATCCGAAGGGGTGGCAGGTTTGGCAGGTGGTTGAGCAGGAAATTCGTGGTGTGATGCGTGAGCATGGATACCAAGAGATCCGTACACCGCAGGTTGTTGATCGTAAGCTGTGGGAAAAGTCGGGGCATTGGGAAAAATTCCGTGAGGATATGTTTACAACCCATACGGATAATCGTGATTATGCGATTAAGCCGATGAACTGCCCGTGCCATGTGCAGGTCTTTAATCAGAAGTTGCACTCTTATCGTGATCTTCCCCTTCGTTTGGCAGAGTTTGGTTCATGTCACCGCAATGAGCCTTCAGGTACCCTACATGGCTTGATGCGTTTGCGTAATTTTGTGCAAGATGATGCTCATATCTTTTGCACCCCAGCGCAGATCAATGGTGAAGTTGAAGCGTTTATTGATTTGGTGTTCAATGTGTACAAGCGCTTTGGCTTCGAAGAGGTGATTATCTTCTTGTCGGACCGACCTGATCAGCGGGTTGGCACGGATGCACAGTGGGACGCTGCGGAAGATGCGCTGCATACTGCATTGAACAACAAAGGGTTGGAGTATGGTCTAAACCCTGGTGAAGGGGCCTTTTATGGTCCAAAAATTGAGTTCTCATTGAAAGATTGTTTGGGCCGTGTCTGGCAGTGTGGAACGATTCAGGTTGATTTTTCGATGCCAGGTCGTCTTGATGCTGAGTATGTGGGCGAAGATGGTGAACGGCATACGCCGGTGATGTTGCATCGTGCTGTTTTGGGTTCGATGGAGCGGTTTATTGGGATTCTGATTGAACAACATGCGGGTAAGTTTCCCTTTTGGATGGCTCCTGTGCAGGCAATGGTTTGTAATATTTCTGATGCACAGTCGCAATATGTGCAAGAAATTGTGTCAAAAATGCGACAATTTGGCTTTCGTGTAGAAATGGACTTGCGAAATGAGAAGGTCGGCTATAAAGTTCGCGCCCATACGCTGGATAGGGTCCCTTATATTTTGGTGATTGGGGATCGTGAATGTGAAGAAAATAGTGTCTCTGTTCGAACGCGTTCCGGTGAAAATTTGGGGTCAATGTCTGTGGATGCTTGGATTGAGAAGATGTCCAGTATGCTACACGATTACCAGTAGGGGTTAAGTATTAAGAACGAGTTGTTAGCGAATCACGCTATCGATGCCGATCAGGTTCGCGTCATTGGAGCTGATGGGGAGCAGTTAGGGATTTTACCTTTGGCAGAAGCAATTGCCAAAGCGCAAGAAGTTGGGTTTGACTTAATGTTAATGTCACCCAATGCGAAGCCGCCAGTCTGTAAGATTATGGATTACGGTAAGTATAAATATGAACAGAGTAAGAAAGCGCATGAAGCCAAGAAAAAGCAGCATGTGATTTTGATTAAAGAAGTGAAGGTTCGTCCAACAACGGATCAGCATGATCTTGAGATCAAGTTGAAGAGTATTCGTAAGTTTTTGAATGCGGGCAATAAAGTGAAAGTAAGTATTCGTTTTCGTGGTCGTGAAATGGCTTATGCCGATCGTGGAAAAGAGCAGTTACAGTTTATTGTGTCACAGGTAGAAGATTGCGGTAAAGCTGAGAAAATGCCTGTATTAGAAGGGCGGCAGATGATGATTGTCATCGCTCCAATAAAGAAGTAGAGAAGGTAAGAAGAAATGCCAAAGATGAAGTCAAATAGTGGTGCTGCAAAGCGTTTTTCAAAAACTGGTAGCGGTAAATGGAAGCGTAACAATGCATTTGGTCAACATATTTTAACCAAGAAGTCGCCAAAGCGTAAACGCAATATTCGTGGTTCGGAGTTGGTCGCGCGTAGCGATGCGAAAGCATTGACCCGTTTGATTCCTGGCCTTTAAGTCCTGAGTTTTTGAAATTAAGTAGGAGAGCAAAATGCCTCGTGTAAAATCTGGTGTACAGGCGCATGCGCGTCATAAAAAAGTTATTAAAGCAGCAAAAGGCTACCGTGGTCGTCGTAAAAGCTGTTTTCGCGTAGCGACTCAAGCTGTTGATAAAGCGCGTCAATATGCCTACCGTGACCGTAAAGTTAAAAAACGCGAGTTCCGTCGTTTATGGATTGTGCGTATCAATGCGGCAGCGCGTTTGCATGGGTTGAGCTATGCGACATTCATGAACGGTTTGTCGATGGCGGGTATTGAGCTTGATCGTAAAGTGTTGGCAGATATTGCTGTTCGTGACGCTGCAGGCTTTGCGAAATTGGCAGAAACGGCTAAATCACACATTCAATAATTTTTTTCCATTTTAGGGTTTGTGGTTTAAATCATGATACGGCAGAGCGAGAGCTCTGCCGTTTTTTTTTAAGGAGTTTTTGTGGGTGATGTAGAGGGATTGAAAGCGCAGTTAGAGGAATTGAAAGTTGAAGCATTGACAGCATTTGGTCATGCTCAAAATGTGGCTGACCTCGAAGATCTACGCGTGAACTATCTGGGTAAGAAGGGGGCGTTGACCTTGATCCTGAAAGGCGTTGGCAAGCTTTCAGCAGAGGATCGACCCATGATTGGTCAGCATGTCAACGCCGTCAAAGATGCCTTGAGTGATGCGCTTGATCGTGTGGGTTCAGCGTTGAGCAAGTTGGCGCAGCAGCAACGCATTGAGGCGGAGCGTATTGATGTCACGATGCCAGCTCGGAGGCGAATCGCTGGGGTAATTCACCCTGTGCAACAAGGTCTGAATGAGATGACAGCAATTTTTGCCCACATGGGTTTTGATATCTCTGAAGGCCCAGAGATTGAGGATGAGTTTCATAATTTTGATGCGCTCAATATTCCTGAATCTCACCCTGCACGGGCGATGCATGATACCTTTTTTATTGATGCGCTTGCCGATGCGCCAATGTTATTGCGGACGCATACCTCCCCTGTGCAGATCCGTACCATGAAGAAGTTCCTTGAGTCGGGGCAAGAACCCCCCTTGTCGGTCGTGGCCCCTGGGCGTGTTTATCGGTGTGACTACGATGTCACGCATTCGCCGATGTTTCATCAAGTTGAAGTCTTTAGCGTAGATCGAGGGCTCTCTCTGGCCCATTTGAAAGGGGTGTTGCAACACTTTTTAACCACCTATTTTGAGAAGGATCTACCGATTCGTTTGCGTCCACACTATTTTCCATTCACTGAGCCTTCGGCAGAGGTGGATATCGGCTGTGTTTTTTGCGCGGGTCAAGGTTGCCGTATTTGTAAAGGAAGCGGTTGGATTGAGGTTCTCGGTAGTGGCATGGTGCACCCCAATGTGCTTAAAGCGGTGGGCATTGATGCGCAGGCGTTCTCCGGTTTTGCATTTGGGCTAGGGGTTGAGCGTTTGGTGATGTTGAAACATGGCATTCCTGATTTGAGGTTGTTTTTTGAAAATGATGTGCGGTTTTTACGGAGGATGGGCGCATGAAGATTTCACTTTCATGGTTGCAAGATTATGTTGATGTGACGGCATCCCCGCAGGTGTTGGCCGATACGCTAGTGCGTTTGGGGCACGAGGTTGAATCGGTTGAATCGCCACGGCAAGCGGTTTTTGGTGTGGTTGTTGGTTTGATTGAGTCGAAAGTCCAGCATCCTAATGCTGATCGTTTAAGCCTGCTTAAGGTGAATGTGGGCGGCGAATCGCTATTGGAGATCGTCTGTGGCGCCAGTAATATGGGGGTCGGTGATAAGATCCCTGTTGCAACGGTGGGGACGCAGCTTCCCGGTGGTTTGACCATTAAAAAAGGCAAGATTCGCGGTGAGACCAGTTGTGGCATGTGTTGCTCAGAGACCGAACTTGGCTTGGCCGATCATTCGGATGGGTTACTGATTTTGCCAGAAGATGCACCGATTGGCATGCAGTTGGGTGAATATCTGGGCTTTGAAACTGCACTTTTTGATCTCTCCATTACACCCAATCGTGGTGATTGTATGAGCGTGCGTGGCATTGCCCGCGATTTGGCCGCCGATGCCGATCTGCCATTGAAAGTCGTGGGTGTGGATGCGGTGGCTGTTGATGCGGCTGTGGCACTGCCTGTCGTGGCGATGCAAGCCATCGATGATTGTTCGATCTATATGGCGCGTCGTATTGAAGGGGTTACAGTAGGCAATGCGCCTGAGTGGCTGCAGGCTCGATTGCGTGCGGCTGGGCAGCGCTCGGTCAATGGTGTTGTGGATGTTCTCAACTATATTATGCTTGATATGGGGCAGCCGATGCATGCCTTTGATGCGGAGAAGTTATCTGGTGATATCACCGTTCGCCATGCGCAAGAGGGCGAGCCTTTTGATGCCCTGGATGGACGACACTTGGATCTGGCCACGCACAACTTGGTGATTGCGGATGATGAGAAAGTGATTGCATTGGCTGGAGTGATGGGTTCGGAAGAGACAGGCGTGAGCGAGAATACGCAAACGATTGTTCTTGAGTCGGCCTATTTCCGTGCTGCAGGGATCAGCACAACACGCCGAGGCTATGCGATGGTTTCTGAAGCTTCGATGCGTTTTGAGCGTGGTGTCGATCCGTTGATGGTTGAAGTGGCAATGGAGCGAGCCTCTCAGATGATTGTGCATTTTTTTGGCGGTTCGGTGGGCGCAGTGCGTTCGCTTGGAAATATCGCTGAAGTTGCCAATGTACGAGAACTGACGGTCGATCTTGCCCGTGTGGAGTTGCGTTTGGGTATCACCCTTCCTGAAGGGTGTGATGGCGTGCTTGCGCGCATGGGATTTGATCTATCCCATCATGGGTCGATGTTGCGCATTGGTGTACCAAGTTTTCGTCATGATGTAACGCAGATGGAAGACATTTCCGAGGAGTTTGCGCGCATTGTTGGTTTTGATGCCATTCCAACGATTTTACCTACTCTTCATGCCAATGTTCCGCTTCCTATTGGTCGAGAAGTTGCGGATGCTGTCCATGATGGTGCGATGCAGGTGATTGGTTATGCGTTTATTTCGGAAGAGCAACAGCGTCTTTTTGTGGAAGATGATGGGCTAGACATTCGTTTGCAAAACCCTATTTCAGCAGAAATGGCTGTGATGCGCCGTAGCGTATGGCCCGGTCTTCTTGCCATTGCACAGCGTAATTTGAATCGTCAGCAGTCGGGTGTCTGTTTGGTTGAACATGGGCGGGTCTATGTGCGTGCACATGAAGAGGTTGTAACGCATCATGAACATGATCGTTTGGCTTGGCTTATGGCAGGCTCTGTTGATGATGACCAGTGGTTTGCCAAAGGGCGATGTGCAGATTTTTATGACTTGAAAGGGCTGGTTGAGTCATGGTTGTCCAAACGGCAGTTGAGCGCGCGCTTTGTCGTAGATGATCATGTGCTTGGATTGCAGGCGGGGCAGACAGCGGCCATTTTGGTTGGGCGAAATAAGGTGGGCACAATAGGTCGTGTGGATGCCAGTATCGCCGATACATTTGATATTACTGCGTCCGTTTATGTCGCAGAGATTGATTTGGCGGCATTGCCAATGGGTAAAGCAATGAAGTTTCAGCCGTTGGCGGAGTTTCCGAGTGTTGAGCGGGATTTGGTATTCTTGTTTGATCGCGGTGTTGAGGCTGATGCCATTGTGCAAACGGTGGTCAAAGCGGGGGGGGCATTGTTAACCCATGCGCGCATTTTTGATCATTATGTCGGTCAAGGCGTGCCTGAGGGTAAAGTGAGTTTGGGCGTGCGTTTTACGCTGCAATCATCGGATCGAACGCTTTCTCAAACAGATGCTGAGGCAGTGTTTAATGCGGTGATTGACGCGGTTGCATCACGCTTTTCCGCAACACTACGAGGATAGGGCGTAAGCGGTGTTATTGGCGGGTGTCGATGAAGTTGGGCGGGGGCCGCTTGCCGGCCCTGTCATCTGTGCCGCTGTGATTTTAAGGGATGATGACCCAATGCTCGGCCACTACCGTGATTCAAAAAAGCTCTCTGAAAAAAAACGACTGCGTTTGTATCATCATATTCGTCACAATGCGATCGCTTATGCTGTCGCCGCAGCGAGTGTGCAAGAGATTGATCATCTTAATATTTTGCATGCGACGATGGTTGCCATGCGACGGGCAGTGGAGAGGCTTCGGATTGCACCTGAGCATGTAATGGTGGATGGCAATCGAATTCCGGATTTGTCGATCTCGGCTGAGTGCGTGGTGGGTGGCGATGATTCGGTGCAGTGCATTGCTGCGGCTTCTATTGTCGCCAAAGTGATGCGTGATCGAATGATGCAGTCGTATGCGAGGCAATACCCTGAGTATGGTTTTGAAAAACATAAAGGGTATGGCACAAAGGTTCATCTTGAGGCGTTGCGTATGCATGGTCCAACGCCCATCCATCGGTTCAGTTTTGCACCTGTGAGAAATTGTTGTCGCTAAACTGGCGAAATGTTTTTAGTGCCGCTCTCTACGCAGTGAAAAAGAGGGTTCACTATGTTAGGTTAAATAGTTCTTGAATTCTTTGAGTGTTTTCATAATGTCCCATTATTTTTTATGGGGAATAATCAGGGGTGAGTATGATTGATTATGGCGTTATCAAGGTTGGCTCGGTTAAAATCGGTGCGATGCTCTTTCCTGGTGCAGGATTGTTGGCATTGGGTGGTTTTGCCGTGTGGCAATTGATGCAGTTGAAAAAAACGATGGCGGAAAACCATCTCGATGTTTCCATGCAAGTGACCGATCTCTATGATAAAATTCTTGAGTTGGAATATGCAAAACCTGTGAAGGTTATTGCAGCACCTGTCGCGTCATCACCTTTCCATTCAGAGATTAAATCGACCAGTAATGAGCGTAAAATGGCGATGTTAAAAGGCATCATGGATGACAATCTGAAATTGCGTAATGCATAACGCTTTTGTAAATCAGAATAGGAAATAGGGAATGTCACAAACTTTTTATGTTGGTATTGATTTAGGAACCAGTCGTAGTTCCATTGCAACCTCAACGGGAAAACGGCTCACCATTGGTAGTTGTGTTGGCTTTCCCAAAGATATGGTGTCACACAAGCGTTTTGGCCGTGATTTTTTATTGGGTGACGAGGCGCTTGAAAATCGCTTGGGGTTGAATTTGATTTGGCCCCTTGCCGATGGGGTGTTGTGTGAAGATCAACAATCCTTAGATGCGACAGCCCTTTTGCTAAAGGCTTTGATTGCGGAGGCGTTGCCAGAGTTTAAAACGGGTGACCGTGTGCACGCAGCCATTGGTGTGCCTGCGCAAGCCAATAAGAATAATAAAGTGGCGATTATTGCGTTGAGTCAATCCTTTATTGATCGTCTAATTATTGTTAGTGAGCCTTTTGCCGTTGCCTATTCTGTAGATCGTTTTGATGAGTGTTTGATCGTTGATATTGGTGCGGGCACAACCGATCTGTGTCGTATGCATGGTTCGATGCCTGAGCATGAAGATCAGTTGACTTTAACAACAGCAGGAAACTTTTTGGATGAGGTGTTGACCAAGAAAATCTTAGAAAAATTTCCCAAGGTTCAGTTGAGCCAACAGATTGTAAAACGGATTAAAGAGAAGCATGGATATGTGTCCGATGTGTCATTGCCGATCATGGTCAAGTTGACCGAAAAGGGGATTATTGGCGAGTATGATATCAGTGATGTCTTGAAGGCGAGTTGTTTGGAGTTGGTCAATCCCATTACGGCAGCGGTGCAGGAGTTGGTCGGAACCTTTGATCCAGATTTTCAAGAGCGTCTGCGTAACAATATTATTGTTGCCGGTGGTGGCTCACGGTTGAAAGGCATTGATAAAGCCATCGAAGATAGCTTGGAAGCCTACGGTGGTGGCAATGCAACATGTGTGCAAGATGCGGAGCATTGTGGTAGTACCGGGGCCTTGAGCATGTCGATGGAGATGCCGGATGCGTATTGGGAGCAGCTTTAATAAAATGATTTCAGTACGCTGCCATTGAACGCATGCGCTTCTTTAGCTTTGAACAGGGGGAAAGATGTTAAGCAACAATCATGTTGTGCAGGCACATCTCGATGCGATATCTATCAACCTGTTTTCAGTCATTGCTGATGGTGTCCTTATTCTGGATGCCAAGGGCTATATTATTCGCACCAATGCTCTCTTCGATCAACGCCTAGGTTATTCCCGTGATGCGCTTTTAGGGCTGCATGTTTCAGAGATTGACCCACCGGAATTTGCAGCGCGAGTGCAATCACGGTTGGAGCAAGTGGATAGCAAGGCTTCAGCAATTTTTGAAACTGCCCATGTGCGCAAAGATGGCTCCATTATGCCTGTCGAAATTAACGCACGAACCATTGAAATAGATGCCGCTAAATATTATTTAAGCATTGTGCGTGATATCACGGAACAAAAACAGATGGAAACGCTGATCGAGGAAAAAGATAAACTCTATCGTACGGCGATCGAAACCTCTGTTGATGGTTTCTGGATGATTGACCTGCAAGGTAATATTTTAGAGACCAATGATGCCTATGTGCGCATGTCAGGCTATACCCATGCGCAGTTATTGCAGATGCATATTTCCCAAATTGATGATGATCATGATGATATATTGGTGAAAAAGCGAATTGCTGAAATTGTTGAATCTGGCGGACATTTTAGCTTCGAGGCGACCCATCGTCATCGTGATGGTCAGCGCTTTCCAGTTCGAATCACCACCACATATTCAGCCATTTCAGACGGTTGCTGTTTTGTATTTATCTCAGATTTAACCCAGTACCGTCATGCCCTTGATGAGTTGCAATTGGCAGCTATGGTTTACCACCATAGCAGTGAAGCCATTTTGGTGATGAATTCAGAATTTCAAATCATGGCTGTGAACAGTGCCTTTGAGATGATGACAGGCTTTTCCCTTGCGGATGTTGTTGGGAAGAAACCAAACTTTTTCTCATCCAATCTCAATGATGCGTCATTTTATGATGAAATATGGCATACATTAAAAACTGAAAATCACTGGCATGGTGAAGCGCATGCGCTGCGTAAAGATGGCGAAGCCTTCGTGAAATTGTTAACGATGAATACCGTCAATGACAGTCAAGGCGAGCTTTTTCGGGTTGTGGGTCTTTTTACCGATATCACTGAACGAAAAAATATTGAGAAACTGGTTTGGAAGCAGGCAAACTTTGATGAATTAACCCATCTTCCTAACCGTAGAATGTTTTATGAACATTTACAGCTCACCGCATTGCAGGTGATGGGCAACCAATTGAAAATGGCACTGTTGTTGATTGATCTTGATGGTTTTAAAGAGGTGAACGATACACTTGGCCATGCAGTAGGCGATCTCTTGCTTGTCGAGGCCGCACATCGTATTCGTAGCTGTGTTTATGAATATGATATGGTCGCTCGCCTTGGGGGGGATGAATTTACGGTTGTGATCTCAGATGTTGATGCCATGAAAGAGATCGATCGAACGGCTGAGCGTGTGATTGAAGCGCTATCAATGCCGTTTAGCCTGGGTGATGAGCAGATATTTATTTCAGCGAGTATTGGTATTGCGATTTACCCTGATGATAGTGAAGATTTGAATATATTGTTTAAAAATGCCGATCAAGCAATGTATGCGGCCAAAAGTATGGGGCGGAAACGCTTTCGTTATTTTACATCCGATCTGCAACGGGTGGCGCAAAAACGCAAGCATATTATCAGTGATTTGCGCATCGCTCTGGTCGAAAAGCAGTTTGAAGTGTTTTATCAACCGATTGTCAATTTGGCGACAGGTGAAATTTATAAAGCGGAAGCGTTGATTCGTTGGCATCACCCGATTCATGGCATTATTCCTCCCATTGATTTTATTGGCTTGGCTGAAGAGACAGGGTTGATTATTCCCATTGGGAATTGGGTTTTTGAGCAATCGGTGTCGCAAGTCACCCGTTGGCGTGAATTAATCCATGAAAACTTCCAAATCAGCGTTAATCAATCCCCTGTGCAGATTCGCAATGATCATGACAGTATTTCTTGGTCAGATTATTTGGAGCGTAAAGGGCTTGCGGGTGAAGCGATTAAACTTGAAATTACTGAAGGGTTGTTGCTGCATGCAGAGCAGAGTGTGAATGAAAAGTTGCTCAAGTTCCGTGATGCGGGCATTCAAGTGGCCATTGATGATTTTGGTACAGGTTACTCATCGCTCTCCTATTTGAAAAAGTTTGATATCGATTTTCTCAAAATTGATCAATCATTTGTGCGAGGCCTTGGTTCAGATTCCAGCGATTTGGTGTTATGTGAAGCAATTATCGTCATGGCGCATAAGTTGGGCTTTAAGGTGATTGCAGAAGGTGTTGAGACCGAAATGCAGCGCGATATGCTCTTGCAGGCGGGTTGTGATTATGCACAAGGATTCTTATACTCAAAAGCAGTTTCTGCCGATATCTTTGAGCAGTTTTATTTTGGATACAATATGCATGAATGTAAAAAAATAATGGAGTAGGGGGGGATCATGGGTGCTTTGACGGTAAAACGAGGTGTCTCTTATTTGCAAGATAGCCAGGCGGCTGTTGCTGAAATTCGTGATCAAATCTTGCAAGATAATATGAAGTTGGTGATCTTTTTTTGCGCTTCAACCTATGATTTAATCACGATGGGAGCTGCGATAAAGACCGCTTTTAATTGTCCTGTGATTGGTTGCACTACTTCAGGCGAGATTACTCCGGATGGTTTCTCAAAACAGAGTTGTACCGCAGCAAGTATTGCCTCGGATAAAGTTGCGGCACAAGTGCACTTGTTGCCCGATATTAATCAATTCGATGTTTCCAAGGCGGAGCGTTTCGTAGAAGTGTTGCATCATCAGATGGCGTTTAGTAAGGAATTTGATGAACACGCGATGTTTGGATTGGTTTTTATCGATGGATTGTCGATGGCGGAGGAGCGTGCGGTTGCTTTGTTAAATTACCATTTGGGCGGTGTTCAAATGGTGGGTGGATCCGCTGGGGATGATTTGCAGTTTGAAAAGACCTTTGTGTATGCCGATGGTGAATTTGTGAGTAATGCAGGGGTGTTTGCATTGGTTGAGTGTCAACATCGTTTTCATATATTTAAGACACAACACTTTGAACCCTCCGATAAAAAATTGGTGATTACCGGTGCGGATACTTCCCAGCGTCAGGTTTTTGAAATCAATGGATTACCTGCAGGTGAAGAGTACGCCAACATGCTTGGCTTTGACCCTAAAAACTTAACGCCGCAGATTTTCTCGGGCTATCCATTGATGCTCAATGTGGGTGGTTCATGGTTTGTGCGCTCGATTCAGCAATGTAACAGTGATGGCAGTTTAACCTTTTTTTGTGCCATTGATGAAGGTTTGGTGCTGACTTTGGCACAGAGTCAAGAGATGTTGACGGAACTTCGTAACGATCTGCAGCGGGTCGCTGATCAATTTGATACATTGAAATTGATGATTGGTTGTGACTGTATTTTGCGTCGTTTGGAGGTTGAGGAGCGTGGCTTGAGTGATGAGATGGGCATGTTGATGAACGCTTACCATGTGTTGGGGTTTCACACCTATGGTGAGCAACTCAATGCCTTGCATATCAATCAAACCTTTACTGCTGTGGCTATTGGAGAATAAAGGGGTGGCTTCAACATCGACAACCATTGAGGAATATCAGCAACGCGTTGTGGTATTAGAGGCAGAATTGGCCCGTTCACAAAAGATCTGCAATGCGTTGATGAAGCGGGTTGAGAACAGCATGAGCGTGATGGGTGATGCTTTTTCAATGTTTGAAACCAATGTGTTGCTGCAAGGGCGCGTGCGTGAGCGCACGCAGGAGCTCGAACATCTCAACGAGCGCTTATCGAGTGAACGATTGATGATGCAGACGATTTTAAGCCATGCGCCGATTGGTATCTGGATGATCGATACCCACTTTCGTGTGCAGTTTGTGAATCGATGGTTTGCACAAATGATGGGGATTTCTGAGGAGCGTTTTCTTTCTGTAGATAATTATTTGAGTCTTTTTCCATCGGAGCAGGCAATGGTATGTCAAACTTCTGATGAAGCCTGTTTTGCATCGACTGGGCGTGTTCAAGTGCAAGAAGCATTACCGTGTGCTGATGGTCAAACGCATATTTTTGATATTGTTAAAGTGTTGATTCATGATGAGCAGGGTGTTGTTTCTGGTCTGGTGGGGCTTGCCATTGATATTACCGAACGATTGGCCAGTGAACGGATGCAGGAGTCGTTAGAGCAGGAGCGTCAACGCCATTTAAAATCACTCGGTTTGATGGCGGGTGGTGTTGCGCATGATTTCAATAACTTATTAACCCCTATTATGGGCAATGCTGAAATAATGTTGGAATCATTGGAGAAAGGGTCGAGCTTTCGTGTTCATCTGGAGCATATTATGGATGCTTCATCGCATGCAGCTCGGCTCTGTAAGCAGATGCTTGCCTACTCGGAAAGTAGCCTGCTTTCGTCGACTGTTGTCGGTTTAGGCGAGGTGATTGCGCAGATGAAAAGTGTGCTCTCCTCATCGGTGGCAACGGGGGTTCGCGTTCACTTTTTGTTGGATAAGTCGCTTCCTCCGATTGAGGTCGATGTTTCTGAGGTTGAGCAAATTGTTTTGAATATGGTGGTGAATGCTTCGGATGCGATGGAGGGGAATGAGGGCGATGTCTGGGTCTCCACCCGAGCGATGGATGTGGATCAATCCTTTTTGAAAGATCCGAGAACCCGTTGTCGCAAGGAGATTGCAGAGGGGCGTTATATCGCCTTTACGGTTGAAGATAATGGTAGTGGTATCTCAGCTGAGGTGCAGGAAAAAATGTTTGAACCATTTTTTACAACCAAATTTACGGGGCGAGGTTTGGGGATGTCTGCGGTTTTGGGTATTGTGCATCAACACCATGGCATTTTGCATTTGCAGACTGAGTTGGGCAAAGGAACACAATTTACGGTACTTTTTCCTGCATCAAAAGGAACATGGAAAGCCGTTGAGAAAAAAGTAGAAGTGAACAATGATTCCTTCTCAGCGCATGTGTTGATTGTCGATGATGAGTTGACTATTCGGACACTGTTATCGATGCGCTTAAAGGCGCTGGGTTGTACTTCGGTTGAAGCGATCAATGGGCTTGAAGCCGTTAATATTTATCGCGAGCAGGGTCGTACGATTGATCTGGTTATTTTGGATATGACCATGCCGATTATGTCGGGTGATGAGTGCTTTTTGAAACTGAAACAGATGAACCCCGATGTAAAAGTTATTTTATCGTCAGGTTATGCTGAAAATGAGCTGCAGCAACAGTTTTTCTCGCATGGACGGGTGGATGGCTATTTGTCCAAACCCTACAAACAGGAGGATTTGAAGCGGGTATTGCGTCAATGTTTAACTGAGCCAGACCATTATCATATTTGATTGAGATTCAAGGGTGTATCGGCGATGTCGTTGACATCGGTGAGGCGGATCGTTAGAAATCGCGACAAGTTAAAAAATATAGATCCGTTTTTATCAAGAGCAGTGGAGGGTTTGGGCCCGATGAAACTGCGGCAACCGGCCAAATATGGTGTCTGGTGCCAATGCCTTCCCGAATAGGGAGCGATGAGATACGGGTTGTTTAAGCAAGTGTAACACACTCTTTTTCTAAACAACCTTCGTATGCCATTGCTACGGAGGTTTTTTTTTGCCTGAAATTGATGCGGATCCATATCTGTTTATGGATTGAAAAAGGGGTTGATTACCATGAGTGAAACGATTGTTCGAGCATTAAAGTGCCGTGAGTGTGGTCAGGAGTATGCGATTGAACCAACGCATGTGTGTGAGTTTTGTTTTGGGCCGCTGGAAGTTGTTTATGATTATGACAAGCTGCAAGGTAAGTTTACCCGTGAATTGATCGAATCGCGTCGGCAAAACATGTGGCGTTACAAAGAGCTTCTGCCTATTGATGGCGAGCCAAGCGTAGGTGCGCAAAATGGATTTACGCCGCTTGTGCGTGCCAAAAATCTTGAGAAGGTTTTAGGCGTCTCCGAACTTTATATTAAAAATGATTCGGTATGTTACCCGACCCTCTCATTCAAAGATCGCGTCGTTTCTGTGGCACTCTCGAAAGCAGTTGAGTTTGGTTTTACCACCGTTGCATGTGCTTCAACGGGCAATCTTGCAGGTTCTGTGGCGGCCAATGCAGCTGCGGCAGGCTTAGAATCTTATGTCTTTATTCCCCACGATCTTGAGCAGGGCAAGGTTCTTGGTGCTGGTATTTTTGGTACGAAAATTATTGGCATTCAAGGGAAATATGATGATGTGAATCGTCTTTGCTCCGAAGTGGCCGGTAAATATGGCTGGGCCTTTGTCAATGTGAATGTGCGTCCTTTTTATGCGGAAGGCTCCAAATCGTTGGGGTATGAAGTGATGGAGCAACTCGGTTGGAAAGCACCCAAACATATCGTGGTACCGATGGCTTCGGGTTCACTCTGTACTAAAGTCGATAAATCGATTAAAGAGTTTATCAAGCTTGGTTTGATTGAAGATGCTGGTACAGCGGTGTATGGCGCACAGGCAACAGGCTGTTCACCGATCTCTAAATCGGTCAAAGATGGTACCGATATGATTCACCCTGTTCATGCCGATACCATTGCCAAGTCCTTGGCGATTGGTAATCCCGCTGATGGATTTTATGCCAACCGTGTCATTCGTGATTCAGGCGGTTTTGCAGAAGATATCTCTGATGCTGAAGTGATTGCTGCGATGAAACTTCTTGCCGAGACGGAAGGTATTTTTGCCGAGACGGCTGGTGGTGTGACCTTGGGTTGTGCGATGAAGATGATCGAATCAGGCAAGTTGCCACGGGATGAGTCGATTGTTTTGTGTATCACTGGCAATGGCTTGAAAACACAAGAGGCGGTTGTCGATGCCATTGAAAAACCGCGCATCATTGCGGCTAGTCTGAAAGAGTTTGATCTGTTGGCTGCGGCTGATGGCGTATTAAATAAAGATTGATTTTAAATTCAAGTCGAGGAGAGAGAGATGAGTGTACAAGTTCGTATTCCTACGCCGTTGCGTAAATTAACCGGCGGTGCTGATGAAGTGACGATTGAAGGGGCAACCATTGGTGCTTTGATTGATAATCTGGAAGCAGCGCATCCAGGGCTTAAAGAGCGTTTGTGTGATGATGCCGGCGAAATTCGCCGTTTTGTGAATGTTTATGTGAACGATGAAGATGTGCGTTTTTTAAGTGGGCGTGAAACGGCATTGAATGCAGGGGACGAGGTTTCAATCGTTCCAGCAATCGCGGGTGGTTTGTAATATCTTTTTGACAGCAATGTTTGCCCTATGGCTTGGGAGTCACGATGAAAATACGCGTATATTTAAACTTTAATCAACAAACTGTCACAGAGCCTATTATTTGGCGCTTGGCCAAAGAATTTGAGGTGATGACCAATATCCGTACCGCTGAGGTGCGTGAGGGAATGGGATTGGTGGGTCTTGAGATTGAGGGCGACCAAGATGTGGTTGAAAAGGCGATTCAGTGGCTGGATGCCCAAGAGGGTGTGCATGTTGAGCCGATCGAACAAAATGTGGTTGAGGGGTAAACAGTATGCCAATTTATAACAGTCCGGTAGATACGATAGGCCATACTCCTCTGGTACGGATGCAGCGGATGTCGCACGGGCTGCATGCAGAGATATTGTTGAAGTTGGAATTTTTTAATCCGCTCAACTCTGTCAAAGACCGCATTGGTCGGGCAATGGTTGAAGCGGCTGAGCGTGATGGATTGTTAAAACCTGGGGGGATGATTGTTGAGCCCACTTCAGGGAATACGGGCATTGCGTTGGCGTTTGTTGCGCGTTCTAAGGGGTACCGTTGTCTATTGACGATGCCAGAGTCGATGAGCATGGAGCGGCGGAAATTGTTGCAACTGTTGGGTGCCGAGCTGGTATTAACGCCCGCAGAACTTGGCATGAAAGGGGCGATTGCCAAAGCGACAGAGATTGTTGCCACCATTGATGGCGCTTATATGCCACAGCAGTTTGAAAATCCTTCCAACCCTCAGGTTCATCGTGAAACCACCGCCGAAGAAATTTGGTCTGATTGTGATGGGAATGTGGATGTCATCGTCGCGGGTGTGGGTACGGGCGGAACGATTACAGGGATCGCGGAAGTTCTCAAATCACGCAACCCCGATTTTAAAGCCTTTGCCGTTGAGCCTGCCGATTCTCCGGTGATTTCAGGGGGCAAGCCAAGCCCGCATAAGATTCAAGGGATTGGTGCTGGATTTATTCCTGGCAATTTGAATGTGGCGATTTTGGATGGTGTGGAGTGCATCAGTAATGACGACGCCTTTGCAACGGCGCGTCGCCTTGCCAATGAAGAGGGCATTCCTGGTGGAATTTCATCAGGTGCAGCGGTTGCTGCTGCGCTGCGTATCGCTGCGCGTGAAGAGATGGCGGGTAAACGAATCGTGGTGATGGTGCCATCGATGGCGGAGCGGTATATGTCGACGGATTTATTTAAAGGTGTTGAAGCGTAAACGCATCGCTTGATATCATCGTATCAGCGCAGTTTTATCACTAATTTCTTATGAAAGTGGATGTTAAAAGGATTCTCCAATGATTGATTTTACAGAAGAACAGATCGAACGCTATTCGCGTCACATTATTTTGCCCGAAGTGGGGGCCGAAGGTCAAAGCAAATTGCTTGAATCGAAAGTCTTTATGATCGGTGCTGGTGGGCTTGGCTCTCCGGTGGCGTATTACTTGGCAGCCGCAGGTGTTGGAACCATTGGCATTGCCGATGCTGATGTTGTCGATCTATCCAATTTGCAGCGCCAAATTATTCATAATCAATCACGCGTCGGAATGCCAAAGGTTGAGTCTGCCAAACAGACGATGCAGGCATTGAATCCCGATGTGCAGGTGAATACCTACAACTACTTTGTTAATGAAGAGAATATTCGAGAGATCATTCGTGAATATGATCTGATTATCGATGGTTGTGATAATTTCCCCACCCGTTTTTTGGTCAACGATGCCTGTTATTTTGAGAAGAAACCGTTGATTTCAGGCGCGATGTTCCGTTTTGAGGGGCAGGTCGCTACCTATAAACCGCATGTGCATAAAGATGGCCCATGTTACCGCTGTCTCTACCCTGAGCCGCCGCCAGCAGGGCTTGTTCCTTCATGTTCAGAAGCGGGCATCTTGGGTGCGCTTGCCGGAGCGGTGGGGACCATTCAAGCCGTTGAAGCGGTGAAAGAGTTGCTGGGTGTTGGTGAATCGTTGTCGGGCCGTTTAATGACTTTTGATGCCCTGCGTATGGAGTGGAAGAAGTTGAAACTTCGTCGTGATCCCGGTTGTCCGTTGTGTGGAGATCAACCTACAATTACCGATTTGATCACTTATGAACAGGCGTGTGAAATCAAATTTGGACAACATTAAGGCTTAATTGAACCTCAGAGTTGTACTTCTAGGGGCGATGGGTCTCTTAGATTTCACGATTTAATGTATTAAATGTATGGGCGTACTTTTTAGTAGAGAGCCACACAATGGAGCATCAAGATGAGAGAGTTTACCTTTTCACAAACCGCAGATGTGGATGAATTTGAAGCTGGCTATCAAGCCTTTTGTGATGGGCGTATGGCGGAAGAGCGCTTTACCCCGTTTCGTTTGCAGATGGGCGTTTATGGTCAACGGCAAGAGGGTGTGCAGATGCTGCGGGTCAAGCTTCCCGGAGGTTTGCTTACGCCCGATCAGTTGGATGTGATTGGAGACTGTGTTGAAGCCTATGCGGGGCAGATGCCGACTGATGGTACTTTGACGACACCGCCACATAAGTTTGCCCATGTGACGACACGGCAAGATATTCAAGCCAATTTTGTCGCTTTGAATGATGTGGTGCCTTTTCTGCGCCGTCTGGATGCGGTCGGGCTCACTACGCGTGAAGCGTGTGGCAACACGGTGCGCAATGTGACCTCTTGCTTTTTGTCTGGGCGTTGTCCGTCAGAACTTGTCGATGTTAATCAACATGCCCAACGCTTTACGGAGTTTTTTTTACGCCATCCTCTGGCGCAGCAATTTCCACGAAAATTTAAGGTGACCTTCTCTGCATGTGCAACCGATTGTGGCATGAGTGGCATGCATGATATTGGCTTTATTGCCAAAACAGAAAATGGTGCGGTGGGTTTTGAGGTCTGGGCTGCTGGCGGTCTTTCATCGCAACCGATCCCTGCGATCTTGTTGGAATCATTTGTGCCTGAAGCAGATATTTTACTGGTCGGTGAGGCGTTGATGCGTATTCACTTCAAGTTCTCTGATCGTAAACGGCGAGCACGGGCGCGCATGAAGTATGTGATGCAAACACTTGGTGCTGAAGGTTTTATTGAAGAGTATCGTAAACAGCGCGCGGTGATTGACGGAACACATCAACCCGAGGCGTTGGGTGCGAAGTGGCGTGCGCCAACGACCACGGGAGCACCCTATGATGATTCTGGTGTGGTGGTGCAGCACGATGGCCAACGGGCTATTTTGATTAACCTGTTCCGTGGGGACTTAACCCCCTTGCAGTGTCGTGCGGTGGCGCAAGCAGCCCGCTTGGGTGGCAGCAAAGATCTTCGTGTCACGACCGAACAGGGGATGGTGATTGCCGGGGTCGATGAAGATAAGGTTGAAGTGGTGCTTGAAATGCTTGCGCATGCCGATTTGCAAACCTCTTATGCACGCGGCATCTCGGATATTGTCGCCTGCCCAGGCACTGAAACTTGTCGATTGGGGATTACCTCAAGCCGTGGTTTGGCTGCGGCGATGCAGCCGTTGATGATCGATTTAAAAGCGGACCCGACCTTGGCGGGACTCACAGTTAAAGCTTCAGGGTGCCAGCACTCTTGCGGTCGTCACCATATTGCTGATTTGGGTTTTCATGGCATGGCGAAGAAAGTGGCGGGGCAGGCTGTGCCGCACTATCAACTTCATTTGGGTGGCTCGGGCGTGGCGGGGCAAGCGTTTGCTTATGCAACGGATCCTGTGCCAGCAAAATCGGCTCCGGAAGCGGGTATCGCAGTATTGCAAGCCTATAAGTCGCAACGGTTCAGTGATGCGGAGACGATGCACGCTTGGGTAACACGCGTGGGTAAAGATGAAATTTCAACCATTTTAGCCCCCTTTAAAGCGGATGAAGGTGAAGTTGAAGGGTTGATCTACGATTGGAGTGAGAACGAAGCGTTTAACACCAAAGGCAACAAAAAGGGTGAGTGTGCGGGGGCTGTGTTGAGCATGTCCGATGCGTTAATCTCTGAAGCTGAGTATGAGTTGCTGATCGCCAGAGCCCACATCGATGCGATGTTCTGGTCGGAAGCGTTGACGGCACTGCGCCGTTCAATGACTTCGACCGCGCGGGCATTCCTGGTGGGATATGGCGAAGCGCCTGACAATGATGCCGAGGTGTTGGGCATGTTGATGGGGCATGCGATGGGAGATGCTCTGGTGATTCAGGGTTTTCAGGCTGTTCAGTCGGCAATGATGGGCATTGATTTGGCGGAGCCTGCGGCAGGTGTGTTGAAGTTCAAAGAGGCACAATCAACATGGTTGGCACTGGCGGAGAAGCGTTTTGCTGCGGTGCCTGAATATGTTGCTGCGACAGTTGAAGTTGAACAAGCCCCAGCTTCCATTGCAATGACGACGCCTGAAGTCGAGACGGCTGTGGTGCTCGATTTGAGTGGCGTGGCTTGCCCGATGAATTTTGTGAAGACAAAAATTAAGCTCTCCACGATGTCCGTTGGCAGTCAATTGCAGGTGATTCTCGATGATGGTGCGCCGATTAAAAATGTGCCGCTCTCGTTGGAAGAGCAGGGACAGAAGGTGTTGGCTCAGGAGAAAATTTCGGAGAACCAGTGGAAGATTTTGGTGGAGAAGTGCGCATAACTCTGTTTTATGACCACTGATCTCCACCCCTTTGTGAACCCGGGGCGTACCAAACTTTCGTTGGTCAGTCGCGGGGTTGCGCTCCCAGATGGTCTCCCTGAGTCGTGGCGTTGGATTGCGCAAGCCAATGCGACGGAATCGGTCATTGATATTCGTCTTCCCAGTGGCCATCTCTGTACGGTGCCGGTAGGTCAAGCCTATACCGAGCGTAGTACCTATCATCTTCGCTTTGATGCCGAAGGTTTTTACCTTGAGTGTGCCGGTGAAATTGAGCGGGTGACGCTGGTTGAAACCCCCAAGTTTTATCGTAAAAAGAGTCGCAGTGGTGCGCGGATGGGCAATATCTCATCGCTGCATGATCGGCTATTGATGCTCTACCCAACTATGGGGTGTGGTTTCTTTGCCAAGCCCGATTCAGCATGTCGCTATTGCCAATATGATTCGATGTTGAATGAGGCCGAACCGCCCATGCATGATCCGCTTGATTTGGTTGAGGTGGTGCGCGCGGCGCTGCTTGAGCGAGAGATTGACACGGTTTATCTCTATAATGGTTTTGCCCCGGGTGATGATGTGGGGTTGTCGCGTTTGATTCCCTTGATTGCACTGCTTCGCCGGCATCTTCCCCATCAACAGATTGCCCTTGAGACGGTAGCGCCATCGCGGTTATCAATCATTGATGAACTCTACGACTCGGGACTCGATATCTTTGTCTGCAATCTTGAAATTGCCGATGCAGACCGTTTTGCCAATGTTTGCCCAGGTAAAGCGGCGCAAGGTGGTCAAGATCGTATTTGGCAAGTGCTTCATTATGCCCGCAAGGTTTTTCGACCCGGTACGGTGGTGAGCCATCTGATTGTTGGGTTGGAGCCGTTGTCTTCCACGATGCAGGGAATGAAGGCGATGGTTGAGGGGGGGATTGTTCCGCTACTGATTCCATTTCGGCCACTGGCAGGGACGGGGCTGGGCGGAGAGTCGTTGCCGACACTCGATCAAGTTGAAGAGGCTCTGTTGCGACAATCGGAGTTGGTGATTGATTCGGGGCTGCCCACCCACCGTTTGCGTGACATGGGGCGTGTATTGACCCCCATGGAGAGCCGTGTGCTTGATGGGGTTGAACCGACGCTGCAACAACGCTTTGCAACCTCATCAATGGGGCGAAAGGTTGAGGCGTGGTTTGATGGTTTGCGCCGACATATTTTGCATCATGATCGATTTGACCATCACCAAGCCCATGATGGCGAGGCTGCGCAGCGCACAAGTCGGGGGGCATTGTCGCTATTGATTCGGCAGAGCCTGCCGTTTATGGCTTTAGCGCTGTTGGCGATTGTGTCATTGGCTCTGTTGCAGATCACCCCGCCGCAAGGTTTGACGGATGCAGGCTGGCGTGCTTTGGTCGTTTTTGGACTCTGCTTACTGTTGTGGGTGACACAACTGTTGCCGCTATCGGTGACCTCGCTGTTTGGAATGGCGCTGCTGCCCATTGTCGGGGCGATGTCGGCGGGGGATGTGTATGCCCTGTTTGGTAACAAAGCGGTCTTCTTTATTTTGGGAGCCTTCATCTTGGCGGCAGGCATCATGAAATCGGGGTTGTCGGAGCATTTGGCGTTGGCTGTTTTTGATCGGTTTGGTAATACCCCCAGAATGTTGTTGATGAGCATGCTCTTTCTTCCTGCGATGATGGCTTGTTTTATGCCAGAGCATGCGGTAGCGGCTGTCTTATTGCCGATTGTGTGGAGCGTGGTCCATGGCTTGGGACTTAAGCCTGGCAACCGTTATGCGATGGCGATCTTTTTGGCGATGGCTTGGGGTGCAATTATTGGTGGTGTGATGACACTTCTGGGTGGTGCACGGGGGCCACTGGCCTTGGCGATTGTGGATGAGATGACGGGGCAGAGCTTCTCATTTATTGAGTGGACTTTGGCTGCTTTTCCGATTGTTTTGGGTGTGCTGGCTGTGGCTGCAGTTCTGTTGTGGCGTTCCGTTCCGCATGACAGTATTGATATGCAAGGGGCGATGCATCGTATTGATGAACGGCGGTTGAAATTGGGTTTGATGGGTATTCGTGCCAAGAGCATGGCGCTGTTGATGTTGGCAACGATGGTGGCATGGATCGGTTTTGCCGAATCCTTTGGCTTGGCGAGTATCGCGTTGATTGCTGTGGTGGCGATGTTTGCCTTGCGTATTGTCGGGTGGAAAGAGATTCAATCGCATATCGATTGGGGCGTGGTGTTGATGTATGGCGGCGCAATTGCGGTGGCGAAATCGCTTGAGAAAACGGGTGCAGCGGAGTGGGTGGCGCACTCATTTTTACCCGAGGCGATTGTCGGCGTTGCACTGCTTGCATTGATTGGTTTGCTCACCATGCTATTGACGGAATCGATTAGTAATGCGGCAGCCGTTGCGATTATGTTGCCGATTGGTATCCCGATGGGAACGATCGCAGGGATTGATCCGATTACGATGGCTTTGGTGATTGGTATTGTCTCAGGTTTTGCCTTTATGTTGCCGATGGGGACGCCTGCCAATGCGATGGTCTTTGGCACAGGCTATGTGCAGCTTAAAGATATGATGCGCTTTGGTATTGTCTTGATGTTGAGCGCTTTTGCTTTATTTGTTGTAACCATCAACTTTTGGTGGCCATGGATTGGTTTTGGTGTGAAATCATCATGAGAGGGGTGAGATGGATTTAGATAGAAGTTTAACGAAGGAACAACAGGCGATTTCGTTGTTGCAAGCGGCGGTGGCCTTTGATGCAGGCGTGGCTTTTGCATGTAGTTTTGGCGCCGAAGATGTGGTGTTAATTGATCTTATTGCCAAGCATGCGAGCGAAGTGCGTATCATTACTCTGGATACGGGCCGTTTGCCGCAGCAGAGTTATGATGTGATGGATGCATGTCGTAAAAAATATGATTTAACCATTCATCTCTATTTTCCGCAGGCGCAAGCGGTAGAGGCGATGGTTCGTGAGCAGGGTGTAAATCTTTTTTATCACGATATTGCTTCGCGGAAAGCGTGCTGTGCTGTGCGTAAAATTGAGCCGCTGAAGCGCGCTTTGGCGGGCTCAACGGCATGGATTACCGGGGTGCGTCGTGAGCAGGCGGAGTCACGATCAAAGATGGAAGCGGTTGAAGACGATGCCGCCTTTCAGATGAAAAAGTTCAATCCATTGATAGAGTGGAGCGATGCCGATGTTTGGAACTATATTCGTCAACATCATGTGCCTTACAATGCACTTCACGATCAATTTTACCCTTCGATTGGTTGCGCACCATGCACTCGTGCCGTCTCTGTGGGCGAAGATCCCCGTTCGGGCCGCTGGTGGTGGGAGCAAGAAGATGCCGTTGCCGAGTGTGGATTACACATGAATCCTATCAAAAACGCAGCCGGAAATTATTCGATTTAATGTATGGGTTACCTTTGCAATGGGTGGTTAAAAGGAGCATAAGATGATACAAGAGATAAAGAGCGAACATAAAAAAATTTCGATTGTCTGCTTTAGTGGTGATTTTGATAAAATTGTTGCGGCCTATACGATTGCAACGGGTGCTGCGGCAACCAACCGTGAGGTCACGCTATTTTTTACTTTTTGGGGCTTGAATGCGCTTAAAAAGAGGCAGGGGCACAGTTGGCTAGGGAAAGATTTTCTGTCACGCATGTTTAACTTTATTATGGGGGGGCGCAAGAACCTGCCCCTTTCACGATTGAACTTTGCTGGCATGAGTCCGGGCTTGATGTCGGGGATGATGAAAAAAAACAATGTCGCCTCGTTGGAAGAGCTTTTTGAAGCGGCCGATGCCTTGGGTGTGCGTATCTACGCCTGTGAAATGGCAATGCATATTTTGGGCTTAAAACGCGAAGATCTTGAAGATTCTGTTGCAGATGTGGTGGGCGTTGCCACATTTCTCAATGAATCGGAAGATGCCCATATCATTTTTATTTGATTTATATTGAGGTTTAATGATGATCCAACTATTAGATATTACCCGTGAAACATGCCCGATGACCTTTGTGAAGGTGAAGTTGAAATTGGCGCGCATGGAGAAAGGTCAGCAGCTTGAAGTCATTTTGAATGCAGGCGAACCGTTGCAAAATGTCCCCCGTTCATGTGAAGAGCAGGGGTACCAAGTGTTATCAATTGATGATTGTGGTGATGGCAAGCATCGCATCATGATTCAAAAATAAGAGAAATAACAAGATGGGAGTGTTCCAACCATGTCCAACCATAAATTAACCCAACTTAAAGCGTTAGAGGCGGAGTCTATTCACATTATTCGTGAAGTGGTCGCTGAGTTTCGCAATCCTGTGATGCTCTACTCTGTCGGTAAAGATTCGAGTGTGATGCTGCACTTGGCGCGTAAAGCGTTCTATCCCGCACCGTTACCGTTCGCATTGTTGCATGTCGATACGGGCTTTAAGTTTAAAGAGATGTATGAATTTCGTGATCAGGTGGCCAAAGATGTTGGCGCGGAGTTGATTGTTCGTCGCAATGAAAAAGCCATTGCCAAAGGGGCCAATCCCAAAGATCTTGGTGTTGCTCGTTGTTGTGGAGCCCTTAAAACGCAAGCACTGCTCGATGCTTTGGAAGAGGGTGGTTATGATGCAGCTTTTGGTGGTGCGCGCCGTGATGAAGAGCGAAGCCGTGCTAAAGAGCGTGTCTTTTCGATGCGTGATGAGTTTGGCCAATGGGACCCTAAAAATCAGCGCCCAGAACTTTGGGATATCTATAATGGTCGTATTCATGAGGGTGAAAGTGTGCGTGTCTTCCCTATCTCCAACTGGACGGAGATGGATGTTTGGCTCTACATTCGTGAAGAAAACATCCCCATTGTTCCACTCTATTACGCCAAAGAGCAGCCGATGATTAAACGGGGTGAGATGTTAATCCCTGTCGATGAAAACAGTATGTTGCAAGAGGGCGAAGAGCCGACCAATGTGATGTGTCGATTCCGAACCTTGGGTTGCAGCCCATGCACGGGCGCGGTCTATTCTGATGCCAATACGATTGATCAAATTATCGCGGAGGCCGCTGCATCACGACGCAGTGAGCGCGAAACGCGTATTATTGATCATGGCTCCAACTCGATGGAAGATAAGAAAAAAGAGGGCTATTTCTAATGAGTGAATTGAATTTAAATATCAATAATGAAATTGAACTGCTGCGTTTGGTGACGGTTGGAAGTGTGGATGATGGCAAATCAACCTTGATTGGTCGTTTGTTGGTCGATACCAAGGGCGCATTTGAAGATCAATTGTTGGCGGTGACGCGTAAAAAGAGTGCGGCATCTGCGGCAGAGATTGATCTGGCGATGCTCACTGATGGACTTGCGGCCGAGCGTGAACAGGGAATTACCATCGATGTCGCTTATCGCTATTTTGCAACGCCGAAACGCAAATTTATTATGGCGGATTGCCCAGGCCATGAGCAATACACACGCAACATGGTGACCGGCTCATCAACGGCCAATGCCGCGATTATTTTGGTCGATGCGCGTAATGGCGTAGTGGCGCAAACCAAACGCCATACCCATATTTTAAGTCTTTTGGGCATTCCGCATCTGATTGTTGCTGTCAATAAGATGGATTTGGTCGATTACGATCAAAGCGTCTTTGAAAACATCAAAGCTGATTTGACGGAGTTTTGTCGTAAGCAAGGCGTGCATGACTTGATCTGTGTGCCGATGTCGGCCCTTTCCGGAGAGATGGTGGTCACCCGTGGTGATACGATGCCATGGTATACGGGGGATACGATGTTGGGGGTGTTGGAATCGTTGTCTGCGCTCGATCATGTCGATGAACAACCTTTCCGTCTTCCCGTGCAGTTGGTTAATCGCCCACAGACGGCGGAGCTTCCCGATTATCGCGGTTTTATGGGGCGTATCGCATCTGGCACCGTGCGTGTTGGCGATGCCGTGACCAGTTTGCCTTCAGGTCAATCTTCAACCGTGAAAGAGATCATTACTTTTGATGGCAATCTTGAAGAGGCGTTTTTTCCCATGAGTGTCACGCTGACGCTGAATGATGAAATTGATGTCTCACGCGGAACGATGCTGGTGCATAAAAACCATGATCTTCCACGCCATGATCAATCATTACAAGCGAATATTTGTTGGATTGGTGAACAGCCGCTGGAAGAGAAAAATAGATATTTTATCAAGCATACCACCAATACCTTTAAGGTGGTGGTGAGTGAGATTGTCCATAAAACCGATATTCATACCTTGGCCAAAGATGACGCAGATCAGTTGGCGATGAATGAGATCGGGCAGGTGACCTTAAAACTTCAACAGCCACTTTTTTATGACGCGTATGTCGATAATCGTGTAACGGGCAGCTTTATCTTAATCGATACCTTTACCAACAATACGGTTGCTGCAGGGATGATTATTTAAAACCTAAGCAATACAAAAAGGGTGGGCAACCCGTTGGTTTTGTTGTCCACCCTTGTTCTTGTTTCGCATGAACCTTTTTCCTTTCTCGTGGGTCTACTTCAGTTTCAACATAAAAGCAGGCCAGCTTCCATGTGTTGTTTTTTTCAACTACACTCACCCAAGATTAATTCACAGGCAAAGGATCATAAGTGGCAGACGAAACAGGGAAATTTGAAGCAAGTTTGTTTAAGACGGCTGATAAACTACGCAAAAACATTGATGCAGCAGAGTATAAGAATGTGGTGCTCGGTCTTATCTTTCTCAAATATATTTCTGATTCCTTTCAGGAGCTGTATGAACGATTAGAGGCGGATGAGTATTCCGATCCTGAAGACAGGGATGAATATATCGCTGAGAACTGCTTCTTTGTGCCTGAGCAAGCGCGATGGAAGAGTCTGCAAGCCAAAGCCAAGCTGCCAGAGATTGGTGTTGCCATTGATGATGCCATGAGCGCGATTGAGAAAGAGAATGCTGAGCTAAAACATGTGCTGCCCAAAGTGTATGCCAAGCCCAACCTGGATAAAGCATCCCTTGGTCAGCTTATTGATGTGATTTCTGATATTGAGCTGAAAGCACAGGATGAAAGCTCCAAAGATCTGCTTGGTCGGGTGTATGAGTATTTCCTTGGTGAGTTTGCCAATGCCGAGGGTAAGAAAGGTGGTCAGTTCTACACGCCGAAATCCATTGTGAAACTCATGGTCGAAATGATTGAGCCCTACAAGGGCAGAGTCTATGACCCTGCTTGTGGTAGTGGCGGCATGTTTGTGATGAGTGAGAAGTTTGTGCAAGAGCATCAGGGCAACATTCAGGACATCACCATTTACGGGCAGGAGTCCAACCAGACCACCTGGAAACTATCCAAAATGAATCTGGCGATTCGCAATATCAACTCCCAGTTCGTGGCATGGAACACCGAAGGCACATTCTTAAAGGATATGAATCCTGATCTGAAAGCGGACTACATCCTTGCCAATCCACCGTTCAATCAATCCGAATGGGGTCAGGATATTTTGCAGGAAGATGGACGCTGGAAATATGGCATTCCCCCTGCTGGCAATGCCAACTTCGGCTGGATGCAGCACATGCTTTATCATCTTGCGCCCAAGGGCGTGATGGCGACGGTGCTTGCCAATGGCTCGCTTAGCTCCAACACATCGGGCGAAGGTGAGATTAGAAAGAACATCGTTTTAGCCGACCTTGTGGATTGTATCGTAGCTCTGCCCAAACAGCTTTTTTATAACACAGGTATTCCAGCCACTATCTGGATTTTGCGCCGTGGCAAAGAAGTCCGCCGTGGTGAGACATTGTTTATTGATGCCTCAGAAATGGGCTTTATGAAAGACAGGGTTCATCGTGAGTTTTCCGATGCGGATATTCATCACATTGTCACCACATACCACCAATGGCGACAACATAACAACGCCACCCCCGTAGGGGCACCCCTTGTGGGTGCCCAATCCGTTGGTGCCCGTGATGAAGGGCAACCACAAGGGATTGCCCCTACGGCGGTGGGCTATGAAGACATCAAGGGCTTCTGCAAATCCGCAACCCTGACCGACATTGAGAAACACAGCTTTGTACTCACACCAGGGCGGTATGTAGGCATTGAAGATGAAGAGGATGATGGCATCCCCTTTGAAGATAAGATGAAGGAATTGACCACCACGCTTGCCGCTCAAATGCAAAAAGAGAAAGAGCTGGATGAGCAAATCAAAACACAACTTGCCAAGATTGGTTTTGAGTTATGAGTGATGTAAATCAGCTATCACAAGCTGTGACACCTAACGATCATTGTTTGTGGTCGCAATTTGCGACTGTAAGTGGCAACGGTGGTGTCCGATGAGTCATGAAGTGAGCGTGATCAATAGTAATAATATTCAGAACCGAATTTTCACCATCCGTGGCTTACAGGTGATGATAGATAGCTTGGACAGCATCGCCGCCCCCGTAGGGGCGCCCCTTGTGGGTGCCCTTGATCATGGGCAGGCACAAGATCATGGGCAGGCACAAGATCATGGGCAGGCACAAGACCTGCCCCTACGTGATGACAACGAAGTTTATCATTTCGGAGCATCCCTCAAAGACTTGGGCAAGAAGTGGTTTGCATTCTCCAAGTTTGATAAAGGCGCTTTGGAAGTGTTGGGGAGGCTAAGCCATGATTGATATGACCACCACGCTTGCAGCGC
Source organism: Zetaproteobacteria bacterium (assembly GCA_002753275.1). Lineage (GTDB taxonomy): Bacteria > Pseudomonadota > Zetaproteobacteria > Mariprofundales > Mariprofundaceae. Next base: position 1,091 of record PEAA01000006.1, on the reverse strand, counting down.
AAATGCAAAACACCCCAAGGTGCTTTCTCTGCCTTGCAGGCATTCACCTCGAGAAGAAAGAGCTGGATAAGCAAATCAAAACCCAACTTGCCAGGATTGGTTTCGATGTCTGATTTTAATCCTGAAGAATTTGTCACTATTCCAGATGGCTGGAGCTGTAAGCGGCTGGCTGATTGTACTATTGATGGAAACATTCCTTATGGAATTGTTCAGCCGGGGCAGCATGTAGATGATGGCGTGCCTGTAATTCGCGTTAACAATGTAAACAATGGTCAACTTGAACTATCAGATGTGTTGAAAGTTGCTCCTGAAATTGAGAGTAAATTCAAAAGGACTCGACTAAAGGGTGGAGAGGTTCTCTTAACTCTTGTTGGCACTACGGGGCAAAGTTTTGTTGCGCCTAATCAGCTTAAAGGATGGAACGTACCAAGAGCAATTGCAGTAATTCGAGTAAATGAAACTGTTGGTGCTGATTGGGTAAATTTGTGTCTGCAATCCAAAAACACAAAACATTTTCTCGATGTTCGTGCCAATACGACAGTACAAAAAACGCTGAATTTAAAAGATGTGCGTGATATTCCAATAATAATTCCGCCAAGAGATACGAAAGAAGAAATAGAATCTACGGTGTTCGCTTTTTCAAAAAAAATAGAGCTGTTACGCGCGCAAAACAAAACATTGGAAACCCTCGCCCAAACGATATTTAAAGAGTGGTTTGTGAATTTCAATTTCCCGAATGAGCAGGGTAAGCCATACCGCGACAGCGGCGGCGAAATGGTCGATTCCGAACTCGGCGAAATCCCCAAAGGCTGGCGGGTTGGAAAGCTGGAAGAATTTGCATCATTATCAGCAGGCGGTGATAAACCAAAAAATGCGACTGATAAAAAGACAATAACCAATCAAATTCCTATTTATTCTAATGGCATCACAAATGATGGTCTTTATGGGTATACAGACACTCCAAAAGTTTTTGAAGAAAGTGTTACTGTATCGGCAAGAGGAACTGTCGGTTTTGTTTGTTTAAGGGATAGTCCATACGTGCCTATAGTAAGGCTGATTTCGGCAGTACCTAAAAATAAATATTTATCTAG
>PEAA01000031.1 GCA_002753275.1 Zetaproteobacteria bacterium | reverse complement strand
CTAGGGGAGCTTCGGCAAGCTCCTCGACCACCGAGATGCAACGCCTTGTTTCGTCATACTAAACTTGTGTCAGCATCCAGTGCAAAAATGCCAAGCATTTTTAACCAAAATTAGCGCGTTTTTTCCCTAGACAAGGGCCGCAGCAATCTTCTCCGCCAACCCTTTGATACTAAATGGCTTTAAAACATACTCGACAATATTGAGATCGGCAAACTCTCGCTCATCAATTTTATTATCCGATGATAAAATAAATACGGGAACATCCTGTAGCAGAGGAAAGATTCGCTTCACCTCCGTGATAAAAACAGGCCCACTCATCTCACGCAAGTGATAATCAATAATAAAAAGCTCAATGGGCTCGGCATGATCTGCATGTAAATATGCGAATGCCTCTGCTGTGGTGGTAAAGCCAATGGCCGGCTTATCAGCATTGCTCACCGCGCGTTGCAAGGCTTTAACCATCACAATATTGTCATCCATGCATAAAATCATATCGGCAACCTATTGGCAGAAATCTCAGAAAACTTTTCAATGAGCGATGCTACATACATTGAAGTTTCTGGCGACTGGTTTTTTGCACACTGTTCAAGCGAAGCAGCAATCACTGAAAGCTCTGAGAAGCCAAAGGTTCCACAAGATCCCTTCAAGTCATGAGCCTCCACTTTGATTACCTCAAAGTCTGAAACCGCCATCGCATCGGCAATTTTCTTCATTTGCACATCACACAACGATAAAAACTCAGGGATCAAATCATTCAAGAAATCATCATCATCGTCATCTTCATCGGCAAAAAAAACATCATCATCATTATCATCAAAAAGGGTATCAGCAATGCCATTTTCCTGCCCTTGGTCGAGCAAAACAGCCCCTTGAATTGCCTGATAAAACTCATTGCTTGTATAAGGTTTGGGCAAGAAACCTGCCAGACGCGAAACTTCTTCTTCAGAGAAAGTGGTCGAAGCATAGCCCGTTGAGACAATAATCCTCACATCGGCTTGAATTTTATAAAGCGCCTGTGAACACTCGTAACCATTCATCACTGGCATCGTCATATCCAGAATCACGAAATCGATCGAATCCTTATGGGCCATAAACATTTCCACACCCACCTGACCATTTTCAGCTTCAAGGCAATTGGCGCCGACCTTTTTCAAGAATCCTCGCGTAATCTGGCGAATCGAGGCGTTATCATCGATAATCAATGCCGTCCTCCCGGAGAAGTCTTGCAACGCTACAACCGCGCGTTCGGCTTGTCGGTCGATCAATTCAGCCATGTCCACCTGCTGACCTGCCAAGGCCGTTTTTTGCACCGGAAAATAGAGATGAAAGACCGTACCAAGCCCCTCTTCGGAATCGACCTTCATTGCGCCACCATGCGACTGCACGATCCCCATAATCGCACTCAAGCCCAAGCCATTGCCCGTCGCTTTGGTGGTATAAAAGGGATCAAAAATTTTTGTTAAGGCCTCTTTGGGAATACCACAACCATTATCTCGCACTTTCAAATAGATATAATCATGATCGTTTAAGGGCTTACGCACATCATAAAGGAAGCCTTGTTTAAACATCGCTGCTTCCATATAGACCTTACGCGTCGAGACCTGAACACTGCCACCCTCATCATGGGCAATCATAATCGCTTCTGACGCATTGATGATCAAATTCATCACCAACTGTTCAAACTGTGATTGATCCCCCTCGATGACATAGTCAGAACCACGATCATCCATATCATAAACAATATTAACTTTGGCATGGATGGCGCTGTGCAACAACACAGTCATCGATGAAACCACATGGGACAACGAGAACTTTTTAATCACAGGGCCCTGATTTTTTGCATAGCCCATCAATGATTGACATAAACGCCGTGCTTGTGTCGAAATATCCAGAATATGGTTCAACGGCTCTTGCTCAATCTCTGGATGATTCAACTTCAACAGATCTGCATTGCCAATAATGCCTGCAAGATAATTATTAAAATCGTGGGCAATACCACTGGCAAGTGTACCAATCGACTCTAGCCGTTGCAGATGATCAATCTCCTGTTTTTTATGCAACACATCATTGTGCAAGGCGATCAAATCCATCTCTTGTTGGTAGTATCGCTGGAAAATTTCCACATTGTTCAAAAGCGTCTGTTTATGAATAGGTTTGGACATAAACATGACCGCACCGACATCAAACCACTGCTGATCGACCTCAGTTGCCGAAAGAAAAAGAATGGGGATTTTACGCCACACTTCATGCTTTTTAATTTTACCGGCGGCTTCAAAGCCGCTCATCCCTGGCATCAACACATCCATGACGATCAAGCCCACATCATCATGCAAAGCCAGCGCTTCTAACGCTTCTTGCCCCGATGCCACAGTCACAACATCCCAACCGACGGACGCCAACATCGCCGTCGTCACATCGCGCAGCAATGGGTCATCATCGACAACCAAAATCGTATCGTGTTCAACAGCAATGATATCACCCAGCGTTGCTTGCATCATGATCGACACCTCTTAATTATAAATTCCCATACCACGCAATCGCTGTTGCCGTTGATGCAATAAAAGATCGACCGGCATACGCAACAACTCATTTAACGCCTGCAAGAGCACTTCATCCATTGCCCTTGCCGCCTCTTCATAATTGCGATGCGCACCCTCTTTCGGCTCAGGAATAATTTTATCAATCAATCCCAAGGCATCCAAATCTGCTGCCGTTGGTTTGAGCGCTTCTGCAGCCTGCTCCGCATAGGCACGATCACGCCAAAGAATTGCAGCACATCCTTCGGGTGAAATCACCGAATAGGTTGAGAACTGCTGCATAAAAAGACGATCTCCCACACCAATCGCCAACGCACCACCCGAGCCACCCTCACCAACCACGGTACAAATCACTGGCACGCGTAAAACAGCCAACTCCATCAAATTGCGCGCAATCGCTTCGCTCTGCCCCCGCTCTTCCGCATCAATCCCTGGCCATGCACCTGCCGTATCGATAAAGGTCAGCACAGGCATATCAAAGCGTTCGGCCAAACGAAAAAGGCGCAGTGCTTTTCGATAGCCCTCGGGCTTGGCCATACCAAAGTTCCGTTTAATCTTCTCTTTGGTATCACGCCCCTTTTGATGGCCCACGATCATCACTGAGCGGCCATGAAAAGTCGCCATTCCACCCACAATTGCAGCATCATCGGCAAAGGCACGGTCACCATGCAACTCTTGGAAATCATTAAACAACAACGGAACATAATCGAGAAAATTGGGACGATCCGGGTGGCGTGATAACTGCGCCATTTCACCACGAGAGGCATTGGCATAGGTCTCTTCAATCAACTTGTCTCGCTTCAAGGTCAGCTTCTCCACCTCTTCCGCAATATTGATCCCCGCACTGCTACCCATCTGAGAGAGCGCCTCAATTTTCGCTGTCATCTCCGCGACAGGTCGTTCAAACTCCAAATAACTATTCGCCATATTGCCCCCTAGTTTTCTTAGGAGGTTCCGGAACATCCCAAGCTTTGCAATAAATTTCTATCGCCTTTTCACCAAAACGACCCTCAAGCCAATGCTTCAAGGCATCACTCCACGCAAAGCGTAATGATGAATCAAGGTGCGCTATACTGCCATTTACCAATCGAACATAAAACTGTAAAGCCACATCCCCCACATCTCGCTCCGACCACAACTTCAACTCCGCAACCGTTGTCGCATCACACGCCAATGCAGAACAGTGAATACGAACCCTCGCAATCAATTGTGGCAACACCTCCTCAAGTGGCTGCATATGCAATGCAACCAAAGTACTCTCTTCTCGCGAAGCATCAACCCTTGCCGCAACAAGCAGCGGCCTCTCTCCCTGAATCAGCTCCCTGAACTGCTCATACATTTTCGGAAAAACCACCATTTCACAGCTGCCATGAAGGTCATCGAGCTGTAAAAAAGCGATGCATCCACGGCCGCCGCGATGCTCACGCACACTGCTGACACTCACCGGCAACACCACGCGGGCACCATCGTCTTGATCTGGAAGCATGCTTAAATTGATATCCCCCAGCCCATGCACCGCAGTTAAAAAACCTTCCAACGGATGACCGGTCAAATAGAAGCCGAGCACCTCTTTTTCAATCTGCAGCGCTTCACCAAAGCTATAAGGTTCCAAATCAGGAAAGAGGATTCGCCCCTCTTCCTGGGCAGCAAAGCCACCAAAAAGCATCGACTGATTTGAGGCCTGCTCGCGTTTGCTCTTCACGGCAACTTCCAATGCGTCAACAATCCCCTCAACACCCGCGCGGATATGAGGAACCATTGCATGCATCGCCCCCGATTTAATCAATGACTCACAAATGCGTTTATTCAAGGTGCGCTCAGGAAGGCGCATCACCAAATCTTCAAAATCAGCAAAAGGTCCATCTGCATCTCGCACTTCGGTCATGCACTCAATTGCAGCCTGCCCCACACCTTTCACCGCACCCAAGCCATAACGAATCGCCGCACCCTCGGGGACAAAATCCCAATACGAGGCATTGATATCCGGCGGCAGAATCTCAAGCCCCATGCTACGGCAATCGGCCACCATCGGTGCAATTTTCTTCTCTTGATTGCCCATATCGCACGAAAGCGTCGCCGCCATAAAGGCTTGCGGAAAGTGCGCCTTGAGATAGGCTGTTTGATAGGAGATTAACGCATAAGCTGCCGAGTGTGATTTATTAAAGCCATAGCCAGCAAACTTCTCCATCAAATCAAAAATATGCTCCGCTTTATCGGCTGGAACTTTAAGTTTGATCGAACCTTCCATAAAAATGGCACGCTGCTCAGCCATCTCTTCCGCTTTTTTCTTACCCATCGCCCGTCGTAGCATATCGGCTTGCCCAAGCGAATAGCCCGCCAGCAACTGCGCAATCTGCATCACCTGCTCTTGGTAAAGAATCACCCCGTTGGTTTCACCCAAAATCGACTTCAGCTGCGGCAGTGGATATTCAATCGCCTTGCCATGTTTACATTCGATATAGGTATCGACCATGCCCGACTCAAGCGGCCCCGGGCGATAGAGTGCCACAAGAGCAATAATATCTTCAAAACAGTCGGGACGCAGACGCACCAAAAGATCGCGCATTCCTGAGGACTCAACCTGAAAGACGGCATTGGTCTTCCCTTGCTGATAGAGCGCAAAGGTTTTGGCATCATCCAGAGGAATCTTGGCAATATCAAAATCAACATGCTCCGTGCCATTGCGCCGGGCATCTTCACGCAGCAACACGCACGCCTTATGAATCACGGTCAAGGTTTTCAGGCCCAGAAAGTCAAACTTGATCAAGCCGGTCTTTTCTGAATTCCCCATATCCCACTGAACAATCTGCCCCTCTTCCCCGGGCATTTTAAAGAGTGGCGTCGATTCAACCAATGCTTCACGGCCAATAATCACCCCCGCCGCATGGGTTCCCACACTACGATTGCGCCCCTCAAGCGTTTTTGCTAAGGCAAAAAGCCTGGCCACTTCGGCATCTTCTTCAATCAGATCCGCAAGGCGTGGCTCGGCAACCTCCGCTTTATCCAGCGTCATCTTTAAATCATTGGGAATCAACTTCGCCACACTGTTGACCTTGGCAAGCTCCACGCCCAAAACACGCCCCATATCGCGCACCACCGCTTTGGCTTTCATGGAACCATAAGTGATAATTTGCGCCACACGGTCTTTGCCATACTTATCAACCACATAATCAATCACCTCTCCGCGCCGATTCATACAGAAATCGACATCGAAGTCGGGCATTGAGACACGCTCTGGATTGAGGAACCGTTCAAAGAGCAAGCCGTACTTAATGGGATCAAGATCGGTAATGCCCAGAGAGTATGCGACCAGTGAACCCGCCCCTGAACCACGCCCCGGCCCCACGGGAATATCATGTTTTTTGGCCCATTGAATAAAGTCTGCAACAATCAAGAAGTAACCAGGGAAGCCCATCGAAGCAATCACATCCAGTTCAAAATCGAGCCGCGCATGGTAATCGCGCTCTTTCGCGCTGGGGGTACCAAACAAGATCGCATCCCAATGCTCTCGCAACCCTTCATAGGAGAGATTTTTCAAGTATTGCGCCAAGCCAACGCCCTCGGGTGAAGCAAAATCGGGCAGCTGGTAGTTGCCAAATTGCAGATCCACATTACAACGGTTAGCGATGTGCAGGGTATTCTCTAACGCTTCGGGAACATCCTCAAAGAGCTTCTCCATCTGCTCATGCGATTTCAGATAGGCTTGATCGGTAAAATGGGTCTCAACCGCCTCGACATGACGATTGTCTCGCAACGCCAACATCGACTTAAACCCTTGAAAATCATCGCGGCTTAAAAAATGGCTATTGTTACTGGCAACCAATGGAATATCGAGTTCGTGTGCCAGCGCAACCAACTGTCGATCCAGCTCATCATGTGCCGCCGAATAGCGTTGCAACTCGATAAAAAAACAGTGTTCAGCAAACATATCCCGATAGAGGCGCGCCATATTGTACGCTTCCGCTTTGTTGCCCGCCCGCAACGCCTTCTCAATCGTTCCATTCCAGCCTGAAGAGAGAGCGATCAACCCCGAACTGTGGGCTTTGAGCAGGGTGTGATCGATGCGCGGCTTATAATAGAAACCCTCAAGATAACCGATCGATGAGAGCTTGAGTAAATTTTTCCAGCCTTGATTGTTGCGTGCCAACAACACGATCTGCGCATACTCAGGGCCACGACGACCACCGCCATCATTGCTCTTTTTCAGATAATCATCACAAAGAAAAAACTCACACCCTAAAATTGGCTTGATCCCCATGCGCATCGCATCACTATAAAAGGCAATGGCTCCAAAAAGATTACTGTAATCGGTTAATGCCACCGCAGGCTGCCGCATCTCGGCAACACGATTTAACATCGCTTTTACAGAGGTACTGGCTGATAAGATCGAAAAATCGCTGTGATTATGAAGATGAACAAATGGCGAAAATTGCATTGCGACAAACTAGACGAGACAACCAATAAAATCACCAATTTTCAGGTCAAAAATGGCTCAGGAAAATCCTTGGATTCACTGAAAATGCGCAAATCAAGCCCTGCCCCCTGGTATGTATTTTAGAATACGACATCTAATGACGCATAAAATCACATCAACAACGCGATAGATGTTCCCTCCCCCGCAATTTTCAACTCAACACCCGCTCACCATCATCCTTGCCATAGATTCTTCCATAGGCTCCCCATCCAATCTTGATTCTAAAATAGCGCGCAACACCTTCACCGATATTTTTGCTGAATAAGGTTTATTGAATTCACGAAAGCAACTTGCCAAAAGCTCTTCAATCGCAGCATCACCAAGGGTATCAAGCATCTGCAAACGCTGGGTATCTGTCATACTGGAGTATTGATATTCGCATGAACCCATATCCGCGATTTCTCGAACATAGTAGCGACGCCTTACCGCATTCCTGTTTTCAATAATGTGAAAATCATCAATTTCATAAGAAACGCCCATAATGATTCCCACAACCTCGCCCTCTTCCATGTCAACATCCTCCTGTTTTTTCATTGCGTTATGCCTCATCCATATTCATATTCATCGCCCAAACTAACCCGAATCGAAACCACCTCGGCGACATATTGCTTTACCAACTGATCGGCTCATTCCGCAGCGCCAGAAACAATCGTCACAATCTTGTATAGACGATATTATCATCTCCATAACGACAAATGGCGTCTCTTGAAATGACTGCGGATCGAATCAATGATGGAGCAGATAATGCAACGATTGACTGAATCGATCATCGGCTCCCATCAGGCAGGTGAACGGCTCCACCTTACTGCCGGAAACGACTCTGCATGTCGCAACACCTTGTATGAGGAGCCGCAATAGAATAGAAATGATGACCAGGAAAAGTCATATCGAGAACATGTGGAGAGTGTAAATGAATGATACCCTAATGCGTCAATGGCACATGCTTCGCCTTGTGCCGCGCCATCCGCTCAAAGTGAGCACATCCAGTTTACAAAACGATCTGGCGAGAGAAGGTTTCTCCACCACGCAGCGTACGATTCAGCGAGACTTGATCTCACTCTCCACGCTTTTTCCGCTGGTTTGTGATGATCGCAGCAAGCCGTTTGGCTGGTCTTGGGGAAAAAATGCCAATGTACTTGACATTCCGGGAATGGATGCACACACCGCGCTAGCGTTCAAACTCGCGCAAAAGCAACTGGAGCCACTACTGCCCATCGCCACAGCACGACACCTGCAAGCGCACTTCAAAACGGCTGAAAATATCCTTAAAAACCTGCCCTCGAAACAGGGTACTGCCAACTGGGCTACCAAAGTGCGCGTACTCCAACAAGGCCCCCATCTCAAAACACCCGTCATCAACAACAAAGTGCAGGCGGTCATCTATGAATCCCTGCTCATCAATCGCCGTGTTTCACTGAGTTACAATCCCCGCAGCGGTAAGCAAAAGGAAAACGCCGAAGTCCACCTGCTTGGCATGGTGATGAAAGATGGCATCTGCTATCTGATCTGTTCATTCTGGGAGTATACCGATATTCGCGTCATTGCGCTGCATCGTGTCAGCAAGGCGACGCTGCTCGATACGCCGGTGAATATCCCCAAAGATTTTGACCTCGATCAATACCTTGCGCAAGGTGAGCTTAGCATCATTGAAGGCGATGCGTTTCAACTTCAAGCCCGGCTTTCTCTGGGCACACAGTTTCATTTATCGGAACGCCCATTAAGTGATGATCAGACGATCACGCAGCAAGAAAATGGCGACTGGCATCTCAACGCAACCGTACAAAACACCTCGGAACTGCGTTGGTGGATTTTAAGCCATGCGACCAACATCGAAATACTCTCCCCGCCCGCCCTGCGCAATGAGCTAAAAGAGATCACGCTCAATATGGCGAAGATGTACGATTAAAAGAAATCGGCATTTATTACGGTGACAGTTTACAATCAAATGGAGCCTGCAAGCGCAGGCTCTTTTCGATCATCTTTGAATGTTTAAATGGTGGGCCAACTAGGACTCGAACCTAGAACCAACCGGTTATGAGCCGGTTGCGCTAACCAATTGCGCCATTGGCCCAAGCAGATCAGGGGCGCAATCTAGCGAGCAGGGGCATCACTGGCAATCAACCCGCATCATCGCTGAATGAAACTGCCAAGTTACCCCTCGCCATGATGCGCTTTGATGGCAAAGCTCAGCCCTTCACCCGGCGTATCGCCCAAACAAAAAACAGAGTGCCAGACACAATGTTGCAAATCACGCTGCGGAATCAGCAGGCCATCGCCCGCCCGCAAACGATAGCCATGACCCAGCGCAATCAAATAGGCGACAAAGTCCGGCGATCGATCCAAAACAGCCTCCACCCACTCATGATCATACTGATCCATATAATCGGCAAGTGCTTGACGATTATGGATTAGCGCCATTAAACCATCGCGATCCTCTTGCTCGGGCAACACCGCCGCAATCGCCTCAGATCGCTTGTTATCCAAACAAAAATCGACCAACGCATCGATCAACAACGGTTTAGCAAGTGACAACCAAAAGGTCTCGCCCGAGAGTTGCACAAAAATAACGCCCGCATGACCCGGCTCAACATCATGGTGCATCTGTGCCCCTCCATTGGGGGCATTAAAATAGACAATCTTTTCAGCAAATGAGACCGAGTCCGCCGCCATCGCGCAAGCCAGAAGTCGTTGTAATTCTGCATGCTCAGTGACAATTTTTGATTCAGGAAAGAGAGCATCCGTCAATTTTGCCGCCCACATCTGTCGATAGGGATCTGCCGCCACATCCTCATACCCCTCCATACCAAATGAGAAGCGAAACCGCATCGACGCATCCCCATCACAAAAAGAGAGCCACGACGCTTTGCACCATAAATCCTCAACCAATGCCTCGCCATCATTGCCATCAAAGAAGAGTTTTTCGATACCCTGTTCATCGTGTTCCTCAATCACCGCAGAGATCATGGTAAACTCGGGCTCCAGCGATTGAAGATACAACGGCTGATCAAATATCTCTTCAAGCGTGCGTCCTGCCAATATTTCAGACATGAGCTGATGAGATTGCGAAATTGATGCCGCAGCGCCTTCCAAACGATCAGCAAAATATTGCGGCAAATAGACCGTCCGGTCCCCTTGCCACCCTTCTCTCATCGCATCCATATCGAGGAGTGCCGCAGAACTTTCTGCAACCGAAACAAAGCCCAGTTTAAAGTCTCGACGCTGCAAAATCGCGCCACCATCCCCTGCATTTTCACTGTAAGAAATCATCGTGTTTCACCCTGTATAACAATCTATCGTTGGACATTTCAGGGAAATCATCCCCATTACCGAAACCTAACTTCTTCAAGCCGACAATCCTAATCTCACTTGCATTTTTGACCAAAAACCCCATATTCTCGCATCACATTGGCGTCACATGTATTGCTGTGGCGCACACCCTCATCAAAATTTATCCCACCTCAAGGAGAGCGCGTGCGTAAGGACTATTCCAGCCTATTTGGTGAAGAACCAACACCAAATCAGCCCGCCTCCAATTCAAGAACCGTTAGCAAAAAAGAGCGTCACTTCGTATTTCACCCTTCGTTTATCACGCTCGTACTGCTCACCATTGCCTTCATATTTTTGCCCGACCTCAATAACAGCAAGAAAGTGACCCATCACGAAGAGTTTATTACCAGCGCCATTGAAAGCACACAGGATCAAAAAGCAACCGTTGAACGCCGAGAAGTCGAACTGATCCAAGGCTCCAATGCCAATGCCGCGCTGCACCAGCTGGGCTTTGACACACCCGATGTCTTACAAATGTTGGCGATTGCTAAAAAAAGTTATGGACTACACCAAGTCATTGCTGGCCATAAATTTCAACGCATCAATGATGGTGACACCGAGCATGTCTATTACAATATTGATGATACACGCCGCATTCACTTTCAACGCGACAACAAAGAGCAAGTTTGGAGCGCGGCCGTTGAAGGGCGCGAAGCAGAGTCACGAATCCGCACCTTTCGCGGCACGATTGATGATAACCTCTTCGCCTCAGCAGCGGCCGCAGGCGCCTCAGAACGAACCATCATGAATATGATCGATATGTTTGCTTGGGATGTCGATTTCGCGCGTGATATTCGTCAAGGTGATCACTTCACCTTAATCTGCGAAGAGCATTTTGATGATCAAGGGCAGTTGCTCAACAACACCATCTTGGCCGCAGAATTTGTCAATCAAAACCAAGTCCATCGTGCGCTTCGTTATACCTATGCCAACGGCAACGCAGAGTATTTTACTCCCGCAGGGCAGAGCATGCGCAAAGCCTACTTAAAATCACCGGTCAAATTCTCTCGCATCTCTTCCACCTTTAAAGCGAGCCGAAAACATCCGGTCCTGGGCTATACGCGCGCCCATCGTGGTGTTGATTATGCCGCGCCAACCGGAACCCCCATTCGCGCCCTTGGTGATGGTGTGATCACCTATTACGGTTGGAAAGGTGGCTATGGACGCTTTGTCTCCATTCGCCATAACAACCGCGAACATACCACCGCTTATGGTCACTTGAGCCGCTATGTGAAGGGATTGCGCACAGGTTCGCGCGTCAAGCAGGGGCAGATTATTGGCTATGTCGGCATGAGTGGACTGGCAACAGGCCCGCATCTCCATTTTGAATTTCGTGTGCGCGGGCAGGCGATCAACCCGCTCTCTGTCAAACATCGCGCTGCAGACCCTATTGCCCGCTCCGAGATGAAATCGTTCAAATCACAAACGCAAGGCTTAGAGCATAAACTCGATCAACCTGATACCACTGTAAACTGGGGATAATCATGCACCACGCCGACCCTTCTCAACACCGCGACTGGTTACAACAAGGCAAAGAGGTTCTTGAGATTGAGCTTCGCGCCCTCGAAAAGGTGCAAGCCCATCTGGATGAATCGTTTATTGCGGCGGTTGAAACCATTTTATCGCTACAAGGGCGACTGGTGATTGTCGGCATGGGAAAATCGGGCATCATCGCCCGTAAATTAGCCGCCACATTTGCCTCAACAGGAACGCCCGCATTCTTTGTCCATGCCGCCGAAGCGCAACATGGCGATTTGGGCATGATCACTGCGCATGATGCGGTATTGGCGCTATCGCACAGCGGAGAGACCTCCGAGGTCTGCCTACTGCTCCCCACCATTAAACGGTTGGGCGCGACCATCATTGCCATGACAGGCAACCGCGAATCGACACTCGCCCAGCATGCCGATATCACCCTGCACATCCCCATCTCGCAAGAGGCATGCCCAATGAACTTGGCGCCCACCGCCTCAACCACCGCCGCACTGGCGCTTGGCGATGCGCTTGCCGTTGTCACGCTAAAACACCGAGGCTTTAAAGAGGAAGATTTTGCCAGGGTTCACCCTGCAGGAAGTTTGGGACGAAAATTAATGCGGGTATGCGATATCATGCACAAAGGCGATGCGTTGCCATTGGTGACCCCAACCACGCCGCTTCGTGAGGCGATCTTGCGCATGTCGAGCCACCGCTTCGGCATCAGTGGAATCGTGGACAATGAACATCAGTTGCTTGGCTGTCTGACCGATGGTGATTTGCGGCGTTTGTTAGAATCGGGGACAATCGATCTCAACATCGCCGTAGAAACTGTCATGCACCGCCACCCTCGCATCATCGATCAAGGGGTATTGGTTTCGGAAGCGCTACACTTTATGGAACTGCATAAAATCACGGTGCTTTTTGTCATCGATAGGCAAGAAGTGCTCGTTGGCATTGTCCATCTGCATGATCTATTAAATGCCGGCGCAGCCGCTTAACATCACGCAAGGAGCCAACCATGAGCCACTCAAACCAAGGTTTTCAAACATTCCCGTGGGAAAAAGCTAACGGTATTCGCATGTTGGTTTTGGATGTCGATGGCGTTCTCACTGCCGGTGGCATCACCATGAATGATCAAAAAGAGGAGTCAAAAACCTTCAATGTCCGCGATGGCCACGGCATCAAAATGGTACAACGCATCGGCATCGAAGTAGCGATTCTCACAGGGCGAAACTCGCAAGTTGTCACCCACCGCGCCAATGATCTGGGTATTCGCTTTGTCATCCAAGGTTCACTGCGAAAAAAAGATGGTTTGGCAGAATTAGTAAAGATCTCCGGCATCCAGGCCAGTGAATGCGCCTATATGGGGGATGATGTGATTGACATGCCCGCAATGCGCGAGTGCCGCTTGCAAACGGCTCCCGCTGATGCCTATTTGGGCGTGCGCAATCATGCCCATTGGATCGCAGACTTTCCCGGTGGAGGCGGTGCAGTGCGCCAGCTTTGCGAAGGGTTGATTCTCGCCAATGGGGGGTGGCCTACCATCATTCGTGATGCCTATGGGCTTGAACCCCATGAGTGTGGATGGCCTCTTCTCAATCCATGAAGTTACATCTGCTCAAATGGCTGAGTTTATCCCTTTCCATCGCCACCGTGGTCATTGCCGTTCTATTAATCTGGCAAAAATCATCAGAGCAAGACCAACGCTTACAAACCCAAAATGAAACCTCCTCACAACATCAAACAGCAAATGGCGGTGAACAGATTGAGGTGGAACATCCCGATATTGTTGAGCGTAAAGGCGATAAAGTGATCTGGCGATTAACTGCACAACATGCCATCACCGATAATCAACAGATGCATCTCACGGCGCCTATACTCGAACTCTACTCAGAACGCGGTGAAATGATCCCGATTCAAGGGGATGAAGCATGGTATGAACCCGAGGCCAAAAACATTCATTTTAAAGGGCATGTCTTGGTTCAACATGAACACTGGCGTCTAACATCCGATGAATTGCGCTATGAAAGCCTTCGTGACATCGCAAATATTCCTGGCTCTTTTCACATGCAGGGTGAGAGTGTACAACTCCGTGGTCGAACCCTAGAGCTCAATCGACAATCGCAACAAATCGAGGTAAAACACGATGTCTGGTTTGAAGATCAACGCAAACATAAATAATTTTTTTATCCTGGCGCTCGTGATCATCTTTTCGCTCGCCTTGAGCCTATCAACAGCCATGGCGAATGAAATAGCCGCCCAACCGGTGCATGTCGAATCGGATACGCTGGAAGTTTTTCATGAAAAAAACAGTGCTGAATTCGCCGGAGAAGTGCATCTCAGCCAGGGTGAATTTGAGCTTTTCTGTGATCGACTGCTTGTTTTTTACAAAGAAAAAATTGGCGGGGAACTCGAAAAGGCCAAAGCATATGGCCATGTTCGAATTGTGCAGGGAACGCGAAAAGGCCATTCTGACCATGCCAGCTATGACTACAATACAGGGCTGCTCATTATGATGGATCATGCCGAGATGGAAGATGATCTTGGCCTTGTGCGCGGCAACATGATTGAACACAACATGCAGAGCAAGCAGACACGCGTTCTCGATCAACATCAAGGCGGCCGTGTTCAAATGACCATCAAACAGGATGGTAAAGTCAATCCATGAGTGCCATCCACCACCTCTCTGCCAATGGACTCAACAAACGCTATCAACAAAAACAGGTGGCAAACAATGTCTCCCTCGATGTCTATTCGGGTGAGTGCGTGGGCTTGCTTGGCCCCAATGGAGCAGGGAAAACAACCAGTTTTTATATGGTGAGTGGGCTTGTCCGTGCGGACAGTGGACGGGTCGATATGGACGGTGAAGATATTACCAAACTGCCCATGCACCTGCGCGCTCGCCGTGGCATTGGCTACTTACCGCAAGAGGCGAGCATTTTTAGAAAGCTAAGTGTGCGGGATAATCTGTTGGCGATTTTTGAAACGCTTGATCTGCCAGAGATTCAAATCGAAGAGGAGCTTGAAGAGCTGCTTGTCGATTTTGGCATTGAAGGCGTGCAGCATCAAAAGGCCTATACCCTTTCAGGCGGGCAACGCCGGCGCACAGAGATTGCCCGTGCCTTGGTCACCAAGCCTCGTTTTCTGCTTCTCGATGAGCCCTTTGCCGGCGTTGATCCCATTGCCGTTGAAGATATTCAGGCGATTATTGCCGAGCTGCGCCGCAAAGGCATTGGCATTTTAATTACCGACCATAATGTCCGTGACACCCTAAACATTTGTGACCGCGCCTACTTGATGAGTGCAGGCGAAATTATTGTGCAAGGAACGACCGATGAAATCATTCACCACCCCGATGCCCGACGCCTCTATCTTGGCGACAACTTTAGTATGTAAATGACCGGTATGCCCTTTTCCCCCCCAACGCATGAACCAGTGATTGTTGCCGTCACAGGTGCATCCGGCGCCCCTTACGCACTGCGGCTCATCGCCCGTTTGGCCAATGCAGGGGTAACGCAGCACCTGCTCTTTTCCGATGCCGCTAAGATTGTTCTGCAGCAAGAATGTCATATTTCCCTTCCTCAAGAAGCGCATGCGATTCCTGCAGCACTTGCCGATGCACTCAACATTTCGGCAGAACAAATGCACAGTTATGCCGATCACGATTGGTTCTCCCCCGTGGCTTCAGGCTCGGCAGGGCTTCCGCGCATGGTGATTGCCCCCTGCTCCATGGGAACACTTGCACGCATCGCCTCAGGCATCTCTGGCACGCTGATCGAGCGGGCCGCCGATGTGATCTTGAAAGAGTCTCGCCAATTGATTCTGCTCCCCCGCGAAACGCCTCTTTCAACGATTCATCTTGAAAATATGCTCAAATTGGCACGCATGGGGGCTGAAATAATCCCCGCCATGCCAGGCTTCTACCATCGCCCCGATTCGATCGAAACATTGATAGATTTTGTCGTTGACCGTATCCTCGACCACCTGCACATTTGCAACAAGGAGAGTCCACGATGGGGCGCATGATATTCAGCCTTTGGATCATGGTATCCTTATCCGGTTGTGTTGCCGCAAGTGCTGTATCTGGAACCGCCGTTGATAGCGTTGTCCATTTTTTACAAGGCAAAGAGGAGAGCATTCCTCGATCGTCTGAAAACACACTCGCCGCCGTACAAAAAGCGTTACAAAGCATGGATCTTGCCGTGCAACTGCTTGAGCCTGTTCAAAAGGGTTATCTTCTTGAATTTACTCACCAAAGCAAATGGACGGGCATCATTGAAATTGAACGGGAAACCTCCAAATTAACCACACTGCGCATCCGTGTTCGCAATGGTATTGTGCGTGAAGATGCGATCGAACGCGCTATTGTGAAAGCAGTGCAACAACATATCGACAAAACCAAAGTGGATGAAAGTTTTAATTTTCGCGCCTATCACAATATTCGCGAACAACCCTCCCTGGAGGGACAACGCATCGGTTGGTATCTCCCTGGCTCAGCCCTTGAGGTTAGCACGGTCTACAACGAACCCGAATGGCTACGCGTCAAAATGCCTTCAGGAAAACAGGCCTTTCTTAAAGGCTCCATTCAACTATTTCAGGATGAGTAACAATGAATCAAGCAATCTTAGATGATATTTCAGAAAAATTAGCCCAAGGGCTGCGCGGGCTTGGCAATGCCCGCCAAGGTCTCGAAAAAAATGTTCGTGAAATTGTTGAATCGGTCTTTAGCCAACTGGATATTGTCACATCTGAACGCATGCAAGTGCAAGAGGCAATGCTCAAGAAAGCGCGTGAAGAGATGATCACCATGGAAAAGCGGATTAGCGAACTCGAAGCCTTGGTTAAGAAGCAAAATAGTCCATCCAATTAATCTGTCCATGCCCCATCTTTCGCTCATTTGGGCCATGGATCATCACAACCTGATTGGCCGCAACAATGCGCTGCCATGGCAACTCCCTGCAGATATGGCGTGGTTTCGTGAACATACGCTCGGAAAAACGGTATTGATGGGGCGAAAAACCTTCGATTCCATCGGTCAGCCACTGCCCAAGCGGCGCAACATCATCCTAACACAACAACAGACGCTCAACATTGCAGGCGCCGAAGTGATCCATGCGCTCGATCAACTGCCGATGATGGCGAGCGAGGATGAGGAGATCATGGTAATGGGTGGCAGCCAGATCTATGCCTTAACCCTCCCCTTGGCTACGCGCCTCTACTGCACCCATATCGATGGCGAATTTGCCGGTGATAGTTGGTTTCCTCCATTGGATTGGTCGCAGTGGCAAAGGATCGAACAGCGCATTCAGCCAATGGATGAGAAAAACCACTACTCTTGTCATTTCTCAATTTATGCCCGTAAAGGATCTTAGAGGGCGTGCTCTTACTCCGCCCATTGCTGCACGCATCTGGTCGAGCAATTTGGGCGAATGTTGAGAAA
>PEAA01000030.1 GCA_002753275.1 Zetaproteobacteria bacterium | reverse complement strand
CTTTTATGGAGTGACGGTGCCAGGCTTGACTTATGGGCACCTTCTCTGACTATGTCATTCACCTTGTACCCCGATCTGTCAGGTAGTAGAAATGCTAAATATTGTATTCTTATGTAATAGCACTATGATGGGCACTACATTTAGCACTAGAGGTCACTGCTGTGAATACAATATCTGCTCTTGAAATTAAACGTCGTGGTATTTCGGTCGTAGATGACCAGATTGAATTCGGGCCTGTTCATGTCATTAAGAATAATCGTCCGCAGTATGTCGTGATGACAGAGGATCGATATCAGAAGCTGATGGACGAAATGAATGAAGCATGGGAGCTGCGTATTAAGGCTTCTCTTGATGAAGTTTCCGCTGGGCAAGTGCGGCAGGGAACGGCAGATGAATTAATTCGTGAAATCTTTTCTGTAGATTGATGTTTACGCTTGAGTGGACACCTTCTTTTATCAAAGCTGCTAAAAGATTTGCAAAGAGACATCCAGAACTGAAGCAAAAAACAGCACTTGCGTTGCTTGCTTTGGAGCAGGATCCGTTTCAACCATCTCTCAAGTTGCATGGGCTTGGAGGCAAGCTGAAGGGAATGCATGCCATCAGGATTACATACAGTTACCGTATTACCTTGACACTAAAAATAAGCGAGCATGCAATTACATTGTTGGATATTGGTGATTATGATGATGTTTATTGAGTTGAATATTATTCAAGAATGTAGTGGTTCATTAATTGCGCAGGATTAGAAAAGGGTAATATTCTACAATTAGGAGAAAACTTTCTGTAATGACGGGTGTGGAGTTGAAAGCGAGAAAGCGTGGCCCGAAGGGGCGTTAAGTGTATTTAGTAAACTGTCACCGAAATCAGAAATGCACGGAGAGATTTTTGCAAAGGGTTGTGCTACGGTTGTGGCCATTCTATTTCTAAAGTTCAGGGTATGTTATGAAAAAAGCATTTATTACAGGTATAACCGGGCAAGATGGCTCCTATTTGGCGGAGTTGCTGCTTGAGAAAGGCTATGAGGTGCATGGCTTAAAGCGTCGTGCCTCCTCGTTCAATACGCAGCGTGTTGATCATATCTATCAAGATCCCCATGTAGAAAATAAGAATTTCGTGCTGCACTATGGTGATCTAAGTGACGCTTCCAATTTGACCCGCATTTTGCAAGAGGTGCAACCTGATGAGGTCTATAACTTAGGGGCGCAATCGCATGTGGCGGTATCGTTTGAGGCTCCTGAATATACCGCAGATGTCGATGGGCTGGGAACGCTTCGCTTGCTTGAGGCGATTCGTTTGTTGGGCATGGAGAAAAAGGTGAAATTTTACCAAGCTTCAACCTCTGAACTGTTCGGTAAAGTGCAGGAGATTCCTCAGAAAGAGACGACGCCATTCTATCCGCGTTCGCCTTACGCAGTGGCGAAGATGTATGCCTACTGGATTGTGGTGAACTATCGTGAGTCGTATGGTATGTATGCGTGTAACGGCATTCTTTTTAACCATGAATCACCGCGCCGTGGTGAAACCTTTGTGACCCGTAAGATCACCCGTGGCCTCTCAAATATCGCGCAAGGTCTTGAATCATGCCTCTATATGGGCAATATGGATGCGCTGCGCGACTGGGGGCATGCCAAAGATTATGTGCGCATGCAATGGATGATGTTGCAGCAAGATCATCCAGAAGACTTTGTGATTGCGACGGGCGTACAATATTCGGTGCGTCAGTTTATTGCTTGGTCCGCCGCTGAGTTGGGCGTTACCCTGCGCTTTGAAGGTGAGGGTGTTGATGAGATTGCGGTGATTGAGAACATTGAAGGTGATTCGGCTCCTGCGCTTAAGGTGGGCGATGTCATTGTTCGAGTCGATTCGCGTTATTTCCGCCCTGCCGAAGTCGAAACGCTGCTTGGCGATCCTTCTAAAGCCAAATCGAAACTGGGCTGGACGCCGGAAATTACGGTGCAAGAGATGTGTTCTGAGATGGTGCGTGAAGATTTGAAAGTGGCGCAGCGTCACGCGTTGTTGAAAGCACATGGGCATGATCTTCCCGTCTCGGTTGAGAATTAAGCGAGGCGCGCGATGAAGATTTATGTAGCAGGTCATCGTGGCATGGTGGGGTCGGCCATTGTACGGCGATTGCAAGCGCGTATTGCGGCAGGTGAAGCGATTGATATTATCACGCGCACCCATGCCGAGCTTGATTTAACCCAACAGGCGGCGGTGGATGAATTTTATGCGCATGAACAGCCTGATTTGGTGATTGTCGCGGCGGCAAAGGTGGGCGGTATTCATGCCAACAACACCTATCCGGCAGCGTTTATCTATGACAATTTGATGATACAATGCAACCTTGTCCATGGTGCTTACCAGGCGGGCGTGAAAAAGTTGCTGTTTTTGGGCAGCTCATGCATCTATCCGCGTAATGTGGCGCAGCCGATGCGAGAAGATGCGTTGTTAACGGGAGTGCTTGAGGCGACCAACGAGCCGTATGCTATTGCCAAGATTGCCGGTATTAAGCTTTGTGAGAGCTATAATCGTCAGTATGGCGTCGATTATCGCTCGGTGATGCCCACCAATCTCTATGGGCCGGGCGATAACTACCATCCTGAAAACTCGCATGTGGTTCCAGCCTTGATTCGGCGCTTTCATGAGGCGGTTCAGCATGGTGTCGATGAGGTGGTGATTTGGGGTAGCGGCAGCCCATTTCGTGAGTTTCTTCATGTCGATGATATGGCTGCAGCATCGCTGTTTGTACTGGATTTACCCGTTGATATCTACGCGGAAAATACGCAGCCGATGCTTTCACACATCAATGTGGGCAGTGGCTCCGAGGTGACGATTGCGGCGTTGGCGAAAATGGTTGCGGATGTGACGGGGTTTTCGGGCAGGGTTAGCTTTGATGCGAGTAAGCCCGATGGTACGCCACGAAAATTGATGGATAGTTCCCGTCTTGAAGCTATGGGTTGGAAATCATCGATCGCGCTGCGTGAAGGGCTGGGCGATGCCTATGCGTGGTTTCTTGAATCACAAACAAACATTGAGGATTGAGGTGAAGGGAGGCGTTTTTTGTTGTTAAGGTGCAGATTTTTTGGCTTGTTGGCGATATTTATTGGTGCACATGCATCGCTTCTTTATGCGGCCGACTATGCCAATGATCCCGCACTGGTCAAAAAAATTGCCCAAAAGGCGGATGCTTCCTCTGAAGATGTGCAGGAGATGTTTAGAAGTGATTGCCAGGGTGGTTCAACCTTGGGGGTTTTGCAGTGTGCCAACATTCGAGCCGTTGCGTCCGATGAGTTGATGCAATTGCACTACCAGGAGTTAATGCGTTCACTTGCCTCAAAATCTGAAAAAAAACGGATGATTATTGCGCAAAAGGCGTGGGTCGTTTTTCGAGATCAGGAGTGTGATTTTGTGGCGGAGCATCGCAGTGATAACATCGGTTATGGAATCGTTTTTTCCAATTGTTTAAGTGAGATGAATCAAGCACGAGAAGCGACGCTTAACCATTTCCATCAATAGTTTGGCTAGCTGATGCGTCGATGCGTTAAGCAAGAACCTGCGCTGCCGGGGCTGACTATTTCACCTTATAATTGCGTTCCAGATCGCGCTTAATATCACGCTCTTTGCTATCTTGCCGTTTATCATAAAGTTTTTTGCCTTTGGCGAGGGCGACTTCCAATTTGGCATAGCCACGGGCATTAAAGTAGAGCTTGAGTGGAATGATGGTTATCCCTTTCTCCTTGATTTTGCCAATCAGTTTTTGTAACTCTTTTTTATGCAGCAGCAGCTCTCGGGAGCGTGTTCGATCGCTGGCGTTGTTCATGGCGGCAGGTTTGTATGCACTAATGTGGCAGCCAATGAGTAACAAGCGCTCGTTGCGGATGATGCAGTGAGCCTCCGAAAGATTGGCTTGGCCGGCACGAATCGATTTGACTTCAGGGCCAATGAGCATGATGCCTGCTTCGAGGGTTTCTAGAATGTGATATTCGTGGCGGGCACGGCGATTGACAATGTTCATGCCGACATACTAAAGCTGAAAATAAAAAAGGCGACCATGGGCCGCCTTCTTTTCACGATGTCGCAATGAATTATTTGATTTCTGATTCAAACCATGCGCGAACTTCTGCTTTTTTAGCATCGTTCAGTTTGCGATATTTCTTCAATTGACCCTTCATTGTACCTGCTTTGCTTGCAAATGCGGCAACCTTTGGCTCAAGATCTGCATCTGAGTTTAGGAATGCAAAGACGGCATCTGTTGAGCCATACGCTTCAACAACGCTTGAAAATGACGGGCCTACTTTATCTTTATGCCCTGCGTGGCAACTTGCACAAAATGGCTTTGATGCATAAGCAGCGGTAGAAACACTACCTGCAACCAAGGCTGCAGCAGCGGCGATCATAAGTGTTTTTTTCATAGTAATCACTCCTCCGTGTTAGAATTTAGAAGCACCTTGCTAAACTTGAGTATAGTGCTATGTCAACACTTTTTCCACTTCTAAGGATTTTTGACCCCTGTTTTCCGCGCTGCAAAACCACTTCATTAGCGTTGAAATGCGATTTTAAATGGGCATATCCCCACTTTAGATATTTTCTCAATCCAATCGCACAGAGTGGCCGGCAATGGCGACTTCATCTTGCTCAATCCCTTTAAAAACGGTGATGGTTTCGCGGGCAATTCCACGCTCAAAAACAAGTGTATAGCCATAAATGTAATAATCACCACGGAAGCGGGCATCTTTTTGTGAAAAGCCTGGACGAATCTCTTGTAGGTGGCCAAGACGCTTGTAGATGTCGGCCCAGTAGGCGGCCCAGACAGCTTTGGGTTGATCTTTAAAAAAACTGGGATCATAGAGTTTCATCAGTGTTTCCATGTCATTGTTACTGATCGATTGATGGCATAAATAGACGAGTTGATCGGCGAGAACTTTATCCCCTGCGTCATAAGTGCAGCCTGTCAGTGAAAAAACAAACAAGAAAAATGCGGTAATAGATTTCAAGGTAAACCTCCAGTAGATGATGAAGAGCCTAAGGGGGGCGTAGATTGGGCGCAAGCGATATGGGGTTGCAAATAAGTTGTGAAGTTTAATAATGAGCGGCTATGACAACTCAAAAACAGACCCTAAAGCCAGGCGAAAAATTACTTTTTATGGTTGCAGGTGCCTTCGTGGTATTTGCAATTGTTGCCTTTATTATTATGCAAATCGTGAGCTCCAAGTCGGAGAAACCACTGTTTGAGACGCGCACCCATGCCAATTTGTCCGTTGAGGGGCAGAAGGGCTCGGAGCTGTTTCGAGTTAATGGTTGTACCACTTGTCACCGAGCGTTACGCAATGGGACCAATATGGGCCAGACGGCAGATTTGGATGGTGTAGGTTCACGCCGAACAATGGAGTGGATGTATGCATTTTTTCAAGATCCTGAAAGTGTGTATGGTGCGGTGACAATCGATCATGGGCCATCGCCCAAGGTTGCCTTCTATGTGGCTCAGATGCCTAAAGAAGATCTGCATGCGATTGCTGTGTTTTTATCGGAGCTCATCTCTGAGCAAGGCTCTTCATCGGCGCCGATGCCTCCTGAAGGACGCTCTTCGTTTATTGACAGTATGGTCAAGACTTGGGCACCTGTGGATTGGAAAGATAAGTACCAAGATATTCGAGAAAAAGATGTGCCTGTTGAAGGCGCAACCACAACGGAGGGTGTCAAGTGAGTCAGCTTCAACCATGGGAAAACGAGGAGTATGTCAAATATACCCTCTGGTTCATTTTTGCGTGTGTGATTTATAGTATTATTGGGTTTTCGTGGGGTGCCTTGATGGGGGGGATCCATGAATTTCGACATTTTGTTGATCATCGTCTGCATGGCAATTTGATTGTTCGTGCGCATACCCATATCAATCTGTTGGGTTGGGTGGAGATGGCAATCTTTGCCGCGGTTTACTACATTGTTCCCCGTTTGGTGAAACGGCCGATCTACAGTTTGAAGTTGGTCAAGGTTCATTTCTGGACGCACAATCTTGGTTTGATCGGTATGGTGGTCTTTTTTACCACGGCAGGGCTTGTGGGCGGTATGGCGAGTACTGAAGTCTCCCCCGCAGAGGTTGAAGCGCTGGTGAAACCATGGCTGCGCACGATGGGAATCTTTGGTTCGTTGGTGTTGTTGGCCAACTGTATCTGGGCTTATAACATCTTCATGACTTGTCGGAAACCGAAATGAAATTGTTGAGCGTGTTGGTGCTGATGTTGGCGCTTGTTGGTTGCAACATGGACGATTTTGTCGGTGGTGGAAGTAGCTTCCAACATGGGCAAGCGGCACCTTCGGTGAAGACCAAGACCTTGGCCGATGTGGGGGGGGATCTCTCAAAAATTACCAGTTATCGCTATCCTGATCCGCGTATGTATCAGATCTCCTTTGATGATGCCTTGAAAGAGAATAAGCCGATTGTGCTAGAGTTTGCGACGCCAGGTCACTGTACGCAGTGTGATAAACAGTTGCAGTTGCTCAAAGAGATGATGAATGTCTATCAAGATAAGGTGATCTTTTTGCACATGGATCAATATTATAATCCTGAGGCGTATGATGCATTTCAGGTGCGTGGTGAGCCGTGGACCTTTATTTTAGATGCGCAAGGTAAGGTTGAGGTGGTCTATCCTGGCCGTATTTTGTATCAAGAGATTGATCCTGTGCTGGCCGATTTAACGGGGAAGGTGGGCTAAATGGCCAAGGTGAAAGATGAGCTGCACTGTGCGATGCGGGCGGATACCACAGGGGTGATGTGGGATCTCATTCTCTATGTTCCAACCGTAGGATTTTTGCTGCTTTGGGGAATGAAGTTTTGGTATGGCGCCGATGATCAAGCGTGGATGGGTTATGGTTTGATGTTTTTGGGCTTCTTCTTTTTGATGGTGGGCGGTAACCGTGTGCTGGGTCGTTTGTTGATTTTGCCATCGTCACCGGTTTCGATCGATGTCAATCGTGAACGCATTCAGATGGAACTTAAAAATGGCGCAAGTGTGGCCCTGGTAAAAGGAATTCGTTTTTTTAGTGATTATGCCGGTAAATCATTTGCGTTAACGGGGACCGATCAAAAAGGTGCCGAGCGTAAATATATCTTTCATCGTAAACAGTTTGATGAAGACGCTCATGCTGATTTAATGAAGGTGCTTGATAAGTATAAGTAGTTGGTGAATAGCTGTTCAATGATCATACATTGGACGATGATCGATTTAGATAAGGAGAGATATGATGAAAAAAATTATTGGTTCGATGCTTCTCTTTGTAAGCATCTCGTCGTTTGCATCGGCTGAATCATTCAGTGATTACGCCACGGTTCGTGGTGTTGAGCCCCATTATTTGATTGTTGAGACGGAGGTTCCCGTTAAAAAATGTCGCGATGTTGAAGTGATTCATGAACGCGAGGGGCGCCCCCAGCAGCAGGCATCTTCTTCGGGCGTGATGGGTGACAATCCGATGGGAGCAATCGTTGGCGGCGCTGTCGGTGGTATTTTAGGCCATCAAGTGGGCGGTGGCCAAGGGAAAACAGCGGCAACCATTGGTGGTGCAATTATTGGCGCAACGGTTGGGCAAAAGGCATTGACGCCGAGTGGCAGCAGTGCACAACAGCCAGCAACACAGGCCAGCAATAGTAGTTATACCACGATTGAGCAGCGTTGTGACACGGTTTATGAAAAACGGCGGGAAGAGCGTTCCAATGGTTATACGGTGATGATCGATTTCCACGGACGGATGGAGCGGATCCAGAGCCAACGGCTTTATCATGTCGGTGATCGAATCGATGTTCAGGTGCATATTCCGAACAAATAGTGGTTGGGGTGGGCTCAGGCAAGCCATGGTATGCCGCCCACATATCGATAAAGTTCATGTATAAAGTGGAGGGTTGAATGCGTAGTAATTTATGGGCGCGAATGGTTTCGATTGCCATGTCTTTGAGTTTAGTTGGGCTAACAGGCTGTATCTTTGATGACGAATCATGCGAATCATTAATTCAATCGGGCAAGTATGAAAAAGCATTGCGTGTCTGCAAAGAGGCTGCCGCGGAAAAGGACACCAAGGCGATGAGCTTGATCGCGGGGATGTATGAGCAGGGGCAGGGCGTACCTCACGATGCGCAAGAGGCGCTGCAATGGTATCAAAAAGCGGCCAACCTGGGTGACGATAAAGCGCAATGCAGTGTAGGAACCGCTTACCGTGATGGTCTTGGTACGGATGTGAATATGGATGAGGCGGTTAAATGGTACCGCAAATCGGCCGATCAAGGCAATTCCGATGCGCAGTGCAATCTTGGTGTCGCCTATAAAGATGGTGTGGGTGGTTTTAAACAGAGTTTTTCTGATGCTTTAAGCTGGTTGATGCTCTCGGCGGATCAAGGCAATGATTGGGCGCAATACAATCTTGGCGTGATGTATCGTGATGGTGTGGGCGTTGAGCAAGACTATCTTCAAGCCAATGCTTGGTTTTTAAAGGCTGCTGAAGGGAATCAGAATAGCTGGGCACAATATAATCTCGGTGTTGCATACCGCGATGGTTTGGGTGTCGAACAAAATGATGTGACGGCGGTGGAGTGGTATACCAAAGCGGCCGAACAGGGCAATCCTTGGGCACAAAACAATCTCGGTACCATGTACAACACAGGGCGTGGGGTTGCGTTAAGTGATCGGCAAGCGCTCAATTGGTTCCGTAAGTCTGCCGATCAAGGGATTAGTTGGAGCCAGTACAATATGGGGATGATGTACCGTGATGGTAAAGGGGTTCCCGCAAACAATGTTCAAGCCTACAAGTGGTTCCAACTTGCGATAGACTCAGGCAAGGGAGATGCCGCTGCTGATCGAGATCTGTTGGCCAAGAGCATGAGTGAGGCGGAGGTGTTGGAGGCCAAAGAGTTGGTTCGCGGCTGGAAGTCTGGCAAATAGCACCTAAGAGATTACGATGTTGATTGACCTGTTGCGTCATGGTGAATTGCAGGGTGGCGTCAAATACCGCGGTCATCACGATGATGATTTAACGGAGAAAGGACGATTGCAGATGGCGCAGGTATGGCAAGAGATCAAGGGTGAGATTGACGCGATCTACACTTCGCCGTTGAATCGTTGTTGTACGATGGCAATGCAATGGTCTCACGATGCTGCCATCCCATGTCATATCGATACGCGTATTGCCGAGATCTATTACGGTGCGTGGGAAGGCTTAACGCTTGCCGAGATTGAGCAGCGGGATCCTCTGTTAATTGAACAGTGGCGCAACAATCCGCAAGGCTTAACACCGCCAGATGGCGAATCAATGTCAGCCTTTGAGCAGCGGGTGCGTAGTTTTTGGCTAGAGATTCAACAATACCATGATGCAGGCGAGCGGTTATTGGTGGTTGCCCATTCAGGAACCAATCGGATGCTATTAGCGCTGGCATTGGGGGGCGGTGTGTCACTTACGCGTCACCTGGCGATGCCTTATGCGTGTCATAGTCAACTTTATGTGAATGGTAAAGCCCATGGCTTGATGTTTCATGCGCCGTCGTATGCTTCGAGAGGCTTGCAATGAAACATGTGTCGGTTCATGCATTGATGATTTTGGGTTGCGGTTATGTGGGGGAAAAGCTGGCGCAAGCAGCTATGGCACGGGGCATGCAAGTGACTGCGGTTGTGCGGGGAGAGATGCATGCACAGGCGCTTCAAAATCGCGGTATTTCAGCCATTGTCGCTGCAACACCGCTTGAAATTCCCACGGCTTTGTTGGCTGAATGTGATGGGGTTGTTGACTCGATCCCTTTAACCATGGGGCGTGATGGTGAACCTTGGGCGCCGCAACTGGATTGGTTGTCACAACTGGCACCGCGATTGCCCCATATCCTTTGGGCAGGCTATCTCTCCTCGACATCGGTCTATGGCGATGCCAAGGGTGAATGGGTTGATGAATCGTGGCGATGTGATCCGAGCAGTGTGCGTGGTCAGCAGCGATTGTTGGTTGAAAAGGGGTGGCTGCAGTCGGGATTGCCAGCAGAGGTTTTCCGCCTGTCAGGAATTTATGGCCCCGATCGAAACATTTTAGCCAAACTGAGGCAGGGGAACTACCCCGTGATTGATTGGGATCCACCACATTGGTCTAACCGTATTCATGTGTTTGACATTGTAGATACTTTGCTTGCAGCAATGGGCAATCCATGTGCGGGTCGGGTTGTCAATGTTACCGATGATTTGCCGCTATCCCATGCCGATTATGTGGCAGAAGTCGCGGGCTATTTTGAGATACCATTGCCCATCCACTATACCGCAGAGGAGGCTGAGTTACGCCTTCCTGAGCGAATGTTAGAATTTTTCCGCGATAATAAGCGTCTTTCAAACAAGAAATTGCATGAAACGCTATTGCCCGTGCTGCGTTACCCGACCTTTCGCGTGGCATTGCAGGAGTGGTAACGGGAGATTACTCGCCGATGAGGTGAAGTTGAATGTGGCGCTGAAAGCGTGCCGCACGATGTTCATATAAAAAGATGCTTTGCCAGGTTCCGAGGGTCAATGTTCCTGCATGTACCGGGATACTCAATGAGACTTGGGTGAGTGCCGTGCGAATATGGGAGGGCATATCATCAGGCCCCTCATTTTGATGGCGGTAGGTGGCGGACTCGGGAATTAATTGTGACAAAAAAGTCTCCAGATCATCGCGGACATCAGGATCGGCATTTTCTTGCACGAGCAGTGAGCAGCTGGTGTGTTTAACGAAAAGATGAACGATACCCATCTCCACCCCTTGCTCGGCAACGAATTGGGCGACATCAGGGGTGATGTCATAAAACCCCCGCCCTGTTGAGGTGACGATAAGTTGATGTTGAAATTGCTGTAACATGTTTACCCCTTGGGTTTTTCTTTGCGCTGAAATAACCATGCCAGGGCTGCAACACCTGTGATGACCATGGCCGATGAGAGGATCATACCCATGGTGATAAATCCAAAAAAGTAACCCAGTTGAACATCAGGTTCACGGAAGTTTTCGCAGAAGATGCGCATGATGCCATAACCGATCAGAAACAGAGCGACACGCGATCCCGCTGGCATCACAAAGCGGCGTGTGAACCAGAGCAGGGCAAAAAGCACCAGACCCTCTAAGGAGAGTTCATAAAGTTGACTAGGGTGCCGTGCGAAGCCATCGACATGCGGAAATATCATCGCCCATGGCACATCGGTGACACGCCCCCATAATTCGCCATTGATAAAATTCCCCAGTCGGCCAAAGGCAAGTCCAAGAGGTGCAACGATGAAGAAGTGATCGGCCAGTGTGAAGAAGGGCAATTGATGTTTCTTACAATAGAACCAGCCGGCAATAATGGGTCCTATCAGCCCGCCATGAAACGACATGCCCCCCTGCCATACATAGAAGATCTCAATAGGATGGGCGAGAAAGTGGGGTAAATTGTAAAAGAGTACATAACCAATACGCCCGCCTAGAATTACCCCTAGAATTAACCAGGTGAACAAGTTTTCATAGACTTCTGCAGAGATCGTTGTTTGCCACAACCCTTTCTCTCGCAGCTGTTTGCGGGTTAAAAACCAGACTGAAATGAACGCAAAAACATACATCATGCCATACCAGTGGATGGCAATCGGCCCCAGCTGTAGGGCTACGGGATCAATTTGGGGTGCAATCATGGAACCATGATCCACAAAAGCAGGGCGCCAAAAACAATACGATAGAGTCCAAAGGCAACAAAGGTGAAGCGTTGTAAAAATTGCAGGAGTAATTTCATGGTCGCATAGGCGGAGAGAAAAGCCACCATGAAGCCAACCATTAAGGCCAAGGTGTTTCCTGCATCGAATTCATCGTAGTGTTTTAACAGGTCAAAACCACTGGCCGCCAACATCACCGGCAAAGCGAGTAAAAATGAGAACTCCGCACTGGTTTTTCGATCAAGGCCTACCATCATGGCGCCGATAATCGAAGCACCTGCACGACTGGTTCCTGGGATCAGTGCAAAGACTTGTGCAATTCCGATCCAGAAGGATTGTCGATAGCTGACCTGTTCAATATCTGTGGTGGGTGCTGGCTTGTCGTTTTGTAACCACTCAATGATTAAAAATATTACGCCGCCGACAATGAACATGATGGCGACAATTTCAATCGAAAACATTGCCTTGATCTGGGTGTGAAAGAGTAGCCCAACAATACCCACAGGAATAAATGCCAGCGCGACCTTTAGCCAGAGTCCAAGGTGGCTCAGTGAAATCTTATCACGGTAAGTGGCGGTGACAGCGAGAATGGCCGCCAGTTGAATAATCACCTCAAATGCTTTATTGCCTTCGGTTTGCTCAAGCCCCAGCCACGAACTGGCAACAATCAGATGCCCCGTGGAAGAGATAGGTAAAAATTCAGTGATCCCTTCAATCAATCCAAGAATGATGGCTTGCATCAACTCCATAGTGTGGCTCCTTTGGTCAACAACAGCGAAGTGTATGGGAATAAAAAAGGGGAGCCTGATCGCCCCCCTTGATGATTGAATCGCTTATTCGCGTAGCAGTTCGGTGATGCCTGTTTTGCTACGGGTTTTCTCATCAACTTGTTTGACAATAACGGCGCAATACAAGTTGGGACCTCCCGAGTTTCCTGGCATGGAGCCAGAAACAACGACGGAGTAAGGGGGGATTTCACCATAGCTGATCTCATCGGTCATACGGTTGTAGATACGGGTGGATTGACCAATATAGACGCCCATCGAAATGACGGCACCTTCACGCACAATGACACCCTCAACGATTTCAGAGCGGGCACCAATAAAGCAGTTATCTTCGATGATGGTTGGTGTTGCTTGCAACGGTTCAAGCACACCGCCAATGCCAACACCACCGGATAGATGAACATTTTTACCAATCTGCGCACATGAACCTACCGTCGCCCAGGTATCGACCATGGTGCCTTCATCAACATAGGCGCCAATATTGACATACGATGGCATGAGTACGGCTTTGGGGGCGATAAATGAGCCACGGCGTACGGTCGCCGGTGGCACAACGCGAATCCCCGCTTTGCGGAAATCAGCCTCACCCCAGTTTGAAAACTTGGTGGGAACCTTATCAAAGTAGTTCATATCTCCACCATGAATTACCTGGTTGTCATGCAATTTAAAATATAACAGCACCGATTTTTTCAACCACTCATGGGTGATCCACTGGCCGTCATTGTTACGCTCAGCAACGCGTACGCCGCCCTCATCCAGTAGATGAATCGCTTGCTCAACGGCATCACGAATTTCACCGGTTGCACTGTGCAGATCCCATTCGCTGCGATTGTCCCAAGCGCCTTCAATAACTTGTTGTAAATGATTCATAAATTCTCCTTTTTAGATCACGATCTCTTCAGGTCGTGCATGGCTTAAAAACTCTTGATTGGACATGGTGAGCCCGTAGGCACCTGCCAAGCCAAATACGGCAATGTCACCAACCTCTGCCGATTCAATCCAGACATCATTGGCCAGTTTGTCTGCACTGGTACAGAGCGGGCCTCCGAAATAGACGGGCTCACGAGAGATTGACTCCTGTTCGGGGAAAATAGCAGGTTTATGCATAGATACAATGGTCATGGGGTGATTGATCGAGAGCGCTGCTGGGCGCCGAAAGTGGTTGATCCCACCTGCGCAAATCACCTGTTTTTTACCACGCGATGCTTTAATGTCGAGAATTTCGCTGCAAAACCAGCCACAATCCGCCGCCAAGTAGCGACCGAGTTCCAAGACAAAGTGGCGACCTTCAAAAGAAAACTCAGCAATTAAATCATCAAGTCGTTTGGCATACGCTTGCAAGTCAAAGTCATGCCCCAACGCTTCATAGTCGACACCAAATCCCCCACCAAAATCGATGATGTCACAATGAATTGCAGGATGCGTGGATTCGATACTTCGCGTCATTTGAAAAACCAGACGACAATTTTGAATTAAATCATCGACATTGAGCACGCCGCTTGCCGCATAGACATGCAATCCTCGAAAATGGAGTGATGGGAGGGCCAAAATATGGGGCAGTGCATCATCGAGTTTCTCTTCGTCAATGCCAAACTTTTTGCTACCACCGGAAAAGGTGGTTTGCGCATCATGGATGTCAAAATTGGCATTGATACGCAGCAAAACATCCTGTGTTGTATTTAGATCAAGGCAGATCTGATGCAGACGGTACGCCTCAACCAATGATTCGATATGGATCGTACGGACGCCTTCAGAGACGCACCAATGCAGCTCCTCTTTTGATTTCCCAGGGCCAGTGTAGATCAGTTGTGAGGGAGAAAAACCTGCAGCAATAGCCTTGTGCGCTTCGCCCAGGCTGGCGATTTCAATGCCAACAGCACCACCGGATTTTGCGGCTTGCAGGAATGCGTGGTGCGGGTTGGCTTTCATTGCATAAAACACTTCAACCCCTTGTGGCATTATTTCGACCAGTTGCGCCAGCTTTTTGCGCATGGGCGCAAGGTGGTAAAGATAGTAATTTTGCGTAGTGCCAGAACTTGCACGGCTGCGAATTGTATCAATGATATTGGGTTGTAGGTTCATGATGCCATCTTCTCGTTTAATTTAGGGTGACCTTTTGTAAGCGGCTTGCAAGCTCGGCAGATTTTTCAGGGCCATCAAGCAGGGCAATACGCACATACGCTGCACCAGGATTGTAACCTGTTGCATCTGTAACGCTTAAGTAGGCGCCAGGAAGCAGTGTGATTGCTTGTTGCTCATAGGCCGCTTGGGCAAAGGCTTCACCATCGCCGACATGGAGCCAAAGAAAGAATGAGCCCTCGGGGATGGTGATGGGAAAATGCTCGGAGAAGCGCCGCATGCTCGCTTGGTAGGTGGCAAGATGGGCTTGCACATGGCTCTCATCTCGCCATGCGGCTGCGGCAATGTGTTGAAGCGGAAGTGGGGTTGCAGGGCCGGTGTAGCTGCGCAATTTGCGAAAGCGTTGGATCAGTTGTGCATCACCGGCAATGAGCCCTGAGCGCAATCCGGGCAGCGCGGAGCGTTTGGAGAGCGAATTCATCACGAGGCAGCGCGAGAAATCGTTACGCCCCGACATTTCACACACTTCCAGAAGTCCGATAGGGGGCTCGGTTTGATAAATTTCAGAGTAGCACTCATCGGCGACAATATAAAAGTCATACTGATCGGCAAGTTGGAGCAGTTGCTGGTAGTACGCTTGACTGGCAATCCAACCTGTCGGGTTGCTCGGTGAACAGACATAGATGAATGCGGTATTTTCCCAGATTTTGTTTGGAACAAGCTCTAAATCGGGCTCAAAATAGTTGTGGGCCTCACCGTTTAAAAAATAGGGCTCAGCGCCAGCAAGCAGGGCGGCACCATAGTAGATTTGATACATGGGGTTGGGCATGATCACATACGGTTTGTGGTGGGCTTCAGGGTTGACCAATGCGTGTGCAACGGCAAAGAGCGCTTCACGGGTACCATTGGCACTCAGGACCTGGCTGCGTGCATCGATGGCGGTTAAGTGGTAACGCTTTTGCAGCCATGCGGCGATCGCACCACACAGGTCGGGGTTGCCGCTGGTCATGGGGTAGTTTGAGAAGCCACCGATATTCTCTTGTAGTGCCACCGATACAAAGGGGGGAAGTGGCAGGCGAGGCTCACCGGCACCAGCATCGATCGGGGTGAGATTTTCCGCAATGGTTAGATGCTTGAGGAGTTTTGATAAGCGTTCAAAGGGGTAAGCTCCTAACTGATCCAGGCGTGGTTGTTGATGTTTGTGCTCTTGCAACGGTGATTCGCTCATCGTTTAATCCTCAAGTTGAGATGTTGCACGAATGACCTGGCTCCAAGGGCTAAAGCGCCCAATAGCATCAATGGCGCGAACACGGTAGGCATAGGCTTGGCCTTTTTTCTTTAATGCGATGAGATGGTTTAAGGGTTGACCTATGTTTTTAGGGTTGGGGTACTCCTCAACCATGCGCCGCCAAAAACTGGGGCAATCGCAATAGGGGTCGATCTCGGTTTGATCAATTTGATAGCCCACGCCCATGCTGCCACCACCAAGCAGCAAGGAGAGGCGTAGGGTATTGCCGTTAATTTCATGACTGAGTTGTGTGATGACGGGTTCGGCATCGGCAACGAGAGGTTGAGGATCTTGTTTTAGACCACATGCAGAGAGAGATAAGAAAACAAACATGGTTAATAAAAAGGATTTGAACCACATCTATTGCTCCTTCGCATTTAACAATGCTTCCCAACGCGCACATTGCTTTAAGACCTGTGCGGGAGCGGTTCCGCCCACATGATCACGCGCGGCAACACAATCTTCCACAGAGAGAGCCTGAACCATTGCCAGGGTAAGCCGCGCATCAATGCGTAAGCAATCTTCGGCATTCATCTCATGCAGTTCGCACGGTTTCTGGATGCAAAGGGCAACCGATTTTCCAACAATTTCATGGGCATCACGAAAGGGGATACCCGCACGCACCAAGGCATCAGCCAGGTCGGTTGCGGTGGAAAATCCACTGCCGGCCGCTTTGAGCATGGTTGCTTGATCAACCTTCATTCCAGGCAGCATGTCGCCAAAGACGCGCAGTGATCCTTCAAGGTTATCCAGTGCATCAAAGACCGCCTCTTTATCCTCTTGCATATCTTTATTGTACGCCAGAGGAAGGGATTTCATGGTCATCAGCATGCCCATTAATCCGCCGACAATGCGTCCTGCCTTACCACGAACCAACTCGGGCATATCGGGATTTTTCTTTTGCGGCATGATGGAGCTTCCCGTGCAAAAGGCATCAGGAAGATCAATGAAATGAAATTGTGCGCTCATCCATAAAATCAACTCTTCGGAAAAACGGGAGAGATGAATGGCACAGAGTGAGGAGGCTGCCAATAGCTCAATGATAAAGTCACGGTCGGATACGGCATCCAAGGAGTTTTGGCATGGCATATCAAAGCCAAGCGCATGGGCGGTGGCTTCGCGATCAATGGTAAAGGTACTTCCCGCAAGCGCTGCCGAGCCAAGAGGGCATTGATTCATCCGTTTAAGGGCATCTTGAAAGCGGCCATAATCACGCGAAAACATCTCGACATAGGCCAGAAGATGGTGCCCAAGCGTGACAGGTTGTGCCGTTTGTAAATGGGTGAATCCTGGCATAATGGTGGCGTGATGCGCTTTGGCCAGTGTGACCAATACCGATTGTAGGGTGTGTAAACGGGTGAGAATATCTTGACCGCGGGCGCGTAAATAGAGACGCGTATCGGTCGCGACTTGATCGTTGCGGCTGCGGGCTGTGTGCAACCGTTTTCCGGCATCGCCAATCAGTTCAGTGAGCCTGCGCTCAATGTTCATATGTACATCTTCGAGTTCTATCTTAAAGGTGAAGGTTCCCGATTCAATCTCTTGCAAGACTGTATCTAGCCCTTGATGGATCGCAGCGACATCGTGTTGGCGTAAGATTCCTTGGGCACCCAGCATACTGGCATGCGCCTTTGAGCCAGCAATATCTTCAGCATACATGCGTGCATCCACATGGGTTGAGGCATTAAATGCTTCCACAAAACTGTCAGTGGGTGCATCAAATCGGCCACCCCAAGGTTTATCAGACATAACAAAACTCCTTCGCAATTACGATGGCAACTCTAAGGGAGTTCGAAAAAAGTATCCATGATTGTGGTGGAA
Source organism: Zetaproteobacteria bacterium (assembly GCA_002753275.1). Lineage (GTDB taxonomy): Bacteria > Pseudomonadota > Zetaproteobacteria > Mariprofundales > Mariprofundaceae. The sequence continues at coordinate 623 of PEAA01000030.1, read as the reverse complement.
TTGTTGGATGATCGTCGGTGATCGCTGAAAGAAGGTCATGGTAAAGAGGGCGGCGTCACAAGCATCTATGACCGCAACGAATACGACCCTGAAAAGAGACAGGCGCTTGAAGCATGGGGACGCAAGCTGGATGCCATCCTGAGAGAAAAGAAAGCCGAAGCCTCAAATGTGACCTTCCTGAACCGCTAACCATGTTGCCACTTGCTGAATATATAAAACTTTATATAACAGGTGAGGCATGAAGGATTTGTATTTTGATATGCAAGAGTTCTTCGATTGGAAGAAAAGCCAGCCTCAGGCTGCTGAGGCAAAGGTGCGTAGCATCAAATGACGATGCCCGAACTGACGGTAAGCGAATTTATAGCAGGTTTGGGACTCAATCGTCGCTGACCAGCGCGATGGGTATTCATGCTCGCCAGTTAATACCATGCGAACTGCGCGTTCTCGTACTTCGGGGGAATATCTTATTGGTTTGTTCATGGGCTAATCCTCTCAAGTATTTTGCCCTCCGACAAACTCGGGGTGATTCAAAAAGCCTATGACTCAACAGTGATGCAAGAGCGCATCGAACAACTGGAACAGCAGGCACAAAACGCCCCCAGCAGGAGCGCACCGCAAATGAC
>PEAA01000005.1 GCA_002753275.1 Zetaproteobacteria bacterium | reverse complement strand
CGGGCGGTGTATTGGTTGATGTATTTCGCCAGCAGCGGTCTGTTGGAGATCTTGTCTGTTGGCGCATACAGGCCTAATACACTCAGATATTCTTTGGCCTTCTCTGATCTGGAGGCAGCCTCAATCACCTTTTCGGCAATGGCCAGATTCGGCATATCTCCTTTGTTCAGGCTTTTGCCAAACTTTTCTTTCAGTGCCTTCTCTGTATCGGCATCAACGTCATTTTTTCCACTGGGAAGCGCTTTATATTCAAAATTGATAACCAGTTCGTTGGCATCGTTAAACTCGACGGGATTTTCCTCATGCAGGATGAAAAACCGCTTTTTATCTTCGGCGGCCTTCACATTGCCATGTTCACCTTCGCTGGCATCAATGATGCGGAAATGCACCTTGAGCGTTTTTTCCGGGATTCCGTTAAGAACCTTTTCTCCATCCGACATTTTACGAATTTCAGCAGCTTGGGTCATATCAAAGCTGTAGTTTGAAAAGTATTCTGCCGTTTTAATGTAATACTGGTCCGCATTGGCCCAGTGCAGCTTTACTTCCTCGCCATTGTATGGAATAGCAAAGGGGGCGGCCTTCCCGGCATTCTCCCGTGCATAGTACCGCCGGGATATAAAATCCCCTTCGTCATAGTAGCGTTCAAAGAAACGGTACAGATGGTCATACACGTCGGATTCTGCGGTGGCTCCGTCTCGAAGGGCCTCCAGCGCCGCTTTGGCTTTTTTCACCGGCTCTGTCTCTTCAGGGCTTGGTGCTCCAAAGTCCTTGGCGGTTTGAATGGCTTTTTCCACGGCGGCGGTAAGTTCTGCTTTTCGAGTTTCATCAACCTGACCGAAGGCGTTTTCAATAATCTGCAGAAGATCTTTATCGATGAAGGATTTTACCTGTTTAGATTTTACATGCATCACGCGATAAAATCCAAAATCAAGATCCGGCTGATCCAGCTGGAACAGTTCTGTCAGCTTTTTAAGAAGCTTGTTTCTAAGTTTTCCTGTAGTCGGCACCTGGTTTACTCCTGTTCGTTGCTTACTTCACAGTCCATCGAATTGTAAACAGCTCGACTTGTGTTGTTTTCTGGTTCAAACGCTGTTCCAAAGCATTGATGAGCTTATCTCTTTTATCCATAATATCATCTTCCACATCAAATATTTCCTGCCTCTGACGGCGTTGAAGCCGCTCGGCTTCCCTCAATTCTTTCTGCAGCCTGTTCTGTTCTTCAAGGCTTTCAGCCATGCGGGACTCTCGCTTCAGTGATCGCATCTTCGCCTTGGTATCACGCAGAGCTTGTTCTGCCGCCAACACCTTGTCATCTGCCCATTTCTCCAGCTTCTCGCGCTCTGCATTGAAAAACTGATTGTTCGCCTCAAATACTCGGCTGAGCTGCGACTGTACGTGTCGCTCGGAGATGGTAGCAAGATCGGTTGGCTGCACCCCCATGGCCGGAGATGATACACCATCACAAGAGAACAGCTTTTCACAGGCTTCCCTGTCAACAGGCGCCCCACTGTCTGTCATGCCACTGAACACCAGATACTCTTCTGTCTGGAAGGCATCGATACGCAACAGATTCAGATTCAGCCAGCCAGACTGACCCTGAAGGCTTTCTATAACTGAGATTTTAGTTCCGTGGTTGCCATAGTCGAATGTCACCATACTTGCCGGTGTTTCGATTGATCGCCCGGTATCCAGAACATGCTCGCCCAAAGGGTGCGTAAGTCGATAAAGGTGCGCATGCTTTTCTTCGGCAAACTGCTTTCCCTTTCGCATAAGCTGATACTTGCCAGAGGGTGTTTCCGCAGACACCTGCGCATGCAAATCAAAGGTATAATTTACCGAATCAAAGCTGGCGCGCGCATCGAGCATATGCTGAGTCAGCAGCCAGAACCAACGGGATACTTTATCCAGTCGCTGGTTGGCTTCATCCAGCTGCAGCTTAAGAATATCGTGAATATCCTCATCAAAGTGTTCGAGCAGTAGTTGCTGCGTCTCTTTGACCCGTTCACCAATCTCTGACTCCAGTTCATCCTGAAGTTGTTTGAATGCTCGCTCGATCTCATCTTGAGTGCGGCAGCTTTCATATATTTCCAGAATGCGTTTTTCAAAATCGATGCCGCTTTCGATCTTGCCCAGAACTTCGTCAGATGAGCCAAAAACGCCATCAAATAATCTGAATTTATCCGTGAGCAGCTCAAGCACACGCTGATCCGCCTGATTGCGTTCATTGATGAAATTGATCACAACAACATCGAACTTCTGCCCGTAGCGATGGCAGCGACCAATGCGCTGTTCAATACGCTGGGGGTTCCATGGTAAATCGTAATTGATTAGCAACGAGCAGAACTGAAGGTTAATACCTTCTGCACCGGCCTCTGTGGCGATAAATATTTCCGCATGATTCTTGAAGTGATCGATAAGAGCCGATCTGCGATCAACCGCAGGAGAACCGGTTACGCGATCAGAGCCAGCATGCTCAGTCAGCCAGCTATGATATATCTCTGTCGCATCCTTGCTGTTATTCGTGCCGCTAAAGGAAACCAGTTTACCTGCATACCCGTGGTTGCTTAGGAATTCGTAGAGGTAATCCTGAGTGCGCCGTGATTCTGTGAAGATGACAGCCTTCCTTGCCGCACCAGTCTGCTGCATCTGATCAAAGCCAATTTTCAGGGCTTCAATGAGCGCTTTGGCTTTTGTATCAGTGGATATCTCACCGGCCATATTAATGAATGAGGAGATTTCATCTATTTCCCGATCCAGAAGCTCGACGTTTAAGGATGTCTCTTCTGAATCAATGACTGCTTCATCGCTTTCATCTTCCAGATAGTCAGCTTCCAACTCTTCCGCATCAATGATCTGGGCGATGATGTCATCATCCACATCTACGACGCCTTCTCTCATCGCCTTTAACCTGTGTCGGATCGTTTCCAGCGTGTTAATTACTGCGTAAGAGCTGGATGCAAGCAGCTTCCTCAGAATCAGGCCGGTCAGATGACGTTGGCGTCTGGGCAATGCATAACTTTCTTCTTTGAGAAGAAATGCAGAAACAGCATCGTAAAGGCGCTGCTCCTGGTCGGTTGGTGAGAATGGAACGGTAATGGTCTTGCGCTCGGTATAGCGAATATATTCCAACACATTCTGCCGTAGTGTTCGTTTAACGAATCCGGCAAGGCGCTCTCTCAACTCCGAGATGTCAGAATCAGCACCTGTAAATTGTTTGCGAAATGACTTTTCGTCACCGAACAGATGTTCATCCAGAAGCGTTGAGAGGCCATAAAGCTCCATCAGAGAATTCTGTAATGGCGTGGCTGTCAGCAACAGCTTTTGGCGCCCATCAAGAGCCCGCCTGAGCGCCTGCCCCATCATATTACTGTGCCGATGGGCATTTCGAAGCTTGTGCGCCTCATCCATGACAACAAGGTTCCATGGAATTGCAGCAAGCTGATCCTCAAGCCGGGCAGCATAGTGATAGGAAAGGATAATCACTTTCTTCTCGTTTAAAGGATTATAGATGCCTTGCTTCTGTAGCAGATTCCAGGTGCGGGCATCCAGGATCAAAGATGGGAGATTGAATTTTTCCTGAAGCTCTGCTGCCCACTGGCGGCGCAGGGATGCAGGACAGATAATTAACAGATGCCGTTTTCTTTCTGCCCATAGCTGGCACAGCACAAGCGCAGCCTCAATGGTTTTACCCAAACCTACTTCATCGGCAAGAACCACACCTTTACTAAGAGGATTGTTTAACGCAAAAAGAGCCGCTTCAATCTGATGGGGATTAAGATCTACGCTGGCATCAAAAAGCGACTGGGACAGCCTATCAACCCCGCCAGCACCATGCTGGATGGTTAGTTCATGAGCAAAATATTTCGCATGAAAATCAGTAATTACTGATTTATGAGTGCTCATCTGCACTCTTTTGTTATGTTCTGATGTATGGTCATTACTTCTGTTCAGGAGCTGATTTTTCAGTGGTGTATTCTAACAAAGCTGAAGGTTGGCAATCAAAATAGACGCAAAGAGCATCCAGAGTATCCAAATCGATACGCTTGGCATTCTCATAATACAATGCAGAAATCATATTGCGGCTAATCCCGGTTTCCCGGGCCACCTCAATAATTTTAACTTTCTTTTCACCCATAAGGCGAGATAAGTGACAACGAATCATAGGCATCCCTCCTAGGGCAAGGATAGACTAACAAAACGCATAGTCAAAAAACATTATGCACTCCTATCGTGCATAATGCACTTGACATGGCGCTGCTTTGATGCATAATGCATTATATTCGTGCATTTTGAACGACTACAATTCTTTATGCACAGTTAACCAAGATAAAGTATTGGAGAAAAAACATGTTACAAACGTCAGATCCTAACCCTCGCCGCATTGCCAAACACGTGATGCTTTCGCTTCAAATTCAAAACAGTGACGAACTGGTTTTCGTTTTTGGCTCAGGCTTTGAACAGTCCAACTTAGAAGCCCTCACGCATTGGATTAAAAACCAAACACATCCAGTCGCCAACATTGAGTCATGGGTGCAGCTGGCTCAGCAGCACCTTGAAAACACCATCAATCAGTAATCGGAGGCAACCATGAAAAACAGAATTATCGCAGTCAACATCTGCACCCCCATAAGCATTCAACCACTTACATTAAAACTACTATCTGAGGATTTCATTGCATGGCTCAACGCGCAGTAATTTATTTACGCTCCAGTAAAGACCGCCATGATGTAAGTGTTGAATCTCAACGCCGTGAGCTGCAACGCTACATTGAGCAAGCCGGGGATATCCTTATTGATGAGTTTGTTGATAAGGTGGAGTCAGCCAAAACTGCAAACCGCCCTGCGTTCCAAGATATGATGGGCGAAGTGAAAACGAAAAAATGCCGTTTCTCGATTATTTATTGCTACGACACCAGCCGCTTTTCTCGCCGTAAGTACGACGCACAGATGTATAAACACTTGCTTAAAAAGAACGGTATAGGACTCACCTTTCTCAAGCTTCCCAAGGGCGATCCCCTTATGGATTCTGTATTGGAATCCTTGATGGAAATCTTTGATGAATTCCACTCACAAAAATCCAAAATGGATGGTTTGCGAGGTATGCGTGAAAATGTAGCCAAAGGCTGGCGAGCAGGTGGCAGCGCACCTATCGGTTATAAGCTTGAAAAGATTGTAGTTGGCACACGCGATGGTGAACCAATCACTAAGAGTACACTGGCCCCCGACCCTAAAATATTTGATAAAATAAAGATGTATTTCCAAGGGCGTATTGCCGGTGTTAACCGCAACCACCTGGTCGATAAGCTTGCTCTTAATATTCCCAAAACATCCTTGACGTATTTAGAGGAAAATGCGCTCACGTATGCTGGCCACACTGTTTGGAATCGGCACAATGAATTTATTGATGGGCAGTATACTGGCGGCAAGCGTTACAGAGAGCGTAGCCAGTGGGTCATTCAACGCGATACCCACGAAGCCATGATTACAGAATCCGAGGCAGAGCAATTGCTAACAGAGCGGGAACAAGCTCGCACTGGCCGAAAACGCAGGAAAGTCAGCCATTACCTATTAGCGGGCTTACTTCACTGTAAGTGTGGTGCAAACTATAATGGGAACTCAGGCTATTATCGTTGCCAGAAAGACTGCGGCAACCGAGGCATCAAAAAAGAAACGATTGAGGGCATTGTCGTTGATGCCCTGTTTGAACAAATATTAAACGAGTCTACAGTCAAAAATCTTCTGAATCGCATCCAAGCTGAAGCAAAGAAGCAGCCACAAGCCGACAACAAATCAGCAAAACTAAAGCAGGAGCTCAAACACATTGAAAAACAAATTCAGGATTTAGTTCAACTCATCACGCAAGTAAAACATCAGAGACCTATTTTAGAAAAAATTGACTTACTTGAAGAGGAACGAGGCACCCTTGAAAAACTACTAAGTGAGTCTGACCCGGCCACAAAAAAAACTTGGCAAAACATTAGCGAATCTGGGGTTCGTAAATTTTCAACTTCGTATAAAAGGAGTTTTGATCAAGGTGACTTTGAACAGAAAAAAGCGCTTATTAAGTCTTGTGTGGGATCAATTGAATTAAATGGAAATGAGGCAAAAATAAAGCCCAGCTATGTTTCCATAACTGGGCTTAACTGGCGTCCCCAAGGGGATTCGAACCCCTGTTGCCGCCGTGAAAGGGCGGTGTCCTAGGCCGACTAGACGATGGGGACCTAAGAAAGTTGGCGGATGATATCGCTAAGAAACATCTCGTCAACTTATTTTTTGGATGGTGCGCCCACTTGGACTCGAACCAAGGGCCCACGGATTAAAAGTCCGCTACTCTACCGACTGAGCTATAGGCGCAAAACATCCAACCCCTTACAGTAGGTACAAGCTACTGCTGCAAGGAGCCCGAATTATTACAATAAAATCTCTCATGTCAAATACATTTTTATTCATGCAGATATAAAAATCGAAGTAACCATCATAAAAAAGGCCGTGAATATCACAGCCCTTCTTATTTTTTAACACATCAATAAAAACTACTTACTACAATCGTCATCTCCACAACAACCCTCATCATCACTGTGAGGATGACCATGGTCAATTTCATCATCCGTTGCAGCACGAATAGACTCAACTGTCATATCAAAATGCAATCGCATACCTGCCAATGGATGGTTCCCATCAACCGTAACCTGATTGCCATTCACTTCAACAATTCGAACATATTGTATTTCACCACTCTCTTCATCCTCTTCTGATTCAAACTCCATACCAGGTTCAATATTGTCAACACCTTCAAACATCTCCGCATCAACCACTTCGATCAATTCAGCATCAATTTCGCCATAAGCATCCGCGGCTTCCAATGTTACCTGGATCGAATCACCCACAGACTTTCCTTCAAGAACATTCTCCAACGCTTGAACAATATTCTCTTCGCCATGAAGATAAATCAGTGCGCCTCCATCTTCAGATGAATCAACCACATCTCCTGCATCATTTTTCATCGCAAACTGCAGCGAGACCACTTTATGATTGCATATTTTCATGCCTTAAACTCCTAATATCAATCGTGCGTGCACATTGATTTTTAATTGCGATAAACTACCTGCATCCATACAGATAACAAATTTCAAAAAGTGTTACCCGGCCACGGCTCACTCAACAAGCGAATATAACCAAGAGATCTCATTCGCCCAAAGGGTCTCATCAATGGTTTCAAGAACCATAGGAATATTATTAAACTGATCATGATTCATAATAAACTGGAAAACTGCGCTTCCAAGCTCACCTGCATGCAATGAATGATGTCGGTCTACACGAGAAGCGAATGTTGATTTCGAACCATTCAAATGCATGGCTGAGAGATATGAAAATCCAACAATTTGATCAAATTGAGCAAAACTTTTTTCACAATCATCAACCGTTCTCAAATCATAACCCGATGCGAAAGTATGACAGGTATCAAGACAAACGCCCACACGGGCTTTATCATCAACTTGATCGATAATGGTCGCTAAATGTTCAAATTGACATCCCATGTTACTTCCCTGCCCCGCCGTATTCTCAATCACTGCGGTAACCCCTTTAGTCTCTGCAAGTGCGATATTGATCGACTCTGCAATCCGCGATAAACAACCTTGCTCATCAATCTTTTTTAAATGTGACCCCGGATGAAAATTTAACAGGGGTAACCCAAGAGCTTCACAACGCTGCATCTCATCAACAAAGGCAATGCGCGATTTCTCTAGCCCATCAGTCTCAGGATGCCCTAAATTAATCAAATAACTATCGTGCGGTAAAACATGTCTCGGTTGAATTCCTGAAATTTCTAAGTTCTTTTTAAAATCTGCGATACTTTTCTCATTTAATGGTGGAGATTTCCATTGACGCTGGTTTTTCGTAAAAAGCGCGAAGGCTTTTGCCCCGAGATCTTTTGCCCGCACAGGTGTATATTCCACCCCCCCAGCAGCGCTTACATGAGCCCCGACATATTTCATATTCAAATCACCTCTCTTGCCAATGCCATTCAATCTATTCTCAATCATACTGTTTTGAAGCTGTTAGCATTCTCTCTTATCAAATTAGGACAAGGTACAATATGAACACCCTTCCGACAAGAAGAGCGAGCTTCATAAAATTTGTATCTCTAAATATGACGCGTTACGCTTAACGCATGGGGATTATTATGAGAATGAAATCTTTGCATTATTGTTTACTAAGTATGGTCGTTATTACCCTTAATGCATGTGCCACCATTAGTATCAACCACAACATGCCAAACAATGCCGAAGAAAAAAGCACCAGCTACTCATTGCAAGAGCACCTTGGCAACAAAAACACCGGTAACATTCTTTTGGTTCTCAACTTCTCTGGCGGTGGTAGCCGCGCCGCAGCGTTAGCCTATGGTGTATTGCTCGAATTGCGCGACACAACCATCTATATCAATGGTGAACCGCGTCGTCTGCTCGATGAGGTTGATCTGATCAGCTCTGTTTCAGGGGGAAGTTTCACAGCGGCTTACTACGGCCTTAATGGCGAAAAAACATTTTCTCAATTTGAATCTGATTTTTTACGCAAAGATATTCAAGGTGAATTAGTCAACAGCATGATTCAACCCTCGCAATGGGTCTCTGACAAGGGTCGTACCGATATGGTAATTGACTATTATCAACAACATCTCTTCAACAATGCCACTTTTGGCGATCTACAAAAGGGTAATGGTCCGATGGTTTTAATAAGTGCAACCGATTTAAGTAGCGGTGCCCGAGTCTCATTTATTCAAGAATATTTTAATTTTATTTGCTCAGATATTAACCAATTTCCTATTGCAGATGCCGTAGCAGCCTCATCAGCCGTCCCCTTTATCTTTGACCCGTTGGTGGTTCGTAATTTCAGTTATGAACAATGTGTCACGCAGCAGCTGGAACATTTAGGTTCTGTATTAAACCGCCTTGATGATCTCAAAAACCCCGAACTTATTTTAGCGGCTAACAACCTCAAGAAAATTTTTGAACAGAAAGATAGTTTTCAATATCTCCATCTTGTGGATGGCGGCATCACAGATAATCTTGGTCTTCGCTCACTCATCGAAATGGTCGAACTATCTGGTGGTATTCGCAACTTTCTCGACTCCATGCAAATCAAACCTGTCAATCGCTCCGCAATTATCGTCGTTGATGCTTCTACAGACCCAACCTACGAAATGGCCAAAAAAAGTGAACCACCCAGCATGACTGAAATAGCCAAAGCGGTTAGTGACATCCAACTGCACCGCTACAACGCTTCAACAAAGTCCCTCATGCAACGCACCCTTGAGCAATGGAACAACCAGCTTTCAGATGAAGGCATTCATTTGCAAAAAACCGATTACATCGAAGTCAATTTGCGTGAAATTTCAGCGATTCAAAAGCAATCGCTTATCAATCAAATTCCTACAAGCCTCTCTCTCACCGATGCGCAAGTAGATGCATTGATTGCAGCAGGTCGAGACTTGCTACGCCACAACATCACCTTTCAAGCGCTTGTACACCAATATGATCGCTATTTACCACAATAAGCCTCCGCACACGACATCACGACTGACGATCCAATGTACGATGTAATCCTGGAATAACAATATGACGCTCCAACCATCGCGCCATCAGCACCACCAACGAAACCAACAGAAGATAGACAACCCCAGCAAAAAAGTAGGCTTTAAAAAATTGAAAATTACTTGCGGCAAGCTCTTGAATACGGGCAAAAAACTCTGTGTACTGAATCAAAAAAGCGACGGAGGTATCTTTAATATTGCGAATCACCTGGTTTGACAGCGCTGGAACTGAAAGCAGTAAAACTTGCGGCAAGGTAATCCATTTAAAGAGTTGCAAAGGAGTGAATCCTTGCGATTTTGCTGCATCGATCTCCGCGGCATCTAAGCTGTTATACCCACTCATTAAATAAGCCGCATTGTAGGCCGCAATATTCATGGTAAATCCAATCACAGAGACCACAAACGGAGAAAGACGAACTCCCCACGATGGCAAACCATAATACATCAAAAACAGCAATACAATCAGCGGCATACCAGTAAAAAATGAGATATAGCCCTTGACGCATGATCGAACAATAACATTGTGACTCAAAGCAAGATAAAAAACAACGATACCAAAAATAAGTCCAGTGACACTAATGGTAACACCCAATAGAATCGTATTGCCTACTCCATGCAGAATAAGCGGCATCTGCTCAACAAGATCCATGAAAAAGGTGTGCCAACCCTGCATCATCTGGACTCACCCCTGCCAAAAAACGCTCGCACTTCTGCATCCGGGTGATCATGACAGAGGTAATCAAAAGAGGCCTCCGCTTTGACCTCGCCTCGATCCAAAAAGACCACATTATCTGAAAGCACCTTACCAAGCGCCACATCATGGGTCACGCACAGAATGGTCACACGCTCTTCATTAAGCGTGCGAATCAATGCTGCCACTTCGCGTGACATAATAGGATCCAATGCGGATGTAGGTTCATCAAAAACGATCATCGAAGGGTCCATCGCTAACGCGCGTGCAATGGCGACACGCTGCTTCTGCCCACCTGAGATTTGCGCAGGGTATTTATGTCGGTGATCAATCATCGCTAATTTTTCCAATTCAAACGATGCTTTCTCATTCGCATCTGCACGAGATAGCCCGCGCAATTTACGCAACGCCAGTGTCACATTATCGAGCACACTTAGGTGGCGATAAAGAGCAAATTGTTGGAAAACAAACCCTATTTGCTGCCTTAATTGGCGCACATCCGTATCTTTATGGGTAATATCATTGCCCATAAAGTGGATCGAACCAGAGGTTACATCGAGCAAACGATTCAAGCATCGAAGCAGTGTTGATTTGCCACAACCTGATGCTCCCATCACCACCTTGATATCTCCAGCCGCAACATCCAAATTGACACCATTCAATACACAATGCCCATCAAAATCTTTAACCAACGATCGAATTTTAATCATCTGTTTCGCACCCTTTCATAACGGTTTCATTCCCGGGATGCGCCAATAATTTTCAACGGCTTGCAGCGCTAAAAGCAGGATCCGATAAATTGCAAAATAGAGCAGACCTGCCGCCAAATAGATCTCAATGCCTTGATTGGTTACCCCCGTCAAGGCCATCGCCTGCTTGGTAATTTCTGGCATCCCCACAGTGTAGGCAAAAGGCGAGTATTTCAATACAGTTGTAAATTCATTCACCATTCCCGGAAATGAAAAACGCAACATTTGTGGGAACTCAATCAAGAGCAAAATTTGCCAACGATTGAATCCCATCGACTGCGCAGCCAAAATCTCATGATCATCCACAGCTTGTAATGCGCCACGATAAACTTCACCCAGATAGGCTCCTGCAATCACCCCAAGGCTTAAAACCATCGCCAACAAAGGAGAAAGTTTCACACCTAAACTTGGAAAACCAAAATAGACAATGAAGAGCATGACCAACAATGGAACCGCCCGAAAAACATAGGTGAAAACATCAAGAAATATCGTGAGCGAACTGATTTCCAACTTACGCAGTGCAACAACAGTTAGCCCCACGCCAACCCCCGTGACACTACAAACAACTGTTACCCATACTGTATAAGCAACGCCCTCAGCGAGCGTTGCCAAGATCTCGATAAAAGGGAGCAAAGGTTATTTCATCCAGTGGTCGATCATCGCTTGCAGTTTTTCCTTACCGAGTTCATCAAGAAAAGCATTAAAATCATCTCGCAGTGGTGATCCCTTGGCAAAAGCAAACCCCAGCTGATCAAAGCCTGTAAATACATAATCACTCTCAATGGGTGTATGCAATTTATAGATATAATTATTCAACACAGGCTCTTCAATAAAAGCCAAGTCCACATTACCATTGCTCAAGTCGGTGATTACCTCATTATAGGTTGGGTACAACTTCACCATGCTCAGTTGATAATACCCCTTGGGTTCGAGTTCATTTCGAATCAAGCCCTCATAGGCCATCCCTCGCGGATACCCAATTGAATACTGTTTCAACTCAGCAAGATCGGAGATGGCGATATGCCGATCACTCATACTCACCAGATGCCATGCGTTATCATAATAAGGTTGAGAAAAATCCATCACCTCTTTGCGTTTATCAGTAATGGAGATTCCTGAAAAGGCTACATCCGCTTGACCACTCGAAACAGCGCCCAACATCCCCTGCCAATCATATGGCGTCACTTTAATCGTACATCCACGCGATTTACAGTAGGCGTCAAAAATATCCATATCGACCCCCTGAATTTCGCCATCTTTCTCAAACAACATCGGTGGGGATGCTGGAGAAACAGCGACATGAACCACATTCTCTACCCCCTTTTCCGAACAGCCGATCAACCCGAATGTCATCACGCCTATCAATACTATTGCCACACGACTTATCATTCATTCCCTCATCTTTTCTATTTTTATTTTAATCGAAGTCCTGATTTAATCACAGGGGGGGGCGCTGTCAAGAATATACCCCGTGCAAAGAGCACAGCTGACTTTTCTCTGCCTGCCTTGCGTGTCGTGTTATTCGAGGCCTGAATCAGATCATTGAGTAGCGTGGCTGCGCCATCATCGGCAATGATCTCGGTGTCTGCAGAACCCAGGATCGCCTGCTGGCCGCGTACGATTTCAGAGATACCATCGCACTCTAACTGATAGCCGCCATCTGACGCTCTGTCAGCGCAACGAATTACCCATTCGGCATCGCAGATCACCACGCGCATGCCAGGCGCTAAATTTTGATTTAATGCAACACACCATCAATTATTCTTAACGGCTTGTTCGAACATATATTTCCTGTCGCACGAGGGAGCACACAGTTATTCATGGATAAGCACTCCTTCCCCCAAAACAATAAGATATAGCGTCGTTAAACGCATTAAAAAAATATCACGAAGCCAAAGGCTTCATGAAGCGTCCGGGTTAAAATGGCTCTTATTCTGAAATCCTTACATATATTAGGATGACCAACCTCACATCGATCACTATAGTTCGGCTAACATGTACGAATTTGCCGTTATTTTATTATCCACCATTTTAGTCAACAACTATGTGCTCGCCAAATTCCTTGGAATATGTCCCTTTCTTGGGGTCTCGGGCAAGGTTGAAACGGCGATCGGCATGTCTTTTGCGGTGATGTTTGTCATGACCCTTGCCTCAACAGCCTCATGGCTTGTGCAGCAATATATTTTAATTCCGCTTGATATTCTCTATCTACAAACGATCTTTTTCATTCTTATCATTGCAGTGCTTGTGCAATTTATTGAGATGATGATTCATAAAACCAGCCCTGTTCTTTACCAAGGATTGGGGATTTTCTTGCCTTTAATCACCACCAACTGTGCGGTTCTTGGCGTTGCTTTATTAAATATCCAGCATGACCATGGCCTTTTCACCTCGGCATTTTATGGGCTTGGTGCTGCAATCGGATTTGGACTTGTGTTGATTCTTTTTGCTGGGCTGCGCGAACGGCTTGATGGCGCACCCACACCCAAAGCATTCAAAGGCTCCCCCTTGACCTTGATTACCGCAGGCATGATGTCCCTCGCATTCATGGGTTTTTCTGGCTTGGTGAAGTTTTAACGCATGATGCAAAACCTCTTTACAGCAATGCTCTCTTTTAGTCTATTTGCACTCATTTCGGGCATACTTTTGGCCATTGCCACCCGTTTTTTCAAGGTTGAAGGCGATCCTATCGTTGAAAAAATTGACGCCCTCTTGCCGCAAACACAATGCGGACAATGTGGATTCCCTGGTTGTAAACCCTACGCCACGGCAGTGGCTGAGGAGCGCGCTGAGGTCAATCACTGCATCCCAGGCGGAGAACGCACCATGCTTGCCATTGCCGATTTAATGGGGGTTGAACCCAAAGAGATCGAAGAGGGTCCAACCGCACCGATGGTCGCATTCATTCGTGAAGATGAGTGCATTGGCTGCACACTCTGTATTAAATCGTGTCCTGTTGATGCCATTGTTGGCGCACCCAAACAATATCACACCATTATCGCCAAGGATTGCACGGGTTGCACGCTATGCCTTGAGCCTTGTCCTGTCGATTGTATTGATATGTTAATCAAACCTGAATTACTCGAACATTGGGCATGGCCACTTCCTGGCAGCAACCGCGCAGAACTTGGGCACGAACGCAAGGAACAACATCATGCTTAAATCACTCCGCTCTCTTTTTCAGCCCAAGGTGACCGGCATCTATCCCGAAAAACATAAGCTCACGGCAACTGCAGCGATTGCTGAAGCACCTCTCTCTAGCCACTATATTTTACCCTTAAAACAACATATTGGTGAAATATGCACACCGCTTGTGCGTGTTGGTGATCGAGTCCTCAAAGGGCAGAAAATCGCCAAATCACAAGGATATCTCTCAGCTGCCATTCATGCACCGACCTCAGGGATCATCACCAAAATCGGAGAACATGCGATCACCCACCCCTCGGGTCTATCGATGGAGTCAATATTTATTGAAGCTGATGGTAACGACCAATGGGACACGACCCTCGCCACCCTCCAGGATTGGAAACAACTTGAACCTTCCATACTGCGTGAACGGGTTCGCTTATCGGGTATCGCGGGGCTTGGCGGCGCTGTTTTCCCCACTTTCATCAAGCTATTGCAAGATAAAAACCACCCCATTGAATCGGTGATTCTGAATGGTGCAGAATGCGAACCCTATCTCACCAATGATCACCGTTTAATGGTTGAACACAGTGAAGAAATTGTGCTTGGTTTACAAATGATCCTGCACATGGTCAAGGCGAACACCGCAATCATTGCCATTGAAGACAATAAGCCCGATGCCATCGCATGCTTTCAACGCATCATTACGGCGCAAGAATTGCACCACATTGAAGTCAAATCCCTGCCCAGTAGCTATCCACAAGGAAGTGAAAAACAGCTGATTGAATTTCTCACCAAAAAACAGGTTCCTGCAGGAAAGCTTCCGTTACACATCGGTCTGATCTGCCAAAATGTTGGCACCACCAAAGCCATTCACGATGCGATCTTATGGGGGAAACCACTGATTGAGCGGGTCGTGACCGTAAGTGGCGATGCCATGCCCAATCCTGGGAATATGCGTGTCCGCCTTGGCACGCCAATCGACCAACTTCTAGCTTGGCATGGCTTAGAAAACATGGATGGTTGCCATCTGATCCATGGTGGCCCCATGATGGGCGAGCGTTTAGGGCATGCGCATGCACCAGTGGTTAAAGCCACCAATGCCGTTTTAGCCTTCCTTCCACAAACGATGATGGCCGCACACAAAGAGGAGTCCCCTTGCATTCGTTGTGGTGACTGTAGCCAAGTCTGTCCGGCCAGTTTAACCCCCAATCTTCTGGCCGATCTATGCCGTCAAGATCAATTCGAAAAAGTTGCCGACTACCATCTCTTTGACTGTATTGAGTGTGGCTGTTGTAGTTATGTCTGTCCATCACACATCCCCTTAGTGCACTACTTCCGTTACGGCAAAGGGCAGCTTGCAACCATCAAACGAGAGAAAGCGTTTGCCGATGAATCTCGCCAGCGCTCAAGTGCCAAAGAAGCGCGCATACAGCGCGAAAAAGAGGCGAAAGAGGCCGCCGCCGCCAAACGCAAACAGGCGCGCGCAGCAACCGCCCCCGTCACACCACCGACGCAACCCACTGAAGGTCAGTCATGATTTTACTCAGCTCTCCCCATATTCATGGAGGAAACAGCATTCGCAAGGTGATGTTTAGCGTCATCCTTTCGCTCATTCCCGCAACCCTCTTTAGCGTCTATCTCTTTGGTTGGTTATCCTTTTTAATCATTGTAAGTTGCATGGGAGCGGCACTGGTAAGTGAATGGGGATGTCTGCGCTTAATGAAACGACCAATTGCGCCTATGTTTGATGGGTCTGCAGCACTGACGGGCTTATTGATTGCCTTAACACTCCCTGCACTCACCCCATGGTGGATGACCATTTTAGCAGCGATGTTTGCCATTATCCTGAGCAAACAGATCTACGGTGGATTGGGCTACAACCCCTTTAACCCCGCACTCTCTGCACGGGTTATTCTACTCATCTCATTCCCCCTTCAGATGACTTCATGGATCACACCGATGAGCGTTGATCACCTCTTGAATCTCTATGATTTTTCTATCGCAAGCCAACTCTTCTTTTTCGGAGTGCAATCACTCAACACCTCCCTTGATGCCATCACCATGGCGACACCTTTAGGCCATGTTAAAACGGCACTAAGCCAAGGCATCTCCGTGCCCGATGCACTTGCCCATTACCCTTATCATTGGCTCGATGCCTTCATTGGCAATGAAGGCGGAAGTATTGGCGAAAGCAGCGCGCTCGCCCTGCTACTTGGCGGTCTTTTTCTACTCGGCAAAGGGGTGATTCGTTGGCAAATCCCCTGCTCATTTTTGATCACAGTCGCCCTATTATCGCTCATATCCTCCCTCATTGCTCCCAATCAATTTGCCCCCCCGCTTTTTCACTTAATGGCGGGAGGTTTAATGCTCTGTGCTTTTTTCATGGCAACGGATCCCGTCTCCTCCCCTGTCACCCACAAGGGTCAGCTCATCTTTGGTATCGGTTGCGGCCTGATCACGTGGAGTATCCGTAACTTTGGTGGTTACCCCGAAGGGGCGATGTTTGCCGTCATGCTTATGAACTGCGCAGTCCCCCTGATTGATCACTACACACGCCCGCGTGTTTATGGAAGAGCTGCATCATGAGTCAACGCCCATGGATGAATATTGATCGCGAACAGTGGCAAATGGTCATGGCACTTTTTATTGTGGGGCTCCTCACCACCTTTCTGCTGGCATTAACCGATATCTTTACCCACGAACCCATTGCCCAAGCCAAACGCACAGCACTACATTCGGCACTGACAGAAGTGCTCCCTCCCTATACCAATCAGCCTCTCGATGAGACGCTCACCATTGCAACCCCAACACTCAAAGACGAACACCATCTGCTCTATAGTGCCCGTGATGCCAATGGAAACATTGTTGGCTTTGCTTGGGAGACTATTGCCAACGATGGTTATGCAGGCTCCATCTATATTCTCATGGGCGTCAACAGCGAGGGTCGCATGCATGCTATGCGCATTACCGATCATAAAGAGACGCCTGGCCTTGGTGATGGCATTACCAAAAACCAACCTTGGATTGATCATTTTAATGGGCAAACACTCAACACCATTGTTTGGGGTGTAAAAAAAGATGGCGGTGACTTTGATCAGTTTACAGGAGCCACCATCACTCCGCGCGCAGTGATCAAGACTCTCCACCAAGAACTGTTATGGTTTTCTCAATCACGCCAACAAATTTTTAAAGCCGCCTCAACATTGAATAAGGAGGAGAACCATGAATGAAGCAACGCTATCCGCGCCCATCGCAAAAGAACCTTCAGCGCAACAACGCATCATCCTGGATGGGCTATGGTTTAACAATGCGATCTTTGCACAACTTTTGGGCATGTGCCCTCTTCTGGGCGTCACAACCTCTGCCGAAAATGGCTTATGGATGGGGCTTGCCACCCTTTTGGTGTTGATCGCATCCAATGGCGTGGTCTCATCCATTCGCCATATTGTGCCCAAGCAAGTTCGCATTCCCGTATACATCACCATTATTGCCGCATTTGTCACCATTGTTGACCTGGCCATGAATGCATGGATGCATGGAATGCATCAAGTGCTGGGTCTATTCATTCCATTGATTGTGGTCAACTGTACAATTCTTGGTCGTGCAGAGGCCTTTGCCAGCAAAAATAGCGCGGCCGATTCACTGCTCGATGCCTTGGCCATGGGAAGTGGCTTCACTCTCGCACTGGTTATTCTTGGCACCGTTCGTGAACTGTTGGGTCAAGGGATGATTTTTGGAACAGTAGTTTTCGGGGCGGACTACCCCAATATGTTAATGTTCATTTTACCGCCTGGCGCATTCATTGCACTCGGATTCATTCTTGCCATCGTCAATAAAATCAATCAAGGTTTAGAGGCTGCAAAAAAAGAGCAACGGCAACACCCTCGTGAGGTCACCCTGTAATGGATTGGAAGCTACTGTTAATTTTACTACCCTTTGCCCTTTTTAGCTGGTGGGCGGGTTATTTTGCAACCAAGCGTTACAAAATTAACAAACACAAAGATGATGAGTATATCGGCTAAAAGCGAACCCTCAGATCATTTGGAGCCATACATGCCCGTAATCGTTATATCTACCAACATTGAAATTGCGCAACCCCATGCGCTCACCAAAATAGTCTCCCATGAAATCGCGATGGCGCTTGGAAAAGATGAGCGCTATGTCATGGTTCATCTGCATAGCAAGCAAGAGATGTGTTTTGCAGCCTCTACCGATCCTCTCGCGTTTGTTGAACTTAAAAGCCTTGGTTTAAAACCAACAACAACCGATGAACTTTCACATACCCTTTGTGAACTGTTGGAAGATGAAATGGGTATCGATCCAGCCCGTATCTACATTGAATTTTCAGCGCCAGCTTCCAACATGTTTGGCTGGAATAACAGCACCTTTTAAAGAAAAAAAATCACGCCCTAATATGCCAATCCACAGCGTCCCTCTTGAGACTTCATGGCTCGAAACCTTAAACAACGGTGCGCTTCATTGCCTGCGTGAAGATCTCTCTATCGTCAAAATATCGGGCGAGAATCATCGCCAATACCTGCAAGGGCAACTCACTCAAGATCTGAGTAAATTAACCCCAGACCAAGGTATTTACAGCCTGATTTTAACCCCTCAAGGAAAAGTAATCGCCCCCCTTTGGCTCATCGATGCGGGGAGTGAAACCATCATCGTGACACCAACCTGCCAAGCTATTGCCGTAGTTGAGCGCCTGCGGCAATTTTCTCTTGGCTATACGCTGCGGATCGGATGGGTGCGTAGCATGGCTATATACGCCATACAAGGTTCTCAATCTGATCAAAGGATTGCACTCCATCAACCACTGCTGCACCCCTATCAAACGACCACACTCAAACATCACAACAATATTTATGCCTTCAAGATCAATGAAGCGGCCAACAATGGTCTTTGGCTCATAGGCAACCTGAGTGACCTTGAGACGATCAACCTATCAGCATTACCATCCATTGATCATGCAACCTTTATGCAACTATGCACCCGCTTTGGCACACCCAATTTTCCCACGGACTGGGATCAACAAACCGCAGCGCTCTATGCAAACCTTATTGAATACCATGGTGTTTCGTTCACAAAAGGGTGTTATACAGGGCAAGAGATTATCAGCCGAATGCAGTGGCGAGTGACGAACAAAAAACATCTATATCATCTCACATGGTACGCAGACCCGAGTGAAGCGTTTGTTGTAGACAGTATCACACAAGAATCACCGGTGACGGTGGCAATTCTTACCAGCCACACAAGCATGGTCGAAGACGAGCGTGCGGGTGATCATCACCATTACGGCATCGCCCTGCTTGCAGATGATTTAGTGCATCGCCCCGAGCAATTGCGCATCAACCAAACCGTGCTGATTCATTCACTGCATCGTTGTCAACTTGATTCCAGATGATAAAAGCTTCAACCATGCTACGATTCGTTATGCCAATTAAATATCTATTCACATCACCGACTTCATACGCTCGCATAAAAAGTTGCTAACCATGCATCATGTTACTGATTTAGCCATTGAATTGCTTCGTAGAGCCTCGCTCACCCCGGATGATGCAGGTTGCCAAGATTGGATGGAAAAGACATTGGCTCCTTTTGGCTTCATCCGCACACACATCGACATCGGCGGTGTCACCAACTCCATCTTTTTTCGACCAGGTGAAAAACCAGGTACCCTTGCCTTTGCAGGGCATACCGATGTGGTTCCCACAGGCCCTTTAACGCGTTGGTCATTTGATCCCTTTTCTGCCCATACCGATGACAACAACATCCTACATGGGCGTGGTGCACAAGATATGAAAGGTGCCATTGCCGCTTGGATGCAGGCGTTGATGCACTTAATTCAACGGGGCGAGCCACTCCCCGCCATGCAACTGCTGATCACTTCTGATGAAGAGGGTGAATCGATTGATGGCACTATCCGCATTGTTGAATATTTAGAAAAAAAACAATGGCTCCCCAATGCAGTCATTGTCGGCGAACCCTCATGTGCAAAAGAGGTGGGGGATACCATCCGTCGTGGCCGTCGCGGCGTCGTGCAAGCGCATATCCTTTTTCATGGGAAACAAGGGCACTCCGCCTACCCAGCCGATGCCGACAATGCCATTCACCATGCCATGCCGGCACTTGATCGTATTGCCAACATCCATTGGGGAGAGCCTGCAGATGGATTCCCCCCAACCAGTTGCCAAATCACCAATGTCAAAGGGGGAACAGGAGCGACCAACATCATTCCTGGGCAATGTGAAGCATGGGTTGATATACGCTACAATCCATCGATCAGCTTTGAACAGATCTCAACCTTACTGCATGCGTGTTGTGGTGATACCAATGCGACACTCAATATCAATCATGTCGCCGAGGCCTTTTCTACCCCATCTGGACCATTCATTGAACATGTCGCCCACGCGATTGCTGCGGTAACAGGGATCAAGACGCTCCGCGATACAGGTGGCGGAACCTCGGATGGTCGATTCCTGGCCAAAGCGGGAATTGCCGTTGTAGAACTTGGGCTCACCAATCGAACCATTCATCAAATCAATGAGCAAGTGGCCATTGATGAACTGATCACATTAACGCAAATATATATCCATATCATTCAACACTTCGAGGCATAATCATGAACGAACTTTCCAACCCTATGGTATTGGGCGCACAACAAAACTATCCACAAAAGCGTATGGAAATCTTTCCCAATCCCAATCCAGAACGCGACTACAATATTCGTATCGACTCTGCTGAGTTCACCTGCCTCTGCCCCAAAACAGGGCAGCCTGATTTTGCAGAAATCAAACTTGATTATATTCCCGATCAACGCTGCGTCGAATTGAAATCGCTCAAACTTTACTACTGGTCATTTCGCGATGAGGGCCATTTTCATGAGCAAGTCACCAACATGATTGCCAACGATCTTATCCAGCTGCTTGATCCACGCTATTTGAAGGTCGAAGCGATCTTTAATGTGCGCGGTGGTGTCTACACATCTGTTATTGTTGAGCATCGACAAGGTTAATACCCGTGCCACTCTTTCCATTTGTGAAAATGCAGGCGCAGGGAAATGATTTCATTATTATCGATGGCTTAAACCACCCGATTCCCCATCTTGACACTCCGACCATTCGCACCCTTACAGATCGCCGTTTGGGCATTGGCTGTGATCAACTGTTGGTACTCACAAAGACTGCAGCAGTTGATGCTTTTTTGACGATTTACAATCAAGATGGCTCTCAGGCAATGAATTGTGGCAATGGTTTGCGCTGTGTGGGCGATTACCTGCTTCGCCAATTGAATCAACCCCAATGCACCCTTGCCATTCATGATCGAACCATTCAAGCGGAGCGCACTGATATTGGCATTCGGGTGGCGATGGGGAATGCGGTGATTACGGAAGAAAATGTGCACCATATCGATCTCAACATTGGCAACCGACATCGCGTTTTTTTTGATGCCATGGAATCGATCACTGAAGCATCCTCGACGCACAACATTGAGATCATCACGGGGCAAGTGGGCAACCATGCTTGGATAGAAATTATTGAACGCGGCGTAGGGCCAACCCTTGCCTGCGGCTCCGGTGCATGTGCTGTAACGGCAGCCATTTGGCACCGTGATCAACACAATGAACCTCAAACCATTGAGATGCCAGGTGGTCAGGTGGTTGTTTCAGGGACTCCGAAGATGATGTTGCTTGAGGGGGCTGTGTCACGAGTATTCACTGGTGAATTTGAGATCAAACAACACCATTTTCCATTCTAATGCGCGCATTGATAAGGTAAGCAAACGAGAAGCATTGCATCGATCAATGGGCGTGATGCATCTTCATTGGTGTCATATCCATGGCATCATGGTCGATGGACTTATTACGCATATCTTGAACCAACGCATGAACCATCTCCTCTTTGCCCGACTGCAAGTAAAAAGTAATCATCACCTGATCTCCAGCCCGCAAATCCTCATATAAATCCATCAACATTAAATGCATCGCACTGGGCGATAAATCGAGCGTTGCGCCCACTTCAATGCGTGTTTTTTTCACTTCACTCATGATCATTCGGTCCCCTTCCATACGCATCGAATGCAGCTCCGTGACCTTCGCAACATTTGAGACAATCGAAGAGATCACCACCGGCTTATTGGATATATTTTTAATCTGCATATAAGCGGCAGCCGTATCACTTTGGGGAGGGGGCATGCGCACGGTCGCCAATGATATTTCTAACTCCGCAGCCTCCAGAGGTTGTGTTGAACATAGAACAAGCCCCACAAACAGTAAAAATAGATGCATCTATAAACTCTCGCTTTTTCTATTTATTTTTATATGAGGCAACACGCGCCTCTAAATCAAATTGGATCACGCCATTCTGCTCATAGCCATATGGCGTCCAATCACTTGGAACAATAAGAGGGTTAGGGAAGTTTCCTTGCCCTGGAATTACGGCTGTCTGAGACCATTCCAATGATTGCGACCCCCATAAGTTATCCTCTGTCACCTTTTCACCTGCCAATAATGTATGCAATACAGTGAGAACCGATAAAATAACTGCGGCAATCAATAGATACATAGCAATTATTGCAAATGGATTGGCCGTGGTATTTTCAACACCTTGATGAAGCAAAATAGTAGGCACACTCATCATCAAGGCTGCAACGAAAAAAAGTAGCGATGATGCATGCATCATCCAACGATTACCAACACGACCACTCAATTTTGGCAAGAAATAAAACAGCGCTGCAAAAATTGACTGAATCACAGCCAAAATGATCAACAGTAGCACATGTGCGCCTAAAGGCAGGGCTGTCATATATTCAACAGATTGCAAGACCAATGCGAAACACAACAACATCCACACACTCAGTGCTGCGAACATCGCTCCGCTCCATGCCGTTCGATTCCATCCACGCATCACCATCCAAATCAATGAAAATAGCACAACGACTGCCGGAAAAATTTGCAATCCTGTTGCCATGACAAGAAGGCTTTGCGAAATCGATGTCACAACATAACCATGAAACACCACCGAGAGAATGGATGCAGGGATGAATAATGACATCACTCCAACCAAAACGGGATAACCCAATGGCATTTGTTTAGTGAATGTCGCAAAAATATCAAGGCATAATCCCAACACTGGCAGCAGCAACAACATTGGCAAAAGATGGCTATAGGCCCAAATGAGTGTTTGATCAATAAACACCTCACCTGTATTCTGAATAAAATAAAATGCTTTCCCAACAAAAGGGTTCAATGCCAACATCAACATCGAAGCGAAGTTCATGGCCATGAATAGCAATAACAAAAAGCCAGCGAGTACAATACTCCAAACAAACATGTTCAATTGCATCCACTGAACTCCTGTTGCACGCATTGAAACCGTTGTCGCAATCAGATTGATGACTAAAAAAACTGCCGACAAACTCCACACAGCAACCATACAGAAATAGAGCATCACATTATTACTATGTTCTGAAAACGCATAAGCAATTGATGATGCACCAAAACCATAAAATGGATCGGGAATAAATAGATTGGCTATAGCCAAAATCAACCCTGAGAAAAACATCCATAACCCACATGCATGCAAGCGCGGAAATGCAATCGATTTTGCACCAACCATAATAGGCAACACCCAACTGGCAAAAAAACCAAACAGTGCTGGTATCATGAAACCAAACAACAACACACTACCCTGCATACTCAAAGCGATATGAAAGACCACATCGGCAATCGACATCCCTGCAATCTCCCAACCCGTATCAATTTTCAATGCAGTAAAAATTGATAGCAACAACGCTATAATCGAACCCAAAAGGTATCCGACAGCAATCACTTTATGATCCATTGAAAAAAGCCACTCTGAAAAAAGCTTTGGCCAATGTTCATACCCGCCAGGCTCATGCCCCATAAAACTACCCATTCATTTCTCTCCCAACTGTGCAATAGCGATCAAAAAAATATCTCTTCAATTCAACCTACTCATTTCTATTCTTTCCAACACCTCATCGACTCTAGATGAGGTCGAAACTAAGCCCACCCAAACATCATCACGACCAGAGCTATACCAAGCAGCATAACAAAATGAATATAGATTGCGATTGCCCCCAAAGTAACACCTCGTATTTGCCCTTTTAAAATCACTTGTAAAGGAGTCAGCAACATCAACATCGCAATAACAAGATGCACAAGATAGAGTCCAACAAATGCAAATACAGCTGCAGAAAATGAATGACTCACCATCGTAAAGCCAACAGAGTTCAAATCATTCAAAAGCGTCATCATTGCGTAAAAAATAGTCCCTAAAGCGATCAGTCCAACACACAGTGCTAAAAAAACACGCATATGCTGCTGGGCAATAAAAAACTTTTGCGATGCAAACATCGCACTACTCGACAACAACATTAAAACGATCCATTGCACAGGTACTTGCAAAAGGTCCAATGGGCTCTCCACAGGAGGCCAAGGTGAAACAGCGACATGGGCAATATCAAAACCTAGCCATAGCCCTAGGACAACAAACAGATCAAATAGAACAAAAAGTGACATAGGCATCGTATGACCATGAGCATTGGCATTATTTTTTGCCATGGTTTGCGCAGCCCAACCCAATCCTCCCAATACAATCAACGCCATCGCGATTACAAAAATCATCAATGCTGCCGTTTGCAGATGGTAATTAAGTTGTAAAATTAACGCCCAAGGTAAAAAAAGCCCTACACCCAAGCCCACATAAAGTGGATTTGGGCAATAGTGCCAAAATCGCGTTTCATGAAAAATTTGTCCCATTAATACTCCATATTATGACTATTTATCTAAATAACCTCGATTACAAAACCTGCGTTGCATAGGCAGCAAGGCGAGAGCGCTCGCTGTTTTCAAGCACCACATGCCCTGAAAAAGGCCAATTGGTAAAGCGTTCTATGGCCAGCGTCATTCCATTGGTATGCGCTGTTAAGTATGGGGTATCAATCTGACCATTATTACCCAAAATGATCATTTTGGAACCCTCTCCCATCCGCGTAATCAGCGTTTTCATCTGATGTGGTGTTAAATTTTGCGCCTCATCAACAATCAACCAAGTGTTGGTAAATGTTCGCCCACGCGAATAAGACAACGCCGCAATCTCGATGCGGTGCTGACCCAATGCTGATGATAAATCTCTAGCATCATCGCCCAAAAGAAGGGACAAGTTGTCGGTAATGGCCCCCATCCAAGGTTCAAGCTTCTCTTTTTCTGTCCCTGGTAAAAAACCAATATCTTGACCGCCCATAGGAACTGTTGCACGGGTCACTAAAATGCGCTCATAAATCCCCGCTTCGAGGGTTTGTTGTAGCCCACATGCCAAAGCAAGCAATGTTTTACCTGAACCCGCCAATCCCATAATCGAAACCAAATCCAAATTTGGATCCATCAACAAATTCATCGCCATATTTTGCTCTAAATTTCGCGCGACAACACTCCAAACGGCATGCCTTTCGCTACGGTAAGAATAAGGCTCATGGAGAAAAACACGGCGCCCCTCTTCAACCTTCATGCAACGAAGTGCCTGCTCTTTCCCACCAGGAAGAATGACAAAACTATTTAATGCTGGAATCTCTTTTGTTTCAGGCCAGCGCACTGAATAGCTATGACCAAGCCCCCCTTCTGTCACCTGCATACCATCACCCATGGCTGTCCACTCTGACTCACTCAGAGCCTGATAACCAACTGACAAGACATCGAGGTCATCAACCACCCGATCGGAACGGTAATCTTCGGAAACCAAATCAAGCGCTCTCGCTTTGATACGCAAATTGATATCTTTGGAGACTAAAATCACATGACGATCAGGATTCTCATTTTGTAACGCTTTGGTAACAGCAATGATCTGATTGTCCGCACTCGCCTGCATCATCCCCGTGGGTAATGTTTTTAAATCGGCTTCATTGACTTGAAAAAAGAGCCGCCCACCACCAGGAAGCGGACATCCTTGGGCTAGATCCTCGGTATCGGCACTTAATTGATCCAGTTGTCGGGAAGCATCACGCACATTTCGCGCCAATTCATCCTGCCCGCGTTTGACTTTATCCATCTCTTCAAGAACAATGATGGGCAACACCACATCATGCTCATCAAAACGCTGCAATGCATTGGGATCATGAATCAACACATTGGTATCAAGCACATAAATTTTACGATGCTCTTCTATTCCCATAATAAACTCCTTGGTAGTCTATAATTATAGCAAAATCAGATGGGAACATACTGCTGACCCACACGCGAAGCACGCTAAATTCGCCAATCAATAAATGCCTTCAACATATTTAAACCTGCCTGCTGACTCTTTTCAGGGTGAAACTGTACCCCCAGCACATTGTCATGACCGATAGCGCAAGCAAAAGGGTGATCACCATAACTACATGCTGCCAAAATATGCTCGGACTGATCAGGAACGCACACATAGGAATGTACATAATAGACCTGCTGCCCCTGTAGTGTCGACAACACCGGATGATCATGATTTGCGCCCAGAAGCACATCATTCCAACCCATGTGAGGAATCTTAAACCCGCGTTCAGGATGGGTTTCAGGAAAAGGCTTCACAGCCCCAGGAATTACTTTTAATCCTTGATAGAAACCAAACTCCATTGAGCTCTGCATCAACACTTGCATGCCCAAGCAGATTCCCAAAAAAGGCATTCCAGCTTGAATACGCTCCAAAATTGCCTCATCCAACCCTTTTTCCTGCAAAACTGCCATGCAATCGCGAAAAGCACCTACCCCAGGTAAAACGATACGATCCATTTGCATTAAAGCTTCAGGTGTATGGACATGGACAACTTGACTGCCCGCTTTCTCAAGCGCTTTGGTCACAGAGTGCATATTCCCCATACCATAATCGATCAATCCGACTGTTACCATGGTCGTCTCCCTAGCCACTTCAACATTAAAGTGAGCCTTTGGTTGAAGGAATAACACCTTCGCTGCGTGGATCTTGACTGATGGCAAGACGCAATGCCCGACCCAATGCTTTAAAAATCGTTTCAATAATGTGGTGGTTATTGTCACCACGCAATGTATCAATATGAAGGGTCATACGACCATGGTTGCTGACGGCTTGAAAAAACTCTTTAAAGAGATCAATATCAAAATTACCCACCTTCTCCTTTGGAAAGGAAACATGATACTCGAGCCCTGGGCGCCCCGACAAATCAAGCACAACGCGCGACAACGCTTCATCCAACGGAACATAGGCATGACCATAACGAACAATTCCAACTTTATTGCCAACAGCTTGATAAAGGGCTTCACCGAAACAAATGCCTATATCTTCAACGGTATGATGATCGTCGATATCACGATCACCGTTGGCACGAATGGTCAAATCAATCAAGCCGTGGCGGACAATTTGATCCAACATATGATCCAAAAATGGAATACTGGTTTGAATATCTGATTTCCCATCACCATCCAAATTTAACGATAACTCAATAGCTGTCTCTTTTGTTGCGCGTTTAATGGTTGCCATACGACTCATTGCATCACCTCACCCAATGCCTTCATAAATACTTCATTTTCTTCATAAGTTCCAATAGTTACACGCAAACAGTTAGCCAGCGCCCCCGTTGTTTGTGCAAAGCACTTGATCAAAATTTTTCGCTCTTTTAATGCTTGGAAGACGGTGATTGCATCATGTTGCAACAGGCGCATCAAAATAAAATTGGCATCAGATGGGAACAGTTGCAACTTGGTATTTTTTTCAAGCAGCGCCATTACGCGACCACGCTCACGGCAAATCTCATCGGTTTGTGCAGAAAAAAGGTCTGCATGGTCCAAAAGAAGATTGGCAGCAGCTTGCGTCAAGCTATTAATATTA
This sequence comes from Zetaproteobacteria bacterium, assembly GCA_002753275.1. GTDB lineage: Bacteria > Pseudomonadota > Zetaproteobacteria > Mariprofundales > Mariprofundaceae. The sequence continues at coordinate 45,962 of PEAA01000005.1, read as the reverse complement.
TAGGGTAAACGAACCTTGTTAAGTTCTGCAATCACAGAAACATCACCCATAAGATAGCCCAAACGCAATCCCGCCCAACCCAATTTAGAGAAGGTTCTCATTACCATAACATTGCTAGAGATCATCTGCGTATGGGTCCGTCCCGCAAAGGGAAGATAGGCCTCATCAATAATCAAAAGTCCCGAGAAACCATCCGCAATGGTTTGAATCTCCGCTTCATCCCATAAGTTTCCCGTCGGATTGTTGGGGCATGGTAAGAAGGCAAGACTTGCTTGATTCTCACGACACGCTTGAAGAAAAGCATCGCCATTCAAGGTAAAATCATCCTGCAATGGAACTGCAACAAAAGGACGATGAAGCCACTTCGAAACCATCTCATACATGACAAAACTTGGCGATGGAGACACGCAAGCACCTGGCGAAGCCGCCATAATTAACATTTGAATAATTTCATCCGAGCCATTACCAATCAGTACTTGATCAGCATCAATTCCCTCTTGTTTGGCAATTTTTGCACGCAACCCATACATCTCAGCATCAGGATAACGGTTAATCGCAACCGATTTCATCGCCTCACACCACGCTCCATCAAGCGAAGATGGCAGTGCGTAAGGGTTTTCCATTGCATCCAGCTTAATCATCCCCGTAGCATCCGCCACATGATATGCAGCTAAATCACAGATATCTTCACGAATCACTGCATATCCTGCAAACGCAGTTCTAAGGTCAAGGCATGCGCTTGCAAACCTTCTCGATGCGCCAAGTGAGCAGCCTCAGCACCGATTGCTGCCACACCATCACGACTCGAACGAATCACACTGCTACGCTTGGTAAAATCATAAACGCCAAGCGGTGAAGAGAAACGCGCCGTACGATTGGTGGGCAATACATGGTTGGGGCCTGCGATATAATCACCCAGTGCTTCTGGTACAAAATGACCTAAAAAGATCGCCCCTGCATGTTTGATATACGGAAGCAAAACATCAGGGTCATCCATTGCCAATTCCAGATGTTCTGGCGCAATTTTATTCACGGTATCTGCAGCTTCGGAAAGATTTTGAACATGAATCAAAGCACCATGATTTTCAACCGATGCGCGCGCAATCGCTGCACGCGGCAGGACAGAAAGATGTTTCTCAATCGCCGCTTCAACCGCATTCAAAAGATCAGTACTGGTTGAGACCAAAATACTCTGCGCCGCTTCATCATGCTCTGCTTGCGAAAGAAAATCAGCCGCAATCCACTCAGGATGACCATCATTGGCAACCACCACAATTTCACTGGGTCCTGCAATCATATCGATACCACAAGTGCCAAAAACCTGCCGTTTTGCGGCCGCCACAAATTTATTACCAGGCCCAACAATTTTATCAACAGCAGGGATCGTTTCTGTCCCATAGGCTAACGCAGCAACCGCTTGTGCCCCCCCCACAGCAAACCCTTTTTGCACGCCTGAAATGTAGGCTGCAGCAAGCACCATATCATTCATCTCACCCTCAGGCGTTGGCACCACCATGACAATTTCAGTAACACCCGCAACATGTGCCGGCACAGCATTCATCAATACCGATGAAGGGTATGCTGCTTTGCCTCCAGGAACATATAGACCCACGCGATCAAGGGGGGTAATCCTCTGACCAAGCGTTAACCCCACCTCATCAGTATACTCCCAATCACTCTGGCGTTGTCGCTCGTGATAGGCACGAATACGATCAGTTGCCAGTTGCAAGGATTGCCGATCCATATCAGATACTCCATGCCATGCCTCTTCCATCCGCTCACGGGTAATCACCATCGTCGCAGGCGTACACGCCCAAGCATCAAACTTCGCGGTATATGCACAAAGGGCGGTATCACCTTGCGTTTTCACATCAGCCAAAATCTTGGCAACCAAATCTTGCACATCTGCACCAGTGTCTGTTTCACGCAACAATAAGGCATCCAGTTGTGCATCAAAGTCCACATCCAACGAGGACAGTCGTTTTATAGCCATCACTTCTCCTCCGCCGCTACCCGCAAGGCAACCGCTTCTCGTAAATGTTCTATCATGGGTTGAATCAACCCTTTTTTCATTGCAAAACTGACAGGGTTTACAATCAAACGGCTGGTGATTTCGTAGAGACTCTCCTCCTCAACCAACCCATTGGCGCGCAGTGTCCCTCCCGTTGAAACAACATCAAAAATCCGATCGGCCATTCCCACAAGAGGCGCCAACTCCATCGATCCATAAAGATGAATAATATCGGCCTGGACGCTCTGTTTCATATAATATTGTTTCGCCAAATAGTCATACTTGGTTGCGATTCTGACACGCGAACCAGCCTCGGGTTTCCCCTGCGCCACACTCGCTTCAGGGCCGGCAACACATAAACGGCATGCACCAATCTTCAAGTCCAGCGGTTCAAATACTTGCGGACGCCATTCCAGCAAAAGGTCACGCCCAACAATCCCCATATCTGCAGCACCACGCTCGACATAAGTACAAACATCTGCTGCGCGAATAATCAAAAAACGAATCCCTTCAGGGCCATCAACCATTAACTTTCGTGTCGTAAAAACATCTTCTACAGGTAAAATATCGGCATGTTCCAACAGTGGTAGCGTCTCTTCAAGAATCCGCCCTTTTGATAACGCGATGGTTAATACATCATTGCTGTTCGTCGACAAATCTCACTCCCCGGACAAAGTTTTCGGACTCACTTCGGCGCTCAATATGAGCGCCCAATATGCGCAGCTTCTCTTCAATACGCTCATAGCCTCGATCAATATGGTAAACGCGTGAAATTACTGTTTCACCCTCGGCAGCCAAAGCGGCAAGCACCAACCCTGCAGAAGCCCGCAGATCAGTTGCCATCACCGGCGCACCCGACAACTTGGAGACCCCTTTAACAATCGCAGTATGGCCATCAAGTTGAATATTTGCCCCCATACGAATCAATTCTTGCACATGCATAAAACGGTTTTCAAAGATGGTTTCTCGAATAATCGAGCTGTCACCGGCCAAACACATCAACGCCATAAACTGTGCTTGTAAATCTGTAGGAAAACCAGGGTGAGGCATGGTATTCATATTGACACCTTGCAATTGCCCTTGCACCGCACAACGAATCCAATCATCACCAATCTCTACCAGCGCACCTGCCTGCTCGACTTTACGCAAGAATGCTTGCAAATCTGCGGGATTGCTACGGGTCACCGTCACATCTCCCCCCGTAATCAATCCCGCTGTTAAGTAGGTTGCCGTCTCAATACGGTCGGCGATGGTAAACACATCGCCACCATGAATCGATTTAACACCACGAACAACAATACGATCAGTACCATCCCCTGAAATATCTGCTCCCAATGCACGCAAGGCATCAGCCAAATTGACGACTTCCGGCTCTCTTGCCGCACGATCCAAAATAGTTTCACCCTCTGCAAGAACGGCTGCCATCATTAAATTTTCAGTTCCGGTCACCGTTACTTGTTCAAAAACAATGTGAGCGCCCTTAAGTCCATCCGGCACCTCAGCTGTAACATAGCCATGTTCAACAGAAATGGTTGCACCCATCGCCTCAAGCCCTCTTAAATGAAGATCAATAGGGCGCGCACCAATCGCACATCCACCAGGTAAACTCACTTTTGCCCGGCGAAACTTGGCAAGCAAAGGACCTAAAACAAGAGCCGAAGCTCGCATTGTCTTCACCAATTCATAAGGTGCTTCAGGTTTATCAGCATTACGACAATCGATATGTAGTCGATTCTGATCATCAAAAGTGACATCTGCACCTTGATAGGCAAGCAATGTCATCATTGTTGAAATATCTTGAAGATGTGGAATACGGTGATAAATCACCGGCTCATCAGCCAAAATTGCCAAAGCCAACAGCGGTAACGCTGCATTCTTAGCACCACTGGCTTCCACAGAGCCATGAAGCGGAATTCCGCCGTGTATAACGATACTATCCATAATAAATCACCTGCATGCTCCGTACGCTAACCTTATCATGACATACGAACAACAACCGGCGTAAATCTTTCCAATTATCAAAACCAACCACTCAAACAATCGCTGAACTGGCTTTTTCTTAACCCTTACGCATACTTTGCCCCATGTCCGTCTATACAGAGCTTACCCATCAGCAAATCGATTCAATCCTTAACGATTACCAAATTGGAAAACTCCTTGCCTTTAAAGGAATCGCGGCAGGGATTGAAAACAGCAACTTTTTTATCGACACCGAACAAGGCCGTTATGTTTTAACCATTTTCGAACGGATGAATGGCGAAGAGCTCCCCTATTTCATGCGCTTAATGGCCCACCTCTCTGCCCAAGGGGTTACCTGTCCTGATGTAGCACAACGCTCTTCACATGAAAAATCATCGCCTTTTTTGTTTGAAATCAATGGAAAACAGGGCGCGATTGTCTCTTGCATGCCAGGTCAAGTTTTAGATCATCTCAACGAAAAGCAGCTCTATTCTGCAGCTGCGGGTTTAGCAAAACTTCATCTTGCAGGCTCATCTTTTCCAGAGCAGCGAAAAAACCCAACCGACCTCGGTTGGCTTACGCAAACCATCGCCTCCATTCAGAAACAGGTCGACATCAATTATGGACTCAATACGAGCCAACTATTAAACGATGAGATCAACTGGCAGCAACAACAAAATTGTTTAAGTCTACCCACTGGGGTTATTCATGGGGACTACTTTTGTGACAATATTCTGTTTGAAGGCGAGCAACTTTCAGGAATTATTGATTTTTATTACGCTCACACCTCACCATGGATCATGGACCTTGCCATCGCAGTTAATGCACTGGCCATCCAATTGCAAGAAGATGATTCATCACGCATGAAAAATTTTCTCGATGGATATCAAAGCATTCGTGCGCTCACAGCCGATGAACAGAAGATTCTCCCTGCGATGCTACGCTTAAGCGCGCTAAGATTTTGGGTATCGCGACTTTATGATGCGCTTAATCCAAGGGAGGGCGCTATGACACAAATTAAAGACCCTAAAGAGTATGAATATAAACTACGCCGACATCGTCAAACTTAACCTGCTCCATCAATGATGCACCATTGTATCCAAGCCATCTTGATAGTGGACACATTGCATGCAGTGCCAAGGTGAAAGATCTTTGTAAGCGGCAATGCGTCGACACACCTCAAGATGGTTACAATCAAGATTTTTTCGATCTTGCATCGCATCTTTTAAGAACTGCTCTTGCGCATGTTTCATAACCAGTTCAGGCGCTTTTCTTAATCCAATGCAGTGTTGTTGCATATAATTTTTAAGAAACGCTTCACGCTCCTTGCGCTCATCAGCGTAAAACTGATAAATTTTTCGCTCAACCAATGCGCACTCTTTTTTATATTGATAAAGAGCCTCTTTTGAAGCCGTTGTCCCAGGCGTTAATCCCTGACGCTCATTTTCATAGCCTTGGCGCAAGAGTTCAAGCTCGCCATGCAAAGCCTCTTGCAACCTCTTTTTAAAAGCTAAAAGTTGTGAAAACTCGACCTCAAACTTTTTATCTTCATGTTTTTGTCGAATTCGGGCTAATAATTTAATCAATCCTTATTCGGCGAAGCCGCCTCCCCAGACACAGCACACCGTTCAACAATCACGAGAAAAATACTTTGCACCAGTGCAGCCAAAGGAATCGCCACAAAAACACCCAGAACACCCCAAAATCCACCAAAGATCAAAATCGCAGCAATAATCGCCACTGGATGTAAATTCACCACTTCAGAAAAGAGCCATGGAATCACAACATTGGCATCAATTAATTGAATAATCCCATAAGCCAGTAACGCATACATCGTTGTTTCACTCCACCCCCATTGAAAAAATGAGAGCAGCACTACCGGAACGGTAACCACAGCAGCGCCCACAAATGGAATCCAAACAGATAACCCAGTCAAAGTGGCCAAGAGCAGGGCATAATCATGATGCATTGCGAAGAAAACGACACCCGTCACCACGCCCACCATCAGTGATTCCCAAAAACGGCCGCGAATATAATTACCAACTTGCGCATGAAACTCAGACCACACACGATTCAATAACACGCGGTCTTCAGGTAAAAAATGCTCTACCCATGCAATCATCAAAGGCTTATCTTTTAATTGAAAAAAGACCAACACCGGAACCAAAACCACATAAACCAAGAAAGTCATAACGCTTGGGATAGAGTTCAGCGAATACGATAATATAGCGGCACCAAAACTTTGGATTTTTGTGGCAACAGCAGCGATTAACTGCTGCAACTGCGCTGCATCAAACCAATTGGCATACTCACTGGATTGAAAATGCTGTAAGGCAATACGGGCATCTTGCACATAAAGAGGAACTTTTGCGATTAATCGCCCCACCTGATCGGTCAACGATGGCAACATTGCAAAAAGCGCCAATAAAATCGTCATCAATGCCACCAAGCAAATCATTGCAACAGCCAACCAGCGCGGCATTGCAATGCGCATCAATATTGTCACCATGCCATCAAGAACATATGCAAGGGCTCCAGCCACCAAAATCGGAATCAGAAGCTCACCAAAAAGAGTAAAAAAGAGCACTACAACCAAGATTGCCATCAATAAAATCATCAATTGACGATCTTCAACACGCGCTTTAAACCAATCAATCATCTCAGTCGGCAAAGGGCTAAACCGCCTTAGATGCGTTGACAACAACCTTGTCACAATTGCCATGGCCGCATATCGTCATCACCAAAAGAAGCGTGGCAAAGATTGAAGCGATAAGATGGGTTAACGCACTAATGCCATGCCACATACCAAATTCTTTTCGCAATGGGTCATCCATCGAAAGCATCGTAATACCATGAATAGCTTGCGCTTTAAGCTCTGCAATGATCGGTGCAATCCCATAGACATTGACTGCCACCAACAGCAGCAGCGATAGTAAAACCGCCCAAGACTTCAATGCACGCGCACGCCCATTGCGTTGCTGGCGCCACCAAAAAGTTGCAATGGCAATACCTAAAAATAGTACGCCCATATTAGCCGTATGAAAAATTTCACCAGCGAGCATACCCGCAACTTCTGAACTTGGTGCTTTGGCGAAAAGTACAGGAGCCACGACATAGCCTGGAACAATCAGCAATGCAAAACTAAGTGCTACACAAAGTTGCAACGCCATCGCCTGCAAGCATTTTGCTTTCATTATTGATAGCTCACGCTACGAATTTCATACGCTCGTTCACCTGATGGTGCATGCACCACCACATCATCCCCCTCTTCTTTGCCGATCAAAGCACGGGCGATAGGTGAAGTCACTGAAATACGACCTTGTTCAATATTTGATTCATCTTCCCCCACAATTTGATAAATCACAACTTTATCCGTATCACAATCAAGAAGTTCTACCATGGCTCCAAAAACAATACGATCTGAAACGATAGAAGAAGGATCAATGATTTGTGCCCGAGCCAATTTGTCTTCCAATTGGCTAATACGACTCTCATTCAACCCCTGTTCCTCTTTAGCAGCATGGTATTCAGCATTTTCTGAGAGGTCACCATGTGCGCGCGCCTCTTCAATCGCTTTGATGATACCCATACGCTTTTCGCCTTTAATGTAGGCAAGCTCAGTGCGCATTGCATCTGCGCCCTGCTTGGTCATTGGAACCCGTTCCATGTTTTATCCTTTTTCGTACCAATTGACGGCACGATCATTTTTTTATAAAAAATATTATTTTAGCAGTTCGCTTAAATGTGCTTGGATACTTTTCACTTCCGTTACATCGCCACCTTGAGCAATCGCTTGTGCAGCAGCCAAACCACCTGCAACCGTTGTGAAATAGGCAATATTTCGATCCAGAGCCGTTTGACGAATTGATTTGGAGTCGGCAATTGCACGCACACCCTCAGTGGTATTGATAATTAAAGAGACCTCATTATTCATTAATCGGTCAACAATATGTGGGCGAATACCATCCACCACCTTAGCAACTTTTGTACTTTGCAATCCTGCTTGCTCAAGGAGTGCGTGTGTCCCCGTTGTTGTCAAGATTTCAAAACCATCATCAATCAAAACCCGTGCCAACTCAACGACTCGAGGCTTATCCGCGTCTCGAACCGATAAAAATACCCTGCCCGATTTGGGTAATACGGTTCCACCTCCCAACTGTGCTTTATAAAAAGCGGCAGGAAATGTCGAGGCTATCCCCATCACTTCTCCGGTCGATTTCATCTCTGGAGAAAGCAGTGGATCAACACCTCGAAATTTCACAAATGGAAAGACGGCCTCTTTAACGGCACGGTAAGTCGTAGGTTGAGGCACTGTATCGATACCTAAATCATCCAGAGATTTACCTGACATAATACGCGCAGCTACTTTTGCAAGAGGCACGCCCGTCGCTTTGGATACAAAAGGAACGGTACGCGATGCGCGCGGATTCACTTCAAGCACATAAATTTCCTCACCCTGCAAGGCAAACTGAATATTCAACAGTCCGCTCACATTGAGCGCCAACCCAAGGGCGGCCGTCTGCTTGCGCACCTCCGAAATCACCGCTTCAGAGATTGAATGGGGAGGCAAACAACAGGCAGAATCGCCCGAATGAACACCCGCCTCTTCAATATGTTCCATGATACCGCCAACAACAACACGGGTACCATCACAAAGTGCATCCACATCAAGCTCAATCGCTTGGTTTAGAAAACGATCAAGAAGTACTGGATGCGCATGGCTCACGCTCACCGCTTCATCCATATAACGACGCAATGCCTGCTCATCATATACAATCTGCATCGCACGCCCACCCAGGACATACGAGGGGCGAACAACAACTGGGTATCCAATGGTTTCAGCCACCGACAACGCCTCTTCCAACGAACGCGCAGTACCATTTTCAGGTTGGCGTAAGCCAAGTTTTTGCAACAGTTTTTGAAAGCGTTCCCGATCTTCTGCCAAGTCAATCATATCAGGGGAAGTGCCAATGATAGGCACACCAGCACGCTCCAAACGCTCCGCCAATTTAAGTGGCGTCTGTCCACCAAATTGCACAATCACACCATTAGGTTTCTCAACATCGACAATGGCCATGACATCTTCAAAGGTTAAAGGTTCAAAATAGAGACGATCCGATGTATCGTAATCGGTTGAAACCGTTTCAGGATTACAGTTAACCATAATGGTTTCAAAGCCATCTTCAGAAAGCGCAAAAGCAGCATGCACACAGCAATAATCAAACTCAATGCCTTGCCCAATTCGGTTTGGCCCCCCCCCCAGCACCATGATCTTTTTACGAGATTCAGGGCGAGCCTCACACTCCTCCTCATAAGTCGAATAGAGGTAAGGTGTATTGGCTTCAAATTCTGCAGCGCAGGTATCAACCCGCTTAAAAACAGGACGAACATTCAGTGATTGTCGAGCATCACGCACTTGCAACTCATTGCAATCAAGTAACATCGCCAACCGCTCATCAGAAATCCCTTCACGCTTGGCATCAAGCCACTGCTGTGCACTTAATGACGCAACCTCTTGACCACGAAGAGACTCTTCCATGGCAATCATCATCGCAATTTCACGCACAAACCATGGATCAATGGCTGTCAGTTCAAAAACGCGCGATTCACTCCATCCGGCACGAAGTGCTTCTCCAACCCACCACAAACGATCAGCGCCAGGAACAGCCAATTTTTCCTGCAAAAACTGTTCGGTATCATGTGAGGGCAACTTCTTATCAAAGCCACACGAATCGACTTCCAAACCACGCATCGCTTTGCCCAACGATTCGGTAAAAGTACGACCAATGGCCATCACTTCACCCACCGATTTCATTTGGGTTGTTAAACGGGTGTCCGCACCTTTAAATTTTTCAAAGGCAAAACGCGGCAATTTGGTCACAACATAATCAATGGTGGGTTCAAAGGCTGCAAATGTTTCACCGGTAATATCATTACGAATTTCATCGAGCGTATAACCCACTGCCAATTTCGCCGCAATCTTGGCAATCGGGAACCCTGTTGCCTTGGAGGCCAACGCCGATGAACGCGACACGCGTGGATTCATCTCAATCACAATCAAACGACCATCGCGTGGATTGACCGCAAATTGAACATTGGACCCACCCGTCTCGACACCAATTTCACGCAAGCACGCAATCGAAGCATCGCGCATACGCTGATACTCTTTATCAGTCAAGGTCTGTGCTGGAGCAACCGTAATGGAATCCCCAGTATGCACGCCCATAGGATCAAGATTTTCAATCGAGCAAATAATTACACAATTATCTTGATGGTCACGCATCACCTCCATCTCAAACTCTTTCCAACCAATAATCGACTCTTCAACCAACACTTCCCGTGTTGGGCTGGCATCAAGCCCCGAGGCAACGATCTGTTCAAACTCTTCGGGATTGTAGGCAATGCCGCCACCCGATCCACCCAATGTAAACGAAGGACGAATGATAAGAGGATAACCGATCTGCTCGCCAAGCAGACGGGCCTCATCCATCGAGTGGGCAAACCCACCGCGTGCCATTTCCAAGCCAAGATTATCCATGCACTTTTTAAACAACAGACGATCTTCAGCTTTATCAATCGCCTCAGGCTGTGCACCAATCAACTTAACCCCAAACTTTTCTAACACACCCTGCTTATGTAGTGAGAGTGCAGTATTTAACGCCGTCTGCCCACCCATGGTTGGCAAAATGGCATCAGGGCGTTCTTTTTCAATAATTTTTGCCACGACTTCCCAGGTGATGGGCTCAATATAGGTTGCATCAGCAAACCCAGGGTCCGTCATAATGGTCGCGGGGTTAGAATTAACCAATACCACACGATATCCCTCTTCTTTCAAGGCTTTACATGCCTGAACTCCTGAATAATCAAACTCACAAGCTTGACCAATGACAATGGGACCTGCCCCTAAAATCATAATGGATTGAATATCATCGCGACGCGGCATTCTCACTCCGAAAAAAGCATATTTTATCTATTGTGGTTCCTGACAACTCTCAGGATTAGAGGAAAACCATCGCTCCGAAGGATAGCGACAAGCGCCTTCAATGAGAAGCGTACAGTTTCCCTCCACCGTTCACACTTCTTGATCAATCACAGACCGTCAAATCCTGCCATTGTCGGCAAATCTCCCACCAAAGGTGCGACATATTCGATCCATGCTTGGGTTACATCATTGGATGACTCCGCAATAAATTCTGCGCGCATCTCTGTTGCTTCACGCGCTACGCTTGCAAGCGGCGTCATAAAATAACGACTCGCATAGGGCTGGCTCGACTCCCGTTTGATCGCTACAGAGCCACTTTCACCCATATGCACAGCATGCTGCACACCAAAAGCCCCCACTTCTCGTGCCTCTTTCGCATCCACGCTGGAAACAATCGTTGGAAAACTACGCTGTAAATACCCAAAAGTATCTGCGCGCACCCGCACAGAATCACCTGCAAAGGCCTCTTTCACCAATGCGGACAAATAATCACCCAAGGCACCCGTTCCCGACAACTGCACATTTCCATGGCTATCCCGCTCGCCACTGCTGGCAATGGGTTGGCCATTGGCATCTGCCACGCCCTCAGAAACTGCAACAACACAACGCCCCAACCGATCCATCACCGCGCGCACATCCTGCTTAAACTTCTCCGTATCAAACACCCGTTCAGGCAGATAGATCAAATGCGGACCATCACCCTCAGATTGCCGCGCAAGCGCTGAGGCAGCTGTTAGAAAACCCGCATGACGCCCCATGACAACATTAATTTTCACACCCGAAAGCGCGCGATTATCACGGTCATCTCCCATAAAGGCCAACGCGACAAACTTCGCGGCAGAAGCAAAGCCAGGACAGTGATCGGTCACGCGTAAATCATTATCAATGGTTTTAGGAATATGAACCGTACAAAAATCGTACGCAGCCTCTTTGGCCATTTCTGAGATAATATATGCGGTTTCTGCAGAATCATTCCCGCCAATATAAAAGAAAAAACGCACATCATGCTTTTGAAACACTTCAAAAACCTTTTGGCACTCCTCACGCCCCGGCTTCAAACGCACAGAACCAAGCGCAGCCGCAGGGGTAGCCGCAACATTCTCAAGAAACTCCACACTGGGGGTTGTCAAATCAACGAAATCCTCTTTCATAATGCCAGCGATCCCATGACGGGCACCCAAAACAGCTGTGATCGAACCATGACGACGCGCTTCGAGAATAGCGCCGACCAACGACGCATTAATGACTGCCGTCGGACCACCCGATTGACCAATCAACATTTTACCTTTAAGCATAGACACCTCACTTTTTATAAAATAAACGCTCACCACAGGAGCAACCCTTGACAGAACCATCGCAATCGCAACAAAAAATAACGACCTTCATCAACAGCCTCGCCATCGAAGCCGGAAAAAAAATCATCCTCCCTGCTTTTCACAAGATCAAAAGCAACACCCTTAAAAAAGATGGCAGCATCGTTACCGAGACGGATTTACAATGCCAACACTATTTACAAAAGCGATTGCAAAAAGCCTATCCCCACATCGCTTTTCTCGGTGAAGAGATGCAACAAAAAGAGCAAGTTAACATCATGAAAAATGATCATTACTGGTGCGTTGACCCTCTTGATGGGACCAGCAACTTCGCCTCAAACATACCACTATTCTCAACATCGATTGCGCTCATATCAAACGGACAACCAACACATGCTTGCATATATCAACCCTACAGCGACGAGATATTCACGACTTCAATATCACAACCTAAAAAAAGATCACCCCAAGACCCACTTAACAATAAAAACTCTGCACTACAAAATGCTATCGGATACATTGACTTCAAACGACTCAACACAAAAGCACGCGACACCCTTTGCTCGCACATGCCCTACCGCAGTCAACGCAACCTAGGGAGCTGCGCACTTGAATGGGCATGGTTAGCCAAAGGACGAGGGGATTTTATCATCCATGGCAATGAAAATCTTTGGGATTATGCTGCCGGCATACTATTGGCAGAGCGTGCAGGATGTATCATTTCAGATTTTAATGGCAATCATCCTTTTGCAACGCTAAGACTCAACAGCCCCATTATTGCAGCCAATTCACACGCCTTACATAAAGATTTGCTTGCGCTACTACAATAATATATATTCCGTTAAATTTTCTTAATACAAATTTTATTAAGTCGCATTTTTAAAAAATGGTGTTAGGTTGCGGCTTCCTATTTTACATATCACCCTTGTAAATAACCATTTGTGTATCAAATCATTGGAGGGATTCATGTCTTGTGTTGCTGATTTAAAAATCGATCTGGTTGAGGTTTGCGAAGCTGCTGCGCGCGCCTGCGCACCGTTTGTTGGCTCAGGTCAAAAAGATGAAGGCGATGGACTGGCGGTAGATGCAATGCGAGCACGCATCAATCAAGTTAAGATGAAAGGCGTTGTCGTTATCGGTGAAGGCGCCAAAGATGAAGCTCCTGCGCTATATGATAGTGAAGCCGTTGGAACAGGCGAAGGAATTGGCGTCGATATCGCTGTTGACCCGATCGAGGGCACCAATCTTTTTGCCAAAGATCTTCCGGGTTCAATTGTCACGCTTGCTGCAGCCCCTGCAGGAAGCATGTACCAACCTGGTTCATGTTTCTACATGGACAAACAGGTATATCCAAAAGCCGCCCGTGGAAAAATTGACCCCGAAGCCCCTGTTGCAGACCGTTTACATCAACTGGCAAAGGCATTGGGCAAAGATATTCGCGAAGTGCGTGTTTTTGTACTTGAAAAGCCGCGGCACAAGCAACTTTTACAGGAGATCTACGCATGCGGCGCAAAAGTTCGTCTCGCAACAGATGGTGATGTTAATGGCGCAATTCAGGCTGTACTCAACAAAGGTTCTGACGCCCTGTTTGGTATTGGTGGAACACCAGAAGGCATTGTTACAGCATGTGCTGCCCGTGCCATGGGTGCCGAGATGTTCGGAAGAATGGCGCCACAAAAAGATTTTGAAATCGAACTTTGTAAAAAGGAAGGTATTGACACCAAGCGTATTATCACCCGTGATGAATTGGTCACATCGGATGATTGTATGTTTGTTGCCACAGGGCTAACTTCAGGTGCTTATGTTGATCATGTTAAGGTTGGGCGTGATGCCGAAGGGCGCTTCATGACAACGGACACCGTCGTACTATCAAGTTCTGTGGGTAACATTCGCCGTGTTATCACCACAGTTCATCTTTAAGCCGATTTAACACATTTTAAATAAGTAATACAACACAGGAGATAAGACCTTATGAGTAACCGTAGACATTTGGCCAATGCTGTTCGTGCACTTGCAATGGATGGTGTTCAAAAAGCAAATTCAGGGCATCCCGGCGCGCCAATGGGCATGGCTGATATTGCCGAAGTACTTTGGAATGATTTTCTAAAGCATAACCCGAGCAATCCAAAATGGTTTGATCGTGACCGTTTTATTCTCTCGAATGGTCATGGCTCCATGTTGATCTATTCTTTGTTGCATCTAAGTGGTTATGATTTGGGCATTGACGACCTTAAACAGTTCCGTCAACTCCACTCACGCACACCTGGTCACCCTGAATATGGTTACGCACCAGGGATTGAAACCACTACCGGACCTTTAGGCCAAGGTATCACGAATGGCGCCGGCATGGCGCTTGCCGAAAAGACATTGGCAGCACAATTTAACCGCCCAGGACATACCATTGTAGATCATAACACCTATGTATTTTTAGGTGATGGATGTTTGATGGAAGGAATCTCCCACGAAGCGTGCTCACTTGCAGGAACACTGGGCCTTGGCAAACTCATTGCATTTTGGGATGACAACGGCATCTCTATTGATGGGCATGTTGAAGGCTGGTTCAGTGATGATACGCCAGGTCGTTTTGAATCTTACGGCTGGCAGGTCATTCGTGGCGTCGATGGCCATGATGCCGATGAAATTAAAACAGCGATTGAGTCTGCCAAAGCTGAGCCCAACAAACCGACGATGATCTGCTGCAAAACCATCATTGGTTTTGGCTCTCCAAACAAATCAGGCTCTCATGATTGTCATGGTGCAGCACTGGGTCACGATGAGATTGCACTCGTTCGTAAAGAGTTGAACTGGAACTACGAACCTTTTGAAATCCCTGAAGATGTTTATGCGGGTTGGTCTGCCAAAGCGTCCGGTGCAGAGGCTGAAGCAGATTGGGATGCACGCTTTGCCGCCTATGCAGCAGAGTACCCCGAACTTGCCGCTGAATTTACTCGTCGTATGAATGGTGAATTGTCTGCCGATTGGGAAGCGGGTGCCGATGCATTCATCGCTGAAGTTGCTGCTAAGGGTGAAACGATTGCTTCACGCAAAGCATCGCAAAACACCATCGAGGGCCTGGCGAAGATTACACCTGAATTTTTAGGTGGATCCGCTGACCTTGCAGGTTCAAACCTAACACTATGGTCCGGTGCAAAACCTGTTTGCGAACACGCAGATGGCAACTATGTCAACTACGGTGTGCGTGAATTTGGTATGACTGCCATGATCAATGGTATTTCATTGCATGGTGGCTTTGTCGCCTATGGTGCTACCTTCCTGATGTTCTCTGAGTATGCACGCAATGCACTGCGTATGGCGGCATTGATGAAGGTTCAAAATATCGAAGTGTTTACCCATGACTCGATTGGCTTGGGTGAAGATGGTCCAACGCATCAGCCTATCGAACAAACGGCGACTTTACGCATGATTCCAAATATGGATGTATGGCGCCCATGTGATGCTGTTGAAAGTGCAGTATCTTGGAAAGTTGCCATTATGAACACCAGTGGTCCAAGCTCGCTAATCTTCTCGCGTCAAAACTTGCCGCATCAAGCGCGTACGCAAGAGCAAATTAAATTGATTGAGCGTGGTGGCTACATCCTTAAAGATTGTGCAGGAACCCCAGATGCCATTATTATTGCAACGGGATCTGAAGTTTCATTGGCAATGGAAGCAGCAGCAGCATCGGACAAAAACATTCGTGTTGTATCGATGCCTTCAACCAACGCATTTGATGCCCAAGATGCTGACTACAAAGAGTCTGTTCTTCCCTCTTCAGTGACAGCGCGTGTTGCTGTTGAAGCAGGTGTAACCGGTTTCTGGTATAAGTATGTTGGCTTAAACGGAAAAGTCGTGGGAATTGATCGCTTTGGCGAATCAGCACCTGCAGGCGAATTATTCAAACTATTTGGTATCACAACAGAGGCTGTATTGGCCGCTGTAAATGAAGTGACAGCCTGAATTCAAAAAAAGGATAGGAGAATTTATGACAATTAAAATTGGTATTAATGGTTTTGGCCGCATAGGTCGCATGGCATTTCGTGCGATTGCAAAAGAGTTTACAGATATGGAAATTGTAGCGATCAACGATCTTCTTGATCCTGCATACCTGGCATACATGCTTAAATATGATTCAGTTCATGGTCGCTTTGATGGAGAAGTTTCTGTTGACGGCAACAACTTGATTGTAGATGGAAAAACCATTCGCCTTACCGCTGAGCGCAACCCTGCTGATCTTAAGTGGAACGAAGTTGGAGCAGACATCATTCTTGAATGTACTGGCTTCTTCTTAACTGAAGAGTCTTGCCAGGCCCACATCGATGCGGGTGCGAAAAAAGTTGTCCAGTCAGCGCCTTCAAAAGATGCGACACCGATGTTTGTTTATGGTGTCAACCACGATGAATATGCAGGTCAGGCGATTGTCTCTGCAGCGTCATGCACAACCAACTGCCTTGCACCGCTTGCCAAAGTCATTAACGACAAGTTTGGTATCAAGCGCGGTTTGATGACAACGGTTCATGCTGCAACAGCAACACAAAAAACGGTTGATGGCCCTTCTTCAAAAGATTGGCGCGGTGGTCGTGGTATCTTAGAAAATATCATCCCATCTTCAACAGGTGCTGCAAAGGCTGTCGGTGTTGTTATTCCTGACTTGAATGGCAAATTAACGGGTATGGCTTTCCGTGTTCCTACATCGGATGTCTCTGTGGTTGACTTAACCGTTGAGTTGAATACAGAAACATCGTATGCAGATATTTGTGCTGCGGTAAAAGAAGCTTCTGAAACACCCGGTATCGGCGACACATTGGCTTATACTGATGAAAAAGTTGTTTCAACTGATTTCCGTGGATGTGGCTATTCTTCAATATTTGACGCCACTGCAGGCCTCGCTATCGATGGAACCTTTGTCAAACTGGTCTCTTGGTATGACAACGAATATGGTTACACTGCCAATATGATGCGCTTTGTTCGTCATGTAGCCAACAACTAAAACAAGTAAAAACAGGAGTCCTCAACGAGGGCTCCTTCATTTTTCCATGCCACATGAAATCTTGTTATATTAGAGAGTTATCTCCTCATCTGGCATCGAAAAGCGATACCGCTCACACAGATTCATCTGTGTTTTTATATCAACACCCATAGGAAGGAGTAAGCAATGTCTGTAATTAAAATGACCGACTTGGATTTGGCCGGAAAACGCGTGTTAATCCGCGAAGATCTTAATGTACCTGTAAAAGATGGTGTCGTGACCTCTGATGCCCGTATCCGTGCCAGCATGCCGACAATCGAACATGCCATGAATGCAGGGGCAAAAGTGATGCTTATGTCCCATCTAGGGCGCCCTACTGAGGGTCAGTTTAGCGAAGCAGACTCTCTGCAACCCGTTGCCAACCACCTTGCTGCTCTGTTGGGTAAACCTGTCCGTTTAATTCGTGACTACCTTGATGCCGATCTTGAAATTGCAGATGGCGAAGTTGTCTTGCTTGAAAATGTTCGTTTCAATGCCGGTGAAGGAAAAAATGAAGAGCCATTATCGAAAAAATATGCGGCACTTTGTGATGTCTATGTGATGGATGCTTTTGGCACCGCGCACCGTGCACAAGCCTCTACCCATGGCGCTGGCGTGCACGCCCCTATCGCATGTGCAGGCCCATTGCTTGCCAATGAATTAGAAGCACTTGGCAAAGCACTTGATAATCCCGCGCGTCCAATGGTGGCGATTGTGGGAGGCTCTAAAGTTTCTACCAAATTAACAGTTCTTGAATCACTCTCAACAAAGGTTGATCAATTGGTTGTTGGTGGTGGTATTGCCAACACCTTTATTGCTGCGGCTGGCTACAATGTAGGCAAATCACTTTATGAAGCAGACCTCATTGACACTTGCAAATCACTGACTGCGGCAGCACAAGCTCGTGGTGGTGATATTCCTGTACCTACCGATGTTATCTGCGGAAAAGAGTTTTCACCCACAGCAGAAGCAACACTGAAAGATGCTTCCACCGTTACCGATGATGACATGATTTTTGACATTGGTCCTGACTCAGCGGCAGCACTGGCTGAAATCTTAAAAAATGCAGGAACCATCGTATGGAATGGTCCTGTTGGCGTATTTGAATTTGATCAGTTTGGAGAAGGAACCAAAGCCATTGCAATGGCCATTGCTGAGTCTTCTGCCTTTTCAATCGCCGGCGGTGGCGACACTTTGGCCGCTGTTGATAAATATGACATTGCTGACAAGGTATCCTACATCTCTACAGGTGGTGGTGCATTTCTAGAATTTTTAGAAGGAAAAAAACTTCCTGCCGTAGCGATGCTTGAGGAGCGTGCAGCCAAGTGAGTCAATTACGCAGAACTAAAATTGTTGCAACCATCGGTCCCGCATCTGAATCGCCTGAAATGCTTTACAAAATGATTGGTGCAGGCGTCAATGTCGTACGCTTAAACTTTTCACACGGTACACCTGAAGAGCATCAACAACGCGCAGAAAATGTGCGTGCCGCTGCAAAAGCACACAATGTTACTGTCGGCATTCTTGCCGACATGCAAGGGCCTAAGATTCGTTGTGGTAAGTTCAAAAAAGGTAAAACATTTCTTGAACCAGGGCAGAAGTTTATTTTAGATGCCGCACTTCCCCTTGAAGATGGTGATGATGAGCGTGTAGGTTTAACCTATAAAGAGCTTTTGCATGATGTTGAACCTGGTGCTCGACTGTTGCTAAACGATGGTTTATTGGTTATGGATGTCGATCACATTCATGGCAATGAAATCCATTGCACTGTGATTGTTGGGGGCATTCTCTCAAATAATAAAGGTGTCAATCGTGCGGGTGGCGGTCTCTCTGCCGCAGCATTAACCGAAAAAGATAAAGAAGATATCAAAACGGCATGTGCCATTGGTGTTGATTATATTGCCATCTCTTTCCCGCGTGATGGCCGTGATATGGAATATGCCCGTGCATTGGTTCAAGCCGAAGGCTCAAATGCTGGCTTAGTTGCCAAAGTCGAACGCGCAGAGGCAGTATTGGACGAAAACTTGCGTGCAATCATGAAAGCATCTGATGCTGTCATGGTTGCCCGTGGTGATTTGGGTGTTGAAATTGGTGATGCTGCTGTGCCTCCGGTGCAAAAACGCATGCTCCGTATGGCACCCAAATATAATTGTCCTGTGATTGTTGCAACACAAATGATGGAATCGATGTGCGAAAACCCCATCCCGACGCGTGCAGAGGTTAATGACTGTGCCAATGCCGTGCTTGATGGTGCTGATGCAGTAATGCTCTCGGGTGAATCTGCAGCTGGAAAATATCCAGTTAAAGCGGTTGAAGCGATGCATCGTACCTGTCTTGAGACAGAGCGCCATCATATCCACCCATCGACACAGACGCGTGATCCAGATAGTCCGCCGCACAGTATTGATGCATGCATCGCCCAACAAGCCATGGAAGTTGCCAACTATATGGATATTAAGGCCATTGCTGCATTCACACAAACCGGCAATACAACGCTCTACATGTCTCGCCACTTGGGAGATGTTCCCATCTATGCGGTCACAAATGAGCAGAGTACCTTAGGTCGTGTTACCCTATTTCGTAATGTGATTCCGCTTTGTATGCCCGCTAACTATGGCCCACAAGATGCTCCTCAAGCGACACTTGATGTAAAACAACGCATGCTTGATGATGGCATTGCGGGTGAAGATGATTTTATCATTATGACATTTGGCACCCCAATGGGGATGTCAGGTGGAACGAATGCTATGAAGATCATTCGTGTAGGTGGAGATATTTAATATCTCTATCTGCACGGTTGAATATAACATCGCATATATCATAGAGTATGCGAAATTTTTTTTAGGAGAATATGATGGCCCTTATATCAATGCGTCAACTATTGGACCATGCCGCTGAAAACAACTACGGCATGCCGGCCTTTAATGTTAATAACATGGAACAAGTCCATGCAATCATGGAAGCAGCACATCTAGTTGATGCTCCGGTAATCATGCAGGGATCAGCAGGAGCACGAAGCTATGCTGGTGAACCTTTTTTACGCAAAATGATTGAAGCTGCAATTGAGCAATACCCACATATTCCTGTGGTGATGCATCAAGATCACGGCTCTAGCCCTGCAGTTTGTACCCGCTCCATTCAATCTGGATTCTCTTCTGTAATGATGGATGGATCACTGCTTGCCGATGCAAAAACCCCTGCAAGTTATGAGTACAATGTCAACATCACCAAAGAAGTTTGTAATATTGCGCATGCTTGCGGTGTCTCTGTCGAAGGTGAACTTGGCTGCCTTGGTTCACTCGAAACGGGTGAAGCGGGTGAAGAAGATGGCGTGGGTGCTGTAGGCAAACTTTCTCATGATCAAATGTTGACTGATCCAGAAGAAGCTGCCGACTTTGTCGCCAAAACAGGTGTAGATGCCCTTGCAATTGCAATTGGAACTTCGCATGGTGCTTATAAATTCACCAAGCCACCGACAGGTGATATCTTGGCAATCGATCGTGTCAAAGAGATTCATGCCCGTATTCCTAATGTTCATCTGGTCATGCATGGTTCATCGTCTGTACCACAAGATTGGTTGAAAGTGATCAATGAGTTTGGAGGAGAAATGCCACAAACTTATGGCGTCCCTGTTGAAGAGATCGTTGAAGGCATCAAACATGGCGTGCGTAAAGTCAATATTGATACTGACTTGCGTATGGCTTCTACCGGTGCTGTTCGTCGCCACTTGGCTGAAAACCCTTCCAACTTTGACCCACGCAAATTCTACAAGGCGGCCAAAGATGCAATGCGTGATGTCTGTAAAGCACGCTTTGAAGCCTTCGGTTCAGCAGGTCAAGCATCGAAGATTCGTTCCAAGTCTCTTGAAGAGATGATTGGTTTCTATAACTAATCCATTCTTCTATTATTAGATGAAATGATCAATAAAAAGGCGAGCTAGTAGCTCGCCTTTTTTATACATGTCACTTTTGCACCATGTGATTTCAACATTTGCTTTCACAATATGTAATAGATTATGCGATCCGTTTGTAGGCTTCGCCAAAATCCGTTAGCATACCCACTCTTTCACAGGAGGATCTCTTTTGTTTAAACGCGTTCTAGTTGCCAACAGAGGCGAATGTGCTATTCGTATTATTCGCTCATGTATTGAATTGGGTATTGAAACTGTTGCCATCTATTCTGAATCCGATAGTCACGCCCTTCATGTAAAAAAAGCAGATCAAGCCGTTCTCATTGGACCGGACCCTGTTAAAAGCTATTTGAATATTCATCGGATTGTTGATATTGCCATTAAAACAGGCTGTGATGCGATTCATCCAGGCTATGGTTTTTTATCTGAAAATGCCGAATTTGCTCGCAAGGTCAACGAAGCAGGCTTAACATACATCGGTCCTTCTCCCGATGCCATTCACAATATGGGCAGTAAAACAGCCGCCCGAACTGCGATGTTAGCTGCAGGTGTCCCTTGTATACCAGGAACTGAATCCTCACTAAAAAATGCTCAAGAGGCTATTGAAGTGGCTCAATCGATGGGTTACCCCGTCATGCTTAAGGCAGCAGCCGGTGGTGGAGGCCGAGGCATTCGCCGTTGTGACTCCGATGCTGAAGTCATCGAAAACTTTGAACTCACCACCCGTGAAGCCACAGCTGCCTTTGGCAATGGCGAGCTATTCATGGAAAAATGTATTGTTGGACCACGCCACATCGAATTTCAAATTCTAGCCGATGCTCATGGAAACTGTGTACACCTTTTTGAACGCGACTGCTCCATCCAACGCCGCAATCAAAAGTTGATTGAAATTGCACCTTCCAATTACATCAACGATGAGCAACGCGCACGCATGGGGGCTGTCGCTGTTCAAGCAGCCCAAGCGGTTGGCTATGTCAACGCAGGAACCGTCGAGTTTCTCGTCGATCAAAATCATGACTTTTTCTTTATGGAAATGAATACCCGTCTTCAAGTCGAGCACACCATTACAGAAGCGATTACTGGTATCGACATTGTTGCGCAACAGATCAACATCGCAGCCGGTGCCCACCTCCCCTTTACGCAAGATGATATCAGTTTCAAAGGGCATGCGATTGAATTTCGGGTCAATGCAGAAAATCCAAAAAATGGTTTCTTCCCTGACCCTGGAAAAATCACCCGTTATGTTTCACCTGGTGGCCCAGGCGTTCGTGTGGATGGTTGCGTTTATGCAGGATATGAAATTCCACCACACTACGATTCAATGTGCGCCAAATTAACCATTTGGGGGCCTGACTGGAAACATACCGTTATGCGTGCCCAGCGTGCTCTGCGCGAATATGATATTCGCGGGGTCAAAACAACCTTACCATTTTATCGCCAAATTGCTGATTCCGATGTGTTTATGCGCGGTCAATTTGATACTGGATTTATGGAGCAATACCCTGAACTACTTGATTACAAAACGCGTGAAGCGCGTGAAGATATCGCCGCAGCTGTGGCGGTTGCTATCGCTGCGCATGCCGGTTTATAAATAAGGATGAACAACATGATACAAACACCAAGAAAACTTGCGATTACTGAATTAGCCCTCCGTGATGGCCATCAATCCTTACTGGCGACGCGGATGCGTCTTGATGACATGTTACCGATTTGTGAAAAACTTGATGCCGTTGGCTACTGGTCGATCGAAGCATGGGGCGGTGCTACATTTGACACCTGTTTACGCTATCTTAAAGAGGGGCCATGGGTTCGCTTGCGTGAACTAAAAAAAGCTCTGCCCAACACCCCTATTCAGATGTTACTGCGCGGACAAAACTTACTTGGCTACCGTCATTATGCGGATGATGTGGTACGAAAATTTGTTGATATGGCTTCTGCCAATGGCGTCGATGTCTTTCGTGTTTTTGATGCACTCAATGACATTCGCAATGTACGGGTGGCAATTCAACAAGTAAAAGAGAATGGTAAACATGCTGAGGGTGCGATCTCTTACACGACAAGCCCAGTGCATACCCTTGAGTACTTCATTGACCTTGCCAAATCTTTTGAAGATTTAGGCTGTGATACTATTGCTATTAAAGACATGGCGGGACTGTTAACTCCTACTGAAACGCGAGAATTAGTTACCCGATTAAAAGAGACCGTCAATATCCCTCTGCATTTGCATATTCATGCAACTGCAGGGCTTGCTGAACTGGTGCAATGGGAAGCAGTTCACGCAGGCTGTGATATTATTGATACCGCAATTTCCCCCCTTGCTGGTGGCACCTCACACGCGCCCACTGAAGGCATGGTTGCGGCCTTTTCAGGAACGGAGTTTGATACAGGGCTCGATCTCATCCTTTTACAAGAGATTGCGGCATATTTTCGCAATATTCGTAAAAAGTATAAGCGTTTTGAATCGGATGTTACCGGTGTTGATACCCGTGTGTTTATCAATCAAATTCCAGGTGGAATGATCTCAAACTTGGCAATTCAGTTGCGTGAACAAAATGCCTCCGACCGCATGGATGAAGTTCTTGATGAAATTCCGAAGGTTCGTAAAGATTTTGGCTATCCGCCGTTGGTCACCCCTACCAGTCAAATTGTCGGAACCCAAGCGGTACTCAATGTCGTCTCTGGCAAAAAGTACAAAGTCATTACCAATGAGACCAAGTCCTACCTCAAAGGGTTATATGGACAACCTTTAGGTGAAATCAATGATGAAGTACGCAAACTCGCTTTGGGTGATGAGGAGTCTATTACCGTCCGCCCAGCAGATTTATTAACCAATGAATTGGATGCCTTAACCCGTGAAGTTGGAGACCGTGCAGATTCGCTAGAAGATGTACTCTCCTACGCAATGTTCCCCACGATTGCGCTTGAATTTTTTGAAGAGCGCGCCTCTGGCAACTTTAAACCCGAACCCTTAGAAGAGCCAGCTGCACCCGTTAGTCCTCAAGAGACGCCCATGCTCGCACCCACTGAATTTAACATTACCATTCATGGGGAGCAGTACCACATTAAAATCGAAGGAACTGGACATCAATCTGGAGAACTTCGTCCATTTTATGTAAAAGTTGATAATATCTTGGAAGAAGTCTCCGTCGAAACATTGACCGAAATCGTACCAACACTTGATGGCCGTAGTATTGATGCCAATCGTGCATCCAAAGGCTCAAAACGACCTAAAGCACGAAAAGATAGTGATGTCACTTCCCCGATGCCTGGTCGAATCGTTGCAATCCATGTGCAAGAGGGCACGCATGTCACTGCTGGTGATACGATACTTGTGGTTGAAGCTATGAAGATGGAAAATCCTGTGCATGCCCCTGTATCAGGAACGGTTAAAGCGATCTATGCCAAAGAGGGCGATAATGTCAATCCTGATGAGTGTTTAATCGAAATCGAATAAATCATTCAAAGATTATCTTTGAGAATCGGTCAAAAAAGAGGGTGCACAAACCGTGCACCCTCTTTTTGTAAACAAACTGCCAATCAATGAGCCAAGCGTTTGTACTTCATACGATGGGGTTGAACATCTCCCAACCGCCGCTTTTTATCTAGCTCATATTCTGCAAAGTTTCCCTCAAACCATTCAACATGCCCTTCTCCTTCAAAGGCCAAGATATGGGTTGCAATTCGATCCAAGAACCATCGATCATGCGAGATCACCACAGCACAACCGGCAAAATCAAGCAGCGCCTCTTCAAGCGCACGAAGCGTTTCTACATCCAGATCATTGGTTGGTTCATCAAGAAGCAACACATTGCCACCAGATTTAAGCATTTTGGCAAGATGAACACGATTGCGCTCTCCGCCAGAGAGGGAACCAATCACCTTCTGCTGATCCGCCCCCTTAAAGTTAAAACGCGCACAATAGGCTCGTGACTGCACCTCTGTTTTTCCCAAATAGATTGAATCCAACCCATCAGAAATTTCATGCCAAACACTCTGCTTATCATCAAGTGTATCTCGCGATTGATCGACATAAGCAAATTGCACAGTCTCACCTACAGTCAAGGTTCCTTCATCCGGTTTTTCTTGCCCTGTTAACATACGAAACATGGTTGTTTTACCAGCCCCATTGGCACCAATCACCCCAACAATACCACCTCGAGGCAAGTTAAAAGATAGATCCTCAACAATAACCCGATCTCCAAACACTTTTTTCACCCCATCGGCCTGGACGACGATATCCCCTAAGCGTTCACCGGCTGGAATAAAGATCTGCTTGGTCGCATTGCGCTGTTGCACATCGCTGTTAGAGAGTTCATCAAACGCATTGAGGCGAGCTTTGGATTTAGCATGACGCCCTTTGGCATTGGAACGCACCCACTCCAACTCTTTGGCAATCGCTTTTTGACGATTACTCTCCTGTTTTTCTTCCGTCGAAAGGCGGCGCTCTTTATCTTCCAACCAACCTGAATAGTTCCCTTCAAAAGGAATTCCACGACCACGATCAAGCTCCAAAATCCAACCCGCAACATTATCCAGGAAATAACGATCATGGGTAACTGCCACGACAGTTCCTGGAAAATCATGCAAGAATCGCTCAAGCCATGCAACTGACTCTGCATCAAGATGGTTGGTAGGCTCATCAAGAAGCAACATATCTGGATTTGAAAGAAGCAAGCGGCATAAAGCTACACGACGACGCTCACCGCCAGAAAGCTTTGTCACATCGGCTTCCCAGTCGGGCAGGCGTAATGCATCTGCTGCGACTTCAAGTTTTCGATCCAAATCCCAAGCATCTGCAGCATCGATTTTATCTTGCAACTTTCCTTGCTCTTCAATCAAAGCATTCATCTCATCATCCGACATCGGTTCAGCAAAACGCAATGAGATCGCATTAAATTCATCGAGAAGTGACTTGGTTTCTGCTACAGCCTCTTCAACATTTCCACGCACGCTCTTTTCTGGATCAAGTTCTGGCTCTTGCGACAGGTAGCCAATTTTAATCCCCGGAGCTGCTCTTGCTTCCCCAATAATATCGGTATCCAGCCCTGCCATGATTTTTAGCAATGTTGATTTTCCAGAACCATTTAGGCCCAACACACCAATTTTAGCGCCTGGGAAGAACGATAAGTAGATCCCTTTTAAAATCTCTTTTTTATTTGCAACCATTTTACCCACACCTTGCATGGTGTAGATATATTGATAATCAGCCATTTATCCCCCTATTGAACATCTTACTCTCAATCATATGCCAGCAGTGAATGGGTCTCAACATCTTGCAATTTTTTTCGACCATTCAAGAAATTTAATTCAATCACAAACAAACATGCAACCACATCTGCACCCAACTGTTCAACCAACTTAATGGTCGCTGCTGCAGTCCCACCTGTTGCCAACAAATCATCAACAATCACTACACGGGTCCCCTCTTTTAAGGCATCCCTATGAATTTCTAAACGATCAAATCCATACTCCAGCTCATACTCAATATGATGAACATCTGCTGGAAGTTTTCCTGGCTTCCGCACTGGTACAAAGCCCATATTGAGCTGTTGTGCCAATGCCGCACCAAACAAGAATCCTCTCGACTCAATGCCGACAATAATATCAACATCATTGGGCATGTGGCACGAAAGTTGTGAGACCGATTCAGCAAATGCATTACCATCTGCCAACAGCGGGGTGATATCTTTAAAAACAATCCCAGGCTTTGGAAAGTCTGGAACATCACGGATGTAGTCACGCAAATGTATTGCCTGTATAGTCATATAATCTCCTGTGATTCAATATGTTCCGAATCTACAATCTGTTTTAATTTTTTAATCGCCTGCAACTCTATTTGCCGAACCCGTTCACGGGTAATTTCAAGCTTCCCACCAATGATTTCTAATGTTCTCATATCTTCTTGATGTAACCCATACCTCGATCGAACGATATACAATTCGCGTTCGCTTAACTGCGCTAACCACCTTTCTAACAACGCCTCTCGCTCTAAAACAAGCAGAGCCTCTTCCGGAACATTTTCCCCCTCTTCATCGTCCAATAATCCAACAAAGTCGAAGTCTCCCTCTTGAATATCTACAGTATCTTGCCCCAGCTCCATACTATGCAATTGCATAACATACGCATCACTTGCATCCAGATGTCGAGCCAATTCATGATCAGTAGGTGGACGATTTAATCTTGCTTGTAATAATTTATCAGCCCGTTGCAAACGCATCAAGGCTTTCCCCACATGCACAGGCAGTCGCACTGTTCTCGATTGGTTCATAATCGCACGCTCAATATTTTGCCGAATCCACCAAGTCGCATAGGTTGAAAAACGACATTCATGCAAAGGATCAAACTTTGACACGGCGTGAATTAAACCAAGGTTTCCCTCTTCTATTAAATCGTGTAAATCCAAATGTGCACGGGGACCATATTTTCGAGCAATATGAATCACCAAGCGTAAATTTGCTCGAATCATCACCTGCTCGGCTTCCCGATCTCCCATTGCAATTCTATTGGCCAGAACCACCTCTTCTTCAGCGGTAAGCAATGGATATTTAGTCACATCTTTTTGATACATCGCCATCAAATCAGAATGAGTCATGATTATTATCCCGCCCCTTTCTTTCGGGTTGAATGAGGTTTAGGTAAATAATCCAAAGGGTCAACTGGCGTTGATGAATGGCGTACTTCAAAGTGCAAATGCGGTGTTGAGCCCCGGCCAGTACGACCAACTTTCGCAATCAATGCTCCCCGTTTTAAAGAATCGCCAACCTTGACCAAATTGTCTTGATTATGAGCATAAACTGTAAACAATTTATTTTCATGACGAATAATAATCATCTTGCCATAACCTACGACCTGTTGACCAACATAGACAACCGTTCCACGCTCTGCTGCATATACAGGCGTACCCTCAGCACTCTCAATATCAATACCATCGCTCATTTTTCCATCAATCTGCCCAAAGGGTTGCGTCATTCGACCCAAAACAGGCCAATGAAACCTTAATGGTCCTGATTCATCAGCGACAGGTGTTGCCGATTCAGACTGAATATTTTTCTCAATATCTCGCGTCTTTTGTTTTTTATCTTTTATAATGGCGGGGTCCGACATCACCGTTTGATCCACAGGAATAGGGATCATTTTAGCTTCAGGTGCGAATCCATACAAAAAAATTTGTTGACCTACATAAATTTGGAAAGGGTAAGGAATATGGTTCCTTGCTGCCAACCCCTTATAATCGACATTAAATTTCTGCCCGATCATATAAAGAGTATCCCCTCGACGAACCTTATAAATGGGTGAAGCAAGCTCAATACGCTGACCAACATTGAGAAGATAAGGCTCTTTAATACGATTTTGTTCTGCCAATTGTTGGAAAGGAACCCCAAAACGCTGACCAATTGTATAAAGCGTATCACCTTGCTGAACTAAATAGAAAGATGGCACTTTTGTTTGCAAGACCGCTTTCGTTGGCTGAGGATGCATCTGTTTTTGCTGAATCACCGGTTGTGCATGCGGAAAGAGTGTAATTTGAGAGCGTATACAGCCCCCAAGCGTCAAGGAAAATATCAAGACAATCCACACGGCTGATCTCATCTAGTTAAACATCCACAATACAAAAAATCCACATCCCACCAATGCGATCACCGCCATCGTTAACCATTCAAAATATTTTTCCACCCACAAACGCAACCGTTCACCTCCCCAGCGCATAACAACAGCTTCTAAATAGAAGCGCGCACCTCGAGAAAGCAATGCGGCCATAATAAAACCAATAAACGAGAGATCAAACGCCCCCGCAGCGATGGTAACAACTTTAAATGGGATCGGAGAAAAACCTGCTGCGATCACGATCCATAAACCATATTCAGTAAAAAGCGCTTGAACATGCTCAAACTGTGACATCATATGATAAAAATTTAGAATTGGCTCTGCGATAGCAACGAAGAGCATCATACCTATAAAGTAACCCACAACCGCACCAATCGTTGAACCTAGCGTTGCCAAAAATGCAAACCGTAAACTCAACTCAGGCTGCGATAATGCCATGGCCAACAGAAGAATATCAGGAGGAATGGGAAAAATACTTGCCTCGATCAAGGCAATGAAGAAAAGGGCGACTTGGGCCTGCGGCTTATTAGCCCATGCCAAGGTCCAATCATAAAAACGCCTTAACCAACCACCATGAGATGATTGAATTTGCGCCAATTCATCAAGTTTAGTAATAAGTTACACCTTCAAGCAACGGTACAAAGGTACATAAATCATAACGATATTCGATATATCCTTCTGCGCATTTGGTTTGTTGAACAAGTTGATGACCTTGTGAATTACTTTCTGGAAAAATTAACATCCCTCCTTCACGCAACTGACTCAGCCAAGCGGGAGATGCCCCCCCCCCTGCGGTCACAATAATTCTATCAAAAGGGGCGTATTCAGGCCAGCCCTTCAATCCATCACCATGGCGTATCATCACATTGATACATTGAATTTTACGAATATTCTTACGCGCTTTTTCATAGAGTGTCTCGATACGCTCTATACTGTACACCCGGCGACACAACTTCGATAAAATAGCGGTCTGATAACCACACCCTGTACCAATTTCCAAAACGCGCTCCGAACCCGACAAACAAAGTAACTGACTCATTTTTGCTACAATAAAAGGCTGAGAAATCGTCTGACCTTGTCCAATTGGCAACGCTGCATCGTGATAAGCTTTCGCAATAAGTGCTTCATCCAAAAAAAGATGTCGTTTCACATTCGACATAGCATGAATGACACGAAGATCATCAATTCCTCGTCCTACGATCTGCTCTTGTACCATGCGATCCCTTGATCGTTCATATGACGACATCGCTATCAAGCCACCAACCTTTTCATAAATTATACGGATTGGGTCTCAAAAATGACACCAATACCAACATTTTTTTCATTCAGCAATGTATAAAAAAAAGTGAAACAATCAAGTTAAACAATCACTACCATCACACATCTAACCATGCACAAAGCATGCAATAAAAAACAACTGTTGACACAATAAAATTGATCACCATAATTCGCCGTGTCGCGGGTATAGCTCAGTTGGTAGAGCGCGACCTTGCCAAGGTCGAGGTCACCGGTTCGAGCCCGGTTACCCGCTCCAAGCACTCGGAGGGGGATCATTTGATTCCCCTCTTTTATTTTATGAGAAGTTCATGGCAGGGTGGCTCAGTGGTACGGCGGAGGACTGCAAATCCTTTATTCGCGAGTTCGATTCTCGCCCCTGCCTCCAAACTTCATCAAAAAATCAATCCCATCCGCCGGGGTGGTGAAACAGGTAGACACAAGGGACTTAAAATCCCTCGGAGAGTGATCTCCGTGCCGGTTCGACTCCGGCCCTCGGCACCACTTAATCAATACATTTTGATAAAATTTCTCTCCCTCTAGAAGGGCTAATCTTTGCACCATGACAGTCCACAGTGATATTAATGGTAATATATAATTCATTGCCCAACCATAGCTTTATATTTAAATTTCAGCTTCTTACTGGTAATAAATAGCCTACTTATTCATTCACAAATGAACTACAAAAATATCTAGTAAAATCGAGTATTGGAGTCAATTTTGTATCTATTAATGGCTAAAATCATAATCACACACGAAACCGTCAAATGATCAAAATGAGATTTTATCCTTTATGGAATCACCTCATGGGACTGTTATGCACCATCTTATGCATGACAACTTTAACCCATGCTGAAAATCTTGAACCGATAAAATTACAACTCAAATGGACCCATGCATACCAATTCGCTGGATACTATGCAGCGAAGGAGATGGGGTTTTACAAAGAAGTGGGGCTCGATGTTACTATTTTAGAATCCTTAGCAAGTTCAAACATCGTGCGTGATGTCGTCAGTGGAAAGGTTCAATATGCAACTGGCTCTTCATCACTGGTGTTGGATCGCATCGCTGGAAAACCTGTTGTTGTCCTTGCTGCAATTCATCAACACTCACCCTATGTTTTTCTGACTGCAGATAAAAATGGTGATGGAAGCATTCATGATATCGTCAACAAACGCGTCATGATCGAACCCCATGCCGCAGAATTACTAGCCTATCTGCTGCGTGAAGGGATAAGTACGCAGGATATTAACATCTTACCCTATTCAGCAAATCCTGATGATTTAATTGAAAATAAAACAGATTTTTATGAAGCCTACTCTACAAATGAACCCTATACACTGCAGCAAAAAGGGTTCACTTATCAAGTATTTTCACCTCGATCCGTTGGCATTGACTTTTATGGCGATAACCTCTTCACCAGTGAAGATGAGTTGAAGTATCATCCCAAGCGTGTTGCTGCATTCCGAGAAGCCAGTTTGCGCGGATGGCGTTATGCTGAAGAACACCCCAATGAAATGATCAATTTAATCATCAATAAATACAATCATCATCAAACCATCGAACGGCTACAATTTGAAGCAAAAGCGCAAGATAAACTCATTCAATCTAAAATGGTTGAAATTGGTTACATGCACCCTGACCGTTGGAATCATATTGCCAAGGTTTATCAAGAGATTGGTATTTTAAAAGAGACACCCAATTTAAATGGCTTCATTTATGACATATCCAGAACTTTAGAGAACCGTAGTAAATTTTATAAAATGCTCATTATTACTATGTTAATCATTGGTATTCTTACCGCCATCGTCATTTATATTTTATCCATTAACAAACGGTTACGCCATAGCTTTCTAACCCTTGAAAAAACAAAAACCTCACTTGCAGAAAGTGAAGAAAACTTCAAACAACTTGCCAATAATACATCCGCAAGTATTTTCATTTTAAAAGACACTACGCTCATCTCAATCAATGTAGCAGGACAAAGTTTAACAGGTTATGCTTCAACAGAACTACTCAACAAGAATATCTTCAACCTTGTCCATCTCGCAGATCATCAATTGATTGTGAACAAAATGAATGAACTACATCAAAACAGCACTGCAAAAATCAATGAAGAGATCCGACTCATTCACAAAAATGGTAACATTATCTGGGTTGAAATTACTGCCAATAAGAGCACCTATCAGCAAGAACCGGTCATCATTGGAACTGTCTATGATATCACTCGACGAAAAATTGCTGAAACCAACCTAAGAAACAGCCAAAATCTCCATCAAACATTGACTGAAACCATGAAGGATGTGGTATGGATTGTTGATTTAGAATCAGAACAATATACCTATATTAGCCCATCAGTCATCTCTTTGTCGGGGTTCACAACCGAAGAAATTATCACGCAACCATTAATCATGACCATGACAACAGAAAGCTATAAATCTTTACTTCAAGAAATTGAACGCAATTTAAAGGGCTTTCTAAACCATGAATTCTCATCGGAAAAACATTTTACTTACGAAATTGAGCAAAACTGTAAAAATGGACAAACTGTTTGGGTGGAGATCATTTTACATTTTCAACGCAATATTGAAACCAACAAGGTCGAAGTTGTAGGTTCAACCCGCGATATTTCAGAGCGTAAGAAAAGCGACAACTATATTCGTCACTTGGCGATGCATGACTCGCTCACAGGACTACCCAATCGGATTCTTTTCACATCAACAGTAGAAAAAGAGATCTCCCGAAGCACAAGAACCGGGTTAACTTTTGCTTTATTGTTCATTGATCTCGACCATTTCAAACCTGTTAATGATCAATTTGGACACGCTGTTGGAGATATGGTGCTTATCGAAACTGCTGGGCGCATGAAACACTGTTTACGACAATATGATACTGTAGGGCGTATTGGAGGAGATGAGTTTGTTGTCATTATTCCCAACATTGATCATGCCTCTGTAGCTATCAATGTCGCCAAGAAAATTTTACTAGAATTACAATCTCCTTTTTACATAAAATCAGAGTCCATCAATATTTCAGCCAGCATTGGAATTTCCATCTACCCCAACCATGGAGCCACTTTTACAGAACTGTCAAAGAATGCAGACCACGCCATGTATCAAGCAAAAAACGGAGGACGAAACAACGCCGTTCTAGCTAACTGAATAATCCCCCATGACTTGATTATCATTCAATGAACCTCCTCCTTCACACGAACAAAAATGACTATGCTTTTATTTACTGGCCGTGATTAAATGATCTGCAAGTCGAAGGCTTAAAGCTGCGATCGTTAATGTGGGGTTGGCTGTTCCCATGGTCGGAAAAACACTATTGCCAACAATGTATAAATTCTCATGATCATGACTCTGACAATTGGCATTGACCACGGATGACTTTCGATGACTCCCCATGCAAGTCGTTCCTGCAGGGTGATGGGATGAAAGTGAATCCCACTCCCCTGTAATTGAAGCATCAAGGGTTCGTATCAATTTCTTCACATACCGCTTCCAATGATCCAATCCCTGTTTGCTATACCTTGTCAGTTTATAGTTCACAGAGGGAAGAGGAAGCCCCAGAGGATCCAGTCGATTCATATCCAGAGTGATACGGTTTGATTTATCAGGAAGCTGTTCAATTTCAGCACCTATTTGCCCCTGATGAATGGCAATATCACGCAAGTTTTTTAACGGCTCCACCCAATTGGCTGCGTTATTCATCAGTTCGGCAGCCTCTTGATGCACATTCAAATCATTGCCTAAAAAAAACTTTGCAGCGGCATACCGCGAGCGAAAGTCTCCATCGCGACCTTCCATAATCGTACTGACACTCTGTGGACCCCGACCTATATACAATGGCTCGGACATACGAAATTTAAATGAAAAAATCGCATGATCCATTAATCGTCTTCCGACAAGATCAGAGCTATTTGCAATGCCATTGGGGTTCAAATTATTTTTAGACATCAATAAAAGACGCGGGTTTTCTAAGCTGTTGCAGGCAAGAATAAACCTTCCCCCTTCAATGGTATGCGAAGAGCCATCCGGTTTCTTATAATGAAGCTTGGTAATTTTATTACTCTTGGGGTCGGTGTCGAGGCGATAAGCCACCGACTTTAACTTTAAAACTGCACCGGCAGCAATTGCCTTGTCCACATCAACATCTGCGCTATACGATGCACCAATAGGGCAAATAGGGGTGCAAGTATTGTTACCTCGACATGCAGGCCTTCCATCATAATCAATACTGTTACGCGCAGCAGGTAAAGATTCGATACGAATACCTTTAGCTTTAAGTTTTTCAGCCAGTAACTTATCACCATAGGTCATCGGAATTGCAGGCATAGGATATTTTTTTGAGCGAGGTGAGCCATGATCATGATTACTATCACCAGAGACGCCTAAGGCTTTTTCAGCTTGACAATAAAAGGGCTCCAACGCCTCATAGTCAATTGGCCAATTATCACCGACACCATAATGTTGCTGCAATTTAAAATCAGTAGGTAGAAAACGCGGGGTAATACCAGTCCAATGCCATGTCGTTCCTCCAGCACCCTTTAAG
Organism: Zetaproteobacteria bacterium; assembly: GCA_002753275.1. Taxonomy (GTDB): domain Bacteria; phylum Pseudomonadota; class Zetaproteobacteria; order Mariprofundales; family Mariprofundaceae. Next base: position 11,348 of record PEAA01000005.1, on the reverse strand, counting down.
ATGCTAGGCAAATATTCACCGTGCCCTTGCTTGGCAAAATATTGATCATCGGCAGGAGTTAATAGCCAATTTCCTTGCTTATAGGGAGCAGTAATCGTGCGATTCCAACTGGCATGATAACGCTCAAGCGCATCAGATCGTTCCCATCGATCCCCTGCCTCCAACATACAGACACGCTTCCCTGCCTTTGCCAATTCTCTTGCTAAAAGAGAACCTGCAACACCTGAACCCACAATGACACAATCAAAAAAATCACCCATTTGATCTCCTTATGCGTGCCCTTGTGGAGCATCTTTCCAAAACCCAAAATCGCGTGCTGAAAAGCCAGGAACAGGACGCAAGTCCGTAAATGAGGCATACATCAACGCATGCTCATAACTCACCACCAGATTGCCAGAATCATGGTAATAGATGCCTGTGATCCATGTGGTTAGGAAATGGCCTAGAAACCAGTGTTCACCCTCATCCAGGCTATTTAAGACTTCATCTGTACGCACCGTTCCAATTTCAACAACCTTGCGGTAAACACGCTGCAAATGGCTCATTCCCCAGGACTCTTTCTTAAAAATTTGGTACATCTTTTCGCACATATTGCGATCCAAGGATTGCACCTGGGTTAAACTTTGTGAAAATTCATAAAATTTTTCAAGTGAGAGGCTATTCTCTTCCTCAGCATAAACCACATTGGATGAAAGCCAAGATGGCAACATGGGAGCACTTATTAAGAGGGCAATCCCTTTGAGCACATCTCTACGCGCAACTGTATGATTGGATGCCCATGATTGCGTCAAAGAATCGATAGCTTGCAAAGATTTCGAATCAATCATGGGCAGGCCAACTAATAGAGCGGATTAAGTCTAAACGCTGGGAAATCACCACGGGTTAAGAACTCACCACGATCATCAAAGTGATAAGTCGCACTAAACATAAAAGCGTGTTCTTGCATCGGAACCAATGCTGCCTTAGCCGGATCCTTAGATGTAGACTTCACGCGCGAGTTTTTATATTCAGCGCTGATACGCCACCGTTCCGTCAAGGCATAAACACCGGCCACCTGGAATGAGAAATGATACTCATGATTCGCTGAAGATGGGTAAATTGTTGGAATACCAGCTACAGGTGGAAGACCCGTTGGAAAAAGAGGAGAAGAACCTTCCCAAACACTCTGTTTACCCAAAGAAACATCCGCTTGCATTAACCATGTTTTACCGGTATCCGTCATAAATGAAGAGGCTAATCCCCAATCCAACAGTCGTTGTGGGCTATAGTAGTTACCATGACCGACGGTGTAATGATTCTGATTCATCTTCGCCTGCTGCCAACGACCATAAGGGCCAACCGCAAAATAGGAGAAACCACGCGGACTAATATCACGGGTCAAACTCGCATAAGCCGCCATATTACGATTAGCACTTACATTATGTCCCGTACGCATCTCAGTAGCAAAATTACCACCAAAAGTCATTTTGTGAGACATGCTACGCGTATAAGCAACACTTATGCCCTTTCTCTGGACTTGCCCCCACTTTTGAATACCCAAATAAGGATCGGTCGTACCCATATATGAGATCAATGTATCTCGCAGTGGCTGACGATAAAATTCAAATTGCCAAGAATCTTTATCAAATGCCCGTGCATAACCCACACGCCACTTCCATTCATCATTAATTGCCGATGGAATCAATACTTGCCCCAATTCACCATACAAGGTTCCATCTCCATGGTATCCATAACCTATCGACCATTCTGTGCCATAATATTTAGTTTGAATATTAGGAATAGCATAATTTAACTGACCAGGAACTGTCTGCATCGTACCTACAGTAAATCCTGGTGCAACCCCAGCAGGGACAGGATTAAGAAATGGATCAATAGCAATGAAACCATTACCAGCATCAATAGTTACCCGTTCATACTTAATGTTGAATTCATGGTTTCCTTCCGAAGTATTGCCTTCAAGCATGTGTTTTCTTAATACCATGCGTGAAAACATCGTTGGTGCACCTTGCCCATTATGCAACTTCGTTAAAAATGCATAACGAACAAAAGGCTCCTCAACACTGGCAAGCACATCGGTAGAAACCCCACCAAGCGCATTGGAAGCCATTCCTTGGCTGGACTCTTCTTGATGAACAAATGAACGGAAAGGATCACCCAGTTCGTTCACCAAACGCTTAATCTCAGTATTATTTCCCCCACGCGTAAGTGCATAATACCACCCCTTCGCCACTTCACGGTCAGGTTTTAACTCATAAAGGTCCTGAAACTGCTTAGCCGCCAAATCAAATTTTTCATAGTGGTAATAGGCCCAGCCACGCATCGACAGTTCAGACATGGTAAGTGGTCGAATCGCTTCTAATTCATCAAGAAGTGCCAATGCACGAATGTGATTTTTCTTGGTCAATGCATTCCCAACCATCATCGGCAACACATCTTTAACAACACCCTCTTTGGTTAACATGGTTTTATTCTCTTCGACTGTTTCGTCGAGTTCATCGTAACGACCAGTTTCACCCAAACAGAATACTTTACCGCGCAATGCATCAGGACTATGGGTTTTCTTGAATGCATAATCAAAATTCTCTAAGCCATTTTCAAAATATTTGCCACGAAAGAAGGACCAACCAATAATTTCAGCCGCCAATGTATCATCATACTTATAAACCATCGGCTGAAGTTTAAGACCCAACTCATGCGCCTCTTTGTAACGCTTATAATCAGAAGCTTCCTGAATTTTCTGCAATAAAACTTTATAATAGAGTTTATCAAGCCTCTCGCGGTTATCACCTTTATAAGAGCCACCCAATTGACCTAAAACCATCGGTTGCCACTTATCAGAGGTAATAATACCTTGACTATGCTCAAGTGAAGCCATTTTTGCATCATCGTTACAAGTTTTTAACAAGCGTTGGTAAGTTCCAAGTGCAAGTTGTGGCTGTTTTGCACGAACCTGCGCTTCGGCCAAGAAAAAAGCCCAACCAATACGATCACATCCAAAAGATGCTGGGTTTTTACTATACATATCCAAGGCGAGTTGATAATCGCCCTTCTCTTGTGCTGCAAGCAGCTTTTTATCCGCTCGAAGCAAAACCAGCAAACCAATAAGCTCTTTAGGAGGAGACCATTTAACATCTTTTGACTGCTGTGCGGCAATAGTCTGCTCAATCTCTGTCAGCTTACCTTCAGAGTACATCTTCCAAAGTCGCTCTTCTAAACTTGGGGCAGGTTTACGGCGGGTAACACTGACATGCACACCACCGACCATAATCTGTTCAACGCTATTATCTTCCACTTGGGTAACAGTTGTTTCATCATTGACGACCTGGCCTGATGACTCAACGACGGCAGGACCTTTAGCAGCACCTTCAATTTTCATCGAAGACTCAAGTTCATTTTTCCGCATCACATCCATTTCGCGCTGTTTTTTACGAACAACTTTATTCACAGAATCACGCTTCTTATGAGTCACGGTAAGATCAGCGTTCGCAAACTCAATTGGTTCTCGATCTGATATTGTAAATGTCGCTGCAATCAGCATCGACGGCTGAATTACAAATGAAAAAATAGCGACCATAAGAAGTGGTATCGTTTTGATTTTACTGATATTCATGGATGAACATCCTCCCAAGCTAAAGCGCTCAATAGTGCCAATGAGGCCTGATAATACTCAATTTCCTGCCAATTGATATCAAGAGTTGTGTATGTTGATTCATTTTGAGTCATTGCATGTGCAAAATGAGCAATTGCAATAACACCTTCCGCCGAACCCGCCATATGCACAACTGTATCTTCAAGAGATAACCAATCAGGGAAAGCACCAACGCCAGTAAACGAATCCCAAAAATGAGAGACCCGTTTGACAGCGATATGTGATGAATAGCCGCCCCAAATAAGATAAAGAGGGATTCTCACTGCATCTAAACCAAAATGTTGTGGGACATTCTTCCTCAACATCAAATGCTCTCCCACCATCAACCAATCAGCTGGCATATTCCATGGACCAAAATGTCCATCTTCCATCAATTGTTGACCGCTTTGAATCAAATCGTTCCAAATGGGTTTATTGGGTTGGATTTTAGAAAAATGTCTCAATGCAGGAAAAATCCAATAGGAAAGATTGATAACAATGCCATCTTCATGTTTAAAACCATACTGACCTGGAAGCAGCAACAAGTTCCCTTGATAGGAGTAAACCAACAAGCGTTCAATATCATTAAGAATCATCAAGGCTTGTTGCTTATAAGTAGGAAGATTCCACTTTTCGGACGCGCGTAGCAGCGCCCATGCAATTAAAATATCACCATCCGTGGCGTTATTCAGATCAGAAACATGTGGCGATTGAGGTTGCCATTTCCAAGCAAAGAGTTTGTTATCACTCTGTAGTTGTAAATTAGATTGCGTCCATTTCCAAATGAGATCGAACGATTCTTTATCATTGTTGGCGACGGCAAGGAGCAATCCTGTTCCCTGCCCTTCCGAATGTCGGATGCTTCCATTTGAAATATCGACAATGGATCCATCTTGCTGCAAAAAGCGTTGCTTATATTTACTCCAAAGATCAGGTCGTTCCGCATCACTACAAGCAGCCAGTAGTGATGCGACCAACAAAACAAGACAAATTTTCCAATGAATGACAAAACAGCCTTGTCTCATGCGATATCAATTACCGCTGTGGAAAATTCTATGGCGTTGCAACAACACACGGGTGAACCATGCAAACAATACTGTGCCAAGCATCAACACTGCCAAGAGATAGAATGGGTAAGTAATTGAGAAATATGCTACACGCCCCAAGAATGAAAGCTTACCTGTATGATACTCATCAGAGATCTTCAAGCTGACCACATCAACATTCTCTACCTTTGAATAGTCATCTGCAATTGACCACAACAAGGTATCTTTACTCAATTGGCACCAAACATCTTGATTGACCAATGTATAAACAGCTTCACGCAAGGATTGTGGTGTTTCAGATGTAACCAGCGTCACACTCGCCTCTTTATGATACGGTGACTCAAACTGGGTAATCAAACCGCGTTTATCCACATTCACTTTCTGAATCACAGGTGCTTGCGCCATGCGTGTGAATGATTCAATAATCTGATCAAAAGCCACAAAAGAGGTCAGTCCATTGTGAGGAACACCTGAAAAGCTAAAAGCATCAGACATTGGCATCCATAATAAGTTATCTTTATTGCTAATCGGTGACGCCTGCCAAATATCTTGTGCAACCGTTGCACGATCTGCAACATAGATAACACTCTTCATTTCACTTTTATTCAGCGTATGAGTGAGCAAAACAGAGTCAATTGTACGACCTTGAACCTGAGCCATTTTCCCTGCAATCGTTAACGCCGACGAGAGATCATCAAAGTTTTTATTGGGCAAATAAATCGATGAACTACTCTCGTTTTTATTTTCAACATACGGGAAACCTGCACCTTCAAACAATTTCAGATCAGGCAAACGGGCATAGTGGCTCATATTTGGAACACGAATCACACAATCATCAAACAGTGTCACTTGAATTGCATCCACCATATGCTGATGCTCTTTCGCCGATTCACCTGGAACAATATGACCTTGGAAACGAATCACATTTTCACCGCGTTTAAAAGCACGCAATGGAATGTTGATACGCCAATCTGAAACATTCACACCATCAGGATCGCTCAGTGGAATCGAATATTGAAATTCACCGTTGAGAAGAAGTGAAACCATCGAACCGGAGCCAAGACCGGAGGCGTAGGTAAAGTGCATGATCAATTCAATATCATCATCAACAACTGCGAACAAATCCGCTGGCATTTTAACATTCAAATCAACGCCATCATTAACATCTTGCAGCACGGTCGTTTTAAAACCTAGCTGTGAGAATGTATAGCGCATTTTTGGCTGAACACCCAATGAATTGGCATTATCTTTTTTGATCAATGCAGGTTCATTGCCCTTAGTAAAAGTAACAACGCTACGATTTTCCATCGAAGCATTCATTTGCGTGAAATAACCTGCAGTTTTAAACACCGACTCTTCACTATCACCAGCAATAATCAAAATATACTTACTTGAATCCAATGGATTTTGATGCAAACCGATATACTGAGACAAACTTCCTTCATCTTTCGCAAAGAACGATTGGCCAAAAATCTTTTCAAAGTCAGCAAATGTACCCAAAACAACACTATCCATGGTCCGTTCTGGCAAACCTAAAGATAACAGTCCCAATCCTTGATCGACACCTTCAGCCGCTTTAGCGACGCCTGAATGAACATGCAATGGCGCATGATTGGTAAAAAGTGCCAATGATTGTGTAATCAAGGACTCCGCATTCATTAAGGTTTCTGATGGATAGTTATTCAATGTCAACATAGAGACAGGGTAAAAACCATCAATTTGACTACCATAAATCAATGTTGGCAGATTCGACAATTTGGTATCAATACTTTGATTCAACTTATTCAATGTAACCGTTGAGTTTTCCGCATCAATTTCAACCCAAAGCTCTGAACTATAAAGTGATGCATTGGCCTGCGCTGTATGCAGATTGGTTTCAAAACTTAATGTATTATCACCCGTTACAATTAAATCTGCAGGGATCATTAAATCAATTCCCCCTTCTGGATAAGCAGATTCAAGAGGAACCTGACCAATGACTTTACCGTTAAAGCGGAAACGCAATTGTGAACGATCTTTAAAAAGTGATACTGAGTTAGTAAATTCCACATGGATATCCATCGACTCAATATTAATACGGCTCGACACCGGAATAACGGCTTCCGCTTGAGCTGTACCATTTGCCATCCGAATATTCATATCTTTCATTTCAGACTTATCTACAAAGTTATAAAGAGGATAAACCATACTCTCTTTCAACATTTGCAATTTCGACACATCACTACTTAATGAAGAGATCTCTTTTTGAATCGCTGCCAAACGAGCTTTGCTTTCATTAATTTTAGCAAGTTTCACACGCTCAATTTCTCGACTCTGCATCGCTTGTTGCTCAATTGCGCGTAGGCGTTTCTCTTCTGCCAACCGTTTTTCTTCAGCCTCTTTTTCCGCAATGGCCAAAAGCCTCGCCTCTTCAGCCTTCTGCTCCGCAATTAAGCGATCTTTAATCTCTTTCTCTTTTGCCATTGCGACACGCTGAATATCTGCATCAACAGCAACCTTATCTTTAAGAAGTGAATCGAGCGTTTTCTGATTATCCGCTTGTGCTTGAACCAATGCTTGAGACTCTTTTTTTGCATCATTCAATGCAATATTTGAAGATTCAACTTTCGCTTTCAACGCATCCTGTTTTTTCACAAGTTCGGCCAATGCATTTTGATACGCTAAATTCTGTTTATCAGTGGACTCTTTGCTTTTTTGCAAATCAACCGATTGCTTCACCAACAAATCACCACTTTTCTTAAGATCAGCGCGTTGACCGTTAAAATCTTTCATTGCTTTATCCAAGGTGGCTTGTTGCTTCACCAACAACGCAGACTGTTCATTCAATGCAGAAACTTTCTTCGACAAAAGTTCTTGTTGAGCAAGCCCTTCATCCATTGATTTCACAGAGACTTCATACTGCTTTTTGGCTTGAACATGCTCTTGCGTCAAGGATTGAAATTTATGATTCACATCATTTTGCTGCTTTGTCAGTTCGGCATGCTGTTTATTCAATGCATCTAACACCTTATCAACAGCAACAATCTGTTCTTTCGTATCACTAATTGATTTTGCCAGTACTGATAATTTCGCTTGATCTTGTGCAGAACCTGCACTTGGCGCACCACCACTCTTTTCTGCTGTTTGCCGTGCGATTGTTGCTAAACGGGCCTCTTCAACCTTCTGTTTCGCAACACCTTCAGCAACACTGGCTGCCGCCAAATTTTCTTTAGTTGCTGCAGAGGTCGCTAAGGCGCGCTTTTCTTTTGCATCAGCCAATGCTTTTTGAGCTTCTGCATTTTTATTTGCAGCGAAATCATGCGCTTGTGCGACAGCATCACCTGTTGATGATGACTTGACACTCTTTTGTAGAGTCGCCTGCTGTGCAATCAACGCATCATTTTTAGCGACAAGGGCTTGATGCTCTTTCTTGTTGGCAGCAATTTTCGCATCAACTGCTGTTTGCTCCTTAATCAAAGCATCCGAACGCACCTTCAATGCCGCAAGCTGTTCTGTCATTGCATCTAAGTTTTTCTTTGCATCATCACGCTGTTTCACAACAGAATCGTGACCACCACTCAATTTGACAGACTCTTTATTTAGCTGCTCCAACTGCCCTTTAATATCAGCCTGAGATTTAACCAAAGCATCAATTTTCACCTGAAGGTCTGATTGCTGCTGCAACAACGCAGCATCTTTTCCCTTTAATGCCGCTTGATCTTTTTCCAAACGCACTGCCACATTACCAGATTCTTCTTGTTGTTTCGAAAAGGCTTCGCCCTGCTGAGCCAAACTGCCCTGTTCTTTTACCAGAAGATCAGTTTGGATCTTCAACTCTTGCTGCTGTTGGGTTAAACTCGTGATTTTTTCATTCAATGCTGACGATTTTTTTACCAAGAGGTTTGCTTCAGCCTGTTGTTTTTCAATCAACTTCGTCAACTCTTCAGCTTTTCTCTCTAAATCAGCCTGCTCTTTAATTAACGAATTGGAAACAGGAATAACTGCCTTGCCTGTTCCTTGCGCTTGCACAACCTTCGCCTCTGCTGAAACCGAATCCACAGCCTCAACGACGCCACTATTCAATAACAGTGTAAACGAGCACAACGCCCAAAATGTTTTTGATAAACAACTAAATTGTTTCATTAGCTTTCCCCTTTTTTAAAAACAACGAACTCAATGATTTCACAACCCAAACTGAACTTTCTTTCAATTCGAACACAAGATGTGCAATACCACCTGGTAGATTTTTGGTAAAGAAAAAGACCAAGCCCGACCAAAATCCAAAACTTTTATTACGGTTAATTAAGACTTTTCGCCACCGCTCGCTATCACCATAAGCTAGACCAATAAAATCACGCTCTTCCTGTACAGAAAGCGGCGAATGGTGACAACGCAAAACGACTTGATCATGAATCACATCAACATCTCGACCTATCACATCAACATGTATTTTAATCTGTTTATTCAATGGCTGACAAAACAGCTCCATCACATACTTATCTGCGACCATCGCACTATCAGAACCTTGGATCTTCACCCGCAAGCCATGTGCACTCATATCAACAATTTTAGCTAAAACACTTTGGCCTCGGATACCATTAATTCCTGCATCAACATCCACCTTAAAACGCGGCGCATAACGACGCTGTTTACGCTCATGTAATGGACTCATTGCCCCAATCACAAGCATAAAACTCAAAATGCACCAACAAAATGCTGCCACATCCATTGACCAAAATGGAGAATCAAAATCCAAGAACTTGACAAATCCTTCATACATTGCCCAGCACATTAGACCAAAAAGAAGATAGATAGGTTTAGCTAGAGGCGTCACAAAATCTTTATCGATATTCTCATCCTTTGGCGTCACATTAAAACTTCCTTGCCGTGGATTTAAGAACACCGCCAGAACCGTTCGAAGATTAAACAGTGCCTGTAACACCTCGTACACTTCCGATGTTAAAAACCACCGCTGCCGCCCAAACATCACATTAAAATAGAGCATAAATGCAATCAGGTTGGGCATCGCATAAATAAGAATTTCTGATGGAGGTGCTGCGTAAAGCCCGATACCAAAACATAAATACGCAACGGGAGCCAAAAGAAAGGCCAGACGCATCAATGAAAACATCCAGTAGAATGTCATATTAAAGAACGCAAAACGCTGCCAAAAACCCAATCCACGCTTAATAAGCGGGCGTTTTAACAACAAAACTTGCAACATCCCATGTGCCCAACGAAGACGCTGCGTCATAAAACCGGCAATCGTCTCAGGTTGGAGACCCGCAAGCATAGGCAAATGATAGTAAATACTCTTATAGCCACGACTTGCAAGCTCAACTGATGTATCGATATCCTCTGTCACCGTATCCGTACTGATACCACCAATCTCCTCCAGGGCTGAACGACGCAAAACGCCACCAGAACCACAGAAAAAAGCAGCATCCCAGTTATCAAGACCACGCATTGTCGAGGTATAAAACATTTCTGCTTCACTTGGCATATTCTCTGGACGACCAACATTTCGCTCAATCGCATCATCATTGACTAAAAAATGAGGCGTCTGAACCAAATACACTTTCTCATCTCTAGTAAATGGAACCACGGTATTCTCTAAAAAATCAACTGTTGGAACATGGTCACAATCCAAAATAAGAATCAATTCTCCATGCGTCTGTCGCAACGCTGAATTTACATTCCCTGCCTTAGCCTCTTCATTGCGCTCACGGGTTAAATAATTAACCCCGAGCTCAGCACACAACGCTTGCAACTCCTCATGACGATGAAGGGCAATCTGAGCAGCATGGAGATTGGACTGCGTCCGTTTCTGAACTGTCCCCCCATCATCTAGAAGGTAAACATTCATTTTATCAGCAGGATAACGGATATTACCCACTGCCAGCAGCGTGGTTCGCAATAGTGCAGTTGGCTCATTATAGGTTGGCACAAAAACATCAACGGTCGGCGCTTCCAAAGATCCATCTTTCGGCAAAGGTATTGGATCCCGCTGACGCGGATAAACATACAGAAACATACCAAGCAAAAACAAAATCACAGCTTGAACCTCAGCAAAATAAAGAACAAAGCCACCGATAATGGACGGCAAATCCCCCTGCATAGGCAATGAATGGGTCGTTCGCCAAAAAATATAACGCAATGAAATCATTCCGGCGATTAAGATAAACAATATTCTTAGATAGCGAACAGGATCAAAGAAGCGGCCAATCTTAATCATTAAAACCGCACGAATCGCAAACATGGTGACAATAGCTATCGCACTCCAAAACAGCTGCGTCTCAACATAAACATCCAAACTAACCAAATACATCAACGCAGTAGACAGAAACAACCAAGCACAGCCATAAACAGCTGTTAAATAGATTGGATTTTCGTTCTTCACATTCCCCTCGCCCAATTGCCCCTCCCCCTAAATTCAACACCATCAATAAAAAACATCTATTCTGCGAACTATACCATGATAAAAAAAAAATATTATTACCTATTTTTTCATTTCAAGAAAATGAATCGGGTAGCCGAGGGGTAATCCCGCCACTTTTCTCGTTTCTCGGACAGTATAATACCCCAAGAAATCGAAACATAAATTCAGAGATTCTTATTCCTTTTGCGCTATGATAAAGGTCAAAAAAAGGAGTCGATATGAGCAGGAAGAGACAGGTTTATAGTGCAGCATTGAA
>PEAA01000029.1 GCA_002753275.1 Zetaproteobacteria bacterium | reverse complement strand
GTTTGTTCAATCAAGCGGCTAACCATGCCGCAACACCATCGCTTTGGCGAAGCCACTCAGTTCTTCAGTCTCTTTCTCAATCACACTGCGCACAACAGCCCAGTCTATCGCGCGATAATCGTGCACTGCAATATTTCGAAAACCAACCATCTTCTTGAGTTTATCTGCCAAACTAATCGATATTTCATCCGCCTGACACAACAAATCAAAAGCTGACTTACTGTCTTTGGGTAACCCCAACGACCTGATTCGGACAATATGCATAGCAAGATCAATAGATGCTTCACAAGCCCGTTGCAAATTCAGCAAAATAACATCCTGTGCATCAAAAGAAACTTCGAGGTCTTTTTGGTGGCGGGCATAGGTGCTTTGCACTCGAACCAGCGCCCGCTCAATGATTTCTGCCTTGTTGAGCACAATATCACTCATGCCAAACTTTCCCTTGAAAAGACTGTGCCACGCTTTCGAATATCCTGAAGAATCAAAGCCCTCTCTTCATTCAGGCGCGCATATTGTGCCAAAACAAGCATTTCATAGCGCTGCCGCTGCTCATCATCGCCCACATACAGCGCTTTCCCCTGACTCACCACAAGTGCTGAAAACACCGTGTCACAGCGATTCAAATCAGCTAAATCAACATCATCTGTGCCTAAAGCCGAGGCCAGGACCTGCTGAAATGCCAACTTTTGCTCCAAATGGAGTGGCGCATCGGTGAGTATCGCAAAATCCCAATCACTATCATGACGCTGCCATGCGGTGCCTTGTGAGCCATGCAGATAGAGCACAACAGGAAAAAGCTGGCAAACCTCTAAAGCCCGTTGAATGGCGGCCAAGGATGCCTCCTCTATTCGACGCATATTCGACCCTTCAGCCATTTTTTGTTTCATCAACGCCATCCTGCACATGCTGCCACCAAGTTTGCTTCCCCGGATACTATTGAAATACCTTGCGAGCATCTGATTCAAACATCTCCTGCCTCCACCCGCTTTTGCAACTGCATTAACCACAGTTGCAACACTTGCGAATATTGGGGCAAGGCTGCAAATATTCTTTATGCAAGGTCTTCATGATAGGTATGGGATGTCAGATTGCGATCATCCACCATCACCAAAGCCAGCCGCCCGTCGCCTTCTTCAAGCAATCCAGAAGCTATAGATGCCCGAACCACAGACTTTGGAGAAGCCTCAACGCTTCCCTCGACTACCCTCAAATAACGCTGCGCAGCTTTCCATACGGCTTCAAAACTATATTCAAACCGCTGAATGGCGGCATCACGAACAATTGTCGATGTTTTATCTTCATGCAAAACTTCATCGAAGGTCGCCAGAGCTGTAGCCGCCAACTTAAGTATGCCTTCAACGCTTTCTCTGCTGCTTGCTGACAGTGATAAACACCAGTATCTCTCAAATCCAGGCTCAGCAAGGCCTTGGCTGAATTTAAGTCGCTATTGGCTTTAAGCAACCACTGCTCAACTTCAGACGCCTCTGTATCACCCATAGAGCACCTTCCCACTCTCCATCACCTTGTAAGCAAAAGATGAGGGAATACGAACAGATCGCTCCAGCTCTTCCTGGGTTTGCACTATCACATCAAAAGGAACCGAAATATCTCGCAAGCTGTGATATACAGCCCTGGCTCTTTTGTAGGAAGGCTGATCAGAGGATGCAACTACAACAAACAAATCGACATCACTATCCTTGTGAGGAACGCCCCAAGCATACGATCCAAACAAAACAATTTTATCAGGTTGAATGCTCTCAACAATACACGCGCTAATCTTGTTCAACAGGTCACTCGTCACCGTCTGCATCGACTGTTCTACCCCTCCTTTATTTTGGTTAAGTTCGGTGACAGTTGACTAAATGCACTTAATTATACCGACTGACGCTGCAATGATGGATTGCGGATCAAGCCCGCAATGACAACACCTTTCACCGCCGCCACAACTTTGCAGCCCAACGATCAACACCCATCTCAATCAGCCGCAGCGCCTCTTGGAAACGCTCTTCTGATTTTTTATAGGGGTCGGGAATCTCCAGATCATCCCATTTTCCAAGCAGATGCACACGCCCACGCACCGAAGGTGTTGCCGCGTGAATATCATCTAGATGACGCTGTTCCATCACCAAAATAAGCTCCGCATTGAGCGACATCTCATGCGTTAATTGCCGCGCTCTGTGATCAGAAATATCAATGCCGCGCTCCTGCATGAGCCTTTGCATCATCGGATCGGCTTCATGATCAACCAATGCACCAATGCCCGCAGAGCTGATTTGAACACCACTATTCTCTGGCGCACGCAGCATTAAAAATCGTTCTGCCACAGGGCTTCGACAAATATTTCCCACACAAACAACGAGAATTCGATTAAACATTTATCACTCCATTGCAGCGCGTAACAAGGCAACATCACGACATAACGGGCACGCTACCGCAACCCAGGTGATCTCCAGGCTGCAATCTTGCGAGTGGCAACCCTAACCGCCCCCCCCTCTATTTGCCACACCCTCTATTTGCCACACCCTCTATTTGGTGCCATTTCGGTGACAGTTTACTAAATATACTAAATTGTATTGGATGGCAGAGCGCTTCTGGATTGCGGATCAAGTCCGCAATGACGGCCGCGACTATTAAGTGTATTTAGTAAACTGTCACCGAAAATACACCTGATTTTTCAGCAGCAATTCAGCAACCATTCAGCGAGTTCTGGCCATGCTGATGGCGCATGAAACGGAGAGATCAACAGCGGAAGTTCAGGGGCATGCGTTTGCAACATTTGCGCATGATGCACCAACGCCTGTGGGTTGTTTTGCACATCATTCAACACCATCGCAAGCGGGGTTAGCCCCTTATTTCTCAAGGCTTCCAGCGTCAACAATGCATGGTTAATGCACCCAAGCCGTGAACCGACAACCAAGACCACCTTGGCGCCAGGAAGCATAGGTAAGAGATCAACAAAGGTCTGCGTCTCATTCAATGGCACCATGAGACCACCAACCCCCTCGATGAGGCTGATCTGATAGCCGTGCTTTGCCGCCGTACGCGCTTGTAGCCACGATGTCACTGTTGCCACACTCACCCGTTGATTCGCAACCATCGCGGCAATCTGAGGCGCGGCAGCCATGGCAAAATCGTAACAACAGAGGTTGTCCGCAACACAATCCGGCTGCAGCGCAAGCAACCGCTGCACATCACCATTGACCCCACCCATCTCATGACCACACGCAATAGGCTTTAAGGCTTGCGTGCGACAACCTCGCTCGGTCAAGGCGCGCAGTAGCCCTTCGGTCACATAGGTTTTCCCCGCATCCGTATCTGTGGCCAAGACCCACAAGCAGCGCGACATTGCTTAATCATCTGCCAATAGAATCGGAATCGAACCCGCAGCAAAAGGAGAACGCGACGCCGCTTTATACCACGCTTGCGCATACAAAACTTCGAAACTTGCCGCGATCCGTCCCGTCGCTTGATCGCGGTATTGCGCGCCATAATTGGCCTCGATCAAACGCAAAAGCCTGCGTCCATAAAGCCCCCCACTGCGGCCTTTGATCGCTTTGGCCGAGGCTCCCATCCCTTTTAATTCGCGCGCCAGTGCCATGGTGTTGGCATAGTTGAGCGTAAACAGATCCGTATCCGCAACGGGCATCTCCACATCCAGCGACATCAACTGATTGCCAAGAGACATCACATCAGGAAAGGGTAAAACCAATCCCGAGGACGCTTCTGAAATCGCACGAAGTGCGGCGCGAAGCTCAATCAAGGTACGCCGCCCAAAGGTTGAGAAGAGTATCAAGCCACCCGGACGCAACACCCGCCGCATCTCCGCCATCATCCGCAGCGGATCACGCACCCATTGCATCGTTAAACTTGAGGTGACCAGATCAAACGAACCCTCAGCAAAGGGCAGTGCCGTAGCATCGCCGCCACTGTGCAGCCGTTTTCCCTGCCATGGCATACGCAAGCGATGGTGATCATGGGTATATTTGACCATCTCCATCGACAAATCACACCCCACCACATCGGCACGCTTGAAACGATCCACCAGCAAGCGTGTTAAAAAACCTGTGCCACAGCCAATATCTAAAATCGATTGGGGTTCAATCCTGGTAAAATCCAAGTGCGCCACAAGACGCGCCGCCACCTCGCGTTGCAACACCGTATAATCATCATAATGGGATGCGGCATGGGAGAATGCCTGCGTCACTCGCGCTATATCGATATATTCTGGATTAGATTCTGGCACCACCCCTCCAATAGAACTTCAAAGCGTTGTGGCTGCGTCAAAAATGGAGCATGGCCACACGCTTCAAAACGATGAAGTGTAGCATCTGCCAGCTGTTGTGCCATATATTCACTGGCCGCCAACGGCACCACCGCATCATCAACCCCATGCATCAACAAACATGGTTGCGTAATCTTAGCGAGCGGTTGGCGCAGATCGAGATCTCGCAACAGATCAAGCCCCTGCATCAGCGTGGCATGTGAAGGGGGATGATGCCGATCGATCGCCCCATGCACCAACAAGTTAAAATCCTTGCGCGCTAAACCATCACCATGAAACATCAATTTTAAAAAGTAGTTCAAGGTCTTTTCAGGGGCGCTCGCCAACCCCGATTCAAACGCGCGATAAACCGAAAGCGGCGCGCCAAAATGCCAATCCGGATGTTGAAAAAATTTCGCTGTTGAGCCGATCAACACCAGCCCGGCGACCCGGTGAGGATAACGATGAGCAAACGCCATCGCCAACATCCCCCCCAGTGACCACCCCACCAAAATAGAGGGCGTATGCGGCAACGACTGATCGAGATAGGCAAGCCAATCCTCGCAACATGGCGTGGTGCCATGGCCTGGCAAATTAACCCAGGTTGCCTCGGGATATAATGCACGCTGCTGATACCACACCCGCTCGGACTGCCCCCAACCATGAATCCAAACGCTCTGCTTAGCCCATGATGAGGGGATCATGCCAACCCGTTCAAGGCTTGAATCAAACCCTCGATCTGACCACGCTCATGGGCTGCTGAAAGTGTAACCCGAAGCCTCGCACTCCCTTCTGGCACCGTAGGAGGGCGAATGGCAGGAACAAAAAAACCAGCCTCTTTCAAGCGTTCTGCCGCCGCCAGCGCCGCCTCATCCGAGCCAAAAACAATGGGCTGGATGGCGGTTGTCGATGGCATCAGCATCAACGATCCCGCCGCCATCTGTTGGCGAAAATAGTCAATATTGGCGTGTAAGCGTGCAATCAAATCACCCTGCTGAATCAACGGCAGTGCGGCCAAGGTGGCGGCAGTGATCGCTGGGGGCAGCGCTGTGGAGTAGATCAAGGTGCGCATGCGTTGCCGCAGCCCTTCAATCATCGCTGTTGTACCCAAAACATAGGCGCCATAACTGCCAAACGCTTTGCCAAAAGTACCCACTTCAATGAGCCGCTCCCCCCCTTGTAAACCGGCAAGGTTCACCGCCCCCAAACCTTTTGTTCCACAAACCCCGACACCATGCGCATCATCAACCAGCAGCAATGCATCATACTGTTGCGCCAATGCCGCCAATGATTGAAGCTCGGCAATGTCACCATCCATACTGAATACGCCATCGCTAACAATGATGCGGCGATCGCCATCCGCTTTATCCAACGATCGTGCCAATGCGCGCGCCAGGCTTTGCATATCACCATGGCCATAACGCACACTCTTGGCGCCGCTTAAACGCACCCCATCGACCAGCGAGGCATGGTTCAACTTATCCGAAAAAATTGTCTCATGGCGTGAAACAAGCGCGGGAAGCAGCCCTATATTCATCAACATTCCCGAGCCAACCACCAATGCAGCCTCATACCCTTTCCAAGCCGCAATCGCCCCCTCCAATTGATGCAACAACGGGTGATCGCCCGAAATCAAACGCGAACCGCCACTGCCAAAACCGTAGTGATCAATGGCATCTTTAGCCGCGCGCATCACCGAAGCATCATTGGCCAATCCCAGGTAATCGTTAGAAGAAAAGTTCACATAGCGGCGATTTTCAATCTCAATCTCGCAACCATACCGGCACGATGCCCGCAGTTGACGCAGCCGTGACGAAGGAATTTCAGAGAACCAATTGCGTGTATCTACCATGCAGGGCATGCTCACGGACATGCCTCAACTGTCAACCACATCTGCGCGGCTATGGCAACGAATCAAGCCTTGGCTCTTGCCACCGCATTGCTATTTTTGCCATTCGCCTTTAACTGTGCAGGGCGCCTGTTTGGCATGTTTACAACAGATCCATATCTACCCCAAACATTGCTGCCAACAGTGTGGTCGTATCATGCCACGCGATTTGGCGCCAGGGCCGTGCGGTGCCTGCTTAAAAAAAGCCCCGATGGCCCAAAGTATGCACAGCCTATTCATCTATGACGGCATGGTGCGTCAAGCGCTACTGCATTGGAAACTACAACGGCAAGAAGCGGAGGTCGCATGGCTACTGCAGAGCGCCACAACCACGCTGCAAGCGATCATTTCCGCTCACGATCTATTAATCCCCGTTCCGATGCCACTCTCCCGCATGCGCGAACGCGGCCAGCATCACACCGCCAACCTCTGCAAAATCATTGCTCAACAGAGTGGCGCCGCATGGGATTGGCGCATTTTACGGCGTATTCAAGATACCCCAAGGCAATCGACCCTCTCGGGTCAAGCGCGAAAAACCAACTTGAAACACGCCTTTGGCATCGATCATGCCCACGCAGAATCACTCGCATCCTTTCAACGGGTATGGATCATCGATGATATCTGCACCACTGGCTCAACCCTCAACTACGCAACCCGCGCACTCAAACCCCACCACAACAACATCCACACTTTTGCCATGGCACGAGGGTTGAGAAAATAAGCGAAAGCAGCAGCCATCGTCACAAGGGTGCACAATGGTGGGATCAAGCGATCAGTTTATGTATGCTATTGGCTTGCCTCTTACGCCAGCCACTGCGCCAGTTCACCGCGTTGGTGAAGCGCATAAAGATCATCACAACCACCCACATGACGATCATTGATAAAAATTTGTGGAATGGTGCGAGCGCCACCTGAGCGGGCAAGCATCTCTTCACGGCGCTTGGCATCTTTTTTCACATCAAACTCTTCAAAGGCAAGCCCCTGTTGGTTCAACAACTGTTTGGCACGCACGCAATAGGGGCAATGATCCCCTGAATAAATTTCAATTTTTGGCATAGTTACCACTCCTTTTAACTCCCTGCATCCGATGCAAAAAAAGAACCGGCCTCAAGCGCCAGGGTCAACCGTACCCATGCGGCATAATCGAGCTGCTCCGGGCGCTGCCTCGGATCAATCGCAGCCGCCTCAAGTGCTGCCGCATCCAGCCACCCCTTCACATTATTAGCGATCACTTTTCGGCGATGGGCAAAACCCAAGCGAACTGTTTGCTGCAAATGGTCGTAACGACATGCGGGCGCTTCGCCATGCGGAATAAATTGTACAATCACCGAGTGCACCTTGGGCGGCGGATTGAATGCGCCAGGCGGCAATAGCATCAGCCGTTTCATGCGATAGTGATGGCGCGCAAGCACACTTAAACCACCGTAGACCTTGCTACCGGACTCCGCCATGATCCGTTCGCCCACTTCGCGTTGATACATTAAAACCATCCCGCCCGGCAGATCCAAGCCGGCCAATTGTGCCGTGAGCGGCCCACTAATATTGTAAGGTAAATTGCCGACAATCCATTGCGGATGGGTTGCCGCAACCGTTGCCTGCAAACATTTAAGCACATCGCCATGAACCACTGAGAGCCCTGCAAACGATGCCATCTGCTGCTGCCACTGCGCAACGAAGCGATCATCTTTTTCAATCAGTGTTAAGGCTTGGCAATGGCGCACCAAATCATGGGTAAGTGCCCCGGGGCCGGGGCCAATCTCAATCACCGAAGCGGTGGCTTCAATCGGCTCAATAATCCGCCGAACGGCCTCTGTTGAAGTAAGAAAATGTTGACCAAGGGCCTTTTTTGCTTTGGGTTGATTCATGGGCGGATGATGCCAACTTCTAACAAGAACACCAGATTGAGCACACACCGACTAATCTTGCCCCCCCCTTCGACTCACTTTTTGGGTAGAAAAAGATTCAACCACGCTTCGGGGATGCTCAACAAATCCTCAATCAAGCCCGCTTTCTCCACATCACCCTCCGTCGCATTGATATGTTTCAAGTTGGCATCGGCAAGCGGGCCGGTGAGATGATAAATGCGCCGCATCACGCTGCCAGATTCGCCGGTGATCAACTTTCCAAGCAGAGGAACATGCGATAAAAGGGCATCAACGGTTTGAAAAGGTTTCGCAATCACATACATATCCAACCACTCCTTCTCAACATCGATCGACCCCTTGGCGCTGATGTCCATCGCGGAAGCGCGCATTAAACCATGCTGCACATCGACCACACCCTTGGCGACCTTCGCCTCCATGTGCAACGAATCATACACCAGCCCTTTACCCGTCAAATCTTTGCGTTTACCGATCAGCGTTTTGGGCAACTGGGTGATACTCATCGCCGCCAGCAATTTTGAGATCGTACCAGCCTGATGCATGATGCCATCCTTCACATGCAATTCGAGGTTGCCGGACATATCTTTCCACCACTCACCATCGGGGCTGACATGCCCCTCACCCTTAACCTTGAGCACCATCGCCCCATCTTCAAAGAGGCCTCGCATACCCAGTTCGCGCATACTTTCACCAAAATTGCCCTGCATATCCATCTTGCCGGCCCACAACCACTCACCACCTGCTTTTGCAACCATTTCACCAGCAAAATTGAAGTGGGATTGCCCCATCAAACCTTGAAATGAAGGAATATAAACATGGTTATTTTGTTGATTAAAACTCGCCACAACCTGTTGAAGGATAAAGCTTTGATAGACCAAAGAGTCAATCGTCACATCCCCATGATGTTGCTTCGAACCATAATCAAGATGAAATGACCCTATCTGAATATCTCCTGCATCAAGCAGGCCAACATCTGCCGCAATCAGCAAATCGCTCTTCCCCTCAATGGCGCTAAAATCTTCGGGTAAAATGGATTGTTGGGCATAATCCGCATCGATGGTCAAATGCGTCACATCGTCAGCATGCTGAAGCTGAATATTCCCTTGAAAAAGGGCATGCTCCAAATGGTTCAATTGCAACTGCCACCCTTGCGCACCCTCTTCGAAGCGACCATCAAATTTAAGCCAATTTTCATTGCAATGAAGCGATGAGGCATGCGCATCTGCCAGATCCATCGCATCCATCGCATCAATCGCATCAATCGCATCAATTGCATCGATTTGGGATAACAGTTTCCAATCCAAATGCAGTGGAACACCCGGGGCCTTTTCACTGCCAAAAAAAGAGGACCACGCCACATGTTCACCATCAATCCGCGCGTGCCACCCTTGATCGTCAAAAGAGATATGGCTCTGCCAATCGCCGCGCCCGTCTTGCATCGGCAGGCTTAAATAATCAACCACCATCCCGATCGGCGTGGTCAAGTTAAGATCAAAGGCTGACAATCCCGCACCATTGGTTTGCAATGCAAGTAGGCCCGATGATTGCAGCCCTGAAACCTGCATATTCTCCATCTGCATGCCCTGAGCATGGCGCCATGTGAGCGTACCCTCACGCAAAACAATCGGATTCCCTTTCAATGCACCTCGCCACTCCGGTGCAGGTTTCAATTCGATCTCGGCCAAACTGGGCTCATCTTCCTGCAAAGGCCATACAATCTTAAAATGAGCATCCGATGGAAGTTGATCATACGAAAGCCATGCTGGCGGTTGATCGCCCGCCCACTGCTGCAGCCGCATGGTATTCAAAACACCTTGGGAAACGCCGTGAACATCAAGCCCCAAATCATGCCAAGTAATCATGAGATCACCTTGAACTGTGCCAATATGATTGGGAAGTTTGGCCCGCTGAACACGCCCCGTTAAGCCATTCGCATCAATATGAACCTCTCCCGCCATGTCAAACATACGGTTCTCTTCCCCCATCCCCGGGAAGATATCCATGTTCTCCACCTTCGCCTGAACCTGATAGTCGAGCCCTTTCAAATCATCCAGTGTCGGCAACCAAGAGCTCCAGTGCAAGGCAAGCTTGGTATTGGCCTGAGTAATCACTCCCGCACGCATTTGAGCCAACCAATCATACCAACGCTGCTCCTCAATAAGCGGCGCAAGCCGTGGCCACATCTGTACCAAATCCAAATGGTTCGTCGTTGCCATTAAACTTAGCACATCCTCTTGCCACTCCCCTTTCACCGCAATGACATTTTCACCATATTTCCAGTGCAAGCCATTAATCTGAATACGCTGAGGGAATGCCCATGCCTGATCAAGCAAAACAACCGACGAAAATGAAATCGTTTCAAAATGAAAGCTTGGCTGATGCGGCAATGCCACCGCGGCAATAGGCGCTGCATCACATTGCAAATCGAGCTGCCAACGCCGCTCATCCAGCCACTTAATGGAGAGTTGACTACGCACTTCTCCATCAACGACATCACGCAGCTGAGCAGGAAACAGTGCAAGATCCGCAAGTTGCACATCTAAAGATGCAACCGTTCCCGAGCTTTTCCAAACGAGAGTTGCATCAACCCCATCCGCACGCAGGGTCAACACCTGTGTAAGCGGCGTAAAACCTACAGTGACATGATGCAACTCGCCCGACTGCGCACCATATTGCCAGTGAACATCGACATCGTCCGTTTGAAATGCCAACGATGGCATCGGAATCACCCAGCCATCCGTCGCAGGAACATCCAGTGACAGATCGCCACCACGAAGCAAAAATGAATCTGGAACAATATTTCCCTGCAATAACGAGGGTAAAAAAAGGCGCAAATGGATATCACTGTGCGCAATAGAAAATCCCTGCGACTGACTCGCAAGGGCGCTGTTCAAAAAGGTGACATCGCTGTTGTAGCCCGCCCACTGCCAACGAATCTCACCCAAATCAAGTTGATCGAGCTGGAGCTCTTCTCGCAGTGCAGCCTCAATGGAGGGTCGATAATGCTCAAAGTTGCTGGCAACCCACCACGACACCCCCGCAATCGTCAAAAGAGCGAGCAGGCAAGTTGCCAATACAAGACGGACAGCCTTGCCCACGAATCAAAACTTATGCGGCATCATCCGCTTTCATCTTATCCACCTTGGTTTTCAAGGTGTCCAGCAAACCTTTGAAACCATCTTTACGCAAAACCGACTTAAAATCTTCACGGAAGGTGCTCACCAAACTGACCCCTTCAATCTTAATATCATAGACCTGCCAACCCTCTGGCGTTTGATGCAGACGGTAATTCACCGGGGTCGTCTTGCTTGAATCAGTGACATAAGTTTTTACCCGCGCCACATCATTTTTGAACTCCGCATCATCATAGGTGATCACTTGGCCATTGTAGCCCGCCAAGCGATTGCCATACGAGCGCTCCATCAAATCACGGAAAGTCTCTGTAAATGCGGCCTGATTTTCAGAACTCTGATCATCCCAATCACGGCCAACACTGCGGCGAGACATCTCTGCGTAATCAAACTTGCCCGTAATCACATCACGAATTGCCATGCGATCAACCTCGGAGAGCTTCGTTGTATCTGCCCGTTGTTTAAGCACTTCAATGATGGCAGTCACCGTAGTCTCGATGACACTTCTTGGATCTTGCACTGTTGTTGGCTTTATATCTTCAGCCTGCGCCACAGAAGCACCGAGCAACAACATAGCAACAAATGGCATCACTTTCTTAAACATGGATATCAATTTCATTATTTATCTCCTGATGAAAATATATATTTACTCACCAAATCTTCGATATTAATCGCAGATTCTGTCTCTTCAATTTCCGCACCTGGCTCAAGATATTCACGATCGGCACCTTGAGAGACTCGGATATAACGCTCACCAATAATCCCCTTGGTACGCACAGAAGCGATCGCATCGGTGGTGAGTTTCACCCCCTCATCAATCTGCATGATCAACTTCGCCTCTTCATCATTTTGTAGATGGACATCAGAAACGCGGCCAATCACCACCCCGGCAAGCATCACATCACTGCCGGCACGCACGCCGCCAGCATCTTGAAAGACTGCCTCAACCGCATAGCCAGTACTCCCCAAACCGCCAACCTGCCCCAGCTTCAAGGCCATCCAAACCATGCTGGCGATGCCAATAAAGACAAACATCCCCACAACCAATTCAATTCGTTTATACTCAGTCATAATCCCTTACTCCTAACCTTTACAAGAAGAATGAAGTTAAAATGTAATCTACCGCCAACACGCTGATCGATCCCGCCACCACCGCTTGCGTGGTCGCTTTAGCCACCCCTTCGGTGGTTGGCTCCGCCCGATAGCCCATATAGGTACAGATCACTCCAACAATAAAACCAAACGCAATCGCCTTCACCCAACCGGCATAAAGATCTTCAGGCAACACCTTCGCAACGGTTTCGCCCACATAGGCACCCGCATTGACCCCTAAAAGATCAACACCCACCACATAGCCTGCGGCCAATCCAATCAAATCAAACAGCGTGACCAGCAACGGCAGTGCAATCAATGTCGCCATAATACGCGGCAAGACAATACGCGCGAGCGGATTGACAGCCATCATCTCCAGTGCATCAAGCTGCCCGGTGACCCGCATAATACCAATCTCCGCCGTGATACTGGAGCCTGCCCGTCCAATCAACATCAATGCACCCAAAACAGGGCCAAGTTCACGAATAATGGATAGGGCAACCGCCGAGCCAAGCAACGATTCTGAACCAAATTTGGCCAAGGTATAATAACCCTGCAGCGCCAGAACCATGCCCGTAAATGCACCGGTAATCGCAATAATCACAAAGGAACCAACACCAAGAGCATAAATTTGACGCACATAATGTTCACCTTGCCACGGGCTTTTGCCCGCAAATGCCAACGATCGACTACTGAGCAGCGTGACATCGCCCAATTTTGCAATCATTTGTAAAGTGGAACGACCGATTCGTCCAAAAAGATTCACAATCATAGACGCACCCGCAACAGATCTTCATGGTAGGGGGTTTTACTGCGCGAAAAAGGAATCGGACCATCGGGCCGCCCTTGAATAAATTGCACCACCCGTGGATCTTCACTCTGCGCAATGGCATCGGCTTGACCCTCGGCAATAACTTTGCCCTGCCACAAGAGAATCACATGGTCGGCAATCTCTAACGCAGCATGAACATCATGCGTCACCACCACCGAAGTCATGTGAGTCTTTTTGGTAATGTCATGAATCAAGGTCGTCACAATTCCTGCCGAGATCGGATCAAGACCGGAGGTTGGCTCATCAAAAAAGACGACATCCGGATCAGCAATCATTGCACGCGCAAACGCAACCCGCTTGGCCATTCCGCCAGAAAGCTCCGATGGCATCAACTGCTCAAAGCCGCGCATGCCGACCTGCTCGAGTTTCATCTGCACCATCGTTTGAATCACAGACTCATCCAGATCTGAATGCTCATGCAGTGGAAATGCCACATTGTCATAAACATTCAATGAGTTAAGCAACGCCGAATATTGAAAAACCATGCCCATCTTACCGCGCAGTTCATACAGCCGCTTGGAGCTCAGCTGCGCCAGATCTTCATCGCCAAACCAGACCGATCCATGCGTTGGTGCATCCAGCGCTGAAAGCATACGCAGCAAAGTGGTTTTGCCCGAACCCGAACCACCAAGAATCACCGTTACCTGATCTTTCTTGATCTCAATGTTGGTATGATCAAGGGCAACCACATCACCAAACTGGCGAACCAATCCCTCTGTACGAATCATTTTACACCCTGCGTTATCTTATTCATGTCCGAAATCATAATCCTTTTCTCGCTATTGCCTAGTCAAAATCAGCCACTACTTGTTCATGTTTCAAAAATTACGCAGTATTGAGCGAAATTTAGAGTATTTAACATTAAGAGGGCGTGAAAACAATGGCTGACTTTTCTGATCGTGATGGTTTGATCTGGTTTGATGGAGAATTTGTAGATTGGCGTGATGCCAAGGTGCATGTACTGACCCACACTTTACACTATGGCATGGGTGTCTTCGAAGGGGTTCGTGCTTATAAAACAGATCAAGGAACGGCCATTTTCCGCCTCAATGATCATACCAAACGGCTCTTCCGCTCGGCACATATCATGGCGATGAAGATTCCTTACAGCCAAGAGGCGCTCAACCAAGCCCAGCTTGATGCGGTCAAAAAGAATGATTTAGACTCGGCATATTTGCGTCCCATGGTCTTTTACGGCTCAGAGGGGATGGGGCTTCGTGCCGACAACCTTAAAGCACACGCCATTGTTGCCGCATGGAAATGGGGCGCTTATCTGGGTGAAGAGGCTCTTGAAAAAGGGATTCGCATTCGTACATCCTCCTATTCACGCCACCATGTCAATGTCTCAATGTGCAAAGCCAAAGCCAATGGCCAATATATCAACTCCATGCTGGCGCTGAGCGAAGCGCTACGCGATGGCTACGACGAAGCACTGCTCCTTGATGTGCAAGGTTTTGTCGCAGAAGGTAGCGGTGAAAACTTCTTTATCGTCCGCGATGGCATTATCTATACCCCCGATTTAACCGCCGCACTTGATGGCATTACCCGCAACACCATCATCACCCTCGCCAAAGAGGCAGGGTATGAAGTGGTTGAAAAACGCATCACCCGCGATGAGGTTTATATCGCCGATGAGGCATTTTTCACTGGCACTGCCGCTGAAGTCACCCCGATTCGTGAAGTGGATAACCGTCAAATTGGCACAGGATCGCGCGGCCCCGTCACCACTTACCTGCAAAAGAAATATTTTGATGTCGTTCATGGCCGCAGCCCTGAACATGAAGCATGGCTGAGTTATATCTAATGAATATACAACCCTTTTGAAGCATCAACGGGCGTATTGATGCTTCAAAAGCTTGATTTTCAAAACCCCTTTACCACAGAACTCCCCGCAGATGGCGAGCTTGAAAACTACAACCGTCTTGTCGAGCACGCATGCTACTCATGGGTCACACCCTCCCCCGTTGCACAGCCTCAACTCATCGCTTATTCAACAGAAATGGCTGCGTGCTTTCAACTCACGGAACATGACTGCCGTGCCGAATCATTTGCACAACTCTTTGCTGGTAACCAACTTCCCCCGACCATCAAGCCCTACGCCACCTGCTATGGTGGCCATCAATTTGGTTCTTGGGCAGGGCAGTTGGGCGATGGGCGTGCCATTAATCTTGGCGAAATCATTGATCGATCGGGGACCCCCTGGACCCTGCAACTGAAAGGTGCTGGGCCCACCCCCTACTCGCGCCATGCTGATGGGCGCGCCGTGCTTCGCTCCTCCATCCGTGAATTTTTATGTAGTGAAGCGATGGCACACCTTGGTATTCCCACCACCCGTGCACTTTCACTTATTGCGACAGGCGATGCGGTGGCGCGCGATATGCTTTACAATGGCAACACTCAAATGGAACCAGGTGCCATTGTTTGCCGCACCGCCCCCTCATTCACCCGCTTTGGGCAGTTCCAACTTTTTAGTAAGCGCAACGATGTCGAACTGCTCAAAACCTTTACCGATTATACCATCAACCATGACTTTCCCCATCTTGGTGCTCCAAGCCAAGCCATTTATCTCCAATGGTTCCAAGAAGTTGTTGATACCACCATTGATCTCATGGTGCATTGGGCGCGGGTCGGTTTTGTGCATGGCGTCATGAATACCGACAATATGTCGATTTTGGGGCTGACCCTCGATTATGGCCCTTATGGCTGGCTCGATGATTTTAATCCCGACTGGACACCCAACACCACCGACCGACAAACCCGGCGCTATCGCTTTGGCAAGCAGGGAGAGGTTGCGGGATGGAATCTCGCACGGCTAGCCGAAAGTTTGATTCCACTCATAGGAAGCAAAGAGCCACTGCAAGCCATACTCAACCACTACCGCTCAACCTACCATGCCCGTTGGTCGGCTATGATGATGCAGAAACTGGGGCTACAAAACAGTATCGAGGGCGACCAAGAGTTGATTGAATCGCTGCAAAGTGTGTTGTGCCTGACCGAAATTGACATGACGCTCTTCTATCGTGCGCTTGCAAAGATAGAGAGTCATATCCCACTTGAGCAACAGACCCATACCATGCTTATGCAGTCGATTCATGAGGCATTGTATCAACCCGAGCAGATCACCACCAAGGTCGAAACCGCCATTTGCGCATGGCTTACCCGCTATATTGAGCGCCTAAAACAACAACCCCTGCATGATGTTGCGCGTAAAATCGCCATGAACCAGATCAATCCCAAATTTATTCTGCGCAACTACTTAACACAGCAAGCGATCGATGCCGCCTATCAGGGGGATTACAGCATGATTGAAACACTGCTCCAAGCCATGCGCAATCCATATGATGAACAGCCGCAACAGCAATCCTTGGCACAAAAACGCCCCGATTGGGCAAAACATCGTGTCGGTTGCTCCATGCTCTCCTGTAGTTCATAGTCCCATTCATCAGTAAAAGGAGAGCGTATGACCAACCCTTCACACATTGATATCGATTTACGCCAAATGATTGTAGCGATTGAAACGGCCGTTTCACTGGTTGGCATGAATGATACCAACCATGGCAAGCGGGTCGGATTTATCGCTTTTCAAATCGGCCATCAATTGGGCCTGGACGAAAAACGCTTACGCTTTCTTTACGAGCTCGGCTTACTGCATGACTGTGGCGTTTCCAGCGAGCAGGTCCACAATCAACTGGTCAACCACTTTGACTGGAATGATGCACACATTCATTGCGAAATCGGCCACCAACTGCTGCAAGATTTTCAACCACTGGCTGCTTTTGCAACACCCATTCTATACCATCATACGCCATGGTTTGAGCTCCAAACCAACGACATCTGCGCCGAAACAGCACGCATGGCAAACATTATCTTCCTTGCTGATCGAGTGGATATCCTCTCCGCAGCCCACTACAACACCGATATTCTGTTCGCAAAAGATACGATTATCCAATCGCTAACAAAATACAGTGGCAACTATTTTGACCCGGAATTGGTTCAATCCCTGCAACAAGTGCAACAATCGGAGTCCTTCTGGATTACCCTGGAAGATCGCCATATCGAACGCTACGCATGGAGCATGGCACAGATAAGCGAACCGCACTTTCTCACCATCGATGAAATCAAACAGCTTGCCTTGATCATGTCATACATTGTCGACCAAAAAAGCAATTTCACCGCGGAACACTCCGTTCGTGTGGCCAATGTTAGCGCCTTTTTGGCCAAGCAGTTTCAAATCACAGGCATCCAATATGAGAAAATGATCATAGCGGCACTGCTGCATGATATTGGTAAGTTACACACCCCTGATGATATTCTTGAAAAACCAGGGCCACTGACGGCACAAGAACGCTCGGTGATGAATCGACACAGTTTTGAAAGCTATGAGATTCTTCGCTATATCAAAGGGATGGAAGATATCGCGCTCTGGGCCGCGTACCATCATGAAGGGCTCAAAGGCGGCGGCTACCCCTTTCATCCACAAGAACAACATCTATCCATTGAAGCGCGCATCCTCGCGGTGGCCGATGTCTTTCAAGCTCTGGCACAAGATCGCCCCTACCGCACAGGTATGACCTTCGATAAAATTATTATGATCATTGAAGAGATGGTCACCCATGGCAAGCTGGATCCCTCCATTGTAGCAATGGTTGCCCGACATGGCGCAACCTGTTTTGAAATCGCCAAAGGGCTTCGCATCGAAGAGCCCTCGCTACAACTGCAAACAACATTTTTTTTGCAAAAGAACAACGGATAACAGATCAACCCTCGTTATGGCTCGATGGGATCAGCATGCGCAATCTATCGATGTGGCGGTCACTCCATCGCTCTCAACACGATTTTGATGCTGTCGTCGCGGCAAAGAGCCGAAGCTGTTGATCATGGTTCATCGATTGCTCACGCTTCATTAAACCCGAGCGAATACGCTCCATTAATGATGAGCGATCTCCACTGATTGTTAGAAGAATTTCGATCTCATCCGCTGTCGGACTCTCCAAGGTATCATGGAAAATACCCAGCACCACATGCAGCCCCTCAACCAATTGATCTGGAAATTTCGAAGAAACCTGTTCATGCATACCATGCAGATGATGGGCCAAATCCTGCATCCCATCAAGAAGGTGTGTGATAAGATCTTGACGCTGTTGCACATTGAGCAGTCGCTCCAAAGTTTCACCCGCCTGTGCGCGGCGCTGCAGTTCCAAAACAAAATTTTCACACTCATGAGCAAGTTGATGACTCGCATGATGCAGTACGGATACTTGATGGTGGTGGTAGCGCGTATCGCGCTCATTGGGACGCAACGCATCAAGGAAACGGGGAAGCCGCCCAACCAATCGAAGCTGCTCTTTTTCCAGGAGATCAAGCGCAGATTCCGCTTCATCGACAGCCTGATCGTAGATGTATCTCGGGGCGGAGAGTGATTCTGCAGGGTGATCAGGCGAAACATATTCAGCCACGCGCAAGATAAAGGTGCCAAATTGCACGGAGAATAGCGCGGAAACAAGCTGTAGAAGCAGATAAAACCATGCAACCTCGCTCGCGATGTCATCATCCAACAGGGTGACCAACGCTTTCGGCCCAACCATTGCACCATAAAACTCCAGTAGAAAAAATGGCATCAAAACCAAGATCCCCACATACTTCAGCCCCACCTGTATCAATGCCAAGCGTCGACTCGTCCCTGTCAGCGTACGACTCATCAAATAGATAC
>PEAA01000028.1 GCA_002753275.1 Zetaproteobacteria bacterium | reverse complement strand
TAAAAAAATATCGAAAAAAGTGGTTCTAAAAAGGAGGCTTCGGCCTCCTTTTTTATTGGGATAGTTTTAAGTTAATGAAGAGGAGGCGAGGGATGAAGCGCGGTTTTTCACTGATTGAACTGTTGGTTGCAATATCGATTGCTGCCATTTTGGCATCTTTTGCCTATCCGCAATATCAACATTATCGCATTCGGGCATACAATGAATCAGCAATGCTGGCACTACTTGAGGTTCGTGCTGCGATGGAGCGGATGTATAGTGATTTTACGGTGTATAGTAATCCGGGGCAGCCACAGCCTGTGATTGACCCTGATACAGGGTTGCCTATTGCCAGTGGTGAGCAAATTCCTGTGAGTTATGAGGTCCATGTCACCAATGGTGCTTATGATGTTGTGGTGAATTTGGCAGAGGGGCTGACGCTCTGTTCAAACAGTGATGGTGCGCGCTACAGTTTGATCGTCAAACACACTTTGGGTGATACGATCTATGCCATTGATAATTATCACTCTGCACCGCAAGTGTTAAGCCAAGATAGTTTTATTAAGAAGAATGCTGGTGAAACCTTGGCTGCGGGCTCTTTTGCTTGCCCACCAGCCTTGCCGTAAGCGTTAAATCTGTCTGATTTATAAATTGTCCGTAAATTTCCAGCGTGGGTTTACATCCCAATCAGTTGTGTCGTTTTGTTTGAGATAGAGTGCCGCATGGGCAATCATCGTGGCATTGTCGGTACAGTATTGTATATCGGGGTAGTGAATGGCGATGTTTTGGCTATTCCCATCAAGTTGCGTGCGTAAAAGGTGATTGGCGGCAACTCCTCCTGCAATGACCAAGTTCTTGATCTTCTCTTGTTTGCAGGCGCGAAGGCTCTTTTGTACCAATACATCAACAATCGCAGATTGTGTACTCGCAGCAATGTTGGCAATGGTTTGCGGATTGGAGAGGTCTTGATCTTTGAGCGCATACATTACAGCGGTTTTTAGACCGGAAAAGCTGAAGTCGAGGTTCTTTTTCTGCAGCAACGGCCGGGGAAGTTTGAAGGCTTTGGCATCGCCATCGTGCGCTGCTTTGGCGATCGATGGACCACCAGGGTAAGGTAATCCTAATAATCTGGCAGTTTTGTCAAAGCATTCACCCGCGGCATCATCAATGGTTTGGCCAATGATTTGATAATCATCGATGCCGTTGACGCGCACCAACATGGTATGCCCGCCTGAGACCAACAATGTGATAAAGGGGAAGGGAGGAAGGTTTTCATGAATGCCCGGCGCAAGAAGATGACCCACCATGTGATGCACAGGAATGACGGGGATGTTGGCAGCCTCACCCAATCCGCGTGCAAAGGATACACCCACCAACAGACATCCCATGAGACCAGGGCCTGCCGTGACGGCAATAGCATCAATCATCTCTAGCGAAATATTTGCTTTGCGTAGGGTTTCTTTTGTCAGCCGTGGCAAGATGGCAAGATGCTCGCGGGAGGCAACCTCGGGGACGACACCGCCAAAAGGGGCGTGAATCTGGATTTGTGAGGCGATTGTTTCAGAAAGAATCGCAATTTTTGCATGGGGCTTCCCCTTAATAAGGGCGACCGCGGTTTCATCACACGAAGATTCGATGCCTAAAATTATCATGTTCGTATTTTGCTTCTTTTCATCTTAGAATTCAAATGTATGATGCTTTTTTATTTTTAGGGAGGAATGGTATGCGATTTAAACAGATGGCAACGGTTTTGGCTTTGGCGGGTGTTGGTTTTGTAGGTAGTGTGCATGCGGATGAGACTTTTGATATTCATGTTGGTATGGCGCAAATAATTCCGAAAGGTTCAGCGGGGTTCAATCAAGCGCAAAGTTTAGATGTTGGCAATAGCTTGCAGTATAACAGTTCAAAAAGCTTGAGTGTTGATCTCTCATTTCAATCTGCTGATAGTCGATTTGGAATTAATTATTTACCGATGAAATTTTCCAGTTCTAAAATTTTTCCAACCGCTGTTGCGCTTGCAGGAACAACCTTTAATGCAGGTACGCCGGTGAACAGTGAACTCAATGTAGATGTGTGGGATATTAATTATACCTCCTATGTTTTGAATGTGGACGATCTTCCAAGTCGTTTAAGAATAGGTGTTGAAGGTGCTGTGAAGTGGGTTCCTGGGACCTTTGTTTTAAATAATGGTGTGGCTGCGAATCAAACAACCGCTGCGACAATGATCCCAACACTGGGTTTGCGCGCGGCTACAGGATTAAGTGATTTTGTTGGTCTCTCCGGACATGTCAGTTATGGTGGTGAGCGCTATTTTGAATCGGATTTCCGAGCGGATTATTCACCACTTCCGATGGTGGGTGTTTATGGCGGTTACCGTAGTATGCATCTATTTATAGATCGTCCTGTTCTCTATGTGAAAGCTACATTCTCGGGTTTCTATATGGGAGCATTTGCACGCTTCTAATTAATGATGCGTAGTGATCGGTTGCATAACTTATTCTTATCGATGCTGCTTTTCTCCTTTTGTCTAGGGGCTGTGCAGGCCGATGAGGCTTTATCGTTAGCCCAAGACAAGGGGGGAGAATCGCCTGTTTCACAACCGGTCGCCCCAGTGATTCATTTGGATCAAATACGCGATCCTTTTGACTCCTATTTAATTCCTATTGTTACATCGCAAGATGAACATCAACAACAGCTGACCTTAGTGACAGAAGATAATCGACCTTTGGAAGAGCTTGAAGCATTTGATTTAACGGCCTTGACGCTTGTAGGTGTGATGAGTGCGGAGGGTGGTTATGTGGCGATGGTTGAAGATGTGATGGGGAAGTCCTATTTGGTCCATGAAGGAGATCACATTGGCAAACATTATGGACAAGTGAAGAGAATTTCAGAACAGGGTTTAATGTTGAATGAAATCTATGTCGATGAAGAGGGCAAGCGGGTCATTAAAGAGATTAATATGGGCTTTAACGCACTGGCAGCCCCTTGAAGCCATTGAGCAAGCTTGATGTTGAGCGGTTGTTCCAACATCTGCAACAGCAAAATCCGCATCCCGTCACCGAATTAAATTATGAGACGCCTTTTCAATTGATGGTTGCAGTGATGTTATCTGCGCAATCTACCGATGTGGGGGTGAATAAGGTGACGGCACGCCTCTTTCCTGTTGCCAATACCCCCGCTGCGATTTATGCCTTAGGTGAAGAGGGCGTTAAGCCCTATTTGGCGACTTTGGGCTTGTATCATAATAAAGCCAAGCATCTTATAGCGGCATGTCGAATGATTTTGGAACAATTTGATGGAGAGCTTCCATCGACGCGAGAGGCGCTTGAGCAGCTTCCTGGTGTGGGTAGAAAGACGGCGAATGTATTGCTCAATATTCTCTTTGGAGAGCTGGTGATTGCTGTTGATACGCATATTTTTCGCGTAAGTAATCGCACAGGCCTCGCTGTTGGTAAAACGGTGTTGGATGTGGAGAAAAGGTTGATGAGGCGGGTTCCTAAGGCCTATTTTCAGCATGCACATCACTGGTTAATTTTACACGGTCGTTATGTGTGTAAGGCGCGTAAACCCCTATGTGCAGAGTGCGTTATATATGATGCATGCCATTGGCGTGAAAAAACAATTTAGATTTTTTTATATTCATGCGGCCTAACTGACAGGGATTAGCATCCGTTGATAGGTATGGTCGCGTTGATCTTTTTCTGTTTCGACGAGCGATGTGTTTTGAAAACGGATACGCGCGGTGAGTCTGCTTGCCACAACATCGGGCAAAAAACCCTGTTCAATAAGCTCTTTGCTGATGCCAATCATGAGTAGCCCTTGCGGGTTTTTGCGATCAAGGTTGATGACATCGCACCCTTTAATCGCGATATGCGTTGACCATGGAGTGTAGTCGCTTAATAATTTATCAAGATAGAAGACTGCTGTTGCAATGGGCATCATTCGATCCATGAGGATGTTGTCGAAGTTTTGATGTTTCCAAAGCAGGGCGATGGTTTCAGGTAGCAGGATATTGTGTCCAATGAAATCCTGTTTTTTGAGGGCATTTGAGTAACGCCCAAGCAGTGCATTGTTACTGAAAAAACTGCTGGTCATGGTGGAGACTTTTTGCACCTCGCGTAGGTGAAACTCGAGTTTATCACAGACATGCTGGATATCATCGCTGTATTGTGGATGCTCTTGTGCAATTTTCTGGAAGTGTAAAATTGTGGCTTCAAAGAGAGCGGTTATTTCAGGAAGGGCTGACTTCTTGCCAGCTTCGCCTAAGATGGAGATGCGTAGGTCTGCAGCGGCAAGTAAAAACATATAGCCGGATTGCTGTTCGTGTGCTTGTTGTAAGATCCGTATGGCCTTTTTAATGTCGAGGAATGCTTGGACACGCGGTGAAAGTGCGAAATCAAATCGTAGCATGAAAGGTGGTACGCTCCTGTGGTGTTGAAGGTGAAACGATAGCTGTCATGCTACGGTTGTGATGATGTCGCGGGCGCAGCATTGATTTTCCAAATAGTATTTCCACCGCTCTCTTTGTGAATGCGCTCCATAAATTTATGATGTGCATCAAGATCATAAGAGGAGAGAGGAGGAGAAGATCGGCGCATGATGGGTTGCGTCTCAATCCTTTCAACACGCTGTTTAATGACTTCAGGAAGCTTTGAAAACTGTTCTGCAGGTCGCGTTGGGGTGGTGCTGCCAAGCGAGTATTGCCTTCCTCCGGTCAGTTCCAGGTAAACTTCAGCGAGCAGTTTGGCATCAAGAAGGGCGCCATGCAGTGATCGATGACCGCGATCAATGTGGAAACGGTCGCATAGGGCATCCAAGTTGTTGCGCTGGTTTGGATATTGTTTGCGTGCCAGTTCCAATGTGTCAATCACTGGAGCGTGATCAAGCGTTGGTAATTCCAGATGGGCTAATTCAGAACGAATAAATCCTAAATCAAACGCGGCATTGTGAATGACAATGATGGCACCTTCGACAAATTGAAGAAAATCTTGGGCGATATCAGCAAAGGTGGGGGCATTTTTGACTTTATGGTCATCAATTCCATGAATGCGAACCACTTCTTGTGGGATGCTTCTTTCAGGATTGATGTAGTGATGAAAGATTTTATGCTCTTGTACTTCCCTATCAAGCACTTCAATGGCGCCAATTTCAACCATTTTGTGCCCCTCAGTAGGAGAGAGTCCGGTGGTTTCAGTATCAAGCATAATGAGTCGCATGGGCTAAACTATAAAATGAATCATGGTATATTCAATGGCTCATTCAGGCGGTTTGAATCGCCTCATTTTTTTGCTATAAAAAAACGAATTAAAAAATTAAAGTATTCAATTTTGTTGCCGATAATGGTAATCGAAGGATTGTATCGATTCGATCTCCGTTGAGTTGGGAGAAAGAAGAGATGCAGATCAAAGGAGGCCAATATGCCAATATCACCTGCACAAGCATCGGTTGTGAGTGCAACGATTCCTAATGTGACTCCTGGAACACCAGGAAATGTTTCAGCGGGTAATGTTGCATCCAATTCTGGTGCGGCACAAATTTTAAAAGTCAATGAAGAAGCGGGGAATCGCGCGCTTTTATCGCCAGATGCCGAGGTTAATCGTGCATCGATGCAGCGGGTTGCTGATGCTGCCAATGCGGTTTTGCCATCGGCCATGTCCGATAAAATTGGTTTTCAAGTTGATTCGCGTAATGGTCAACTTGTTGTCCAAGTCGTTGATAAAGCGAATGCACAGATTGTGCGTGAGTTCCCGAGTAAAGAGATCCGTGATTTGCAGGCTGCATTGTCTGATTTCGTGGGTCTGGTGTTAAATAAGGTTGCATAGAAGTATTGCAGGTTTTATCTAAAGGGTAAGGAGTAAGTCATGGCAGCATCGTTAATTCAAGCAGGTTTATCATCCCAGATCGATTGGAAAACCATGGTTACAGACTTGATCAATGTAGAGCGTCAGGGTGTGACTAAAATGGAGGGCAAGCAGCAGGCAGAGCTTGATAAGCAGGCGGCTTTAACAACGCTGCGCGATAGTGTTAAAACTTATCAAGATGCTTCGGACTTACTCTCCAACAATAATAGCTTTTTTACCTATGCCACTTCTCTTGGAAGTAACACTTCGACGGTTCCAGAATCGTTGGTGGGTATCACGACTTCAGATGCTGCCATGCCTGGGAGTCATACCATTATTGTTGAAAATTTGGCGACAGCGCAACGGACGACATCTAGCGCTGCTGTGAAAGATTCGACGGGTACGGCGATCACCTCATCAACTCAATCACTCGGTTTAAGTGGTACATTTTCCATTCAGGGGCAGATCGTGACGGTTGCGATGAGTGATACGCTCTCGGATGTAGTGGGGAAAATTAACTCGTTAAATTCAGGTTCCAGCCCAACTTTAGTGACAGCATCACTGCTGAATGTGGGCGGTTCATCGGCTGCCGACTTTCGCCTGGTGCTGAATTCTGATGAAACGGGAGCAGCAGGATTTACACTTTCGGGAACAGATTTGACCGGAGGGTTGGCCAATTTAAATCTTGGTGGTGGTGGTTCTACAACCGCAGGTGTAGATGCGGTGCTGACGGTGGATGGCTTTACCGCCAGCCGCGCAAGCAATGTTGTCAGCGATATGATCCCAGGCGTCACTTTGAATCTTTATCGCGCAGAGCCTGCAACTACGATGACCTTGACGACGGGTTATGATGTTGCAACCTTGAAATCAAATCTACAAGCCTTTGTCGATACTTATAACGCAACGATGACCTTTATTGCTCAGCAAAATGCTTTTGATGCCAAGAGCGGAAAGTCTGGTTTGTTGATGGGTGATTTTACCATGAACTCGGTGCAGAGTCAGATGTCGAGCGGCTTGTTGAAGCCTGTGCAAGGGTTGCCCAGTGATCGAAACTCGCTTGTAATGATTGGGCTTGAGCCTGATAGGTATGGGCAACTGTCTATTAATCAAACGACATTAGACAAATGGATTAATACCGATATTACCGCAATCCGTGATGTGTTTACAGCCAATATGGTTTCTGATAACTCTGCGATCGACTATGTCTATTCTGATATTACCACACAGCCTGGCAGTTACCTACTCAATGTAACCACTGCGCCTGAGCAAGCCAAAGTAGTGGGAAGTGTTGATTTGTCGGCAGGACTGGCAAGCAATGATGTGTTGACATTAACAACAGGAACAGGAGATGTTGCTACGGTGAACTTGACGGCAGGTCAAACGCTCTCTCAATTGATTGCATCGCTCAATACTGAGTTTAGTTCTACTAAAACGGAAACTTGGAAATCAACAGCATTGCTTGATGGAGGCCTGCCTGCGACATCATCAACCAAGCTGGCCAATTTAGGGTTGGTCAATAACGATGTGATTACCATTACAGGTACCGATCGTTTAGGGAATGCGGTGTCTTCTGATTTTACGGTGCTTGATGCAGCCAATGATAGTATCGCTACGCTTTTGTCGAGTGTGCAAAATGCTTATGGTGGTAATGTCAGCGCTTCGATCAATGCCAATGGTGAAATTGAAATTGTCGATAATGTTACGGGGTTAAGTTCGCTTAGTTTTGGGCTTTCAGGAGCGTTGACAGCCCCCGGCTCGGTGGTGCAGGAAGGACGATTTTCGTTACCTGCCATTGCGTCTGCAAATGGCAATTTTTTGCAAATTAATAACAAAGAGTATGGCGCGTCATCATTTACGATATCACAAAGTAGCAATGCGCTTCTTGGTGCTGCGGCCAATAGCACTTTCACGGGGGTTGATATTGTCGGCACTATTGGCGGACAGCCTACGACAGGTCGTGGTAATTTGCTTGAGGCAACGGCAGGGGATCCTTTGGGATTGGTGGTGACCTACTCAGGAACGGCGACAGGTGCAGTGGGTAATGCAACCTTTTTGCTGGGAGTTGGGGCACAAAACTCACGGACGCTGGATGCTTACACCAGTATTTTTTCTGGAAGTTTGAAATCAGCGATTGAGTCTTCAGATGCGATTTATCAAGGTTTGCAAACAGATATTGATGAATTGAATCGTGTGTTGGCAGAGAAGGAGCAGACGCTGTTAAAACGCTTTCAAGCCATGGAAAGTGTCGTTGCAAAAAATAATAGTGTTGGTGATTACCTCACTGGACAGATCTCGCAGTTTAACAAAACCTCAGGATGAAAATAAAAATTAAAGTTTTGAAATTGGTGGCCGATAGAGTAGTTAACACAAAGGGAGTATCCCCGATTTTAGGCAAGGAGGTCTACAGTGGTTCGTTCTTATAAAAACAATATGATAACAGGTGCAAGTCCCATGGGCTTGGTATTAATTAGCTACGATTTACTGATTAAGTCATTGGATCAAGCGAAATTGGCGACTGAGCAACAAGATTTTGAACATGAGTCTGAGTTTATAGGTCGGGCTGCGCGTGTGATCACTGATTTAAGGTATGCGTTGGATATGGAAAAAGGTGGTGAGATTTCACAAAATTTAGCATCTTTGTATCATTTTATGACGCAACGATTGCTCGAAGGGCAGGCAAAAGATACTGTGAAAGCCATTGAAGATGTCCGTAAATTGGCAGCATCATTGCGTGAAGCGTGGCAGGCTGTTGCCAACCAGGAGCATCCCGTTGCCTATGCAGTCGGAGCTTAATATGGCAGAGATGGCCATTGACGCACTGCTGCAAGCGGTGCGCAAGGGTCGCTCGGAGAAAGAGATCATTCGTCGTAATGGGGTTTGGAATGATTGTATTGAGAAGGTGAAGCAACATGTTGATACTTCAAGCTTATCTGATGATGATAAGCTTGTTTTTCAGCGTTTAGAATTGAAAAACAGGCGCCTTGTTCGTTCGCTTAAATCAGAGGTCGAACATATCGCGCAGGAGATGCGTGCTGTTGAGTATGCAATTCAACGCTTGAATGCTGGGAGAAACCTTTTAGTTTAGCAGGCTATGTTAATACTCAAGCGCAAAGTTGGTGAAGCGATCTATATTGGTGATGATATTCGCCTTGTGCTTACGGGCGTTGATAAACTTCGCGGCGCACATATTGGTATTGATGCGCCAATTTCCGTCGCAGTGCATCGAAAAGAGATTTATGATTTAATTAAGCAAGAAAACTTGGCTGCCAATAAAGGCTCTTCCCTTGAGTGGTTGCAGGCATTTTCTGATGCTTCCGATGAGGGCTCAAGTAGCGGATCCTTTTTTCAATCGTTGTTATCTAAAGGCAAACAAGATGTCTGACGCTGAAGATCAACTTATATCTTTTCCATTTGGCTTGGCGGGGTTTGAGGATGCACATCAGTATGCGATTATTTATTTAGGGCGTGGTAATGTCGCATGTCTTCAATCCATTGATCGACCGGAAGCCTCGTTGTTAATCACCACTTGGGATGATGAGCTTGCTGGAAGCAAGCCTCGTTTGAGTGCCGATCAGCGTCACGCTTTGGGCTCGACAGAGGGCGAGTTGTTATGGTTGCTTGTTTTAAACCCTTATGCTGATGTTGAATGGATTACTGCCAATTTAAAGGCGCCTATTGTGATCAATATGGGGACGCGGAGAGGGGTGCAGATTTTTCGATCGGAAGATCAAATTCCGATTCGAACTCCGTGGATTAAGCAATATTCACATACACCAGATTAGTGGGCTCTGATTTTCTTTTTATAAAATAATCTTTGTTGTTAGGGTTGTGTCATTTCGTGAAAAGGTGGGATTAAATATGAAGAAAGTATTAATGGTTTCTGCTGCAATGGCTGTGTGTGCGGCAGGTAGCGCGCAAGCGTTGGAGTTGAAGCCTTATGCAGGCGTAGGTGTGGGTTCAATGATCATGAACACATCGGTGACTGGGCCTGCTTCATCTTTTGCACAGCAAAAATATCTTCCTGGTTTTTTTCTGAGAGCGGGGGTCGATTTAAATAAAAATTTTGCGGTTGAATTTAGAACGGGGTTGTCTACCAGTGCTTCTAAATTTTGGCCTGCGAATACGGCGCAGATGCCTGCTAATTTCACTTGGGGAAACAAAGTCCGTAACTTTTACTCAGGTTTTGTGAAAGCGCAAACGCGGATTGATGAGGGTCGAATTTATCTGTTAGGAGGACTTTCAACCGTTGATATTGAGTCTACGATTACATCTTCCGTTAATGGCTCGATGCAGACAACCAATAACACGGCATATTCAATTGGCGTAGGTTTTGATGTTGCATTAAACAAAGAGAGTGATGTGGGAATTGAATATTTGATCTATCAAATGGATCGTCCTATGAATTCTGGCTTACCCGCGGGAAATCAAACAACCTATACCTTACAAGGTTTAAACCTCCTTTATACACACCATTATTGATTCATTTTTATGATGCATGACATGCTATTGTCATGTGAATGTGTAGTCTCATTTGCTGTTTGAACGGATGGACTGTTCGCTTAGGGAGTCTTGTTGTATGAAACTGTGGTGTTACGGTTTTGTTTTATTGATTTTAGGTGCATGTGATGTTGACCCGTCGCCTAAAAAATCTTCTGATAAGCAGGCGCTGGTTGTGACTTATCAAAGTCAACTTGTTTCTGTTTCTAATCATTTTGAAGCGCTCGGAACTGCTAAGAGCAATGCTTCGGTTGATATGACTTCGGAAGTGTCAGGAAGGCTGAAATCACTTGATTTTGAAGATGGCCAATTTGTTGAGAAAGGCGAAAAAATTGCATCACTTGATCAAGATGATGCCTTGGCACAGTTGCTTTCAGCAACGGCAGCTTTGGCGGAACAGGAGCGTGAGTTGCAGCGATTAGAGAAGCTAGTGGTTCAAAAAGCCGCTTCCATGCGTGATTTAGAGATGCAAAAAACGCAAGCCACACTTGCCGCTGCCAACTTAAAACAAGTGCAAGCCAAATTGAATGAATTGACCATTTGTGCACCCTTCTCAGGTCGGCTCGGCGTGCATCGGATCAGTGTGGGTGCGTTGATTCAGCCGGGGCAAATCATTACTTCGCTGGATGCCATTGATCCCATTGACTTGGACTTTTCCATCCCTTCATTGGCGATTGATGGGGTGGTTAAAGGCACATCCATTCGTGCGTATGCGGATGCGTTGCCCAATGAGACCTTTGTTGGGGAGGTTGATGCGCTTGATTCGCATATCGACCCCGTTACGCGTTCAATGTTGGTGCGGGCTAAAATTCCTAATCCATCCGAACGGTTGATTCCGGGGATGTTAATGCGGGTAACCCTAATTCAACATGAACGCCAAGCCTTGATGGTGCCTGAAGAGAGTGTCACGCAACGACAGGATGCGCACTATCTCACCGTTGTCGATAGCGATCAAAAAGCACGCCTACAAGTTGTCGAAATTGGTGTGCGGCACGAGGGTTTGGTTGAAATTGTTAAGGGTTTGCAAGCGGGTGAGGTGATTGTTGTTCGCGGTATGGGGTTTGTGAAGGCAGGGCAAACGGTGAAAGTCACCGAAGCGTGGTCGCAATTACCAACGCGCGTTGACCCTCGTTCCACGCTTCGTTAGTAACCTTTAATTATGTGGATTTCTGATACAAGTGTTCGGCGCCCTGTCTTGGCGCTGGTCTTAAATGTTTTGCTCATTGTTTTTGGAATTTTAGCTTTTTCATCGCTGCCATTACGCGAATATCCCGATATTGATCCTCCCATCATCTCTATTTCAACCGATTATCCAGGCGCCTCTGCGGCGGTGGTGGAAGCGCGAATTACTGAAATTATTGAAGATCGCGTGGCGGGTGTTGATGGCATCCGTTCTATTGCTTCAAAAAGTATGGATGGTCGTTCAGATATCACCATTCGTTTTAATATTCATCGTGATATTGATGCTGCAGCCAACGATATCCGTGATCGTGTCTCTCGAATTATGGATAATCTTCCAGATGGGGCCCAGCCCCCCGATATTCGTAAAACAGATGCAGATGAGAAGGTGATCATGTGGCTCAATTTGGCCGCAGAAGGGATGACGATCCTGGAAATTTCAGATTATGCCAAGCGCTATGTTGTTGATCGGTTTGCGGCCATTGATGGCGTTGCACGAGTGCGTGTGGGTGGCGGGCAAGAACAGTCATTACGCATTTGGCTTGATCGGAATCAGCTGGCTTCCTTTGGGTTGGTTGTCACGGATGTTGAACAGGCGTTACGCCGCGAGAATTTAGAGCTCCCCGCAGGAATGATTGAGTCTAAAAATCGTGATTTTACCGTGCGAATGTTGCGAGGATTTCATACGGTTGATGACTTTAAGCAGTTGGTACTGAAGCAAGGGGACGATGGCTATTTGGTTCGTCTTGGCGATGTTGCCCGTATTGAAGTGGCGGCGATCGAGACGCGGACGACTTTACGAGGTAATGGTATTCCGATGGTAGGTGTGGGGATTGTGAAGCAATCTAAGGCCAATACGCTGGCCGTTGCCAATGCTGCCAAAGCCGAGATGCGCCGTGTGAATGAGACTCTGCCCAGCAATATGGAGCTTGAGCAGAGTTATGATACCAGTGTTTTTATTGATCAGGCCATTGATGAGGTTTACAAAACATTATTGATCGCTGTGCTGCTCGTGATGGCTGTTATGTATATCTTTCTTGGCAATGTGCGTGCGATGTTGGTGCCTGCGGTGACCGTTCCGGTGTCATTGATTGCGACATTTTCTGTGCTCTCCTATTTTGGTTATACCATCAATTTACTGACCCTTTTGGCATTGGTGTTGGCGATTGGTCTGGTAGTCGATGATGCGATTGTGGTGATTGAGAATATTCATCGTCGCATGGAGTTGGGTGAATCACGCATGGTTGCGGCTTTTCGGGGAACGCGGCAAGTGGGCTTTGCGGTTTTGGCGACGACTGCCGTTTTGGTTGCAGTTTTTATTCCGATCACTTTTATGGAGGGGGATACGGGACGATTGTTTGGTGAATTTGCTGTGACATTGACGGCCGCAGTGCTTTTTTCCAGTTTTGTTGCCTTAACACTTTCACCAATGCTTTCATCGCAGTGGTTAAAGCCACAAGCGCAAAGTTCACGCTTTTCGCAATGGATGGATTATCGTTTTGAACGCTTGCGGCAAGCGTACGAAGGCGTTTTGTTGTGGTTTTTAAAACGGGCGTGGATCTCATTGGTGTTGCTGTTGGTGATGTTTATCGTGGCGATATTGTTGGTGAAAGTGATACCGCAAGAGTATTCCCCTAAAGAGGACCGTGGCGTTTTTTTCATTATGATTAAAGGACCTGAAGGGGTCTCTTATGATTATATGCGGGCCCATGTGGATGCGGTTGAGCAGCGCTTGATGCCTTTTGCAAACAGTGGCGAGTTTCAGCGTTTGTTGATGCGTGCACCAGGAAGTTTTGGTGCGACGGCCAATTTTAGTGATGCACGCGGTATCGTCGTTCTTGATGACTGGAGTCGGCGTAAGCCTATCGATTTTTATATGGCGGAGGTGCGGCGTTTAACTGCGGATATTCCTGGGGTGAAGGTTTTTCCTGTGGTGCGTCAGCCTTTTGGTGGCGGCGAGCAGAAACCCGTTCAACTTGTACTGGGAGGTCCGACCTATGCAGAGTTGGCTAAGTGGCGAGACATCATGATGAACGCCGGAGATGCGCTACCGAGTATGCAAGGATTGGATCATGATTATGATGAGACCAAGCCACAAGTTGGGGTGAAGATTCGGCGTGATCGTGCAGATGCCTTGGGGGTCTCTGTTGAGAGCATCAATCATACGCTCGAGACCTTGATGGGGACGCGGCGTGTCACGACTTTTATGGATCGTGGTAAAGAGTATGATGTTATTTTGGAAAGTGAAAAACGGCTCAAACAGAGTCCAAAGGACATTCTCGATACTTATGTGCGTTCAGAGCGATCAGGCGTTCTGATACCACTGGCAAACCTGGTTACGATCGAAGAGTTTGCCGACAGTAAGGCGCTGAATCGTTATAACCGTCAACGGGCAATTACCTTGGAGGCGAATTTGGTCGATGGCTATACGCTTGGCCGTGCACTCAATGATTTGGAAGCCTTGGTTCATA
Organism: Zetaproteobacteria bacterium; assembly: GCA_002753275.1. Taxonomy (GTDB): domain Bacteria; phylum Pseudomonadota; class Zetaproteobacteria; order Mariprofundales; family Mariprofundaceae. The sequence goes on along the minus strand of PEAA01000028.1, from coordinate 4,986 downwards.
CGCAATTGCCAGCAGGTGCATCGATTGACTACAAAGGTCCTTCGCTAGATTTCAAAGAGTCAGGTTCTTCGACTTATTTGGTTTTTGCTTTGGCTGTTGCGGTGGTTTTCTTGGTGCTTGCAGCGCAATTTGAAAGTTTTGTGCATCCAATGATTATTATGTTAACGGTGCCATTGGCGATGACAGGGGCGCTTTCATCCCTTTGGTTGTTTGATATGAGCTTGAATATTTATAGTCAGATCGGTTTGATTATCTTGATTGGGATTGCAGCAAAGAATGGGATTTTGATTGTTGAGTTTATCAATCAGTTACGCGATGAAGGGGCGCTTTTTCAAGAGGCGATTTTAAGTGCAACAGGGAAGCGTTTAAGGCCGATTATTATGACGGCATTAACAACCGCAATGGGTGCATTACCGTTGATTTTATCGAGTGGTGCAGGAGCCGAGACGCGTTTGGTGATTGGAACAGTCATTTTCTCAGGTGTGTTGGTTGCGACATTTTTTACGCTTTTTGTCGTCCCAACCATGTATCAATTGTGGGCGAAACAGACGAACTCTCCTAAGATGACAGGGCGTAAACTGGAATCGGAGTTAAGCAACCATAAGGAACAAGTGTGATGGGTATCAAAAGCTTGTGGGTTGCGATGCTGTTATGGATATGCTCAGGGTGTGTGATGGGGCCAGATTATCAAAAGCCCTCTTTCAACCATGATCAAGCATGGCACAATGACGATACAAAATTTGTTATGCTATCGGATCAAAAGGGGGCGACAAACATGCTGCAATGGTGGCAGCAGTTTGATGATCCCGTATTGGATGCGTTGATGCGTGATACGCTTCGATTCAATTATGATTTGAAGTCTGGACTTGCTCATTTGCAGCAAGCGCATCATCTGCGTAGCGGAGCCTCTTCGATTGAGGTTCCTCAAGTTGGCGCAAGTGCATCGGTCAATCGAAGTCGTTTTAGTCGACAAACAGGGTTTGGCAATAATACGGGGATTCGCAATAGTTATACAACGACGATGGATGCCAGTTGGGAGGTTGATCTCTTTGGGCGTGTTCAGCGTACGATAGAGATTGCGGATGCGGAGCTTGCTCAGCAAGAAGCGATTTATCATGATTTGATGTTGAGTGTGCTCGCTGAGACTGCGATGACCTATTTTGAGTTGCGGGGATTGCAAGTTGAGCGTCGAAGCAGTGAGCATACCGTTGATCTACTGCGTGAGATGGAATCGATTGTAGAAGCGCAGTGGCATGCGGGTATGGTCAGTGAACACGCCTTATGGGTTGCGCGTAGTGAGCGCCAAAATGCGCAAGCGGTCATCCCTTCTCTTACATCTGAGATTAATAGTCGTATCTATCGTTTATCGGTGTTGGTGGGTGAACCTCCCGAAGTAAAAATTGCAACATTGGCAGATGAGGCGGTGTTGCCTGCCCCGAAGGACAGAGTCCCTTTGGGTTTACGCTCCGATTTATTGGAGCGGCGCAGTGATGTGCGTATCGCAGCGCAACGGCTTCATGCGGCAACCTCAATGATTGGGCTTGCAGAAGCAGCGCGTTTTCCAAGCTTTTCACTTACCGGAGCCGTAGGGAGTAGTGCGCGTAGCTTTGGGGATCTATTTACAGCAAGCACGATTACGAGTGCATTGGGTGCTGCTTTGGCTTGGCCAATTTATGATGGCGGTCGTTTGCGCGCTGAGATTGCTGCAGCCACGGCAGGGAACGATGCGGCGATAGCGGATTATCAGCAGAGCATGCTGTTGGCACTCGAAGATGTTGAAGGCGCATTAACCCGTTATGGCGAGCAGTGGCAGAGTGTTGAGATCTATCAGAAGCTGTTAAAAAGCCGAAAAGAGGCCTTGCGTTTGACTCAAATTCGCTATGAATCTGGCGCTGAGAACTTTCTGAATGTTATTCAAGCGGAGCGCGACTGGGTGTCTGCAAATAACAGTGCAATTCAAAGTCAGACCGCACTGTTGGTTCAACTGGTTGCGCTTTATAAAGCATTGGGTGGAGATTGGATAGCTTCAACAGAGTCCAAAGAATAGAGATCATGGAAGTCGTTTTTAATGACTGCATATTTTTCATACTTTGCTAAAAGAGATAAAGCCTCTAATCTGTCGCCATGTATGATGATAGTGATCTTTCCTTAGACCAAGCGCATGCCGTGCGCATTATTGGTGCTCCTTTTGATGGTACCGTTTCATTCCGTCCTGGTGCGCGTTTTGGGCCAGCCGCGATTCGAGAAGCGTCGGATGGCGTCGAGACCTATTCACCACTTCTTGATCTTGATGTGCAGCAAGTGCGCTATGCCGATGCGGGGGATTTGGCACTGCCGATGGGTGATGTTCAGCAAGCCTTGCGGTTGATTCGCGAGGCGTGTGATGATTGCGTTAACAATGGCGCGATGCCCTTTGTTTTGGGTGGTGAACATTTGGTTAGTCTGCCCGTTATCGAGGCGCTTCATCAAAAGTTTCCCAGTATGGTTATTGTGCAGCTTGATGCACATGCTGATCAACGCGAAGATTATCTGGGGGTGAAGCTGTCGCATGCATGCATCATTCGCCGTGCTTCGGAAGTGATAGGTGAAAATCGTGTGAAACAGATTGGCATTCGCTCAGGTACGCGTGAAGAGTACCAAACGATGCGGGGGCAAGAGAGTTTGACTACCTTTAAACCTGATGATTTGAGCGCATTGCGCACTTGGGTGGGAGATCGTCCTCTGTATATTACGGTAGATCTTGATGTGTTTGATCCGGCCTCTTTTCCTGGCACGGGCACGCCTGAGCCGGGAGGTATTGATTGGTGGACCTTTCAGCGCTTCATTCAAAGCATGCAGGGGTTAAATATCGTTGGTATGGATGCTGTTGAGCTCGCACCTCAGTGGGATAGTAGCGGCTGTTCATCGGTTCTTGCGGCCAAATGTGTGCGAGAGATGTTGTTGTTGAAAGCAGATGCTTAGTTATCAACATGGCTACCATGCGGGCAATCACGCAGATATTTTAAAACATATTGTAGTTGGCGAAATTATTACAGCGATGCAAATTAAACCCACGCCAATGATGATGTTTGATGGTTTTGCGGGTCGGGGGCTTTATGATTTGTCCGATGCGTATGCGCAAAAAACAGGGGAGTACCAAGCGGGTGTTGCATCGCTTTGGCCATTGTTGAGTGGTGAACAAACATCTGTTGTTGACCTGCCTTCGGGTGTGAAACGGTGGTTTGAAGCGATTCAGCATTATAACACTGCGTCAACATTGCGTTTTTACCCCGGCTCTACGGCGTTGATGGCGCTTTGGCAGCGTGATGTGGATCGTGTCATCGCATCTGATTTGCATCCGCAAGAATTTCAAGCGCTGCGCGGCAATTTTCGTGATTATGATGTTGCATTGCATCAGCGCGATGCTTATGAAGCGCTGGGAGCATTTCTTCCTCCCAAAGAGCACCGTGGCTTGATTTTTCTTGATCCATCCTTTGAAGATAAACGCGAATATAAGCAGGTTGCCCGTGCCGTGATTGCGCAGTATGCGCGTTTCCCAATGGGCGTGTACGCAATCTGGTATCCTATTTTGCCGGCCGCACAACATGAGGAGATTGCACGATTGCTTACCCATTCAGCGGTGCGCAATGTTTTACAAGTTGAGATGTGGGGCGATTTCTCTTCGATGCAAATGCAAGGCTCGGGGTTATATATTGTCAACCCGCCTTGGCATGCGCTTGAGGCGATCAGAGCTTCATTAACATGGCTTGCACAGGCGATGACCTCACACGCTGTTGTGGTCCGTTTCCATGGGTTGATTCCCGAATAGTGATGATTCGCCACCCTTTGATCTTTGCACTGATAATCGCGTGTGGATGTTGTTTTCATCCTGTGGTTGGGTATGCAGAGAATGATGCACGCACGCAGAGTATTTTAAATGCGATGGATGATTTATGGCGGGGAGAATCCTCTTATTCGATTGCGACGATGCGTGTTCAAACAAAGAATTATACGCGGATGCTGAAATTGGAAGGTTGGAGTTTGGGTAAAGATTATACGCTGTTTCGAATTCTTGAACCTCAACGCGAGCAAGGAACCATTACACTCAAGTCTGCAGATCATATTTATACCTATTTGCCTAAAACGGACCGTACCATTCGTTTGAGTGCGGGGATGATGATGGGCTCGTGGATGGGGAGTCATTTGACCCATGATGATTTGGTGAAAGAGTCGCGGCTTGTTGATGATTTTGATGCCTCGATCAGTTTTGAAGGTGTGAAATTAGGGATGCCGGTGATTGAATTGACGCTGCTTCCAAAAAAAAATGCTGCGGTGGTTTGGGGTAAAGTTGTTTTGCAGATTCAAGCGGAGAATTATTTGCCGATAGAAGAGCGCTATTATGATGAGGATTTTCATTTGGCGCGGACATTTACATTTTCTGGACGGAAGATGTTGGGCGGAAAAGAGCGACCATCCGTAATTCGGATTGTGCCCGCCGATGCTCCCGATGAATTTACAGAATTTGAATATCAACACTTGGAACTTAATATTCCCATGGATGTTGGGCAGTTTTCATACTCAGCGCTCCGCCGGCGTTAATGCGATTGTTTTTTTTCTCTTTAGAGGATGTTTCCGCGTCTTCTTCTGAGGACATCCCACGCCATTGTCGCCATAACGGCGATGCCGAGGATGACGGCTGCGATAATGGCGAAGGTTTCAGTCTCTTCAGAGACGAGTCCGCCGATAAAGATATGCACGGTATATCCCAGTACGACGAGCGATGCGCATGCACTGATGGAGTAGAGGATAATCTCTTTCATGGCAGCAATGGTGTCATTGGGGATGGGTTGAGGCAAGCCATGTTTAAACTTGACTATTTTGTAGCGTTGACACTTTTGCATGAAGGGCTAGTTTCGCCGATGATTAAAGAACATTAATCTTTTTTAAGTTGTATTTTAAGGTATCGAATAAAGAGAGGGAGGAGTAACTGAATGAAGAGTTCAATCT
>PEAA01000052.1 GCA_002753275.1 Zetaproteobacteria bacterium | reverse complement strand
CCTACTGGATCAATCCTTAAAGCACAAAATATCCGCGAACGCATAAAAAAGGCACCCTCAATGAGGATGCCTTTTGCACTTCTATGCCAGCCTTAGCCTGTACAGTAAATTAAAACTTCACGGTACGAGGATCTTCTGTGCCCTTCTTATGTTTATCAACAAAAAGTCCATAAATAACAGGAACAAGAAGAGCGATCGCAATCACCAAACCTGCTGCAAATTGTGGGTTATCTATATCAATCATATCATCTCTCCTTAATGGGCAATCGTGTGATCTGGGCGCCAGGTAAAGTGTGGCAAACGCTTCACTGTGATAATCACCGCTGCACAGAAAAGAACAAACCACCAAACCGCAATACGGTAACCCTTATCCCACCAAGGCTGCTTACGCTCAGGAACCATCTCACCATTCACCTCTTTCATCGCCCCTTCAAAGTTCGCCTTGTCAACGGTATGACCAATCACCGTATACTCTTCCAAATCAACACCCTTCTGTTGCAACTCAATAATTGCAGGTGCAATCACCTTCAATTGATTCATGCTAATCGGATGCTGCGTGCGTTGAAACTCATACGGGGAATCAAACTTCGCAAGTGATGACTCAATCAACGCCATCGCACGCTCACCTGCAACATCAGGTGAGAGACTGGTGTCGTTCATGATCTTCTGAACTTCAGCACTGTCTGCCAATGAAACATAGTCTGCATAGATCGCTGCCGATGGGCGTTGACCATACAGAGGAAAAGTGATCGCAACCGCAGTGAAAAAGGTCAAAATCAATAGACCAATCACCGGGCGAGGTAGAGGATTGTTGTTCTCCGCTATGCCGCCCAAGCTCTCATGTTCCCATACATGTTGTGCTGCTTTGTTTTGATCTTCTGTCGCCATTGAAAACAACGGCCGTGAAAATGTCCATGCCATATCTCTTTCTCCCTATTTCAAGTTCAGAATGAAGTCGATCAAGTAACGCGCTTCAGAATCTGCAGAGTATTCAGGAACTTCTGGTGGATAGATGCTCTCACCATGCGTATACGCCATATACTCTTCATCCCACTTCGCCAAATCGATCGTGTTGCCGGAGGCATCTTTCTCGCCCCACAGATAATCATACCGTGGCATGATCGAATGCGGTTGGACCAAACGCGGATTGAAGAAATGCAAAGTCATCCACTCTTTCGATGAGTTACGCGCGCCAACATGCAACAGGTCAGGTGCCTTACGGTCTGAACCAAAGGTCGTTGGAGACTCACCATTAAAGTCACCCAATAGCGGCGGACGGCCAAATGACTGCCAATCTTGGGTCTGCTCAGGAAGCAAGGTGTGACACCACCAGCAACCTTCACGAACAAACATCGTCTTGCCGGCACCCGCCATGATTGTCTCATCGGCAGCTTTCAACACCGCATCACTATTCCAACCACGCGTTGCTGTCGCATTTTCAACATATGGAACATCTTTATCATTGGTTTGAACCAAAAATACCGCGCCTGCTTCCTCACTGGCTTGATCAATCTTACCCAAGCTCTCAGACAACAACTTCACATCTTCGCCCAAAATCTTGGTATGGGTCAATCCTGATGGGAACGGAGTCCCCGCAGGAAAAACATATGCCGTCGTTTTATCAATGCTTGCGCCTGTCGCAGGATCCTTGCTCAAAACCACTTTCACAGGCTTACCATGTCCCTGCAAAAATGGATCTTCATACGCAAATCCAGACTCATGACCATAGGTCAACTGCTTATCCAATGCCAACTCCGTTGATGATACCGATGATATATCAACACCTGGCAAGAAGATCGTTACAAACATTGAGAAACTCAATGCGAAGCCAAACATGTAACATCCTATCTTATACTCTCTAAACGCCATGGAATTCCTCCCTCATTTTATTTTAAGTGGTGCACAGGGCGATCGACATCAACCCCATGCACCGTTTTTTAATTAACGGCCGTAAGCCAACTCTGCAGGTTGACGACCTACAGGTACTTCATCACCAGCACGCGCGGTCATGTACATGTTCCACAGCCAGACGATGTTACCCAGGAATACCATCGTACCACCGAGCCAACGCACAATCATGTAAGGATGCTCTGCAATCACCACATCCACATACGGTACTTCGTAGATCTTCGCAGCACCTTGGATCAGACCCGCGATGGTCATCGAGATCCAGTAAAGTGAGAAGCCGATCAGCAAAGTCCAGAAGTGGAAATTGGCAAGGCTCAACGAGTAAAGCTTACGACGAAGCAATACTTGCATGCCGTAATAAACCGCAGCCGCTTCCGCAAAGGTTGAGAAGCCAAGCAGTGCCAAATGCGCATGCGCAACAATCCAGCCCGTACCATGAATATACCAGTTAATCGCACGCGTCTGTTGGAAGCCACCTTGCATGTTCAATGGAATGGCAAGCAATACACCCGTGATGGTGAACTTGATCTCAACATTCTCAACAAACATACGCCATTTGCCCTGCATCGTAAGCAAAATGTTACAAACATAGGCAATCGCAGGAACCAGAATCAACACGCCTTCTACCGATGCGAATGATTTAAGCCATTCTGGCAAAGGAGAACTCATCAAGTGATGTGCTGCAGGGGTTGAGTAGAACACAACAATCGACCAGAAGTGCAAATGACCCACACGATGTGAATAGAGCGGGTTTCCGGTAATCTTTGGTACGATGTAGTAAGTAATCGCCGCAGCAACCGGGGTAATCAACAGCCCCAAGATGTTATGCGCAAACCACCAAGTCATGTACGCTTCGTTCAAGCCGGTCAAGTGGAAGAACTCAGGCAAGTTACCCACCAAAAAGACGATCACCGTCATGAACATACAGGCTGCAAAAAACCAGTTCGAGGTATAGATACCTTGCGTACGACGGTTAATAATGGTCATCCACACATTCAAACACCATGGCAACACCATGATAAATGCGATGTACAAATCGATAGGCCATACATGGTCTGAATACTCACGACCTGAAGTGACCCCAGACCAAAGCAGCGCCAACGCCAAGCAAAGACCCAAATTATACAACAAACAGTTCCAAACACCCAACTTCTCAGACCACAACTTGGTGTTACCAAGTGCCGGTGTGATATACATCATCGATGCCGCAAACGCCATCGCAATCCAACCAAAAATCACTGCATGAACATGAACCTGGCGCATGTGGCCAAACTGCAATGCATACAAGCCATGGAACCAATCAGGAAACGCAAGCTTCGCTGCGTTAAATGAGCCCAGACCCGTTCCTATGATGAACCAGGCTATCGCTGATACACCAAAAAATACCGCCGCAGAGCCCTGCGGGATATTTTCCTCTTTCTCAAATAAATACTTCAGCATTATCCTTCATACCTCCTATGAATTAATCGTCGTGGCCTTCGTCATGCTGACCTGGCATCAATAGATACCACGCAAACCACATGCTCGAAAATGCCAATAATACACCCAATATTGATGCGATTGTGCTCATAACATGCCCCCTTAATGTGCCTGTAAACCTTCAAGAACTGCATGCTGCTTCAATGCATATCCAAGAATCATTACAAATATCACCCCAAAAAAGATCATGATCCAGTCCGCCATGCCTTGGTAAGTGAATATGCTGTATGGATCCATACCCCACATCCCCGCCTCAGCAAAAGGACCGCGACCGACTGCCAATAAAAATGCGCAGGTAAATACTGAACCGTTACCCATACCCGTAACCATCCCAGCAACTGTTGTTAACCAGATTGAACTCTTCATTCAGTTACTCCTCCCTCTCTTTATTCGATACCTTAAAATACAACTTAAAAAAGATTAATGTTCTTTAATCATCGGCGAAACTAGCCCTTCATGCAAAAGTGTCAA
>PEAA01000051.1 GCA_002753275.1 Zetaproteobacteria bacterium | reverse complement strand
ATATCATTAAAAATCGCGCCATTAATATTCACGCCACCATTTTCCAAGGTTCGAATCGATTGTTGAATTTCACGCACAGGGTGCCTGCCCGAGCGCGTTAACATAAAGACTGTTCCTGAATGTTTGCCAATAATCACCGCATCGGTGGCTGCCAATACAGGCGGTGTATCGATAAAGACAATATCATACGCTTGCGATACTTCATGCAGCAGCTCACTAAAATGCGGGTGCATCAGCAGCTCCGCAGGGTTTGGCGGCAAGATACCCGTGCTCATGAGATCAAAACTGGTATCGGCTGAATGTTGAATCGCCTCACGCCAAGCGATGGTGCCGCTGATCACTTCAGAGAGCCCACCTTGCCGATTGGCGCCAATATACTCATGCAGATGCCCTTTTCTTAAATCCGCATCGATCAAAAGCACCTTTTTATCCACATCACCGAGCACTTGGCTAAAGTTGACCGAAACGAAGGATTTACCAATATCGGGCGAAGGACCTGTGAGCATCACCACATTATTTTTTGCTTCGAGCAAGCCAAAATAGAGATTGGTGCGCAGGCTGCGCAGGCTCTCAATCGACATATCTTTGGGCGCGACTTTGGCCAAAAGATATTTGGAGGCAAGGCCGCCCTTTTTCTTGCGCATCTCTTCATAGATCGAGGCTTGCAAATCAGAATGCGGAATGCCCGTATAAACCGATAGGCCAAACTTCTTCTCTAGCAGCTCGGGGTCTTCAATGCCTTGATGCATCGCCTTACGGATCAAGACCAGAACCACCCCAACAAACATCCCCAACATCAGCGCCAGCGCGACAATTTTCGTCCGCTTTGGCTTAATCGGCTGCTCAGCCACCATAGCATAATCGAGAATACGCACATCGCCCACGGTGCCCGCCTGCGCCACCTTGAGCTCTTGCGCTTTATTGAGCATAAATTCGTAGAGATCCTGATTTACCTTCACATTTTGTGCCAACTTCAACAACTCTTGCTCGGTCTTTGGCAAAACCTTCACGCTCGCTTCAAGCCGCGCTTTATCAAGATTCAAGCGCTCTGACTTGGCATCCATCACCACCATCACCGGATGTTTGGCGGTATATTTTTTTGAAATCTCGGCCCGCTCAAGCTCCAAAGCGGAGCGCTGCTTCTCAACCCCGACAATCTGATCAAGGAGCGATTGCGTCTCCATACTTAAATCAACCGAGCCTTTTTTAAGACGGTACTCATTCATCACCGTCTCTGCCGCCAACACTTCGCTCTTAATATCGGGCATCTGGGACTGAATAAATGCCAGAGCTTGGCTTGCCTCTTCCGATTTGCGTTCTACATTCTGTTTCAAATAGGTGTTGGCAATAGCATCCAGGATCATTTTTGAGCGCTGACCATCCACGCCCTCCAGCTTGAGGCTTAAAATACTTGTTTGCTTACCCTGCTCCGTAACGGAAAGCTGCCCGGATAACGCACCTATTTGTGATAACCACGATGTCTTGATCAATGAAAACTCGGTGCCAGGGCGCGCCGTGAGCGTGCGCACAAAGATCTCAAAGCCCGCTTGACTTGCATAAGTGCCAACCGTGCCGCTTAAAATCGTTTCGCCCATTTCATCGTGCAATGTATAAGCCCCCGCTTCGCCCACCACCAAAACCATCGGATGGCCAATCCAGCCATCAGGAACGGCCAACTGCACCACATCACAATGCTCACCGCCCCATGCGTAGCGATCTGCACCCAACATCGCTTCATTGGGCGCATCGCCATGGTAGGTGCGCGCCACATAGGCACCAATCACAGGAAAATAGTTAGGAGAAACGACAATATCGAGCTTCAAATCATTGACCACTTTACCGATCACTGAACGCGATTTGATAATCTCAATCTCAGCATCCGTGGGGGTCTCGCCACCTACAAGATCAGAGAGTTCACCCAGCGGGCCACCCGTCTTTTTCTGCTCGACCTGAAGCAGCGCATCGGCTTGATAAATCGGGGTTGAAAGAATGGCAAAGGCGGCGCCAAAGAGGGTAAAGAGTGCCGTGATCGCCACCACCATCCAGCGCCCCTCAATGAGGGTCGATAGATACTCTCTTAAATCAATCTCATCTTCGATATAATCGTTGGTCTGCTGCATCAGCGATTGCCGGGTTGGTTTTTCTTGATCATTCATAAAGTGAATACTCCATAATAGCGCAATGGGTTCATTAAACTTTTTATCTACTTGTTTTTAAAGGTTGTCATCTGGTGCTACGCTGTTTTGAAACACCGTCATAAACACCGTCATAAACACCGTCATAAACACCGTCATAAACATCGTCATGCTGAACTTGATTCAGCATCCAGAAGCCAAATTGCACTGCATCTCTGGATTGCGGATCAAGCCCGCAATGACGGAAGTGGTGGCGTTACGGGTCAAGCCCGCAGACGGCAATATGTTAGCCTGCACGCTCAATTAAAACAGCTTCAGCGCTCGGCCCATGTTCACGGCTTGAATCGTCGTGCTCAAATTACTAAGCGTACGGCCCCATGCCACCACCGGTGAAGTCGAAACAAAGACCACATCCCGCGCCTGCAACTGAAATTGATCGGCCAAAATCAAGGCATCGGGCGATGATGCATCAAGCTTATAAATGGAAGGGGCACTTGAAACCGTCGCCATGGCATCATCCGCATGCTTCACATTGCCACGGATCACATAGATCTTACTCGCATTGGCGCTGGACATATTCACGCCACCGGCGCTACCCAGCGCTTCGGCAAGCGTCAAGCGCCCTTTATGAATCAATTGCGCTGCCGCTGAATTGACTTCCCCCAGCACAAACACCTTGTTTTGCAAATTATCCGGCACATGTAAAATATCACCATCTTGCAGCAAGTAGTTCTGAATGACATTGCCACCAGAAAGCAACTGATTCAAATCGATCAAATAACTTTTGCCATCCCGAACCAAAGTCACATTCTCTAAATCGGCTTCATTGCCAACCGTCGCATTCTGCAACGCAATAGCACCACCTGCGGCATTGATGGCATCAAGCACATGCATAGCATCATCGGTCAACGAAACTTCTCCTGGCTTTTGAACCTGCCCAGTGACATACACCTTTTGACTTCGAAACGCCACCACACGCACATCAAGCTGCGGACTCTCAACATAATCGGCAATGCGCATGGTTAGTAACTCCCGCACCTGCTTGAGCGTCATTCCAGCCACCTTGACCTCGCCCACATAGGGATAAAAGATGGTACCATCGCTATGCACCACCGTACCTGTATCGGCAGCGGATCGATACTGCCCCTCAGGAATAGTCAACTCAGGATGATCCCAAATCGTGATCTGCAAAACATCTTGTGCCTGGATATGGTATTGATATTTCGCACTGTCGATCGGCAGCTCTTGCACAGGATCAAGCCTGCCCGAACCCTTGCGATACTGCTCAGCAATTGTGTTTGCCGTGATCGGATAAAGCGTGACTTCCAATGGCGGCGCATCATCAATCACGCGATGCGTTAATGCATTCTCATTGATCTTCATCCCCGGAGCCAACGCACACGAAGAGATCAATAATGCACTTAATGCTAACAATAAAAGTTTAATCATTTTATTCATAAAATTATCCTATTTCTATTTCGGTGACAGTTTGCTAAATACACTTAATTGCACTGACTCAACACGGCTACCAAACAGGTAAAGGTCGCCTCTTTCAAAGACCTGAACAAAGGCATCCTGAATGACGCGCGTCATCTCCGGGCTAAGTCTCATACTTTGCACTCCAGTTCATCCCCGGTTTGTTCAATCAAGCGGCTAACCATGCCGCAACACCATCGCTTTGGCGAAGCCACTCAGTTCTTCAGTCTCTTTCTCAATCACACTGCGCACAACAGCCCAGTCTATCGCGCGATAATCG
>PEAA01000004.1:41325-87398 GCA_002753275.1 Zetaproteobacteria bacterium | reverse complement strand
AGAATAAGATCTAGCCAGATGCGTGTTGCGCGTCCATTTCCTTCTCGAAACGGGTGGGCAATATTCATCTCGACATATTTTGCAATGATTTGTTCGTAATTTCCCTGTGGCATGGCATTGATGTGTTTGAGTGAATGCTCCAAATACATCAATGGCGCAAAGCGGAAGTTGCCCTTGGCGATGTTCACATCCCGGATTTTTCCGGCAAAATCATAAATCTCATCAAAGAGGGAGGCATGTATAAACGCCAGGTTCGCAAATGTTCCGACTTCGACTTGCTCGATCTCACTGGAATCAAATAACAACTTAGCCTTTTGCTTGCTAAGCTTTTCTTCAGCTTTGCTAAGTTCCACCTGATTGGTGATACCCAATTTATTTGCCAATATCATATAACGCTCCTGGAGCATTTGCGGGAAAAACCTCCCCCACAATCTTTAAAATTCAGTAAGTTATGCCCATTCGTGTTCATTCGTAGCTTCCTCAGGTAAAAGTTACTGCATAAAATGTCGAATGTTACTGTATTTCACCGGACAGCATCGGACTAACAGAAAAGAAAAAAGCCAGCAAACACAAGGCTTACTGGCTCTTCTGGTGCATCCTCGGATGCTTAGTTGGTGGAGGCGGCGGGAGTTGAACCCGCGTCCGAAAACCATCAGCCAATGGTTCTACATGCTTATTCCATTTGAGCAGCACTTGAGAAAAACCAAATGGACAAAGTATCCCTCAAGTCGATTCGAAACTGTTTAATCCACAAGACCTCGAGTCTCCAGCCCTATGTGACGATTCCATCTAAATGACCCCGGATTCCCAATGGATGGACACCTCAAGAGCGGGGTAACTTACGCAGCGTAAGCTAGTTCTACGTCGTCGTTTGCAATTATATGCAATGTCAGCTTTTTACGGGACCAACAACCCGGCATGCCCCAAAGGGTTCAGAATCTCCGTCGAAACCGGTCGCCCCCAAATTTCGAACTGGCGCACCATAGCACACTTCCATAAAATTCAAACAGGAATTAACGCACAGCACCTTTTTGTGCCAACTTCTGCCACAAAAGTGCATGAAAGACCTCAACGACAAGTGCCGTTGTACCCAGATGCGATTTCAATATCGATTGCCGCGCCCAACGGCCACGAAAAGGTGGCTCGCCCACAATTTGCGTAATGCTCAAATCCGTTCTTGAAAGTGACATCCCTCGATCCATCAACAAACTACCCAACGGAATTTCGCCTCGCTCCAAATCAGCCATAAGATCCATATGAATATCTTGCAAAGGCAAGACCGATTCTGCTTCAAACATCACCTGTTTTTTATAAAGAAGCGCAACCTTGCGCCGCAGTGACATCGTCCCGTTGGCACAGGCAAGCAGCATCGATTCCATCGCATCACTATGATCAATAAACTGTTCTTCCACCTCAACTTTCAGCGGCATATCAAACTCGCGCTCAAGCATCCGCGTAAGCGAACCCACGGTGGTTAAAACACGCGCACGCGCGTCATCTGCCACAGCCACATCAGACAACTTCCATTGCCGTACCGGAACCCACACTTGATCATTTAATGAACCGAAAAACATGCGCGAATATTGATCGTTCAACCCATAGGGTCAAGTGATGAATGATGAAATCATCGCTTGCAGTTTGCCACCAAATCGGGCGAACTTCGTGCATGAAAACTGAAACACATATCAAAGTCCGATGCCGCCTCTACAGCCATCAAGCCATCACATTGGGGAAATCACTCTCCTTGGATGCCGATCAAGGGCATTACCTCCGCATGGTCATGCGCCTACACAAAGACGACCACATCATACTTTTCAATGGTGAAGGGGGGGAATACCTTGCCCAAATTGAGCATCTAGCAAAAAATGATACTCAATGCACCGTACTTGCGTTTACGCAAGTTGAACGGGAGCTCGCCGTCCCAGTCCATATTATTCAGTGTGCCAACAATCGCGATAAAATCGAAACCGTTTTACAAAAGGGAACCGAACTTGGCGCAGCGAGTTTTCAAATCACCTCCTCAGAACGGGCGCAGTTCATCCTCAAGGGTGAGGCTAAGATTGCCGAGCGATTGACGCGATGGAATAAGATTGTCATCGAGGCTGCCGAGCAATCCGGGCGCACCCGCATCCCTCAAATATCATGGTCACCCAGCATCGAACAAATCCAGATACAAGGCCACGGATACCTATTGCACCCCCACTTTGGCGATCACTGGAATGATCTTCAATCATGCGTCAAACAACAGCAACCGGTCACGCTTGCCATTGGCCCTGAGGGCGGCTGGTCCGACCTGGACATCGAAAAATTGACACAACTTGGCTGCAACCCCATTCGATTTGGCTCCCGCATCATGCGTACCGAAACTGCGGCTCCCGCCCTACTTGCGGCCGTACAATGCCTGCTCATGGCCAAAAACCTATAGCTATCACCCCCCGCTATAAGCACACGCTATCGCATCACCAACCGGCATGTTTCGAGGCATATTTCGAGGTTCGCCTGCTCAATAACCTTCTCAGCAACATTGGCAACAGGCGGCGCATGACATCGCCCCATGCAGGGTGTGGATTGCACCTCCACACCCTGTTGCAACAACTGACCACGCAACCGATCATAACCATGGTAACGACAAACAGAGCCTGAACACAGCTTCACACGCTCCTCACCAACCTCTATAAAAAAGGTAGGCAGCGATTCTAAAGAGAGCGTGCTGTCAAAGCGCTGATTAACGAGATGCAGTACAGAGCGATCAATCAAATAACCTGCAGCTTTTAAATCTTGTAATAAAGCGAGCGCATAGACCGCCTTGCGTGGATAAGGGCATTGCTGCACACTCTCGGAAATTAATCGACTCAATGAATGATTCTGCATGGAGGCAACACTAACGCATGCCCATCTCAAATTCGAGCAGACAAACCGTATGTGATATTCAACCCATCGAATCGACACACACCATTACCGTTGCCGACATCCAAGCTGCATTGCCAAAAATGCGTGCTGACATTCACAAATATCAACGCGGCCATGTATGGATTTTTGGTGGCTCAACCGGATTTGCTGGTGCCCCGCAACTGAGCGCCCTGGGCGCCATGGCTGCAGGAGCCGGCCTCGTCAGCATCGTCTGTACGGAAGATGTTTACCCCATCATCGCCACCCATCAACTTGCCACCATGGTTCACCCACAAACAACCTTTAACTGGCAACAGATAAAATCCAAATCCTCGACCCTGGTTGCAGGCCCAGGCTGGGGGCATGCGCATGCCGACACACTCTCTCAACTGATTGCGTTTCCGACCCCTTTAATTGTCGATGCCGATGCCCTCAACACCCTTGCCCAAAAGGAGAGCTTGGTGCAACAACTCACCATGCGAACCCACCTTACCATTTTAACACCTCACCACGGTGAGGCCGCCCGTTTACTTCACTGTTCCAGCCACGAAATCATCGCCAACCGCTCCCAAAGCATCCGCAAACTCGCCAACAAGTTTCAGTGCTGGGTCGTCCTTAAAGGGGCAAACACACTCATCGCATCCCCTTCAAACAGCCTCTGGCACTGCCCCTTTGGCAATCCCAACCTCGCCCGTGCAGGAACTGGCGATGTATTAGCGGGAGTCATCGCTGCGATGGTAAAAGCGGGCGAACACGCCGCCAGCGTTGCAATCACACTGCCAGCCGCCGTGGCCTTGCACGCCCTTGCCGGTGAATCTGACCAATGGTTTCATGCAGGCGAACTTGCGGCCCTTATTCATCAACAACGCAATGCACTGCTTGCAACGACCCACCACGATGATAATGTGAGGCAATGATGCCAACCCACCCACACCACCACGCATCGTCGTCATCGCGCCCACAATCGCCCCGACTCTCTATCTACCGTTGGCAAACCACCATGATTGCCAGCATTTTGCATCGCATATCGGGGGGCATGTTAATCATCTCCATGTTGGTATCGATTTATCTATTTAGTTATATCATCTCCAACACTGAAAACCTATTTATCACCATCGACTGGATGCGTTCATGGCAAGGCACCCTTTTTCTATGGCTTTTTGGCATCACAGCCACCTACCACTGGAGCAATGGCCTGCGCTTTCTTTTATTGGATTACGGCATCGGTGAATCCCGCGAAAGGATGAAGCAATCTGCCAACCTGGTACTTTGGACTATTCCTCTATCTGCAATCACCCTTGGAACATGGCTATGGCTCTAAAACGAACCTTAAACAATCCACATTCGGGCATGCACGAATGGCTTTGGCAACGCATCAGCGCATTGGTATTGCTGTTCATTCTCCCCACGACATTGTTCATTCTTATTGCAATTCGTGATGGACTCATTCCATACACACTCTTTCAACAGGCTGAAATGCCAACCGGCACGCTCTACACCCCATGGCTCTCTATCATCCTCAGCTTAGCAATTCTGGCATTTATGATTCATGGCGCTATTGGCATCAAAGCGATTACAGATGACTATCTGCACACCCCCATGCGACGACGGCTGGCCTCGACATTCCTCTTAATCACAACGGTTGCCATCACGCTGTTATTGCTATCCATTGTTTGGCAAATTGGAGTGTAACACATGGGCTATCTATCCAATCCAGAGATCATCCATCACTTTCATGATGTTGTTATCATTGGTGCTGGCGGCGCCGGTCTTCGCTGCGCACTTCAACTTGCCGAACAAGATCTCCGTGTAGCGGTGATCAGCAAAGTGCTTCCGACACGCTCACACACCGTTGCCGCGCAAGGTGGTATGAATGCAGCCCTTGGCAATGAGAACGATGACCACTGGCACTGGCATATGTATGACACCGTAAAAGGATCCGACTATTTAGGTGATCAAGATGCTATTGAATATATGTGCAGGGCAGCACCCAAAGCTGTACTTGAGCTTGAACACTACGGTGTCCCTTTCTCTCGCACAGAGTCTGGGCATATCTATCAACGCCCCTTTGGTGGCCAATCCCGTCAATTTGGTACAGGGGGGCAAGCGACACGCACTTGTGCAGCTGCAGATCGCACGGGGCACGCCATTTTACAAACCATGTATCAACAAAACCTTAAAGTTGGCACCCATTTTTTTGAAGAGTTCATGGCACTAGATCTCCTCATGCAAGATGGGGGGTGTCATGGTGTGATGGCCTGGGATATCGCACAAGGACAGCACCATGTTTTTCAGGCCAAATCTGTGGTATTGGCGACTGGGGGGGCTGGACGAGTCTTTAAAACTACCACCAATGCACACATCTGCACTGGGGATGGCGGTGGGCTGATTCTACAAGCAGGGTTACAAATGGAGGATATGGAATTTTTTCAATTCCATCCCACTGGCATTGCGGGGGTTGGGCCACTTATCTCTGAAAGCGTCCGCGGAGAGGGTGGCTATTTAATTAATGCCGATGGCGAACGTTTTATGGAACGCTATGCACCTACTGCCAAAGACCTTGCCAGCCGCGATGTCGTCTCTCGTGCCATTGCCATCGAAATACGCGAAGGACGCGGATGTGGTCCAGCGAAAGATCATGTTTTACTCAAGCTCGATCACCTGGGCGAAACGCTCATTCGTGAGCGACTCCCCAACATCCACGAACTTGCCATGCGCTTTGCTGGTGTCGATTGTATCCACGCCCCTATTCCCGTCGTCCCTACCACCCACTACACCATGGGAGGGATTCCTACCAATCGCTGGACAGAGGTGGTCATCGCCGATGATCAACAGCATGAAAAGGTTATTTCGGGGCTCTATGCAATTGGTGAAGCGGCCTGCGCCTCTGTTCATGGCGCCAATCGACTCGGTGGAAACTCACTGCTTGAAATCATTGTATTTGGTAAGGCGTGTGCCAAACAGATCATGAAACAATTAGAGCAACAGCAATACCACGCCACCCTTGATCCTGATTGCTGGCAACGCGGCTTCCACCGTATTTCGAAATGGCTCAAGGGAAAGAAAACTGACACCAGCCTTTCAACCTATGACTTTAGAATCACCATGCAGACCTTAATGCAAGATCATTTCAGTGTTTACCGTACCCATGATGTCATGCGTGAAGGGGTTGAAAAACTTGAAGCATTGGCAAAACAACTTGAAAATGTTTACATTGAAGATCAGAGTTACTTATTCAACACAGCTCTGATCGAAGCGTTGGAACTGGAACATCTCCTGGCACTGGCACGCATCACTGCCACAAGCGCATTAGCCAGAGAAGAGTCCCGCGGAGCCCACGCCCGCGATGATTTCCCTGAGCGAGATGATGCACACTGGATGAAACATACCCTGGCATCCCTCAAAGATCATCAGATACAGTTGCACTACAAGCCTGTACGCACAGCACCTATAAGCGTTGCGACATTTCCACCCAAAACACGAGTCTACTAATGACAGATGGCCCTACAACAACATTAGGAACCACGATCACCCTCGACATTTTCCGTTACCATCCCGAACAGGGTAAAAAACCGATCATGCAGCGATTCCATGTGACAATTAACAAGTCTGGCATGAAACTTCTTGATGCACTCAATAGCATCAAATGGCATCAAGACAACACCCTCACCTATCGTCGTTCATGCGGCGAAGGCGTATGTGGTTCAGATGGAGTAAATATCAACGGAGTCAATGGATTGGCTTGCATCACCCCCATCGAAGGGCTGAAACAACCCATCGAAATCCGTCCACTCCCAGGCATGTCTGTCATTCGCGATTTGGTCGTCGACATGACCCACTTCTTTGACCAATACCGCTCCATCAAACCGTGGATGCAGACCACAACACCCACGCCCGAACATGAGCATTTACAAACACCCCGCGAGCGCCAACAACTCAATGGACTCTATGAATGCATCTTGTGTGGCTGTTGCACAACATCCTGCCCATCATGGTGGTGGAATGGCGATAAGTTTTTGGGCCCTGCGACCCTTTTACAAGCCAACCGATGGATCCAAGATTCACGCGATGAAGCAACCGAAGAAAGGCTTGAGCACCTTGAAGACAACTTTAAACTCTACCGTTGTCATCAAATCATGAACTGTATGCAAGCCTGCCCTAAATCGTTGAACCCAACCAAGGCGATCAATGAAATTAAACGAGCCATTGTTGAACGCAAAGGTTAATCAAACCTCCCTCGACTCATGAACGACCCATCAATTTTAATCAAAAAAGCGATCGTATATCGAATCAATCGGTTAGGCATGACTGAACTGGAACATTGGCTCAGCCCACTCCACCCTCAGATTGACAATTTTAATCTTGAACAACTTAACCATTTCAACATATTTTTAAATCAATCGACCGAACTGCTTGAAATTTCAATGTATGCGCATAAAAATCCACGCACTGCTTTCGAGAGATTTTGCGCGACCAAACTCACCACTTCATGAAGCGTTAATGAACCCTTATTCATAAAAGGTTTTAATAACACTGGACGAAGCGTTACTGGTTGTTTATAAATTCCCCCCTATGAAGAAGATATATATTTCCCCATCAATTTTATCTGCAGATTTTGCAAACCTTGAAAAAGAGATCAAAGCCATCGATGAAGGTGGTTGCGACTGGGTTCATGTTGATGTTATGGATGGTCAATTTGTACCACCTATCACCATTGGTGATAACATCGTCAAAGCCATTCGTCCGCATACACAAAAAGTATTGGATGTTCATCTCATGGTTGCAAACCCTGACCGTCAAGTTGAAGCTTTTGCGAAAGCTGGCGCTGACATTATCACCATTCACCAAGAGGCTTGTATCCATCTTGAACGAACCCTGCAATACATTCGTTCATTCGGCATCAAGGCTGGGGTAAGTTTGAACCCCGGCACATCTGTATCAACCATTCGTCATGTATTGCACTGTGTTGATTTGGTACTCTTGATGAGTGTAAACCCAGGATACGGCGGGCAAAAATATATTCCCGCAGTTACTGATAAAATCCGTGAAACTCGCTATATGATGGATGAGTTCGGCTGTGAAGCTGACCTACAAGTCGATGGCGGTGTCAACACAGATACCATCGTGGAAGTTGCTCATGCAGGTGCAAATTCATTTGTAGCAGGGTCTGCTGTCTACAATACACCAAATTATGCTGAAGCAATTGCTACGCTGCGAAAAATGGCAGAAAACGCCTAAACAAAAAACATACACAACCTCCCCTCAAAAGGAGGTTGTTATCTTTAGTCAACAAGGGAGGGATTTTATGACAGATCACGCGGACCATTCCCGCCGTAATTTTCTATATGTAGCTGCTGGCGGTCTTGGGGCTGTTGCAGCGGGTGCGACGATTGTACCTTTTGTGGGAAGCATGCTTCCTGCAGCAGATACATTGGCAGCATCTAAAACCGAATTTGAGGTATCAACTGTAGCCGAAGGGCAGTTGGTGGTGATCCAATGGCAAGGAAAACCAGTTTTCATTGTCAATCGCACGACCGATATGCTCAACCGAATCCAAGGGCATGACGACAAGCTAAAAGACCCTATGTCACAAGCGATGAGCGATGTTCAAGCCGACTGGATGGATACGGAAGAGAAACGCATCAATCGTTCAATCAAACCTGAATATTTAGTACTCGTTGCATCATGCACCCATTTAGGCTGTATTCCACTTTTCAAGCCTACTGAAGGGCAAAAAGATTGGGGCGATTCTGTGCCTGCCGACTGGGCGGGTGGATGGCACTGCCCATGTCATGGATCGTTGTATGATCTATCGGGCCGCGTGGTGAATGGTTCGCCAGCACCAAACAATTTGCATGTAATGCAATATAAATATATGACCGACACGAAAGTGTTGATTGGGTAAGGGAGGAGAATCGTGATTGAAAGTATGATGAAAACTCGTTTATTCCAGTGGGTTGATGCAAGAACGGATGCAGGATCAATTATTCGCAGTCAATTGACCGAATACCCGGCACCACGAAACCTCAACTACATGTGGAATTTTGGCTCATTAGCGCTGCTGGTACTGGTTTTGCAAATTCTTACAGGCATCTTCCTTGTGATGTATTACAAACCTTCTGCGGAAATGACAGCTGGTGGCTTCACTGTCGCATTTGACTCCATTG
This sequence comes from Zetaproteobacteria bacterium, assembly GCA_002753275.1. Classification (GTDB taxonomy): domain Bacteria; phylum Pseudomonadota; class Zetaproteobacteria; order Mariprofundales; family Mariprofundaceae. The sequence continues at coordinate 78,342 of PEAA01000004.1, read as the reverse complement.
AACGCATTATGCGTGATGTCAATTTTGGTTGGCTAATTCGTTACATGCATGCTGTAGGTGCATCGGCATTCTTTATTGTTGTTTACCTGCACATTGCGCGTGGCTTGTATTACGGCTCCTACAAAGGTCCACGCGAACTGTTATGGATTATTGGTGTTGTGATCCTATTGATCATGCAAGGTGCTGCGTTCTTTGGTTACCTGCTTCCTTGGGGACAAATGTCTTTCTGGGGCGCAACCGTCATTACCAACCTGTTTGGTGCTGTTCCTGTGATTGGTGATCTGATCTCGGAAGTGTTGCGTGGTGGCTTTGCTGTTGGTGATCCAACCTTGAACCGCTTCTTCTCGTTGCACTATCTGTTCCCGCTCTTGCTTGCAGCTATTGTGGGTGGTCATGTGCATGCACTTCATGTGGTTCACTCAAACAATCCAGAAGGGATTGATATTGACCATGAGAAAGAGACCATCCCCTTCCACCCTTACTACACCATTAAAGATGCTTTCGGTGTAGCGGTATTCTTGATCCCTTACTGCTACTTCGTATTCTTTAACCCAGAAGCATGGGGCTACTTCATTGAAGTGGACAATTTCGTACCTGCAAACAATTTGCAAACACCTGCGCATATTGCACCGGTTTGGTACTTAACCCCTTGGTACACCATCTTACGCTCATTTGAGAGTAAATTGCTTGGTGTGGCTGCAATGGGTGCATCCTTGGCGATTCTTTTTGTATTGCCATTCTTAGACCGCTCGAAAGTACGCTCGGCGCGCTACCGTCCTGTCTACCGTCAAATGGTGATCTTGTTCTTCATCTCGGTTCTTGTTCTTGGCTACTGTGGTCACTCAGCACCTACAGCAACCTTGAAACTTGTCGGTCAAATCGCGACAGCAATCTACTTCGGTTTCTTCTTGCTGCTGCCATTTGTTCATAAGTTTGAAAAGACAAAACCAGTTCCGGAGCGTATTTGATATGAAACTGACCAATATGAAACAATCTATACGCCTATCTGTGGCTGCAATATGCTTGGCATTAACTGTTCCTATGTCTGCCAGTGCATCCGAAGGTCATGGCCATGCGTTAAAAGATGCCAACATTCAAATGGATCATGACACCTTGCGTAAAGGTCTTGAGGTCTTCACCAATGTATGTATGGGCTGTCACTCGGCCAAATACTTGCGTTACGGTAGTTTGATGGCCTATCCAGAATTGGGATTGACCCGCGAAGAGGTTGATGAACTTCGCGGTGAACACTCACTGATGGATGGCATGGTCAGCGAGCTCACACCTGCGGATGCCATTGAATCCTATGGTAAGGTGCCACCTGATCTATCCTTGATCACCCGTGCGCGTCGTGGAGCTGGAAACTATGTCTTCTCTATTTTAACAGGCTACGAAGAGGATCCAAACGGTAAAATCCCAGAAGGTAACTACAATATCTACTACCCTGGCAACCGTATTGCCATGCCCGATCCTTTGGCATGGATGGGTCACTCTGAAGATGAGACTGCTGAAATTGAAGGGCAAGCCCATGCTGTGGCTTCATTCTTAACCTTCGTTGGTGACCCTCACCAATTTGAGCGCGAACGCATTGGTGTTTGGGTATTAGGATTTCTTTTCCTTCTTGCCTTTGTACTGTGGATGTTGAAACGCGAAATCTGGAAAGATGTAAAACATTGATTCTTGCAATCATTGTGTAGTCAAAAAGGCACCTTTAGGGGTGCCTTTTTTATTTTTCAACGCTCCCTTTAAAATACCGTTGCAATCTTGCGCCACCCGGATTCACACCTAGAGTCATGCCATGCTAAATTTTCCAAACCACTTTCTTCTTCCTGCAATACCGCAAACTTTTTTTGGTGCAGGCTCAATCCAAAAACTACCCGCGGCCATTCTCGCTTATGGGAAACGCGTCCTGATCATCACAGGAAAGCGCTCATTCACAACATCGCAACAGTGGTCATCGCTGAGCCATGCAATGGAAGCATCATTCATCACATGGGAAATTGCACATATTTCCGGGGAGCCTTCACCCACCCAGGTTGATGCCATTGTGCAACAATTTCATGATGCTCACATCGATGTTGTCGTCGGCATTGGAGGGGGAAGCGCCTTGGATGCAGCTAAGGCCATTGCCGGGCTTTTACCGCATGGAAACAGCGTCATGGATCATCTTGAAGGTGTAGGAAACAACATCCCCTACTCAGGCATCAGCACACCACTCATTGCCATCCCCACAACCGCAGGCACAGGCAGTGAAGCCAGTAAAAATTCCGTATTAAGTCAACGGGGTGAGCATGGATTCAAGAAATCATTTCGTCATGATGCCTTGGTTGCCAAACTGGCGATCATCGACCCTGAACTGCTCTACTCATGCCCACGATCACGCATAGCTAGCAATGGCATGGATGCTTTTGTGCAACTGCTTGAATCCTATCTCTCCAAAAGTGCCACCCCTTTTTCAGATGCATTGGCATGGTCGGGACTACAAGCCTTTGCCGCCAGCTTTTCACCTCTTATGGAGCGATTTGATCACCCCTGTGAGGAGAATACTTCACACTATCAAGCCATGACCTACGCTTCGTTTATCTCAGGCATCACCCTGGCACAAGTGGGACTGGGCAGTATCCATGCACTCGCCTCCCCCATAGGAGCCTACTCCAACATGCCCCACGGCGAGGTTTGCGGCACCTTACTTGCCGTTGCCACGCAAGTGAACATCGAACATCTTCGCCAACACAGCAGCGATCAAGCCCTGCAAAGTTTATACAAATATGCACAGGTCGGACGGCTTTTGCTGGGTCAAGATCATACCACCAGCGACACACAAGCGCTTGAAACACTCTCACTTCGTCTTGAACAGATGGTTGAAGATCTCGCTATGCCTAAACTATCAAATTATGGAATTTGCGCCGCTGATCTTCAACGCATCGCAACCCATACGGGCAGCCTGCAAAATAATCCCATTCTCCTGCAAACGGATCAACTGATTGAGATTCTTGCCCGGCGTTTATAATCTTGCTTGGTTGTGCTCCTTGACCTTTTGCAACCAAACCATAGCCTCCCACAACCCTTTTTTGTTAGGAGCATTGCCCCAATATGCGTGAGTTCGAGAAGATCAAGCGTTTACCGCCCTATGTGTTTGCTGTTGTTAATCAGCTTAAGATGGAACTTCGCCATGCGGGTGAAGATATTATCGACTTTGGCATGGGAAACCCTGACCAGCCTACCCCCAAACATATCGTTGAGAAACTCTGTGAAGCGGCCCAAGATGGACGCAACCATCGCTACTCGGTATCCAAAGGGATCATTGGCCTGCGCAAAGCCATTTGCCATTGGTACAAAACAAAATTTAATGTTGACCTTGATCCCGAGACCGAGGCCATTGTCACCATTGGCTCCAAAGAGGGATTGGCCCATCTTGCTGTAGCCATCACCTCTCCTGGTGATTTAATTCTCACGCCAAACCCTGCCTACCCGATTCACCCTTACGGCTTTATTATTGCAGGTGCTGATATTCGTCACATCCCGATGGGACCTGGCCGTGATTACATCGAAGAGATTACCAGTGCCGTACGCGACTCGTGGCCGCGTCCAAAAATATTGATTGTCAACTTTCCTTCCAACCCAACCGGTGAAGTGGTCGATTTGGCCTTTTATCAAAAGATTGTTGATTTCGCCAAGGAGCATGAACTTATTGTCATCTCTGACATCGCCTATGCTGAAATCACCTTTGATGATTATGTTTGCCCATCGATTATGCAGGCTGAAGGTGCCAAAGATGTCGCTGTTGAATTTTACTCGCTCTCCAAAACCTACAATATGCCTGGCTGGCGCATAGGCTTTATGGTTGGCAACAAAGATGTTGTCGCCGCCCTTGGCAAAATTAAATCCTACCTCGATTATGGCACATTCCAACCGTTGCAGATTGCGGCGTGCGCCGCACTGAACGGCCCTCAAGATTGTGTCCATGAGATTCGTCAAATGTATCAATCCAGACGCGATGTGTTGGTGCAAGGTCTACACAAAATGGGTTGGATGGTTGAGAGCCCTAAAGCGGGCATGTTTGTTTGGGCGGAAATCCCTGATGAATTCAAATCGATGGGATCCTTGGAATTTTCAAAAAATCTACTCAAAGAGGCAGGCGTTGCGGTAAGCCCTGGTGTTGGTTTTGGTGAATATGGTGATCACTATGTGCGTATTGCATTGATCGAAAATGAACACCGTACCCGCCAAGCATTGCGTGGCATCCGTCAATTCTTGCATGCAGGAGCATCAACATGATGAATGAAGTACGCGTTGGCCTATTGGGGCTTGGAACCATTGGGCTGGGTGCGGCACGAATTTTAATTGAACAAAACAGCTTAATTTCCAAACGCCTTGGCAAGAATGTGCGATTGGTTGCCGCATGCGATCGCAGCTTGGATCGCACCTTTGACCTTGACTTCTCTGATGTCCGCCTAAGTGATCAAGCCAGCGACATTACCACTGCCGATGATATTGACTTGGTGATCGAATTGATCGGTGGCTATGAACCCGCACGAACTTTTGTAACCCAAGCGATCGAACATGGTAAACATATCGTCACTGCCAACAAAGCCCTCATTGCCAAACATGGTGATGAACTCTTTGCCTTGGCTGAAAAGCATGGGGTATCGATCGGTTTTGAAGCGGCCGTCGGTGGCGGTATTCCTTGCCTGAAAACCTTGCGTGAAGGGCTTGCTGCCAACCATATCACCGCCATCTATGGCATTTTAAATGGAACCTGCAACTACATTCTCACCCGCATGGAAAACGAAGGGCTCGACTTTTCAGAGGTCCTCAACGATGCGCAAAGCTTGGGTTATGCTGAAGCAGACCCTACTTTTGACATCGAAGGGATTGATACCGCGCACAAACTCTCCATCATCTCCGCAATGGCATTTGGCTCTACGATTCATTTTGATGAAGTATTTACCGAAGGCATCTCCAAAATTAGCGCCGATGATATTCTGGCCGCCAAAGATTTAGGCTATCGCATCAAACTGTTAGGAATTGCTAAACCCCATGGGGATCAAGTGGAAATGCGTGTTCACCCCACACTGGTGCCACTGAATGCACAAATTGCGCAAGTCTCCGACTCGTACAATGCCGTACAGATTTCAGGTGATTTTGTTGAACACACCATCTCTTTTGGCCGTGGTGCCGGCGAGCGTCCAACAGCCAGTGCCGTCATTGCGGATGTGATGGATATTGCCCGTGTTTTCCCTGATGGCAGTAACCACCTTGCGCCACCGATGGGCTTTATCAGCAGCGCACGCACACGCCTTGCGACCATGCCAATGAATGAGGTGAACTGTGAATACTACCTGCGGTTCATGGTCAAAGACGAACCGGGTGTCATTGCCGCCATCACCACCATATTGGCTGATCAAGGCATTAGCCTTGAAGCGGTGATTCAAAAAGAGCGCCACAAACGGCAACTGGTACCGGTGACCCTTTTAACCCACGAAACCAACGAAGGGAACTTGCAGCAAGCGATTGCCCGCATCACGCAACACCCACACATTGATGCCAATGTACTTATTTTAAGAAAAGAGCGTTTCGACGCGTAGGATCTCAATATGCCACATTATCAAGGAATTATTAACCGTTACCGTGCTTTTTTACCCATTGGTGACCGCGATGCCATCATCACCCTTTATGAGGGCAACACGCCGTTGCACGAATCGCTCAACCTTCGTAATGCCATTAACCCCGAGCTTAATATCTATTTAAAGTTTGAGGGGTTAAACCCAACAGGCTCATTCAAAGATCGCGGCATGACCATGGCCGTGACCCAAGCCTACAACAGTGGCAGTCGCAAAGTGATCTGTGCCTCAACGGGCAACACCTCAGCATCCGCAGCAGCGTATGCTGCTAACTGTGGCATGGAGGCGTATGTATTGATTCCTGATGGTAAAATCGCACTTGGAAAAATGTCGCAAGGGATGCGCTATGGCGCCAAAGTGATTCAGATTCGCGGAAACTTCGATGATGCATTACAAATCGTGCGTGACATCTCTGCCGATGGCTCCATCTCGTTGGTTAATAGCGTCAATCCTTATCGCATCGAAGGGCAAAAAACAGGCGCTTTTGAGATCATTGACGAACTTGGGTTCGTTCCTGATTTTCATGCGCTTCCTGTCGGTAATGCCGGAAATATCACCGCATACTGGAAAGGCTACCGCGAATATTTTGACAAAGGCATTTCGCATGCATTGCCAAAAATGCTCGGCTTCCAAGCAGCGGGGGCTGCACCTATCGTCAATGGTGCGCCAGTAGAGAATCCTGAAACCATCGCCACCGCCATCCGCATTGGTAAACCTGCCTCATGGCAGCAAGCCGTTGATGCACGCGATCAATCAGGCGGCGTTATTGATGCTGTTACCGATGATGAAATTTTAGAAGCATACAATATGCTTGCATGCCTTGAAGGTGTCTTTTGTGAGCCTGCCTCGGCCGCTTCCGTTGCGGGCATTATCAAACTTAACAAAACCGGCTATTTTAAAGCGGGTGAACGCATTGTTTGCACCCTCACTGGCAATGGCCTCAAAGACCCAGATACCGCCATGAAAGGGATAGCCTCCCCTGTCACCATTGATGCGACAGAAGATGCCGTGCGACGAGTGTTAGAGGGTTAAGCGTATCAATACGACCAGCAATGATGTCACACCGGATCAAACTGAAACACTGATCATCATTGATGGATTGCTGCCTCTGGATGTTGGACATACACTCCATCCAGAGTTGCACGCACTATCACGACGCTTTAATGGTTTCAAAACCCTTTGGTTTCACAACACCTTACAATTAGCATTAGAATGGCAAGCAGCGCTAACCCATCAAAGCCCTGTTGAAACGATCCTCTCGACGGCGAACTTCAAAGACAACGGTTATCAACAAGCTTGGATAGCCTCCCCTTACCAAGCCCAGCTAGTGCGTGACAAAATCATGATTATGCCCGAGCATCTCGTCCCATGGCAAACGACAGATGCCAAAGCGTTATGTGATCAACTCAACCCCATCCTTCACGATGAAGGGATGCACCTAATTGCCAACAAGCAATGGCTACTGCTCTTATCCAAGAATATTCTTGATGCTGACCCTCCCCCTTTTTCACAGATTCAAGGCTCAATGCTTCCTAACCGACCCATTGCAGGTGCTGATGGCGGACGCATAAATCGCATTCTCTCTGAAATTCAAATGTTATTACACGCAACACACCATGCTCACACCCGGAAAGATCATCAAACTCTTCCAAACATCAGTGGCCTTTGGTTATGGGGAAAACAGAAGATGACCGAGAAAACATCTCTCCCTTCTCAATCGCTATCCATCTATTGTGATTATCAACAATTGCCTGCGCAATCTGGGCAACTGCAAAAGAGCACCTCCCCTCTAAGCAGACTACGCATTCTCCATGCAGAACGGCTCAGTGACCACCCCATCAATATCACCGATTTTCAGTCGGTACTATTAACTTCTAAGAAGCATGTCGCACAATTAAAAAGATCGTGGATTCCCAATGTTCTTCACCCTTATCTACCCACAAAACAGTGGCAGCCCAAAATGATTCAACCTTTTTCAACAATAATATCCACACTCTCCAGATGAATAACTTACCCACACAATCTACACTCGGAAACAGATCGCTTACATGGCGTAATCATCCCATTTACGCACATGAACCTGTAGCAACCTGGGAAGCATTGCTGGCATCTCGGGCGTTGCACGAAGAACACCCATTTTTCAAACCTTTTTTATCGGAACTTCCCGATCCATTTTTAATGGTCGATATGCAAAAGGCTGTTGATCGTATCTGCCAAGCTCTTGATGCAGGAGAGCGCATTCATATCTTTGGTGATTTTGATGCCGATGGTGTCTGCGGAACCACCATCCTTTTTGAAGCATTTCGCGCGATCGATGCCAAGATCTCTTACTCGATTCCCCATCGATCAGAACAAGGGCATGGCATTGGAGAGGATGCCGTGGAAGAAGCGCTTCAAGCGGGGTGCAAAGTAGGCATCAGTGTCGATACGGGCATCACCTGCTTTGCCGCCGCTGAACTGGCAATGGCCAAGGGTCTCGACATCATCATCACCGATCACCATCTACCCGATCGCACCCTTCCTTCGGCCTATGCCATTCTCAATCCTGCGCGTGAAGATTGTGGTTTTGCCGATCGCCAGCTCTGTGGTACAGGCGTGGCGTTCTATCTTCTTGTGGGAATCTGGAAAGTACGCAAACAACAAGGCCGCCCCTACCATTACGATCTTCGCCAACTTCTGGACCGTGTAGCCATTGCGACGGTTGCCGATGTGATGTCGCTTGTCGGCATCAATCGAATTCTGGTTCATCAAGGATTACAACGAATGAATCAAAACCTCGCTTCCATTGGGGTCACAGCACTGATCAAGGCGGTTGCTTCACGCCAAAAGGTGATCGATGCGCAGACGATCGGTTTTTTTATTGCGCCCCACATCAATGCCGCAGGGCGTATGTTGCACGGCGAGGAGGCACTCAAACTTCTATCGTGCCAAGATCCTGCCCAAACGGCACCTTTTATTGAGGTTTTACTACAAGCCAACAAAACACGCCGAACCATTGAAAGCGAAGTTTTTCAAGCCGCGGAAGCGCGCCTCAACGGAGGCGACCTTCTTGCAGCTTACGATGATCAATGGCATGCCGGTGTCGTTGGTCTTGCTGCTGGTCGCCTCGCTCGCAAATATCATCGCCCAGCAGCGATCGGTTTTTTAGAGCCCGATGGACTCATTCGCCTCTCATTGCGTAGCGTCTCTGGCTATCACATTGGCGAAATACTGCATGCTTGCTCCGATTGTTTGGTTGGCTTTGGCGGGCACCAAGGAGCCGGTGGTGCTTCCCTTCAACCTGCGCATTGGCAGCCCTTTTTAACCCTCTTTGCCCAAGCCATTGCCGATCAATCTGGCCAACAACAACTTCTACCAACCCTTGCCATCGATGGTTCGCTGCAACTCTCAGCGATCCACATTGAGCTGGTCAAACGGCTCCAGCGCTTTGAGCCCTTTGGTCGAGGCAATGCCCCTGTAGTCTGGTTGGTGCAAGATGTCACCCTTGCACAACTCGATATGAAAGCAGGCGGCGTCATGCGCATGCGTTTAAGTGATGGTGTGCAAAGCCTCAATGCCGTGATGTTTGGCGCCACTAAATTTAAGCCATCACTCTCTCAAGGAGCGATGGTCTCAGTCATTGGTAGCTTGCAAGAAGATAGCTACCGTGGCCATGGTGCCATTCAATTTGTAGTCGAAGATTTTATCGTTTAACCTGCATTGTTAAATCATCGACAGGGTCTGGCTGACAAAGTGAATTTAATCGCTATCATTTAACCTTTGAAATCCTTTAACCGTTGGAGAGATACATCGTGAGTATTGAAGATCAAATCGCGGGCTTCCGCACCCGTGCAGAAGATTTTAGCAGTCGAATCAAAGCCATGCGGAGGTCTCTTTGACATTGATGCCAAAGAGGACGAACTGCGCGAACTCAATGCCCGAATCGAAGATCCAAGCCTATGGAACAACCCTGACGCTGCGCAAAAACTAATGCAAGAGCGCACCCGTGTTGAACGCGTGCTAAAGAACTTTCATCGTGCTGCCGACGATCTCGATGAGCAGAGCACCCTTTTTGAAATGGCCAGTGAAGAGCGCGATCAAGAGATGCAGATGGAAGCTGTGCAAGGCCTGGACGGCGTGCAAAGTGAAATTGAAGCCCTCGAGTTGGCGCAAATGCTTGGCGGTGAAATGGATAGCGAAAGTGCCTTTGTCGATATTCACGCAGGTGCTGGCGGCACAGAAGCGTGTGACTGGTCAGAGATGCTGCTGCGCATGTACTTGCGCTGGGCCGAGCGTAAAGGATTCAAAACAGAACTTATGGAGTGCTCCGCAGGGGATGAAGCAGGAATCAAATCGGCAACGATCTCCATCAAAGGTGAATATGCGTATGGTTTTCTCAAGGCTGAAATGGGGGTACACCGATTGGTGCGTAAATCTCCTTTTGACTCAGGCAATCGTCGGCATACCTCTTTTGCCTCGCTTTTTGCCTACCCCGACATTGAACGCGACATTGAAGTCGACATCAATGAAGCCGATGTTCGCACTGACACCTACCGTGCTTCGGGCGCCGGAGGACAACATATCAACAAAACTGATTCTGCCGTGCGTTTAACCCATATTCCAACAGGGATTGTCGTACAGTGCCAAAATGACCGTTCACAACATAAAAACCGTGCAACCGCATGGAAGATGCTCAAAGCTCGTATCTATGAGTATGAAATTGAAAAACAGAATGCAGAAAAACAAGCCCTTGAAGATAGCAAGGTTGACATTGGTTGGGGCAATCAAATACGCTCCTATGTCTTGGATCAATCCCGTATCAAAGATCTACGCACGGGCATGGAGACAGGAAACACACAAGCATTTCTTGATGGCGATATCGATGCGTTTATCACAGCACAACTGATGGGAATGAAACGCAAAGGAGGAAGTGGTGATGACTAAACCGGAGTTTGACATTCACGACCCAGAAAATATTGCCGCAATGGCTCATGTTAAGGCACTACTCAAATTTACCGGCGACGATCCCGAGCGCGAAGGATTGCAAGAAACTCCGAAACGGGTACTCAAAGCCTTTGGTGAATATTTCAAAGGATACAACGAAGATCCAAAACAACATCTGCTCAAAACCTTCGAAGAGGTAGAGGGCTATGATGAGATGGTCTTGGTCTCCGACATTGATCTCCACAGCCACTGCGAGCACCACCTTGCCCCCTTTGTCGGCAAAGCGCATGTCGCCTATATCGCCAATGGCCGCGTGGTTGGCTTGTCCAAACTGGCCCGTGTGGTGGAAGGTTTTGCTCGCCGCCTGCAAGTACAAGAGAAACTGACCATGCAAATTGCGCAAGCGATTGAAGAGGTTCTACAACCCTCAGGCGTTGCGGTGATTATTCAGTGCCAACACTTCTGCATGTGCCACCGTGGCATTAAAAAGGCCAACGCTTGGACCACTACATCCAAATTAACGGGAACCTTTTTAAACAATCCCTCTGCCCGATTGGAGCTATTCCAACTGATTGGCATGGATCAGCGTCTTTAATCCTGCTTCCCTTTCATACAGACGATGCCGCATCATATAACCATCCCTAACCTTCTTGGGCGCATTGCCCGTGGCAAGCATGGTGCTGAGTTTCTTAATCAAGAAGAGGCCAAAAACCTTTTCTCGGAGCTGTTGCAAAACGATGCCGACCCCTTGCAGTTGGGCGCTTTTCTGATTGCCCAACGAATGAAGGGCGAATCAGCGGAAGAACTTGCAGGATTCACCAAGGCTGCCAGAAGCTTCTGCCTTGGATATCAACCGCAACGCGCACCTAACAGTAGCGTTGAAATCCCCTGTTTTGCGGGAAAACAGCGCGCTACCGCACTCCATTTGATTGCAGCGATTCGTGCCTCCGAGCAACATAAAATCCCCATACTCATTCATGGAATGGAGCACATTGAAGGGCGTCGATCCGCTTGGGACTTGTTAAAAAAGCATAGCCAGGTTCAACGCGCCACCTCCATTCACCATGCCCATGACCTGATGCAGCAAGAAAAGATCACCTACCTCGATCTTGCTGAGAGTTGCCCTGCTCTTTACCGCTTGATTCAGTTGCGTCAAAAACTGGGGGTACGCACCTTTGCCAACTCTGTGGCGCGTTTACTCAACCCATTAAACTGTTCGGGTCAAATCAATGGTGTATTTCACACACCTTATGTGATGCGCTTAGCCGATGTTAACCATCGTCTGCAACAGCCGCGTTCACTCATTTTCATGGGGGCTGAGGGTGAACCTGAACTTTATGCTGACCGGCAAAAATTGATCGCCATGCAAACAGGCGAACGCCTAGATATGGTTCAGTACGATGACAGCAATCACGAACCTTACCCACGCCAAACCGTTGCCAAGCTCTCAAATCTCGATGAGGATTTTGCACGCATCATTAATGGCATCATCGATAATCGCGAGCAGAGCGTCCTCACCCACATGCAACACGCCATCCAATGGGCTGCCGGTGGCGAATTCCCCCCACACTGGAGTCGATCATGATCAAAGTTATTGTTCCCTTTACTGAAGGTGTCGAAGAGATTGAACTGATCACCATTGTCGACACTTTGCGCCGCGCAGAGATCGAGGTGTGTATGGCCAGCATTGGCACTGAAAAAACCGTTATCGGCCGCTCCAACATTCCACTGATCGCCGATGCGATATTTGCCCATGTGGTAGATCACTATTGGGATGCCATTATACTTCCTGGCGGTGTTCCCAACGCCTTTTTACTGGCTGAGAGTGCCGATGTGAAGCGTGCTTGCAGCTATTTTCACAACCAACAACGCACCCTTGCCGCCATCTGTGCTGCCCCGTTTGCTCTTGCCTCCTTCGGCTTATTGCATGGCAAAAAAATCACCGCCTACCCATCGATGAAAGAAAAAATTTTATCAGTTGATGCAACCATCCTTTTTGAAACAGCCCGCGTCATCGAAGATGGTAATATTCTAACCAGCCAAGGCCCAGGAACCGCGCTCCTATTTTCTCTTGCGCTCATCAACAAGCTATGTGATAATGAAACAGCGCTACGCATCGGGCAAGAGATGATTACCGACAACGATTTTTCCTGAATCTTATGCGATAAGGCACAGAAATGTGTCACCATGATGACACAAAATGACACACCCTTAAACGAAATGGATTGCGACTGGAAACATAACCACGATAATTCGCGACCCTCGCGCCAACGCTGTATCACAGCCAAAGTGGGTAATTTATTTACAAGGTATTCTATCATAATGACAAGCAACACTTCGCGCAATTTACGCGCATTGGGCATTGCCCTCTCTTCATCACTGGCCATGGTTGCCACCACAACAGCTGAAGCCAGCGAACCCAACATCAAACCTTTCGGCTTCACCCAATTTACAGGCACTTTCGGCAGCAAAACAGTGCAAAAAAACTACAACTTTGACCGCGTTCGTTTTGGCGTCAAAGGCAGTATCGATGAAAACATCAGCTATTTCCTTCAACTTGAACTTAACAACCCAACAACGACTCCAAATTCAAACACATCAGGAAATCTGATTCAAGATGCCAAGATCTCTTATACCTTCTTGCCTGAATTGAAATTGTCTGTGGGTCAATTCAAAGCCCCCTTCAGTATGGAATACAACACCGCCGCATCCAACCTTGATGTCATCAACTATGGCATGGTCGGCAATGTCATTCCAAACCGTGGCATCGGCTTGATGGTTTCAGGCAAAAACATTGCCGGAACAGGCTTAGGCTATGACATGGGTATGTTCAATGCAGGAGCGCGTGGCGACACAGTAGCCTACACCTCAAGCAAATTGGGCAAAGATGAGCTCTTCTCTGGCCGTATCACCCTCGACACATTAAACGACATGGTTCATGTAGAAGCGGGTCAAATGCTTGAAACCAACTCTGCGAACACCGCTGCAAAAGGCAACTATGCAGCGATCTATGCCGCTGCGCATCTCGATTTCGATGTCGCCAGTGTCAAAGCTGAGTGGATGCAGGGCAAACAGTTCTCTCGCAAGACAACCGTTTACTATACACAATTACTCCTTCCACTCTCTGAACAGATTGATTTCGTCACCAAATGGGAACAGACTTTTTATAAAGACGCTCCTGCAGTTAAAAACCTTAAAGCGAACAACGCTATTTTTGGTTTCAATGCTGCGATCTACCCTGAAAACCCTGCGCGTGCACGCATGCAGTTTAACTATGTCATCGCAACCAAGGATGCAAACCAGTTGAATGGTTCCACATTGGCAGGTTTCAAGAAAGGTTATGCAGATCGTCAAGCCAAATTGCTGTTGCAGGTTGGCTTCTAAAGAGCTCCCGATACACCATTGTTGATAAAAAAAGACAGGGGGCCAATTCGGCCCCTGTTTTTCATTGCGAACTACGCTATGCTTGGGGCACTGTTTGTTGAAAAGGATCTTCTCACCCATGCCATCCACGCCGTACTATGTCACAACCCCCATTTACTATGTCAATGATGAGCCCCACCTTGGCCACATTTACACCACCATTGCAGCGGATGTATTGGCGCGTCACCATCGATTGATGAATGAAGATGTATTCTTTTTAACGGGCGTTGATGAGCATGGGCAAAAGGTGCAGCAAGCCGCCGAAGCACAAAACATCCAACCCATTGAATTGGCAGATAAAGTAGTCTCTCGCTACCAACAACTCTGGCCAGAACTTGCCATTACCAACACGGATTTCATTCGCACATCTGAGCCACGCCACCACCAGGCTGTCCATGCCATGTGGAAAAAATTATGCGCAGCGGGCGCCATTTATAAAGATATCTACGAAGGGTGGTACTGCGTCCCGTGTGAAACATTCTGGACTGAAACGCAACTCAACGATGCCGAATGTTTGGAAGATAAAAAATGTCCTGATTGTAAGCGAAGCGTCGAAAAGGTTCAGGAAGAGTCCTACTTTTTCCGTTTAAGCCAATACCAAGAGCCTCTGCTTGAACATATTCGTAACCATCCTGATTTTATTGCGCCAGAATCACGCCGCAACGAAGTGCTTCGTTTTGTCGAATCGGGGCTGCGTGATCTCTCCGTTTCACGCACCACATTCTCGTGGGGCGTCCCTGTTCCCGATGATGATGCCCATGTGATCTATGTTTGGATCGATGCCCTCACCAACTACCTCACCGTGCTGGGAATGCCCGAACACGATCAATCCCCCTATTGGCCTGCAGATCTTCACCTGATCGGCAAAGATATTTTGCGCTTCCATGCCGTTTATTGGCCATGCATGTTGATGGCTGCTGATCTCCCCCTACCCAAGCGTATTTTTGCCCACGGCTGGTGGACTGTGGAAGGTGAAAAAATGTCCAAATCCAAAGGAAATGCACTGCGTCCGAGTGATCTTTTGGCGCACTACGAAGCCGATGTATTGCGCTACTTCCTGCTACGCGAAGTCCCCTTTGGTGCCGATGGTGACTTCTCTTACGACGCCTTGAAAATGCGCTACAACTCCGAACTGGCCAATGACATTGGCAACCTGCTTAACCGTTCACTGGCCATGCTTAAAAAGTATCGCAACTCCATTGTGCCTGAGTCTCAAACTGAAGAGGCGTGTGACCGTGCCCTGATTGCCGATGTTGAAGCGATGCAACGCGAAGTCGACCAACATCTCTCCAAACAGGCGTTTCATCTGGCCATCGAACGCATCAGCATTGTCGTTCGTCATGGCAACCGTTATATTGAAGAGAATACCCCATGGGCTCTGGCCAAAGATGGCAATGAGGCAAGGCTCAACACCGTACTTTACCACTTGGTTGAAATGTTGCGGCTGGTCGCCGTACAACTTCACCCCTTCATGCCCAACAAATCGTTGGCGATGCTTGAACAAATCCTTACGATCAACCCTGAGAACATTCATCTCAATTTTCATGATGTCGGCGGTTGGGGAAAAGTCAAAGCGGGTGACACATGCCTAGCGCCCACCCCCATCTTTCCCCGCATGGAATAAACACCCCATGCCAAAGCGATACATACAACGATGGATGCCTGATCCGGAAAAAATCCGATCACACAAACATCTTCGCTTTTTTGGCAGCTTTTTAACCAACCCTGGTCTCTGGTATCTCAACCGTCGTTCTGTCGCTAAAGCCTTCTGGATCGGCATGTTTTTCGCATGGGTTCCTGTCCCGTTTCAAATGGTTTTGGCCGCCGCGGGTGCCATTATTTTCCAAGCCAATTTGCCAATCTCCATTGCGCTTGTTTGGATCACCAACCCCTTCACCATGCCGCCGATGTTTTACGGAGCGTATCTTCTTGGAGCCTGGTTTTTACCTGAAAATCAGCCGCATGTTCCAACAGATGTCTCTTGGCAATGGTTTGTCGATAGCATGGAGGTGATCTGGCCACCTTTTTTATTGGGCTGTGCAATTATCGGTATCGGCAGCTCAATTATCAGCTACATTTTCATTCGCCTTGTTTGGCGATTTCTTATTATTCGCAAATGGCGTAACCGTCACCATGCACCATAAAAGCATGGACTATTCATCGGAAAAAATTCAATTTAAACACTTTACAAATCAACATATTTTTCCAATGATCGCCACAAAGATAAAAGCATATTTCAAATTGCCCGTGATCAGGAGGGAACATGTCTGCACCCATCGTTGAAGAGTCCGAGGCGCGCGGTTGGCTTGATTTAACCGTTATGGCCGTTCGGGATTTTGCTGAACAGGCTCTTTTTACCGATAATTTTAAAATTGGTGAAATCAAAAAAGATGCAAGAATCGAGGGGAATGATACCCTTGGCTCATACATTTCCGTTCTTGGTGATGGCTATGGTTTTGAAGCGGGGCTGCTCGCCAACAAAGAGAATACGCGCAAATTATGCGCCATGTTTTTAGGCATGGTTGGCGAAGAAGAAGAACTCAGTGATGATGATGTTTTGGATGCTTTTGGTGAAATTTCAAATATCGTCTGCGGCATGGTAAAAGTTCGCATGAGCGATGCTGATCCATCAATGCACATTGGGCTGCCACTCTTTGTTCAAGGAACGCTCATCTGTATGTCACAGCAACTAATCATGCGTTGTGAGCTCTATATTGATGATGTATTGGTCAATGTCATGTTGGTTTGGCCTGGTCGCCAAGATATTCAATTGCTCAATATGCATGGTGATATTGCCCATAACAAATAATCACCTCATCTCTTGTTCTGGGGAGCAATTCTCAATATAAATAGCTATCGGAGTTTTTCATGAACACACTTTCAGCGTTAACTGCACTATCCCCATTGGATGGTCGTTATGCTTCTAAGGTCGCAGATTTGCGCCCTATTTTTAGCGAGTATGGATTAATCAAAGCGCGGGTCACCGTCGAAATTCGATGGTTACAGATGCTGAGCAAACATGATGGAATTCATGAGGTTCCACCATTTTCTCAAGCCACCCATGCCGAGCTCAATGCCATGATTGATCAATTTTCAGAGTCTGATGCACAGCGCGTTAAAGATATTGAAGCCACAACCAACCACGATGTCAAAGCGGTCGAATACTTTCTCAAAGAGCGTATTGCAAAGAACCACGAATTAAAATCTATTGCGGAGTTCTTTCATTTTGCTTGTACATCCGAAGATATCAATAATTTATCCTATGCCTTGATGCTTAAAGAGGCGCGTGAATCGGTGATATTGCCCACCATGACACGCACCCTTATCACCATGCGTACCATGGCACACTCCATGTGTAATGAATCCATGCTTTCACGCACTCACGGACAAACTGCTAGCCCAACAACCATGGGCAAGGAATGGGCCAATGTCGTCTACCGCATGCAGCGCCAAATCGATCTTATTACCGCCGTGCCGATGCTTGGAAAAATCAATGGTGCAGTGGGGAATTACAATGCCCATCTAATCTCCTATCCAAACATTGATTGGCAGGAAACAGCGGAACAATTTGTTGCATCATTGGGTCTCTCATGGAACCCTTATACCACCCAAATTGAGCCCCATGACTACATTGCGGAGCTCAATCAAGCAGTGGGTCGCTTCAACACCATCCTCATCGATTTTAGCCGTGACATTTGGAGTTATATCTCCGTGGGTTACTTTAAACAGCGCGTCATTGCCGGAGAAGTCGGCTCCTCCACGATGCCGCACAAAGTGAACCCCATCGATTTTGAAAATGCAGAAGGCAACCTAGGGCTTGCCAATGCCATGCTGCACCACTTGGCTGAAAAACTACCCATTTCACGCTGGCAGAGGGATTTAACCGACTCAACGGTGTTACGCAACTTGGGGGTCGGTTTTGGCTACAGTCTCCTGGCGTATACATCACTTGAGCGTGGATTGAGCAAACTAGAACTCAATCAAGCTGCGCTTCTACACGATCTTGACCAAAGTTGGGAAGTTCTTGGCGAAGCTGTGCAAACAGTGATGCGCCGTTATGGTCTTGCTAATCCATACGAGCAGATGAAAGCACTTACCCGCGGCAAGGGAATCACCCCTGAAACGCTTCGAACATTCATTGAAACCTTAGAAATCCCCGCAGATGCCAAGGCAGAACTGTTATCACTGACCCCTGCAACCTATATTGGCAATGCCAATGCACAGGCCAAGTCACTTGAGTAAGTATCAACTTCAAGAGGCCTCTTAACGCCATCAAGAGGCCTCTTTTTTGATTCACCCATTCTCTCAATCACCACGCTGTTGCAACCCTCTGAACAACCATCAACTGCCTGTTTTGACCGCTTTCACCTTAACGCTTATTTTAAAGCATTTAATGCCTTCTTTTTAATCACTAGATATCAATCATTCTATAAATAAGCGAAAAACATTCGATTCTTACCACTCTAATTATGGCATAATGTTTGCTTTAAACAGTGCAAACAGATGCAGGAGAGAGGCATGTTCAATCAAACAGATGCAGCGCCCTATGACGAGGTTTTTGATGCCAAAGGAGATATTCGCCCCCTTTATGAAACCGTATGCGCGCATATGTCCAGCAATCAGGTTGCAGGTATCGAACACATGCAGCAAAGTGCTGATTTATCATTGCTCAATCAAGGTGTCACCTTTACCGTTTACTCAGATGCGCGTGGCACAGAAAAAATTTTCCCCTATGATCTCATGCCAAGACTCATTGATGCCCAAGAGTGGCAACGGATCGAAGCGGGGATTATTCAACGCGTCACTGCCATGAATCTATTTCTCGAAGATATTTATCATGGACAAAAAATTCTTCGAGATCGACGCATCCCAGCAGCTCAAATCCTTGGATCAAATCTCTACTGCCGCGAAATGAGTGGCTTAAACCCTGTGGGTGGCATCCATGTGCAAATTTCTGGCATTGATTTAATTCGCAATCAAACGGGCGAATACATGGTGCTGGAAGACAACCTACGCTGTCCTTCTGGCGTATCCTATGTCGTTGAGAATCGTATGGTTTCTAGCCGCATCATGCCCGAACTACTTAATCGTCATCGTGTTCGTCCTGTCAGTCAATATCCACAAATGTTATTTGAAGCGCTCGCATCGTTCTCGCCATTGGACAAACCGTGTGTTGCGCTACTCACCCCCGGCATCTACAACTCGGCCTATTTTGAACATGCCTTTCTCGCCTCACAGATGGGGGCTGAGCTTGTCGAAGGTCGTGATATGATGGTTCATGATGATATTCTCTACATGAAAAGTACCCGTGGTCTCAAACGCATCGATGTACTCTATTTACGCTTGGACACTGAATTTATTGACCCGTTGGTATTTCGCCCAGACTCCATGCTTGGCGTACCGGGATTAATGCATGCATACCGTTCCGGCAATGTAACGCTCGCCAATGCCCCTGGAAATGGTGTTGCCGATGACAAGGCGCTCTACGCCTACACACCCGATATCATCCGTTATTATCTCGGTGAAGATCCAATATTACCTATTGTTCCAACCTATCTTGGTGCCAAGCCAGACGATCTGGCATATATGATTGATCATATTGAAAAACTGGTCATCAAACCCACTGATGCCTCCGGTGGTTATGGTTTACTTGTCGGTTCACATGCAACAAAAGAGGAAATTTCTGAATTTAGAAGGCGTCTAAAAGCAGAGCCAACCCACTATATTGCCCAACCTATCCAGCAGTTATCGACCCACCCCAGTTTTCTCGATCAAGATGGGCAAAAAGGGTTCTATGCACGCCACATCGACCTACGCCCATTTGCCGTCTGCGGTGCCGATGGTGCAGTCAAGGTTCTCTCCGGCGGTCTAACCCGTGTAGCCCTGCGTCAAGGCAGCTTGGTCGTCAACTCATCGCAGGGCGGTGGCAGTAAAGACACCTGGGTACTCTACCCAGATGGAGGTCAACAACATGCTTAGTCGAACCGCCCAAACCCTCTATCAACTAGGTTTTCTAATTGAGCGCACCGAAAACATTGCCCGAATTCTTGGTGTAAACAGCCGCATGAGCGTCGAGCAGCAGGTATTCTCAGACTTGGATGTATGGTCTCCCGTACTCGAAATCACCCACAATCGTGAACATTTCGAAACAAATTTTGGCGAAGTCAATGAAGGAAATGTCGTCCGATTACTGCTGATCGACAGCCACAATCCCTACAGCGTTCGTGCCTGTGTACTGCAAGCGCGAGAAATCGCGCGATCTGTCCGCGAACTGATCTCTGAAGAGCTCTGGCTCCATATCAATCTATTCTACCATGATATGGAAAAAGAGTTTGCCTCTAACCAACTCCATGACTGGATGGCATTTATTGAGAAAGTGCATATATTTGCCAACGCATTCCATGGCCTTGCCCACAATACCATGGTGCGTGGCGACGCATGGCAATTCATGCGATTGGGTTATGCCCTCGAACGCGGCCGTATGACCCAACGCATTTTACAAATCAAGTACCATCTTCTTTTACCCGCGACTGCAGATATCGGTAGCCCGCTTGATCTTCATCAATGGCAAGCTCTGCTCCGCTCTGTCTCTGGATATGAGGCATACCGTCGCCTCTATCAAGCGAGAATCGAACCTTCCCGTGTCATCAAGTTACTGATGCTCAACCCTAGCTTCCCCCGCTCTCTGCATTACTGCATTCATGAAGTATTTCAAGCCTTACGCGCGATTGGAATGTCCAATGAAGAGCAATTCACCGTCTACCGCTTCACAGAGGTGTTCTTGGATGACCTCCGAGGTGGGGCTGCCAGTGAAGAGATCATCGCCATGGGAATACAAAAATACCTGAGTGAAGAGGTGAGCGAGCGCTGCGGAAAACTGGACACGATGATACGCGCAGGATTTTTTGATTCCGTCACCGTGAACCTAACCGATGATCAAGCGCATCTGCTACGCGTGCAAATCCCTCAGCAACAACAGATGCGAACCCATTTTTCCTCAAGAGGAGCCAGCCATGAAACTTTTTGAAGGCGATCATGTTACCCTAAAAGTCCGCCACAAAACCTATATTCAATACGATGAGCCGGTCATCGATTCACATGTCGAACTACGCATGTCTCCCATTGATACAGGGCTACAGCGGATCTTGAACCATACACTAAAGATCTCTCCACAGCGTAAAATCAAAGAGCATCGCGACCATTTCGGAAATTTAGTCACCCATTTCAACCTACTCGAGCCTCACGACAGTCTAGAAATTATCTCGACCTCGATAGTAGAAACCACCAATGCGATCAGTTGTGGCCCTGAATCTGCTCCCGACCCTCGACCCTACACAGAACGATGGCAAGAATTCCTACAGTGGTCTCCCGGTGTCCCTGAACTCAGTGAATATGGGAAACTTCAACTTCCTCTTAACCTCAGCATGAATAGCGATGAGATTGAATTTAGCCAAAGCCTGTATCAATTGGCCTGCTACTTCTTTGAAAATTTCCGCTATGACCCTGATGTGACCCATGTACACTCAAGTCCCAAAACGCTCTTCGAACAGGGTGGCGGTGTTTGTCAGGATATGGCCCATGCAATGATTGGCATACTTCGCCATCATCATATTCCTGCCCGTTACATTAGTGGATATATTTTTGACCCTGTGAATAATCAAATAGGCGAGCATCTACGCGGCGCAGCAGCCACCCATGCTTGGGTACAGGCATGGCATGAAAATTATGGATGGGTTGGCGTCGACCCGACCAACCGTAAACTCGTTGACTGGCAATATATTCGCACCGCTATCGGTCGCGATTATTTCGATGTCCCTCCCAACCGTGGTATTTTTCGGGGAGCGGCGAATCAAAAAGTAAGCGTTGAAGTCGATATTCACCTGATAGACTCAGAGGTAAAAGATTAATGCTGTTGTCGAACATCAAAGGAATGATGCTTGATTCTGAGCCTTGCAAATTTCAAGCTCAGAGAATCTGTCGATGAGTCAATCAACACATCCTTAACAGCGTTCGCGATTTACATTGATTCTTCTATTCCTGCATAATCGGAATCGAAATTTTTCTTCGGCTCAATAGAGCCATCTTCTCCTGAACCTGCTTCGCCAACTGCTGATAGGTTTGCGCAGAGGTTGAATCGGGCTGCATAATCGCCAACGGTGCGCCTTGATCTGCGGCCTCACGAATGGCCAACTCAAGCGGAATTTGCGCCAAGAGATCGACCTTCTGCTCTGTCGCCAAACGCATCGCACCACCATGATCAAAGATATTGGTTTCACCCTGACAATGCGGGCAGATAAACATGCTCATATTTTCGACAATTCCCAGTGTAGGAACATGAACTTTATCAAACATTGTTATCCCTTTGCGACAATCCGCCAACGCAATGTCTTGCGGAGTGGTCACCACAATCGCTGCCGACAATTTCACTTTTTGTGCCAAGGTCAAATGGATATCCCCCGTCCCCGGAGGCATATCAATAAAGAGATAATCGAGCGCTCCCCACGCCACATCATTCAACAGCTGCATGATCGCACCCGAGACGATCGGACCACGCCAAATCATCGCCTGCTCTTCACTGATCATATAACCAATCGACATGGTTTTCACGCCAAAATTCTCAAGGGGTTCAATCACTTTGGATTGACTATCGACTTTAGGTTTACGCCCTGCAAGCCCCATCATTAACGGAATTGAGGGGCCATAAATATCGGCATCCAGCAACCCTACTTTGGCGCCGCTTTGTGCCATCGCAATGGCCAAATTAACAGCGGTGGTCGATTTACCTACACCGCCTTTCCCCGAGGCGACAGCAATAATATAGCGTACGCCATCCACACCTTTTTGATCTTCTCCTTGATGATGGCCCACCAGCTTCTCCTGTTCATTGTTCATGCATATCACCCCAATTGATCCAACTTTTTTAATATTGATGAAATATGAACCATCACCCGCGTAAATCAACCGTAAGTCATGTGGCACTATGGCGATGATTTCGGCATCATTGCCAACCCATGACTGCAACCATTGAACACTCTCCTCCAACCCAACCACCATCTACTGATGCAATTGGCACCGCCTACACGCTGGCTCAAATGGCTCAACAATCGTCACTTACGGTTTATATTGCACCTGATGTACGCACCTATCGGCAACTCTCTGAAGAGCTATCATTCTTTTTACAAGAGACTCCCGAGCGTTTATGGCGCTTCCCCGCATGGGAGGTGTTGCCTTACGACCGCATATCCCCCCATCACGCCATTATTGGTGAACGCTTTGCAACGCTGCAACGGTTGCTGAACAGCCCCAACCCTTGCGGAATTTTACTAACCTCCCTTCCCGCCTGGACGCAGCGCCTGATTCCTCCTGAGATTATTCGTGCGCATGTTTGGCAACTCAAGGTTGGAGATACCCTTGATATTGCGGCACTGAGCCATCAACTGACCGAAGCGGGCATGCAGCCATCTGAGCGCGTATTGGCTGCAGGAGAGTTTGCACTGCGCGGCGGCCTTCTCGATATTTGGCCCGCCACAGAAGATACGCCACTACGCCTCGACCTTTTTGGCGATGAAATTGAATCGATCCGCCGTTTCGATGTCGAAACACAACGCTCCACCACTCCGCTTACCCACTTCACCTCAGTTCCAGTGCGCGAAGTCATTTTGGATGAAGCGGGGCAAAAACAGTTTTCTGCCGCTTTTTTAGCCCGCTTTCCACAACACCGGCAACACCCCATGCTCAAATCTGTGCAAGCAGGCCGCCCCCACCCCGGCATTGAGTCATTGCTTCCCCTCACCTATCCGCGCACGGTATTGCTCAAAGCCTATCTCAATGAACAAACAGAAATTCTCAGCAGTGAAAATATCAATGATCTGCGCCAACAATTTTCAGAACAGGTTCGCAATCAATTTGAGATGATCAAACTCAGTGGTGAACCGGTGGTGAGCCCGCAAGAGCTATTCGCCATAGACACCCCCATCACTGCACAACCCTTTACGCCATTAAAAACACTTGCACCCGCACCATCATTGATGGCCTTGCAAGGGCAGAAACCCCACGATCAATTGCGCCAGCAACTGCACGATTTTATCAACCAAGGCTGGCGGATTCTCCTTGTTGCCCACGGCCCGGGTCAGCAAGAGCGAATGCGCAACAGCTGCGCTTCGCTCACCGATACCATTGCGACCATTGCAAGTTGGCACCCCTCGACATCACAAACGATCGCAACAACCCTTGGCTTTCTCGATCAAGGGCTTGCCATTAAAGATCAAAAACTGCTCATTCTTACAGGGCGTGAAATATTGGGGCAACCCTTGCCTCGCAAACGGGGCAAAGGAAAGTCTGTCGCCAAAGCTGATATCTTCTCCAGCTTACAAGAGCTTAAAGTCGGCGATGCCATTGTCCATGAAGATCATGGCATTGGTCGCTATTTGGGGCTCGAATCGATCGAAGTCGATGAAGATAGCCATGCAGACTTTCTTCACATTGAATATGCTGATGCAACCAGCATCTATGTTCCCGTTGAAGAACTGGATCGTCTGCATCGCTACAGTGGTGAAAAATCACCGACACTCAACAAACTCGGCACACAAAAATGGAGCAAAATGCGTGAGCGTGTTCAACACGATCTGCTCGCCATGGCTCATGAGCTGATTGATGTCGATGCGCTGCGTAGCCGTTGCCGCCGTAGCCCCTATGCGTTACAAGGTGAATCACTACGCGCCTATGAAACCTTTGCCGCTAAATTTCCCTTTGATGAGACCCAGGATCAAATGGATGCCATTGCACAAATTATTGATGATCTAGCCATGGACAAACCGATGGATCGTGTCATTTGTGGCGATGTAGGTTTTGGTAAAACAGAAATCGCCATGCGCGCGATTTTCATGGTCGCTCAGGCTGGCAAACAGGTTGCGGTCCTTGCCCCCACCACGGTTCTTGCCAACCAACATTATGCCAATTTTGTCGAGCGTTTCAGTGGCACGGAACTCAACATTGCCCTGCTCTCACGCTTGCAAAGTAAAAAAGAGGCCGATCGTATCGCCCATGCCATGCGACATGGCGAAGTGCAAATTGTCATCGGCACCCATCGCTTGCTTTCAGATACCTTTGAGTTTCTCGATCTCGGCATGGTGGTCATTGATGAGGAACAGCGTTTTGGCGTCAAAGATAAAGAGCGCTTGAAAAAAATGCATGGTGGCATTGATCTCTTAACCCTGACCGCCACGCCGATTCCTCGCACCCTTCATCAAACACTTTCAGGGCTGCGCACCGTCTCAATTATCAGTACCCCCCCGGCGGAGCGGGAAGCAATCCGTACCATGGTCGCCCCCTTCAATATTCACTTGGCGGTCGAAGCTATTCGCCGTGAACTCTACCGCGGCGGACAGGTTTACTATCTGCATAACCATGTACAGAGCATCGAACGCATTGCAACCCGTTTACGCAGCGAACTTCCCGAAGCTGAGATTGGCGTTGCCCATGGGCAAATGACGCCCGCACAACTCGATAAACAGATGATCGATTTTTATGAAGGCCGCCTCCATATTCTCGTCTGTACCACCATTGTGGAGTCGGGGCTGGATGTCTCCAATGCCAATACACTGATTGTCGAGCGCGCAGATCTGCTTGGGCTTTCGCAACTGCATCAGATTCGTGGCCGTGTGGGTCGCAGCCATCATCAAGCCTACGCCTACCTATTCACTCCCGATGCGCGCAGCATGACCGCCGATGCCAAAGAGCGGCTGCATGCCATTGCCGAACATACGCAACTTGGCTCAGGCTTTCAGCTTGCGCGCCAAGATATGGAGATTCGTGGTGCAGGCAATCTTCTGGGCGCAGAGCAAAGTGGTCAAATCGATGCCATTGGGCTTGATATGTATCTTGATATGCTCTCTAAAGCGGTTAGTGAAGCCAAAGGTGAGTCGAGTATCATTCACCACAGGGTCGAGCTGCACCTGGGTGGAAACACCATGCTCCCTGCCGACTATATCCCTCAAATTGGCGAACGACTCACCATCTACCGTCGTTTGGCTAAGTCGAAGAGTGATCAACATATCGAACAGCTCTTTGATGAGATGATGGATCGCTTTGGCACACTACCAAACGAAGCGCAATTGGCCCTTGAATATGCCCGTGTACGCTGGCGTGCCGCCAAAATGCACATTTACCATATCGATGCCACCAAGCATGGGCTACGCTTAACCTTTACCGAAAAATCCCCCATCAATCCCGCTGAACTCTTTGTTCGCGTACAGCAGCAACCGGAGCAATTCCGTTTAACACCGAATGGTCAGTTGACCCTCTGCTTTGAAAAAAGTGTCACCATCCATGATCGAATAACCCGCTGCATTGCCTTTCTTGATGAACTCATTGAGAGTTCGGCGTCATGATCAATTCAACCCTTCCCCCTACTTTAGCAGAACCAGGCATTCTCTTTATGGACATGGACTCGACGCTGATTCAATGTGAATGTATTGATGAGATTGCCGATCTACTTGGAATTAAAAGCAAGATTGCCGCTATTACCCAACGCGCCATGGAAGGAAAGCTCGATTTTTCTGCCTCGCTGATCGAGCGGGTTGCACTGCTTAAAGGGCTTGATGCCGCCCTCTTGGAACAGGTCTATGTGGAGCGCATTCAACTTACCGATGGGGCTGAAAATCTCATCAACACCGTCAAAAAACATGGCTGGAAAGTGGGGTTGGTCTCAGGAGGCTTCACCTATTTCACCGACAAATTGCAAACACGCTTGGGGCTCGATTTTGTCCAAGCCAATGTTCTGGGCATTGAAAACAATCAACTGACAGGCAAAGTCATTGGAAGCATTGTCGATGCACAAAGTAAAAAAGAGGCGCTGATCGCACAAGCTGCGCGATGGCACATTCCCATGTCACAAACGGTCGCCTTGGGCGATGGTGCCAACGACCTCCCCATGCTCACGATCGCCAATATGGGTATTGCATTTCATGCCAAACCTGCGGTGCAAGCAGAGGCCAAGTATGTCATCAACAGCGGGCCTCTTGATCAAACCTTGGCATTACTGCGCAAATAACGCCATCTCAAATGCACTAAAACCAGCTTGTTCACGCGCCTCAAGATTGAATGGTCCCATCAAACCTTTGGGATAAAATTGCTGCAACAGCGCATCAAACACAGCCATCGTATCCAGCCCCCGCTGCGCACAACAGGCACGAAACCAGTGGTTACCAATGGCGACATGGCCAATCTCATCACGGTAAATAATATCCAATAAATTAACGGCGTTGAAGTCGCCCGCCTGCTGTAACTTCTTCTGAATCCCAGGCGTCACATCCAATCCTCGCGCTTCAAGAACCCGTGGAACCAAGGCCATGCGTGCCATCACATCGTGCGCTGTTCGTTCACACATCTCCCACAATCCACGATGCACAGGGAAATCACCATATTCGGCGCCTAAAAACCGTAGATGGCCACGCACCAAGCTAAAATGATACGCCTCCTCAGCTGCCACCCGCAACCAATCACAATAATATTGAATGGGCATATCGGAAAAGCGCTGCATCGCATCAAGCGCCAAATTAATCGCGTTAAATTCAATATGGGCAATCGCATGCATCATTGCCGCCCGCCCTTCTCGGGTCGCAACGCCGCGCTTGGCAACCTTGGCACCTTGCACCACGGCAATGGTATTGGGCATGCCCACCGCATCAATAGCGGCTACATCTTGGAAATAATCCGCATGAAGCAAGACGCACTCAGGCAACGAATCCGAGGACTCCAGTGCCAGCCAATCACGATACAGTGCAAAGGTTTGCACCAATTTTTGGTCGACATCTGTTTCTAAATAGGCATGGCGTAACTGCTCAAAAAGTGGCTTCAACATCCCCAAACGATACCCTAACTTCCCTATGTCGTGAATATAAACAACGAAAATGGTTATGCATCACCAGGAACATCAGCCCAGACGGTCTCTCTTTTTTGTAGCAATTAGAACGATGGGGATTAGCATTGTTTCCATAATTTACATGGTGGTTTAATAGTGCTTAGAAAACTTACAGGTCAAAGTAATGCTGAACTCGAGAAGAAATTTCTCGAGGGGCTAAATTGCTTACTTGCAGGCAAATTGGACACAGAATATGCAATTGAAGATCAACCTGAGATCAATGAAAAACTGAACATGCTACGCATGAAGATGATCTATTTAAACAGAAAGGTGGAACAAAGCAGCAATATCATTTATGGCATGGAACAGATTGAGTCACTCATCTTGATCACCAACACCCAAGGAAACATTACCTATATCAATAAGGCCTTTAGTTATGCGACGGCCTACATGCCTGATGACTTGTTACAAAAACCTATCACCGCGATCCTCAAAGCAAAAAATAATCCTGACTCTGTCTACAAAGGGCTATGTCATGCAATCAGCTCTGGTAAAGGGTGGTATGGCGAATTAAAACTATCGCATAAAAACAGTACCATTATCCCCTATGGATTGACCTTAACCCGTATTATGAAAGATGGCAAAACCGAGGGATTCTTGTATGTACTATGCAACATCCAAAACCTGCTTTCTGAACGCGAAAAAGAGCAAAAATCTGAACGGATCAAAACCCTTGGCACCCTTGCCGAAGGCATTGCCCATGACTTTAATAACTTCTTTGCAGCAATCGAGGGGCATGTAGAAATCCTCCGTGATGATACCTCACAACTCATGCAAAGTTTGGATGACATTCATCATGTTTCGCAACAAGGTGCCGCTCTGTGCACCGATATGCTCAACTACTCAGGCTACCAAGGAAAAGTCAAACGCGAGCGTTTTGCGATCAATACCATGCTTGAACAAGCCGAGCACTTTTTGGCGGCAAGCGCCGAACCTGGAGTCACCATCAACTTTGGTTTAGATGATGGCGAAAAACGACTGGTTGAAGCGGATAAAGTTCAAATTGAACAGATGATTCTCCACCTGCTCACCAACTCGGTTGAAGCAATCAAGGATTGTCGTCGTGGAGGTCGAATTTTACTCTCCACTAAAATTGTTCATATTGAAGATCAGCTGATGCGCCGGGCCATGTTTCGTTCAGAACATAGTGCAGAGGGTGATTTTGTGCGCATTCGTATCAAAGACAATGGCTGTGGGATGTCCCAAGGAACCATTGATAAGTTGCTTGAACCCTTTTTTACGACCAAGCCCAACACAAAAGGGCTCGGAATGAACGCCGTTTATGGTATTTTACAAACCCATGCGGGACTTCTATTTGTGCAAAGTATTTTTGGTAAAGGCACCATTGTCGATGTCTGTATTCCAGTATTAAAAGGTAGTTTGCAACAAGAGGAACGCGCATCTTCAGAAGTCATCGCGCAAACCAACATTACCAACAAAACAGTGTTGGTCATCGATGACTCCTCCAGCATCCGTATGATTGCACAAAAGTTGATTGAAAAACATCATGGCATTTGTATCACTGCTGATGATGGTGATACCGGCATTGAAACCTACAAAGAACATCAAGAGAAGATTGATGTTGTGGTTCTTGATATGGCCATGAAACGAATGAATGGGCTGGAGTGTGCGCATGGTCTACGCAAAATTAATCCCAATGTAAAAATTATTATCTCGACAGGTTATTCCAAAGATGTTCTGAAACAGTACGAAGCATCTGGAATTGAAGTCAATGCCTTTTTACCCAAACCCTACACGGGGTTGGTGCTGATTCAGCAGCTTGCCGCACAATGTCAACAATAGCGATTTCCCCATCCCCGTGATGATACAAGCCGCATAACAAACCCAGGCATGTTTATTGAAACCATCTTTCTCTCCATTGTTCTCATCCTGATTTTTGGGCGAATCTTAGGAGAGATTGCCGCACGATTGGGCTTGCCATCGGTGGTCGGTGAACTAAGCGCCGGCGTCATCTTGGGACCAAGCCTCTTAGGTTGGGTTGAACTCAACGATATTATCCAAACACTCTCCGAAATTGGACTGATTTTATTGCTCTTTGAAGTCGGGCTGGATACTGAAATATCGCGGCTCACCCGTCGAAGCGGCAAAGCGATGATCGTCGCAACCGGTGGTTTTATCGCTCCTTTTGTCTTGGGTAGTGCCACGGCTTACTACCTCTTTCACTTGTCACCCTTAATCTCCATGTTTATTGGTGGCACCCTCACCGCGACCAGCATTGGGGTCACCGTCCGTGTGTTACGCGATCTGCATCGGCACAAATCCCCAGAAGCGCAAATTGTTCTAGGCGCCTCAGTCATTGATGATGTGATGGGGGTTATTTTACTCTCAATTCTCTATCAATTTTCGGTATCCGGCGCCATCAACATTATGGAAGCCTCGCGCGTCCTTATTTTCATGCTGTTGTTTATTCTTCTCGCACCGTTGGTCGCAAAAGTAATGGCAATCGTGATCGGAAACTTTAGCCATCAAAGTCGCATTCCGGGGCTGATCCCCACGATGGTGATCTCGTTGGTGCTCACCTTTGCATGGCTGGCGCATGCCATTGGTGCGCCAGCCATTCTGGGCGGATTTACGGCGGGGCTTGCCCTATCCCGTAGTTTCTTTCTCCCCTTTGGTAGCAGCCTTAAGTTTCATTCCAACAAAAAATTTGTCGCGCATATTGCCAGCAACACCCGACCGATCATTCAACTGTTCACCCCCATCTTTTTTGTCGTGGTGGGCCTATCCCTCAATCTTCACGAAGTAAACTGGAGCGATCAAACCACCCTCACTATGGCAGGTGCATTTATTTTCATTGCCATGCTGAGCAAGTTTGCAGGGGCGATGTTGCTGGTGAAAGAGTCAATCTACCAACGCGTTGCCATTGGCATTGCCATGATCCCCCGCGCAGAGGTTGGGCTGATTTTTGCAGAACTTGGGCGTATGTTTCATATTTTTGATCAACAACTCTATGCGGTCATGATCGTGACCATTGCGGCCACCACCATCATTCCGCCCTTCATGCTTAAATTTTATTACAAATACAATGGCAACCATCTTTGCGAACGCGAATGTCACGATGAAAAGAAGATGCCCAGCGCTTCGCACTAAAAACTCTGCCCTGAGGCGATATGAAACCGCCACCGATGGGTTGCTGCACCATAGCCAACATCAGCACGCAATGTTCCACCCACCAGCCAGCGCATCGTCCAGCGAAAACCTGTGCCAACACCGATAATCAACGGTTGATTCCACAACGCACGCCCATGGTGACGCAGATGGCCCACATCGATAAAATTGACCCACTGCACATTGCTTTGACTTTCGAACAAAGTACGCAATTCAGCGGTGCCATATATGTATCCCCGAGGTTGCAAATCACCTGGATAATAGCCCCGCATATCATCTTTTCCCCCCATATCAAAAAGCCCACCATGCACGAGTGTTCCCGTCGCGATCCCTGCTTTAACACGCAAATTCAGCGTCGATTGATCACGCCATGAGTCGCCCCCCCGATCTCCCAAGGCAATATATTGACGATAAAGTGCTATCTGTTGCACCATGTTATCGGTCGAGCCAAGCAAGGGGGTACCCAAATCGATCTGATATTGAAAGATATTCCCCGTTCGCCATGTTAAATGATCATCAATATTTTGGTAGCGACTGCTCCATAGAATCGACTTGCGATGGTAGTTTTGCACATCGCTTAACAGCGGCCCTTGCAGCAATCGATAGGAGGTTTGCTGATCGGAAACAGCCCATCGCATCGCCCAACCCTCACCGGGAACAGCGCCAAAACCATATTCAACGCCCACTGTTTTTTGATCTTGCAACTGCGTATAACTGCTGGAAAAGGTTCCATTGAGAAACATATCCTGTATCGTCGTCCCCCGCTGAAAATCGCTATCGATACTCCAGTTTGAATCGCCAACACGCCGCCACACATACGAAACTTGATAACCATGACCACTGTTTTTAGAAAAGTTTTTTCCCGTATTCCAACGCGTTGCCAAACGCAATTGGTGCTGCAATCCCCACAAATTATGTTCTGTCAGTGCGATGCCCGCCGAAGTCGCCCCCGATTCGGCACGGGTTGCCTCTGGCAACAACCAAAGCGACCACTGATCTTTGGCCAAAATCTCAACCACCCCATCCCCATTGGGAGGGGTAATATGCACCTCGCTAAAGAGCGCGAGATTTCGTATCCGCTTTTCACCGCTATCGGCAAAAGAGGCCTGCCACAAATCCCCCACTTGAAAAGGGAGTTCACGCACAATCAACGCCTCTTTTGAATATTTGAGCCCCGTAACATGAATTGCTGAGACGATCGCTGGGTCGGCCCTCTCATCAGCGGCCAACGCCTCAGTAAAAAAACAGCTCAAGCCACAAAAAAAGAGCCCCGCAGCGGTAAAAAAAATGCAATCTACAGCCCGAGCCACTGCAACAGCACCTGCTCATCGACAATAGGGATATTGAGTTCAACGGCCTTTTTCAACTTTGAACCCGCCGCTTCACCAGCAATGACCCAATCGGTTTTTGCAGAAACCGCCGAGGCAGGCTTCGCACCCAATGCACGCAATTTTTCAGTCGCTTGTGCCCGCTTAATCTGGGTGAGCGTCCCTGTTAATACCACTGTTTTTCCAGCCAATGGATGATCATGATGCGCAACAATCCTTGCAACAGGTTGTGGGGCAACACCGCACTGCAACAGCGCTTCGATCACCCTACGATTATGCGCCTCTGAAAAGAATTGCAAAATACTATTGGCCACTTCAATACCAACATCGGCAACCTCCTGCAACGCATCATCACTCGCCGCGGCAATTGCCTCCAGCGTCAAGAAATGCTGAGCCAAACTCTCGGCAGTTGCTTGCCCCACCTGCCGAATACCGAGCGCAAACAATAGATGCGCCAGCGTACACTTTTTACTTGCATCAATCGCAGCGTGCAAATTCTCAATCTTTTTGATGCCCATCCCAGGCCACTGTGCCAACACGGTCCAATCAAGCCGATACAGGTCTGCAGCCGATTGCACCATGCCTGCATCGACCAATTGCGCGATCAACTTGGCACCCAAACCCTCAATATTCATTGCCCCCCTGGAGACAAAGTGACTCAAAGCCTCTTTAATCTGCGCAGGGCAAGCGAGCGCGCCACTACACCGAATGGCCGCCTCCCCTTCAACATGCACAACATGGGCACCACAAACAGGACATTGCACAGGAAGAGTCTCGCTGGCAGCGCGCGCATGCCCCAAGGTAAAGATCACCCGCACCACTTCAGGAATCACATCGCCCGCACGGCGAATTGCAACACGATCACCCACACGAACATCTTTGCGTTGCAACTCATTAAAGTTGTGCAAAGTCGCCCGCGCAACCATCACGCCACCAACCGCAACAGGGCTCATCTCCGCCACAGGGGTCAATACACCAGTGCGCCCCACTTGCCAAACAATCGCTTCAACCACCGTCTCCACCTCTTCTGCTGGAAACTTATGCGCAATGGCCCAGCGCGGTGAGCGTGCAATTTGCCCCAGGCGCAACTGCTCAACAAGACGATTCACTTTATAAACCAGACCATCAATCTCATAAGGGAAATGGGGACGGCGCTCTTGCCATTGCTGATAAGATGCCATCAACGCTGCTGCGCCATTCACCCGTTCAAAGGCTTGAATGGCAAAACCATATCCATGCAACTGCTGCAACAGTTGCGCATGGCTATCAGCCAATGCTTCCGCACCAAGCCCAACACCATAGGCAAAAAAGGAGAGTGAGCGCTGCGCGGTAATTTTGGCATCGAGTTGACGCAGAGAGCCGGCCGCCGCATTGCGTGGATTGGCGAACAACTTCTGCCCGTGCTCCTCCTGGCGTTGATTCAAGGCAAAAAAGGCCGCTTTGGACATATAGACCTCACCGCGAACTTCGAGCACTTCCGGCAATGGCATGGCAGCTCCAGCATCGGCTTTAAACTGCCATGGAATATCCGCAATGGTGCGCACATTATCGGTGACATCTTCACCCACAGTGCCATCCCCCCGTGTTGCAGCGCATACCAAAACACCCCGCTCATAGCGAAGGTTGACCGCCAAACCATCAATCTTGGGTTCAATCACATATTCGACCGCATCGGCTTGCAAGCCATCACGCACCCGTCGATCAAACTCTTGCACCTCATGATCATCAAAGGCATTGGCCAATGAGAGAAGTGGCGCTCCATGCTTGCGCTCGGTAAAGGTTGCAGAGATCGGAGCGCCCACCGTTTGGGTCGGTGAATCGGATGGAATAGGTGCGGAGGATTGCTGTTCAAGCGCAGCCAACACTCGCAACAGACGATCATATTCAGCATCCTCAATAATCGGATCATCAAGGATATAGTAGCGATAGTTGTGCTCTTTAAGTGCTATCCGCAACCGTTCGATCTGTTCAAATAATGTTTCTGTTTGCATATTATTGGCCACCTGCGAACTTGAAAAAGTGAATGTTGATGATCATGCCATCACACTTCCGATTCGAGCGCCATTAAAATTTCACGAAAACTATTCAATCCCGCCTCAAGATTCTCAACGATCTCCATTGCCAGTTCATCCGGGTCGGGAAGGTTATCGAGATCGGTCAGGCTTTTATCTTTCAGCCAGAAGATGTCGAGGCTGGTCTTGTCGCGTGCGGTAATTTCATCATAGGTGAACTTGCGCCAGCGCCCTTCGGGATTCTCATCGTTCCATGTAGCGGAGCGGGCATGCCGGTTTGACGGATTGTAGCAGTCGATGAACTCCTGCAAATCTTCCAGACGCAGCGGTTTCTTTTTCAGGGTGTGGTGGATATTGGTTCTGTAATCATAAATCCACACCTCTTGGGTCGCCGCATCCTTACCGCCTGCACGGTTGTCAAAGAAGAGCACATTCGCCTTCACGCCCTGCGCATAGAAGATGCCGGTCGGCAGTCGCAGGATGGTGTGCAATTCGGTGTTCTCCATCAACTTTCTGCGCACTGTTTCGCCCATACCGCCCTCGAAAAGCACATTATCGGGCACCACCACGGCAGCCTTGCCGGTGGTTTTCATCATCGTACGAATATGCTGCACGAAGTTGAGCTGCTTGTTAGAGCCGCTGGCCCAAAAGTCCTGCCTGTTGTAGGTGAAATCCTCTTTTTCCATCTCCCCTTCGGCATTGGTTGAGCTCATGCTGCTCTTCTTGCCGAAGGGTGGATTGGCGAGTACATAGTCAAAACGCGTACCGCCATCAGCAATCAGCGCATCGTTCGGGGAGATCATCGACTCACCATCAATCTCGCCAATATTGTGCAGGAACATATTCATCAGACACATGCGGCGAGTATTGGCGACAATCTCATTGCCGAAGAAGGTATCGTGTTTAAGGAACTCCTTCTCCTCGCGGTTCATGCTGTGGTTGTTCACCAGCCAGTCGTAAGCGGTGAGGAAAAAGCCGCCGGTACCACAGGCCGGATCGGCAATCGTCTTTTTCGGCTCGGGGCGCACGCATGCCACCATCGCCTTGATCAGCGGACGCGGGGTGAAGTATTGCCCTGCTCCCGATTTGGTATCCTCGGCGTTCTTCTCCAGCAGCCCTTCGTAGATCTCGCCCTTCACATCGGCATCAAGCAGCGTCCACTTCTCCTGATCGATCATCTCGATCACACGGTAGAGCATCGCCGGGTCCTGAATCTTGTTCTGCGCCTTGGTGAATATCTGGCCAAGCATGCCGCGCTTGCTAGCCAGTTCGCGCAACATCTCAATGTAATGCACCTCCAGCTCTGCCCCGCGCTTGGCTTTCAGGCTCGTCCAGTTGTATTGCTCGGGAATACCGACATCCCGGCTGTATGGCGGCTTGGAGTATTCATCCGCCATCTTCAGGAAGATCAGATAGGTGAGCTGCTCCAGGTAGTCGCCATAGCTGACACCCGCATCGCGGAGCACATTACAGAAGCTCCAGACCTTGGAAACAATCGTTGCTGCGTTCATATTTTCACCTTCACTATTAAACCGGATGTTAACGAAATTGATTTCGTCGACATGGGATTTCTTGCAGATATTTCGGATCCGGCTACAATTGCACCATCAAGTTTACGGATTGGGGATTCCCGGTCGGCAAAGGGTCTCGGTGGATGCATCGGGGCCTTTTGTTTTTTCAGGGGAAACATTTCAGACCCCAACCATCTACCCGCCCACTCGAATTCTTGTACAGCTTTCCACACAAAACATCGTAAGCACGATTGGCTTGATTCGGTCGAAGTACATGAACACCAACCGGCCTGGCGACAAGATCGGCCAACTGCAAACCTGCCGAATTACCCTTCTTATCCATGAAGACGATTTCAAACGGGAGCTGTTTTCGCATGAAGTTATTGCCGTCACAAACTCGTCGAAACTCTAGCTCCAGTTCATCGTCTTCCTTCTTACCTCTCATCTCAACCATGATGTGTGTTTTTGCAGCAATCGCACCTACTGAGTTCAGGTAGTGGAAAACACGCTCCAATCCAAACCCAAGTGCAATATGATATGGGTTTTCCGGCTCCGAATAGCGGGATTTCAGGTGATCCTTCTTGATAGCACAGCAAACAAGTGAAAAAGGCGTATCAGCAACAATCTGAGTCAGGTCATTCATAAACGCCTCTTTCTTCTCCCTGGTTTTCAGAGATGAAAAAGCTTTTTCATCTTTTCGAATATCGCGCTCATGCAAAATGATGTTGTCGTGCCCGAAATGTTTGAACTTCACCGCCTGAATCGCAGGCGTAAGCATCTGCATGTAGTCATCCTTACGCATAACGCAGAAGGCAAGAACAAACATCGGATAACCGGGATCAATAGTCTCAAGCCCATGATCGCCACTCTCATCCACGAATACCACATAGTCGGAGTATTCGCTCATGCAGCCTTCCCTTTCTTCCTGACTGGAGCTGCGGCCTCACGCTCGGCGCGGATGCGGGCGAGGAGTTCGGCGGCGGGTTCGTCGGATGGGTCTTGGGGCACCAGCTTGCCCTCGAAGGCGCGCTTGAGGATGGATTGGCGCAGCGCTTCCGCCTTTTGCAGGCTCTCCTCGATGGTCTGCTCCATCTTCTCGACCACCGAAAACCGCGATTCGATTTCCTGAACGATTTGGTGTTGTTC